>NZ_JBIBUW010000005.1:0-571990 GCF_043079785.1 Streptomyces sp. NPDC015139 | reverse complement strand
GATCTTTCCGATCCGATTTCCTCGGTGCTTTCCAGGTTCTCGCTTTCGCGTTTCCCTTTCCGGCGGTTCCGACTCTATCAGATCCTTTCGGCGTCCGATTCCCGGTCGGCGGGATTGTCTGGGGCTTTGGGCTTTCGCTCGTCGGCCTTTCGACATTCACTACGTTAGCCGATTCCCCCGGCGACTCATAATCGAGTCGCCCGAGTTCGAATTCAGGCGCGCGGGCGCGCCAGAATCGACCCCGTCCAGGGGCTGTAGCTAGGTAGTGGGTTGGCCGCTCCGGCTGCAGGCGATCGCCGTACCCGGTTCAGCGGCTCGGGATACATTACGCACCTCGCGGGGGCGAGTCAACTTCGTCGGCGCCGCGGCACGTGCGCACGGTAGGGGCTCACAGTCGGATCGTCCGCCACCCAGTAGCGCCACGGGTACAGCTCACCGTCTCCGCCTGCGCCGGCCACTCCGGTGCGCGGACCGCTGCGTACCTGGTCGGGAGGGACGGGGGCGCCCGTCAGCATCCTCAGCGGGGTCCCGTCCGGTACGCACGCGTCCGTGCCGTCCAGGGAGCGGTCGACCCCCAGGGCCGTGGCCAGGCGAGCCGGCCCCTTGGCCAGTTCCTTGTCGTTGCGGGCCGAAAGTCGACGCTTGCGGGCCGGCTCGGCGCCCTCGACCACCTCGCCGGCGCGGAGCAGAACGGCGCTCGCCCGGCCCTCCGGACCACAGACGAGGTTCATGCAGTGCCACATGCCGTAGGTGAAGTAGACGTACACGTGTCCGGGCGGACCGAACATCACCTCGTTGCGGGCGGTACGACCGCGATAGGCGTGCGATCCCGGGTCGTTCGGGCCGTCGTAGGCCTCGACCTCGGTGAGACGGAGTGCGATCGTGCCGTCGGGAGTAGTCCGGACCAGGATGCGCCCGAGAAGGTCGGGGGCGATCTCCAGGACCGGGCGGTCGAAGAACTCTCGGGGCAGTGGCGTACGGTCCGGGGGCGCGATCATGCCGTCCGAGGGTAGTCCAGACGGGTCGGCGTCCCCGCGGAACCGGCGGGGGGTGGATCGCGTTTGTACGGGGCGAGGGTCCATTCGCAAAGGGAGAGTCAATGGCGTTCAAGAAGCTGCTCGCGAGCCTCGGGGCCGGTGGGGCCTCGGTCGAGACGGTGCTGACGGAGGTCAACGTCGTACCGGGCGGTGTCGTCCAGGGTGAGGTCCGGATCCAGGGCGGTTCCGTGAACCAGAACATCGAGGGTCTCTCCGTGGGCCTGCAGGCCAAGGTCGAGGTGGAGAGCGGCGACCAGGAGTACAAGCAGGACATCGAGTTCACCAAGGTGCGGCTCGGTGGTGCCTTCGAGCTGCAGGCCGGCGCGGTGCACGCGGTGCCGTTCGGCCTGGAGATCCCCTGGGAGACGCCGGTCACGACGATCGATGGCCAGGCGCTGCGGGGGATGCACATCGGTGTGACGACCGAGCTGGAGATCGCGCGAGCCGTCGACTCCGGCGACCTGGACCCGATCAACGTGCACCCGCTGCCGGCGCAGAAGGCGATCCTCGACGCCTTCATCCAGCTGGGCTTCCGCTTCAAGAACGCGGACATGGAGCGCGGCCACATCCGGGGAACGCGGCAGCGGCTGCCGTTCTACCAGGAGATCGAGTTCTTCCCGCCGTCGCAGTACCGCGGCCTGAACCAGGTCGAGGTCAGCTTCGTCGCCGACGAGAACGCGATGGACGTCGTCCTGGAGATGGACAAGAAGCCGGGGCTCTTCAGCGAGGGCTCGGACACCTTCCGGTCCTTCCAGGTGGGTCTGAACGACTGGCAGGGGACCGACTGGGCGGCTTACCTCAACCAGTGGCTGTCCGAGGTCGGCAGCAAGCGGAACTGGTTCTAGGCTCGGTAGCTGCTGACTACCGTCATCGATCAGGAGGTACCGAGGTGACCGAGCACAAGCGGCGGCCGCTCCCCCACGACTTCCATCCGCCCGTGCCGTCGTTCACGGTGACGAGCACGGACATCGAGGAGGGCGCGACGCTGGGCGGCGCTCAGGTCCAGGCGGAGGGCGACACCTCACCGCAGCTGCGGTGGGAGGGCTTCCCGCCGGAGACCAAGAGCTTCGCCGTGACCTGCTACGACCCCGACGCGCCGACCGGCAGCGGGTTCTGGCACTGGGTCCTCTTCGACATCCCGGCCTCGGTGACGGAGCTGTCGGCGGGTGCGGGCAGCGGCAAGTTCGAGGGACTGCCGGACGGTGCCGTGCACGCGCGGAACGACTACGGAACGAAGGAATTCGGCGGGGCCGCCCCGCCGCCCGGGGACGGTCCGCACCGGTACGTCTTCACGGTGTACGCGGTGGACCAGGAGAAGCTCGGTCCGGACTCGGACGCCTCTCCCGCCGTCGTCGGCTTCAATCTGCGGTTCCACGCGATCGCGCGTGCCCAGCTCATCGGTGAGTACGAGAACCCCGGCAAGGGCTGACCGCACCGCGCCGATTCAGCCGAGCGTTCATTGAACGTTTGCCCGCCTCCGGTCTTGGAAGTGATCGGAGGCGGGCATTTTTTATTGCGTTGTCCATCTCGGCGCGCCCGTACAGAGTTGATCCGAGCCCGCCGGGGGGTGGGCAGGTGCACACGGGAGGTGGGCTGGATGCGTGACACGCTGGTGCTGAACGCGAGCTTCGAGCCGCTGTCGACGGTGACTCTGAACCGAGCCGTCGTCCTGGTCCTCCAGGACAAGGCCGTCGTCGAGCAGGCCCATCCCGAACTGCGCATGCGCGGTGCCGATGTGGACATACCGGCGCCCCGGGTGATCAGGCTGTGCAGGTACGTACGGGTGCCGTTCCGAAGACAAGCCCCGTGGTCGAGGCGGGGGGTGCTGGTCCGGGACCGGCACCGGTGCGCCTACTGCGGGCGCAGGGCCACGACCGTGGACCACGTGCAGCCGCGGTCGCAGGGTGGGCAGGACACATGGCTGAACACGGTGGCCGCGTGTGCGGAGGACAATCACCGGAAGGCGAACCGGACGCCGGACGAGGCCGGGATGGCTCTGCTGCGGGAGCCGTTCGAGCCGACGCCGGCGGACGCGATGCTGCTGGCTCTGGGTGCCGAGGACTTCGAGGCGCTTCCGGCGTGGCTCGCCAGGGACGCGGCCTAGCCGACGGGCCCCGCGCCCCCGAAGGGGCGCGGAAGGATCCCGGCGGCGGGTCCTGGTGCGACCGCTAGTCGATGCTGGGCTTTTCGCGGCGGCCGGTGGCGGGGCCGCTGTTCTGGGGCGGGACGGAGGCGCCGCCTCCGTTGCCGCCGCCGCCCAGGGGACCGAAGTTGCCCATGGCTCCGGAGAGCCCCTTGAGGGCGTCGCCGATCTCGCTGGGGACGATCCAGAGCTTGTTGGCGTCGCCCTCGGCGATCTTCGGGAGCATCTGCAGGTACTGGTAGGACAGCAGCTTCTGGTCCGGGTCGCCGGCGTGGATGGCCTCGAAGACCGTACGGACGGCCTGGGCCTCGCCCTCGGCGCGCAGGGCGGCCGCCTTGGCCTCACCTTCGGCGCGCAGGATCTGCGACTGCTTCTCGCCCTCGGCGGTGAGGATGGCCGCCTGGCGCGTGCCCTCGGCGGTGAGGATCGCGGCGCGCTTGTCCCGGTCGGCGCGCATCTGCTTCTCCATCGAGTCCTGGATGGAGGTGGGCGGTTCGATGGCCTTCAGCTCGACGCGGTTCACGCGGATGCCCCACTTGCCGGTGGCCTCGTCGAGGACGCCGCGCAGGGCCGCGTTGATCTCCTCGCGGGAGGTCAGGGTGCGCTCCAGGTCCATGCCGCCGATGATGTTGCGCAGCGTGGTGACGGTGAGCTGCTCGATGGCCTGGATGTAGCTGGCGACCTCGTAGGTGGCGGCCCGGGCGTCGGTCACCTGGTAGTAGATGACGGTGTCGATGTTCACGACCAGGTTGTCCTGGGTGATCACCGGCTGGGGCGGGAAGGGAACGACCTGTTCGCGCAGGTCGATGCGGTTGCGGATGGTGTCGATGAACGGGACCACGATGTTGAGTCCCGCGTTCAGCGTGCGCGTGTAGCGGCCGAAGCGCTCGACGATGGCCGCGCTGGCCTGTGGGATGACCTGGATGGTCTTGATCAGGGCGATGAAGACCAACACCACCAGAATGACCAGGACGATGATGACCGGTTCCATCGTGTTCCCCGTACCCCTCTCCGCCTCGGCACCGTCGGCAGATCTCGCGGATGTTGAAGATCTTGCTGGTCGAGTCTGACAGACCGTCGCCCAACTCGGGGGCCGGATGTCTCAGATGACGATCGCGGTGGCTCCCTCGATGTCCACGACGTCCACCTCCTGGCCGACCTCGTAGGCGCTGCCGGTGTCGAGGGCGCGTGCCGACCATATTTCCCCGGCGAGTTTGATCCGGCCGCCGGAGCCGTCGACGCGTTCCAGCACGACGGCCTGCTTGCCCTTCAACGCCTCGACGCCGGTGGCGAGTTGGGGGCGCTGGTTGCTGTGGCGGGCCGCGATGGGCCGGACGACGGCGATGAGGGCGACGGAGACGGCGACGAACGTGAGCACCTGGATCACGGCGTCGAAGCCGAGACCGGCGACGACCGCGGCCGCGACGGCTCCCACCGCGAACATGCCGAACTCCGGCATCGCGGTGACCACGAGCGGGATTCCGAGCGCCGCCGCGCCGACGAGCCACCACACCCATGCGTCGATGTCGTTCACACGGGTCATGGTAGGACCGCGGTCGGGCGGCGGACAGGGCGCAAAAGGGAGCGGGCCGGGCACCGTTGGGTCGGGGCGCCCCTGAGTCGCGGGGCGTTTGCGGGTCAGGACAGGGGCAGACCCTGGGCGGTCCAGCGCTCGCCGACCTGCTCGACGACGAGCGGCAGGCCGAAGCAGAGGGACAGGTTGCGGGAGCTGAGTTCGAGCTCGATCGGACCCGCGGCGAGGACCTTGCCCTGGCGGATCATCAGGACGTGGGTGAAGCCGGGGGCGATCTCCTCGACGTGGTGCGTGACCATGATCATCGAGGGTGCGATGGGGTCGCGGGCGAGGCGGCCGAGACGGCGCACCAGGTCCTCGCGGCCACCGAGGTCGAGGCCGGCGGCGGGCTCGTCGAGGAGGAGCAGCTCGGGGTCGGTCATCAGGGCGCGGGCGATCAGGGTGCGCTTGCGCTCGCCCTCGGAGAGGGTGCCGAACTTCCGGTCGAGGTAGTCGCTCATGCCGAGGCGGTCGAGGAAGGCGCGGGCGCGCTGCTCGTCGACGTCCTCGTACTCCTCCTGCCAGCCGGCGGTCATGCCGTAGGCGGCGGTGAGGACCGTCTGCAGGACCGTCTGGCGCTTGGGGAGCTTCTCGGCCAGGGCGATGCCCGCCACGCCGATGCGGGGGCGCAGCTCGAAGACGTCGGTGCCGGGGGTGCCGAGGGTCTCGCCGAGGATGGTGGCGGTGCCCTTGCTGGGGTAGAGGTAGCTGGAGGCGACGTTCAGGAGGGTGGTCTTGCCGGCGCCGTTGGGGCCGAGGATGACCCAGCGCTCACCCTCCTTCACCGACCAGGAGACCTGGTCCACAAGAGCCCGGCCCTCACGGACCACGGATACGTCCTGAAGCTCCAGAACATCGCTCATGAGCGCGTTGTCTCCCCTTGCAGTGTGGCCGGTCTCGGCTCTGGCGTACGCCTGTGGCTCGGTCCGCCGCGCCGGTGGGCGCAGCCCATATGAAATCTACGCCACCAGTGCCCGGCTCCATTCCATCGGTCCGGTCCTTAGGGTGGGGGCATGCTCTCGGAACCGCGTTCAGGACGCCTCGCCGCTTGGGGAAACGCCCTTTTGGCCGGACTTGTCTCTCCGGACGACGCCGCACTCGCCATCGTGGGCGAGGACGCGGTGCACCGGGTGGAGGGGCTGCCCGGTGAATCCGGGCAGGTCGGGCTCACCCTCGCGCTGGGGCGGCTGCGGACGCTGGGGACGACCGGGCTGCGGGTCGCGCTGCCGGCGCCCGGTCATCCGCTGGGGCTGAGCGGTCCGCCCGACTTCAATGCGCGGGCGCTGGAGGCCGAGGAGGCGGTGGTCTGCTTCGGGGCCGCGTTCGGGCTGGTGCCGGCGGTGCACGAGGCCGGGCCCGAGGGTGATGTCCATGTCGAGGTGGTCTGGTCGGTGCTGCCGGTGCGTGAGGCGCCGCCCGCCGACGTGCCCTCGCTGGGCGAGGCGGAGCGGGAGCTGGCGGAGGCGCTGCGGGATGCCACCGAGGTGCTGTCGAAGCTGGACGTCGCCGGCTCGGGGCCCGTGGCGGAGGCGGCCATCGACGCGTACCGGGCGCGCTCCGAGCGGGGGCGGGAGGTGCTGGCGCCGGGGTATCCGTCGCGTGCGGTGCGGGTCCTGGAGCTGGCCCAGCGGGTGGGGCTGCTGGTCTCGCTGGCGTACGACCGCGGGCCCGGCGGTGCGGTGAGCGCCGGGGAGATGGCGGCGCGGGGTGCGGCGCTGCGGCCGGTGGAGCGGACGGCCCGGCGGGCGCAGGTGGCGGCGTACAACTCCGTCGTGGAGGAGCGGGAGCGGGGGGTCCGCTGAGCGCGGCCCGCTGGTCGCGGGCGTGCGGTGACGCCGGACGGGCTGGGCCCGGCCGGCGTCACGCGGGACCCCCGGGGGTCGGGGACCTCAGTGGTTGAGGCCGAGGTTGCCGAAGGCCGGGTTCAGCAGGCCGATGACGTTCACGCTGTTGCCGACCGCGTTCACCGGGACGTGCACCGGGACCTGGACGACGTTGCCGGAGCCCACGCCCGGGGAGCCGTGGGCGGCGCCGCCGGCCCAGGCACCGTCCGTGGCGGAGGCCATCCCCGCACCGGCGGCCATCAGGCCACCGGCCACCATCGTCACGGCCGCTGCCTTCTTCAGGTTCTTCACTTTCAACCCCTCCTAGGCGATCACCGCGGCGGTCCGCCGCGGCACGCACTGCAGAACGGCGGAGATCGCCGGAGGATGCGCCATCCGGGTGACATTCCCACGACGGTATGAATCTCAGTCCGGAACGGAACCCCTCGCACAGCCGGGGGCCGGTCCCTCGTGGAGTGCGGTGTCAGCCGGTCACGCCGTGCCGTACGGCCCACAGCGCGGCCTGGGTGCGGTCGGCGAGGTCGAGTTTCATCAGGATGTTGGAGACGTGCGTCTTGACGGTCTTCTCCGACAGGACGAGGGCGCGGGCTATCTCCCGGTTGGAGCGGCCGTCCGCGATGAGACCGAGCACCTCGCGCTCGCGTTCGGTGAGCGATCCGCCGCGGCCCTGGCCGGAGTTGGCCTCCTCCTGGGAGAGCAGGGCGCCGGCCACCTCCGGCTGGAGCAGCACGTGCCCGGCGTGCACCGAGCGGATGGCGCCGGCGAGGGCGTCGGGGTCCACGTCCTTGTAGACGTATCCCGCGGCGCCCGCGCGCAGGGCGGGGACGACCGTGCGCTGCTCGGTGAAGCTGGTGACGATCAGCACCCGCGCGGGATTGTCGAGTTCGCGGAGTCTGCGCAGGGCGTCGATGCCGTCCATGCCCGGCATCTTGACGTCCATGAGGACGACGTCGGGCCGCAGTTCCTCGGCTCGGGCGACTCCCTCGGCTCCGTCGGCGGCCTCGCCGACCACCTCGATGTCGTCCTGCACCTCCAGGAAGGTGCGCAGCCCCCGGCGGACGACCTGGTGGTCGTCGACCAGCAGCACTCTGATCGCTTCACCCACCGGGGACCTCCAACTCGATCGTGGTGCCCTTGCCGGGCGCCGATTCCACGGTCAGCGTGCCGCCGACCCCGCTCGCCCGGTCCCGCATCGAGACCAGGCCCAGGTGGCGGCCGGCACGGCGGACCGTCTGCGGGTCGAAGCCGCCGCCGTCGTCGGTGACGCGCAGGACCGCTCCGCCGCCGCGGCGCGCCACGCTGACGTCGACGTGTCCGGCGCCGGAGTGGCGCAGGGCGTTGTGCAGGGCCTCCTGGGCCACCCGCAGCAGGGCCTCCTCCTGGGCGGCGGGCAGGGCACGGAACCCGTTGCCGGTGAAGGTCACGCGCGCGGTGTGGGCGCGGTCGAGGACCTGCGTCTGGGTGCGCAGGGTGGCTATCAGACCGTCCTCGTCGAGGGCAGCGGGCCGCAACTCCACCACGGCGGCGCGCAGTTCGTCGACGGCTTCGGCGGCGAGGACGGCCACCTGGTGCAGTTCCCCCTTGGCGCGGGCGGGGTCGCGGTCGACGAGGGCCGCCGCGGCCTGTGCGGTCAGGCGCAGCGAGAACAGCTTCTGGCTGACCGCGTCGTGCAGTTCGTGGGCGAGGCGGGAGCGCTCCTCGGCGATGGTCAGCTCGCGGCTGCGCTCGTAGAGGCGGGCGTTGGTGAGGGCGATGGCGGCGTGCTGGGCGAGGATGCCGAGCAGATCCTCGTCCTCCTGGGTGAACCCGCAGCTTCCCTGCTGTTTGGGGCAGTTCTTGTTCGCGAGGAACAGGGCGCCGATGACCTCGTCGCCGTCGCGGATGGGCAGGCCCAGGAAGTCGGCCAGTTCGGGGTGCGCGGCCGGCCAGCCCTCGAAGCGGGGGTCCGTGCGCACGTCGGCGAGGCGCTCGGGGCGGGCCTCGTGCAGCATCGCGGCGAGGATGCCGTGCTGGCGGGGCAGCGGGCCGATGGCCTTCCACTGGGCGTCGCTGACGCCGTCGACGACGAACTGGGCGAAGCCTCCGTGGTCGTCGGGGACGCCGAGGGCGGCGTACTGCGCGTCGAGCAGCTCGCGGGCGGAGGCGACGATCGTCTTGAGGACGTCGCGCACCTCCAGGTGCCTGCTCATGGCCAGCAGCGCGGAGCTGACCGCGGCGAGGCCGGACCGGGGGCCTTGACTCATGTCCTCACGGTACCGGCGGGGTCCGGCGGTGCGGATCGGACCTGTGGCGGCAGGGCCGGGCCGCTGGGCCTAGGGCGGGAGACGTACGCCCGGGAGGCCGGGCGGGGCGCAGGTCCTGCGTCGCAGGGCCCGCGGTGTACGTCCTGCGGCCCCGGGCGTGCGGTGTACGCCGAAGGGACCGTGTGCTCTGCGGCCCGCGTCCGAGGCGGCGGGGACCGTGCCGTTCCTAGGTTGTGGTCACCGCCCGGCGTGGGCGGTGAGCGACGAGGGGACGGTTGTCATGCCGGTAGCGATCATCACGGGGGCCTCGAAGGGCCTGGGGCGAGCGCTCGCCGAGGCGCTGGCCGCGCGCGGCTGGGATCTGGTGCTCGACGCCCGGGGTGCCGGGGCCCTGGCGGAGACCGCCGAGGCGGTCGCCGGCCGGGGGGCGCGGGTGGCGGCACTGCCCGGTGATGTCACGGACGCGGAGCACCGGGGGGAGCTGGTGGCCGCCGCGGAGAAGTTCGGGGGTGCCGATCTGCTGGTGAACAACGCGAGCGCGCTGGGCGCGGAGCCGCTGGTGCGGCTGGCCGAGCTGCCCCTGGAGGGGCTGCGTCGGGCGCTGGAGGTGAACGTGACGGCCGCGCTCGGCCTCGTCCAGGGGGTGCTGCCGCTGTTGCGGGAGTCGCCGGCGGGTGCGGTGATCGCGGTCAGCTCGGACGCGGCGGCCGAGGCGTACGGGACGTGGGGCGGCTACGGCGCCTCGAAGGCGGCCCTGGACCAGCTTTCGGCGGTGCTGGGGGTGGAGGAGCCCGGGCTGCGGGTGTGGGCGGTGGACCCCGGGGACATGGCCACCGACCTGTACGCGGCGGCCGTACCGGACGACCACGGTCCGCGGCCGGCGCCCGCCGGGGTGGTGCCGGCGTTCCTGCGGCTGCTGGACGAGCGGCCGGCCAGTGGGCGGTACGCGGCGCCGGCGCTGCCGGCGGCGCCGTGACCGTCGACGTGCGGGTCCCCGAGGAGCTGTCCGCGCGGGTGCCGGCCGAGCAGCGGGGGCCGGGGCTGGACCGGGACGCCGTACGGCTGCTGGTGTCGCGCGGTACGGAGGTGACGCATCACGCCTTCCCCGAGCTGCCGCGGTTGCTGCGGGCCGGGGACCTCCTGGTCGTGAACACCTCCCCGACGCTGGCCGCCGCGGTGGACGGACGGATCGGTCACGCGCGCGTGGTGGTGCACTTCTCCACGCGCGGGGACGACGGGCGGTGGGCCGTGGAGCTGCGGGAGCCGGACGGGCGCGGTACCACACGCGCGCGTACGGGCACGCGCATCCGGACGGAGGTGGTGCTGCCGGGCGGGGGCCGGCTGGTGCTGGAGGAGCCGCTGAGCCCGCGCGGGGAGCGGCTGTGGTGGGCGCGCGCCGCCGGTGCGGCCGTACCGGAGGTGCTGCGGGAGCACGGGCGGCCCATTCGCTACTCCTATACGGAGCGGGACCAGCCGCTGTCGGTCTACCAGACGGTGTTCGCACTGCCCGCGCCGGACGGGTCGGGCAGCGCGGAGATGCCGAGCGCGGCGCGGCCCTTCACCGCGCGGACGGTGGCGGAGCTGGTGAGCCGGGGGGTGGGGTTCGCGCCGGTCGCCCTGCACACGGGAGTGGCGTCGGCGGAGGCGCACGAGCCGCCCTGTCCGGAGCGGTTCGCGGTGCCCGCGGCCTCGGCGCGGCTGATCGAAGCCGTCCGGGCCGGTGGGGGCCGGGTGATCGCCGTGGGGACGACGGCGGTGCGGGCCGTGGAGTCGGCGGTGGGGGCGGACGGGGTGGTCCGGGCGGCGCGGGGATGGACGGATCTGGTGGTCACGCCGGAGCGGGGGGTGCGGGTGGTGGACGGGCTGCTGACCGGACTGCACGAGCCGGAGGCCTCGCACCTGCTGATGCTGGAGGCGGTCGCCGGGCGGCCCGCGGTCGAGCGTGCCTACGACGAGGCGCTGCGCGGGCTCTACCTCTGGCACGAGTTCGGCGACGTGCACCTCCTCCTGAGGGAGGAGGATCCTCACGCAGCGAATTGCTGCGGCAACTCCATGTGAAACCGGTGGGTGGCCGGTGTGAGCCCGCACATAGGGCCCACATCACGTACGAAAGGGCATAGGAGATAAACCGCCCCCACATGAACGGGGCAGACGGTCTCGTCTGTCCCGATTTGCCCTTCCCTGATCCACTATGGGGGATCGTACGTCACACCTTTGCCTGGGGATTTTGCGCCAGCTAAGAATTGCTTCCGTCGCTCAGCGCCGTGGGTTTCCGCCCCGCGGCGTTCGTGTGGGAGGAACCGATTCCCACGGCGGACGCAAGAGCGACCTCCGCGCTACAGAAGAGGTCCTTCAGCCATGCCCAAGAACATTCTCGGTCGAGCTCATAGTCGCAACCTGACCAAGCAGCACAAGATCGCGATCGCCGGTGTCGCCGCTCTCGGCGTCGCCGCCATCGCCGCCTCGGCCGTCCCCAGCAGCGCCGACACGGTCACCACCGGCGCCCCGGCCACGGCCGCCCAGGTCGCCACCGGCACGGCCCTGAAGAACGTCCACGGCACGGTCACCGACCAGCTCGCCACCCAGACGGTCAAGCTCGACACCTTCGCGGCCCAGAAGAAGGCCGCCGACGCCGCCGTCGCGAAGAAGGCCGCGGACGCCGCCGCCAAGAAGGCCGCCGTCCAGGCCGCCGCGAAGAAGGCCGCGCAGGCGCACGCCGTCCAGGCCGCCGCGAGCCGTTCCACGCAGCGCGTCGAGATCCAGCCGGTCGCCGCGAAGACGTACACGAACAACCTGGACGGCTGGATCCGCCAGGCCCTGGACATCATGAAGTCCAAGAACATCCCGGGCTCCTACCACGGCCTGCACAAGAACATCATGCGCGAGTCCTCGGGCAACCCGATGGCCATCAACAACTGGGACATCAACGCGATCAACGGCATCCCGTCCAAGGGCCTGCTGCAGGTCATCCCGCCGACCTTCAACGCGTACCACGTCGCCGGCACCTCGTGGAACATCTACGACCCGGTCGCGAACATCACCGCCGCCGCCAACTACGCGGCCGACAAGTACGGTTCGATCGACAACGTGAACAGCGCGTACTGAGGTCGGCGCGGACCTCTGACGTAACGCGGAAGGGCGGCACCCCTCGGGGGGATGCCGCCCTTCACGTCGTCCGGACGCGGTGTCGCGGTTACTTCCGCATGACCTCCGGCTCGTGCCGGCGCAGGAAGCGGGACACGAGGAAGCCGCAGACCACACCGAGCACGATCAGCGCGACCATGTCGATGCCCCAGGCCGAGGCCGCGTGGTCCCACAGCGGGTCGGTGCTGCCCGGGTCGTCGGTGTTCGGGGCGATGTTGTTGAAGTCCAGCGTGGCGCCGGCCGCGGCCACCGCCCAGCGCGACGGCATCAGGTACGAGAACTCGTTGACGCCGACGGTGCCGTGCAGGGTGAAGAGGCAGCCGGTGAAGACGACCTGGATGATCGCGAACATCACCAGCAGCGGCATGGTCTTCTCCGCGGTCTTCACCAGCGAGGAGATCACCAGGCCGAACATCATCGAGGTGAAGCCGAGCGCCATGATCGGCAGGCACAGCTCGAACAGCGTCGAGTTGCCGAGGACGACCCCCTCGGCGGGGATCTCCCGGCTCGAGAAGCCGATCAGGCCGACCATCAGGCCCTGCAGCACGGTGACCGCGCCCAGCACGACCACCTTGGACATCAGGTACGCCGACCGGGACAGGCCGGTCGCCCGCTCCCGCTCGTAGATGACCCGTTCCTTGATCAGCTCACGCACGGAGTTCGCGGCGCCCGCGAAACAGGCGCCGACCGCGAGGATCAGCAGGACGGTGGTCGCCGTGCCGTTCGGGATCGGCACATGGGTGCGCGGGTTGACCGGGTTGACCAGCAACCCCTTGTCCGAGTCGATGAGCAGGCTGACCGCGCCGAGCACGGCCGGCAGGATCACCGTCAGCGCCAGGAAGCCCTTGTCGGACGCGATGACCGACACGTAGCGCCGGATCAGGGTGATCAGCTGCGAGCCCCAGCCCTGCGGCTTGGGCGGCTTCATCGCCTGCGGCGGAGGCATGTGTACGGACTGCGGCGCCACCGCGTCGATGTCGGCGGCGTACATCTGGTAGTGCTGCGAGCCCTTCCAGCGGCCGGCCCAGTCGTAGTCGCGGTAGTTCTCGAAGGCGGAGAAGACATCGGCCCAGCTGTCGTAGCCGAAGAAGTTCAGCGCCTCCTCCGGCGGCCCGAAGTAGGCGACGGCACCGCCCGGCGCCATCACCAGCAGCTTGTCGCACAGGGCCAGCTCGGCCACCGAGTGGGTGACCACCAGGACCGTACGGCCGTCGTCGGCGAGGCCGCGCAGCAGCTGCATGACGTCACGGTCCATGCCCGGGTCGAGACCGGAGGTCGGCTCGTCCAGGAAGATCAGCGACGGCTTGGTGAGCAGCTCCAGCGCCACCGAGACACGCTTGCGCTGACCGCCGGACAGGGACGTGACCTTCTTGTCCTTGTGGATGTCCAGCTTCAGCTCGCGCAGCACCTCGTCTATCCGGGAGTCGCGCTCCTGGGCCGTGGTGTCGGCCGGGAAGCGCAGCTTGGCCGCGTACTTCAGGGCCTTCTTGACGGTCAGCTCCTTGTGCAGGATGTCGTCCTGCGGGACCAGACCGATGCGCTGACGCAGCTCGGCGAACTGCTTGTACAGGTTGCGGTTGTCGTAGAGGACCTCGCCCTGGTTGGCGGGCCGGTAGCCGGTGAGCGCCTTGAGCAGGGTCGACTTGCCGGAGCCGGACGGGCCGATGACCGCGATCAGGGACTTCTCCGGGACACCGAAGGAGACGTCCTTCAGGATCTGCTTGCCGCCGTCGACCGTGACGGTGAGGTGGCGTGCGGAGAAGGAGACCTCACCGGTGTCGACGAACTCCTCGAGACGGTCGCCGACGATGCGGAAGGTGGAGTGGCCGACGCCGACGATGTCGTTCGGGCCGAGCAGCGCCGAGCCGCCCTTGGCGATCGGCTGACCGTTGACGTAGGTGCCGTTGTGCGAGCCCAGGTCGCGGATCTCCATGCGGCCGTCGGGCGTCGAGTGGAACTCGGCGTGGTGCCGCGAGACCTGCAGGTCGGAGACGACCAGCTCGTTCTCCAGGGAACGGCCGATACGCATCACACGGCCGATGGAGAACTGGTGGAACGTGGTCGGGCTGCGGTCGCCGTACACCGGCGGCGCCCCCGCGCCTCCACCGGGCGTCTTCTGCGCGTACTGGTCGGGCGGTCCCGACTGCTGCTGCGGGAAGCCGGCCCCCGCCTGCGGCTGCTGCCAGCCGGGCTGCGGGTTCTGCTGCGCCGGTGCCTGATGCGGCACGGACTGCGGCGGCGCGGACTGCTGCGGCGCCTGCTGCTGGGCCCAGCCCGGTGCGCCGGCTCCCTGGGCCGCGTACGGCGCCGCCCCCTGCGGCTGCCCGCCGACCGGGGCGGCGGCCCCGGACAGGTTCAGCCGCGGCCCGTCCGTCGCGTTGCCGAGGTGCAGCGACGAGCCCGGGCCGATCTCCATCTGATGGATCCGCTGGCCCTGCACGAACGTGCCGTTGGTGCTGCCGTGGTCCTCGATGGCCCAACTGCGGCCGTTGTGACTGACCGTGGCGTGCCGCCAGGAGACCCTGGCGTCGTCGAAGACGATGTCACCCTGCGGATCGCGGCCGAGGGTGTAGGACCTGGACGTGTCGAGCGTCCAGGTCCGTCCGTTTGATTCCAGTACGAGTTCCGGCACTCCATGCCCCACTGAGTTGTCCCCCGAGTTACCCCCATCACAGGGAGTCTAGGGATGTCGAACATCGTGGGGAACTATTTCAGGCTCGGCCCTCTGACCGAAACTCGGGCCTTGCGAAGAACAACGGTGCGCGCATCAAGTCGCCCCGTTGACGGGGTTGAAACCGGGCCGGAGAGTGGTAATCCCCCACGAGGGGGACCAGCGCGGCTGCGACGCCGCGCCGCGGATCGGGGGGTCTGCCATGAGCGTTGCCCTGGACGTCGGGACCGCACGTCGCGGTACCGGGCTGCCCTGGACGGACATCGCCGTGTCCGCGATCGCCACGGTGAGCTGGGCGTTGATCGGGATGGCGGGCACCGCCGCGCTCGGCCTGCACCTGCTGCAGGCCGACTCCTCGGCCTCACTGGGCCCCATGACGGCGGCCGTTGTGGCGTTGGGTGCGGGTGGTTCGGTCTCGCCGTCCGGCGATGTGTCCGTGTTCGGGCTGAAAGGCGCGGAGGCGCACACCGCCATCGAGATCACGCCACTCGGCGTGGGCCTGGTCGGAGCGCTGCTGCTGTCGTGGTTCTTCCTACGGTCCCTGCGTACGGCCGGAGTTGCCGTCACGCCCGCCGAACTCCTCGCGCGCGCCGGCACGGTGATCGCGCTCTTCGTGGCGATGCTGGGCGGACTCGCCTGGGCCGGGCACGACGTCGTCACCATCGACGGCGGCTCGCTCGGCCTGGACCGGCTGCCGGGCGGAGGCGGGAAAGGCGGCGGCGGCCTGAGCGTCCCGGGCCTCGGGGACCTCGGCGGGCTGCTGCCGGACAAGGTCGGTGACCTGGTCCACGCCGAGGCGGCCGTCGGCTTCACCGTGGACACCCCGGCCACGCTCCTCGGCGGCTTCGGCTGGTGCGTCGGGATCCTGCTGATCGCACTGTTCGCCTCCCGCCGCGCCCCCCTGCCGCCGGGCTGGGCTCCCCTGCACCGGTTGGTCCGGCCGGCGGTCTCGGCACTCGTGACCGTGCTGCTGCTGGCCGTGCTGGCGGGGGCCGCCGCGGCGGCGTACGCGGCCATCGGCGACGACCACCCGCGGCGGATCGCCGGCGCGGCGCTGCTCGGCACGCCGAACGGGGTCTGGCTGGGCCTCCCGCTCGGCCTGTTCGTCCCCTGGGACGGCCGCGCCACCGGCGTGCTCGGCAAGCTGCTCCCCCATCCCCTGGACCAGCTCCTCGGCGGGGGCTCCGACGAGCCGGTGACCCTGGGCCGGCTGGCCGGACTGGACGACCGGGTGTGGCTGCTGGCGGTGGCGTCCGCGCTGACGATGCTGCTCGCCGGGGTGCTGACGGCCCTGCGGACGCCGGTGGTCCGAGGGGCCGGGGCGGCCGGGGGTCCTGCGTCGGCGGCCGGGACGAGCGGCAGCGGGAGGCGTGGCGGCGGGGCCGCCGACAGTGCTCTCGGACTGGCGGGACGGTGCGCGCTGCGGCTGGGGGTCGCGACCGCGCTCGCCCTGCCGCTGCTCGCCCGGCTGACGGACGTGTCCGTGGACGCCTCCCTGTCCGTCCTCGGCTTCGACGCCTTCGGCGCGGGTGTCACCCTGCACGGGCACCTCGGCGCGGCCCTGCTCCTCGGGGCCGTGTGGGGGGCCGGGGCCGGAGCGGTGGGAGCGCTGCTCGCCCGGGCGACCGGGGCGGCGGGGGCATGGGCGGCGGCCGGAGACGGGACCCGGGGCGCCGGGAGCCCGGCCGTGTCCGGGTACGTGGCGGATCAGGGGCGGGCC
Source organism: Streptomyces sp. NPDC015139 (assembly GCF_043079785.1). Classification (NCBI taxonomy): domain Bacteria; kingdom Bacillati; phylum Actinomycetota; class Actinomycetes; order Kitasatosporales; family Streptomycetaceae; genus Streptomyces; species Streptomyces sp. NPDC015139. The sequence continues at coordinate 555,615 of NZ_JBIBUW010000005.1, read as the reverse complement.
GGCGTGTGCGGCCCGGCGTCCGGGGGTGGCGGGCGGGTGCCCGGCGGAAGTCCCACCGGGCCGGAGGGCGAGGCCGGGCCGTACGTGCCGGGCCGGCCCCACCGGCCGCCGAACCCCGACACGAACCCCTATCTGCGGGTCCCGGAGGAGGTGCGGGACGCCCCGGCGCCCCGGGCGGGGGACGACGTGTACGGCGCCCCGACCGTCGTCCGGCCGCTGGGCCAGACTCCCCCGCGACAACGGAAACGCCCGGCCGCGCGGTCGGGTGAGCGCCCGCCGGGGCCGGACGGCTCCGAGTGGCCGCCGCCACCGCCACCGCCGCCGCCACCGGGGAGGCCGAAACGCGGCGGGTGAGGCCCGCGGCCCGGGAAGCACGCGATGCAGGGGAAGGAGACCGCCCTGCCGGTCCGAAGAGGGCGGCGGCCGTGGAACTGCCTTCGGGGGCATCCCGTGGCACAGTCGTGGTGGGGCCGGAGACACGCGGGCGGGTGGCCGTGCCGTCCTCCGGTGGCAAGATTCCTGACATCGGGCCGACACCCACTGTTCCCTGTCCGGCAGGCGGACCTCGGCGGCGTGCGGCACTGGGTGCCGGATACGGTGGTGACACCATGAGCGCTTCGCAGACCTCCGAGGTCCCCACTCTCCTCGTCAAGATCTTCGGCAAGGACAGGCCGGGCATCACGGCCGGCCTCTTCGACACCCTGGCCGCCTACTACGTCGACGTGGTCGACATCGAGCAGGTCGTCACCCGGGGCCGCCTGGTGCTGTGCGTGCTGGTCACCCAGCCGCCGGCCGGCCGGGAGGGCGACCTGCGGGCGACCGTGCACAGCTGGGCCGAGTCGATGAAGATGCAGGCGGAGATCCTCTCGGGGCACGGCGACAACCGTCCGCGCGGTGTCGGGCGCTCCCTGGTGACCGTGCTCGGTCATCCGCTCACCGCCGAGTCGACGGCCGCCATCGCCGCGCGCATCGCGAAGGCGGGCGGCAACATCGACCGCATCTTCCGCCTGGCCAAGTACCCGGTGACGGCGGTGGAGTTCGCCGTCTCCGGGGTGGAGACCGAGCCGCTGCGCACGGCCCTGGCCTCCGACGCGGCGGCACTGGGTGTCGACATCGCCGTCGTCTCGGCGGGTCTGCACCGGCGTGCCCAGCGGCTGGTGGTCATGGACGTGGACTCCACCCTGATCCAGGACGAGGTCATCGAGCTGTTCGCCGCGCACGCCGGCTGCGAGGACAAGGTCGCCGAGGTGACGGCGGCGGCGATGCGTGGGGAGCTGGACTTCGAGCAGTCGCTGCACGCGCGTGTGGCGCTGCTGGCGGGGCTGGACGCCTCGGTGGTGGAGAAGGTGCGCGACGAGGTGCGGCTGACGCCGGGCGCCCGTACCCTGATCCGCACCCTGAAGCGCCTCGGCTACCAGGTCGGTGTCGTCTCCGGTGGTTTCACCCAGGTGACGGACGATCTGAAGGAGCGGCTCGGGCTCGACTTCGCCCAGGCCAACACGCTGGAGATCGTCGACGGCAAGCTGACCGGCCGGGTCACCGGCGAGATCGTGGACCGGGCGGGCAAGGCGCGGCTGCTGCGCCGGTTCGCCGCGGAGGCCGGGGTGCCGCTGTCGCAGACGGTGGCGATCGGTGACGGCGCCAACGACCTGGACATGCTGAACGCGGCCGGTCTCGGTGTCGCCTTCAACGCCAAGCCGGTGGTCCGCGAGGCGGCGCACACCGCGGTGAACTTCCCCTTCCTCGACACCGTCCTCTACCTGCTCGGCGTCACCCGCGAAGAGGTCGAGACCGCCGACACGCACGACGAGGACTGAACGCCGGCGGACGCGGGAGGGCCCGGCGCCCCTGAGGCGCCGGGCCCTCCCGCGTACCGGACACGCCGGGCCGTCCGTGACTCACTCCGAGGGCGCCCAGTACTCCGTCAGCGTGGCGACGGCGGGCTCGAGGCTCTTCCAGGGGCCGTCGTGGGAGAGCAGCGCGAAGCCGGCGGCGGGGAAGCCGCGGCGGTTCATCCGGTCGCGGGCATCTCCCTCCGCGGCGCCGGACAGGATGTCGGCCAGGCCGTGGATGCCGGGGTTGTGACCGATCATGATCACGTTGCGCACGTCGTCCGGGATCTCGTTGAGCACGGCGATCAGCTCACCGGGCGAGGCCTCGTAGACCCGCTCCTCGTAGATGGTTTTCGGCCGGTGCGACAGTTCGTGGACGGCGAGCTTCCAGGTCTCGCGGGTCCGGACCGCGGTGGAGCACAGGGCCAGGTCGAAGGTGATGGCGGTGTCGGCCAGCTTCCGTCCGGCGACCGCGGCATCCATGCGGCCGCGCTCGGCGAGCGGGCGCTCATGGTCGGACACCTGGGGCCAGTCTGCTTTCGCATGCCGGAAGAGGGCGATCCTGCGGGGTTCTGCGGCGCTCATGTGACCCAGCTTCGCATGAAACAGGCCACGCGGCGCAGGGAGTTGACATGCGGATTCACCGCGCGCGCAGGCTCCGGGTCAGCGTGCGAGGAGCCGCTGGGCGCGTTCCAGGAGGTGGGTGATCGCCGGGTCGCCGGTCGCCGCGTGGGCGTCCGACGGGTTCAGTATCAGCGCGAGCAGCGCCATGAAGGCGAGCGCGGGCAGGGCGAGGGCCCACCAGGGCAGCCGGATGTCGACGCCGCCCGTGGTCGCCGGGTGGGGCCGGGAGTGGGTGCGAGCCGGCATGGTCGCCTCCGTGTCTTCGAGCGGGTCCGTGACCACGTCGTGCGGTCGTATCTCGAAGGTACGGATCACGGGGCAGCCAACCCATCCGGAAGTCCACCCAGTTGACCCTGAGCCTGACCCCCTAGGGGTTGGGGGGCCAGCACCACCATCGGCGGGGTGCGGGCCGCCGTCAGGGTGACGCGATGGTCGCGATGACGGCGATGATCACGAAGATGGCGAGGAACGAGCCGAAGACGAGCAGCATCTTCTTCTGGCCGTTCTTCGGGTTCGGGTCGAGCACAGGCTGCATGCGCCCAGTCTCGCACCCTTCGTCCGGAGAGTTCCGCCGGGGTCGCCCGGTCAGCGCACCGCCGCTTCCTCCTCGACCGTGCGGTTGCGGCCCGCCAGGACGCCCATGACCATCTGGGGCACCATGAGGGCCGCCATCAGGGCGATCGGCAGCCCCCAGCCGCCGCTGCGCTGGTAGAGCACGCCGACCAGCAGCGGGCCGGGGATGGAGATCAGGTAGCCGGTGCTCTGCGCGAACGCGGACAGCTGGGCCACGCCCGGTCCGCTGCGGGCCCGCATGCCGACCATCGTCAGCGCGAGCGGGAAGGCGCAGTTGGAGACGCCGAGCAGCAGGGCCCAGGCCCAGGCGCCGGCGGCCGGCGCGAAGTACAGACCGGCGTATCCGGCGAGCCCGCAGGCGCCCAGGACCAGCGCGATCGGCCCCTGGTGGGTCAGCCGCGTGGCGACGCGCGGGATGACGAAGGCCAGCGGCACGCCCATCACCATGGTGACGGCGAGGAGGACGCCCGCGGTGCCCGCCGGGACCCCGGCGTCGCGGAAGATCTGCGGCATCCAGCCCATGGTGATGTAGGCCGCGGTGGCCTGGAGGCCGAAGAAGACGGCGAGCGCCCAGGCGGTGCGGCTGCGGGCCATCCGCAGCGGGGCGTGCTGTTCCGCCGTCCCGGCCGCCCGCTGCCGGGACGGGGCGGGCGCGGTGCCGCGGTCCCTCACGAGCGGCAGCCAGGGCAGCACGGCGGCCGCGGCGAGGGCCGCCCAGACGGCGAGGCCGGACCGCCAGCTGCCGCCCAGGGCGCCGGTCAGCGGGACGGTCACCGCGGCCGCGAGGGACGTGCCGAGGGCGAGGGCCATCGAGTACAGGCCGGTCATGGAGCCGACCCGGTCGGGGAACCAGTGCTTGACGACGACCGGCATCAGGACGTTGCTGACGGCGATGCCCATGAGGGCGAGCGCGCTGGCGGCCAGGAAGCCGGCGGTGCCGCCGGCGTAGGGGCGTATCAGCAGGCCCGCGGCGATGGCGGCCATGCCGGCGCAGATCACCGCGGCCGGTCCGAAGCGGCGGGCCAGCCGGGGCGCGGTGACCCCGAAGACGGCGAAGCACAACGGCGGCACGGAGGTGAGCAGCCCGGCCACGCTGCCGCTCATGCCGAGATCGTCGCGCACCTCCTCCAGGAGGGCGCCGAGGCTCGTGATGGCCGGGCGGAGGTTCAGGGCGGACAGCAGGATGCCGGCGACGACCAGCCGGGTCGCCCACGCGCGCGTACGGCCCGCGCCGGGGTTCGTCTCCTCGGTGCCCGCCACGGCGTCCGTACCGCGTTCGGTGGGTGACATCGCCGTACGGGTGTCCACTGTCCGGAACTTCTCACTAGCCATGAGGTCCATCATAGAATCATGGGATGATTGGTTGTCCATTCCCGGGACGTCCCCGCCCGGGCCTCTCGTGCGAAGGTGGGCCATGCCCCTGAGCCACCCGCGCCGTTCGGCGCTGTCCGAGCAGGTCATCGCCGCGCTGCGCCACCAGATCACCTCCGGCGAGTGGCCGGTCGGCTCGCGCATCCCGACCGAGCCGGAGCTGGTCGAGCAGCTCGGAGTGGCCCGCAACACGGTCCGCGAGGCGGTTCGCGCCCTCGCGCACAACGGACTGCTGGACATCCGGCAGGGCTCGGGCACCTACGTGGTGGCGACGAGCGAGCTGGCCGGCGTGATGCACCGGCGCTTCGCCGACGCCGACCCCCGGCACATCGCCGAGCTGCGCTCCACGCTGGAGTCGGCCGCGGCGAAGCTGGCCGCCGGGCGGCGCACCGAGAAGGACCTCAAGCAGCTGGACGCGCTCCTCGCGCGGCGCGAGGAGGCGTGGGAGACGGGCGAGGCGGAGGCCTTCGTGACCGCCGACGCCACGTTCCACCTGGCCGTCGTGGCCGCGTCCCACAACGACGCCATGACCGCCATGTACGCCGACCTGGGCGAGGTGCTGCGCGACTGGCTGCGCGCGGACGTCGGCGCGGAGCTGACCCCGGAGACGCACATGGACCACACCCGGCTGGTGGACGCGATCCGCACCGGGGACGCCGAGGCGGCGGCGGTGGAGGCCGCCAGCTACCCGTTCCTGTGCCGTCCGGACAGGTTCAGCGGACCTTCTGGTGGCTGACCCACACCGAGCCGACGTCCTTCCAGCACCGGCCGCTGAGCCGGACGGTCATCGCGGGCCCGGCGTCCACCGGGGCGCTGTCGGTGTCGATGTCCCACCAGCGGGCGCACTCGATGTGCAGGCGCACGCGGTCGGTGTCGACATAGGGGTTGTGGCAGTAGGCGACCACGTGGGAGCCGTCGACCGAGGTCCGGCAGGCGGCGCCGAACAGTCCGGGCGCGGGAGGCTTGCCGTCACCCGCGCGGACGTGCGACATCGCGTCGTACGGCAGACAGAGCACGAGGGCCACGGCCACGGTCAGCGGGGCCAGGCTGCGGGACAGGCGCACAAGGGGACCTCCTCGCCGGGCTGCGGTGGGGAAATCGCGAGGTGAACGCGTAATCCAGGGTGCTCCGCCGGTGCCCCGGCGGCCCGGCCGGTGGGCCGAACGGGTGACGCCCGCACGCATTCCCCCGTACGGCCGAGGCCCGCACCCCGGAGAGGGTGCGGGCCTCGGTGGCGATCAGGCGCGGCGATCGGGCGCCGGTGGCGGTGATCAGGCGCCGATGGCGTGCAGACCGCCGTCGACGTGGATGATCTCGCCCGTGGTCTTCGGGAACCAGTCGCTGAGCAGGGCGACGACACCCTTGCCCGCCGGCTCCGGGTCCTTCAGGTCCCACTCCAGCGGAGAGCGGGTGTCCCACACGGAGGCCAGCTCGCCGAAGCCCGGGATGGACTTGGCGGCCATGGAGCCGATCGGGCCCGCGGAGATGAGGTTGCAGCGGATGTTCTGCTTGCCCAGGTCACGCGCCATGTAGCGGTTGGTCGCCTCCAGGGCGGCCTTGGCCGGGCCCATCCAGTCGTACTGCGGCCAGGCGTACTGGGCGTCGAAGGTGAGACCGACGACCGAGCCGCCGTTCTGCATCAGCGGCAGGCAGGCCATGGTCAGCGACTTCAGCGAGAAGGCCGAGACGTGCATGGCGGTGGAGACCGACTCGAACGGCGTGTTGAGGAAGTTGCCGCCGAGCGCGTCCTGCGGGGCGAAGCCGATGGAGTGGACGATGCCGTCCAGTCCGCCCAGCTCCTCGCCGACGACGTCGGCCAGGCGGCCGAGGTGCTCGTCGTTCGTGACGTCCAGCTCGATGACCTTGGTGGGCTTCGGCAGCTTCCTGGCGATGCGCTCGGTCAGCGTGGGCCGCGGGAACGCGGTCAGGATGATCTCGGCGCCCTGCTCCTGGGCCAGCTTGGCGACGTGGAAGGCGATGGAGGACTCCATCAGCACGCCCGTGACCAGGATGCGCTTGCCCTCGAGAATTCCGCTCATGGTGATCAGTGACCCATTCCCAGTCCGCCGTCAACGGGAATGACGGCTCCAGTGATGTACGAGGCGTCGTCCGAGGCGAGGAACCGCACCGTCGCGGCGATCTCCTCCGGCTGCGCGTAACGGCCGAGCGGCACCTGCGAGACGATGCTCTCGCGCTGCTCGTCGGTGAGCGCCTTGGTCATGTCGGTGTCGACGAAGCCGGGCGCGACGACGTTGAAGGTGAGGTTGCGCGAACCCAGCTCACGGGCGAGGGAGCGCGCGAAGCCGACCAGGGCGGCCTTGGAGGCGGCGTAGTTCGCCTGCCCCGCCGAGCCGAGCAGACCGACCACGGACGAGATGAGGACGACGCGGCCCTTCTTGGCGCGCAGCATGCCGCGGTTCGCACGCTTGACGACGCGGAAGGTGCCGGTGAGGTTCGTGTCGATGACCGAGGTGAAGTCCTCCTCGGACATGCGCATCAGGAGCTGGTCCTTGGTGACGCCGGCGTTGGCGACGAGAACCTCGACCGGACCGTGCTGCTCCTCGATCTCCTTGTAGGCCTGCTCCACCTGCTCCGGGTCGGTGATGTCGCACTTGACCGCCAGGAAGCCGGCCGGCGGCTCCCCGGAGCGGTACGTGATCGCGACCTTGTCGCCGGCGTCGGCGAATGCACGGGCGATGGCGAGGCCGATGCCCCGGTTGCCTCCGGTGACGAGAACCGAGCGGCTCAACGGATCACCCTTTCGATAGCGGTCTAGCAGCGGTCCGACAGCCCGCCCGAACACCTGGTGACAGGCGGCTTCATCCAAAAACCTATCGGTCGCGCCCCTGCCGCGGGCAATCGGGCACCGACAGTGGCTGGGGGGAGTCACTGTCGGGTCCCTACAGAAACGCCCGGAGACGGGCGGAAACATGTGGTCCGCCGGGCGGGTCGCGCGACATGATCGGAGCCGACAGGCCACGACAGCAGGGAGATCTCCGTGCCCCATTCCATCGACGAAGCCTTCACGGCGCTTCCCCTACGGGCCCTCGCCGACGCCGCGCTCGCACGCGCGCGTGCGCTGGGGGCCGAGCACGCGGACTTCCGGTTCGAGCGGGTGCGCAGCGCCTCCTGGCGGCTGCGGGACGCCAAGCCCGCCGGATCGTCGGACACCACCGACCTCGGGTACGCGGTCCGGGTCGTGCACGGCGGTACGTGGGGCTTCGCGTCCGGGGTCGACCTGACCATGGACGCCGCCGCGAGGGTCGCCTCGCAGGCGGTGGCCATGGCCAAGCTCTCCGCGCAGGTGATCAGGGCGGCCGGGTCGGAGGAGCTGGTGGAGCTCGCCGACGAGCCCGTGCACGCGGAGCGGACGTGGATCTCGTCGTACGAGATCGACCCGTTCTCCGTGCCCGCCGAGGAGAAGGCCGCGCTGCTGGCGGAGTGGAGCGCCCGGCTGCTGGCGGCGAACGGCGTCGACCACGTCGACGCCTCGCTGCTCACCGTGCACGAGAACAAGTTCTACGCCGACACCGCCGGGACCGTCACCACCCAGCAGCGGGTGCGGCTGCACCCGGAGCTGACCGCGGTGTCGGTGGACGAGTCCAGCGGCGAGTTCGACTCGATGCGGACCATCGCGCCGCCGGCCGGGCGCGGCTGGGAGTACCTGACCGGCACGGGCTGGGACTGGGACGCCGAGCTGGAGCGGATCCCCGAGCTGCTCGCCGAGAAGATGCGCGCGCCCAGCGTGGAGCCCGGCCTGTACGACCTCGTCGTCGACCCGTCCAACCTGTGGCTGACCATCCACGAGTCCATCGGGCACGCCACGGAGCTGGACCGCGCCCTCGGCTACGAGGCCGCCTACGCCGGCACCTCCTTCGCCACCTTCGACCGGCTCGGCAAGCTGAAGTACGGCTCCGAGCTGATGAACGTCACGGGTGACCGCACCGCCGAGCACGGTCTCGCGACCGTCGGCTTCGACGACGAGGGCGTCGAGGCGCAGTCCTGGGACCTGGTGAAGGACGGCACGCTGGTGGGCTACCAGCTGGACCGGCGGATCGCACGGCTGACCGGGTTCGAGCGGTCCAACGGCTGCGCGTTCGCCGACTCCCCCGGGCATGTGCCGGTGCAGCGCATGGCGAACGTCTCCCTGCAGCCGGATCCCGCGGGGCTGTCCACCGAGGACCTGATCGGGGGCGTCGACCGGGGCATCTACGTCGTCGGCGACCGGTCCTGGTCGATCGACATGCAGCGGTACAACTTCCAGTTCACCGGGCAGCGCTTCTTCCGGATCGAGAACGGCCGGATCACCGGGCAGCTGAAGGACGTGGCCTACCAGGCGACGACCACCGACTTCTGGGGGTCCATGGCGGCGGTCGGCGGACCGCAGACCTACGTCCTCGGCGGCGCCTTCAACTGCGGCAAGGCCCAGCCGGGCCAGGTGGCCGCCGTGTCCCACGGGTGCCCGTCCGCGCTCTTCCGGGGCGTCAACATTCTCAACACCACGCAGGAGGCCGGTCGATGAGCGCCCGCACCCACAAGCCGCACGAGATCGTCGAGCAGGCCCTGGCGCTGTCCCGTGCCGACGGCTGCGTCGTCATCGCGGACGAGCACTCCACCGCCAACCTGCGCTGGGCCGGCAACGCGCTCACCACGAACGGCGTGACGCGCGGCCGTACGCTCACCGTGATCGCGACCGTGGACGGCAAGGAGGGCACCGCCTCCGGGGTGGTGTCCCGCTCCGCGGTCACCGCGGACGAGCTGGAGCCCCTGGTACGGGCCGCCGAGGCCGCCGCGCGCGGGGCCGCACCGGCCGAGGACGCGCAGCCGCTGGTCGGCGGTGTGCCCCAGTCGCCGGACTTCACGGACGCGCCCGCCGAGACCTCCTCCGCGGTGTTCGCCGACTTCGCCCCGGCGCTCGGCGAGGCGTTCGCACGCGCGCGTGCGGGCGGCCGGGAGCTGTACGGCTTCGCCAACCACGAGCTGGTCTCCACGTATGTCGGCACCTCCACCGGGCTGCGCCTGCGGCACGACCAGCCCACCGGCACGCTGGAGCTGAACGCCAAGTCGCCCGACCGCACCCGTTCGGCCTGGGCCGGCCGGTCCACGCGGGACTTCAAGGACGTCGACCCCGGGGCGCTCGACGCCGAGCTCGCCGTACGGCTCGGCTGGGCGGAGCGGCGCGTGGAGCTGCCCGCCGGCCGCTACGAGACGCTGCTGCCCCCGACCGCGGTCGCGGACCTGCTGATCTACCAGCTGTGGTCGGCGTCGGGCCGGGACGCGGCCGAGGGCCGGACGGTGTTCTCCAAGCCGGGCGGCGGCACCCGCGTCGGCGAGAAGCTGAGCGAGCTGCCGCTGACCCTGCGCAGCGACCCGAACGAGCCGGGCCTGGAGTGCCCGCCCTTCGTCGTCGCCCACTCCTCCGGCGGCGACCAGTCGGTGTTCGACAACGGACTGCCCACGCACGCGACCGAGTGGGTCGACGAGGGGGTGCTGAAGCACCTGACCACCACCCGGCACAGCGCGGGCCTGACCGGGCTGCCGGTCGCCCCGGCGCTCGGGAACCTGATCCTGGACGGCGGCAGCGACCGCTCGCTGGACCAGATGGTCGCGGACACCGAGCGCGGGCTGCTGCTGACCTGCCTGTGGTACATCCGCGAGGTCGACCCGGCGACGCTGCTGCTCACCGGTCTGACCCGGGACGGCGTCTACCTCGTGGAGAACGGCGAGGTGACCGGGCAGGTGAACAACTTCCGGTTCAACGAGTCCCCGGTGGGCCTGCTGGGCCGGGCCGCGGAGGCCGGACGCACGGAGAAGACGCTGCCGCGGGAGTGGAGCGACTGGTTCACGCGGGCCGCGATGCCCGCGCTGCGGATCCCCGATTTCAATATGAGCTCTGTCAGTCAGGGCGTATAACCTCGTAGTCGGCTGTCACCCGACCGCCCCGAAGATCACCGAGGAGACACGAGAACCGTGACGGACATCGTCGACGAGCTGAAGTGGCGTGGGCTGTTCGCCCTGTCCACCGACGAGGACGCCTTGCGCAAGGCTCTCGCGGACGGTCCCGTCACGTTCTATTGCGGCTTCGACCCGACGGCGCCGTCCCTGCACGTGGGGCACCTCGTGCAGGTGCTCACCGTGCGCCGGCTCCAGCAGGCCGGGCACCGGCCGCTGGCGCTGGTGGGCGGCGCGACGGGTCTGATCGGCGACCCCCGCCCGACCGCGGAGCGCACGCTGAACGACCCGGAGACGGTGGCCGGCTGGGTCGGCAAGCTGCGTTCGCAGATCGAGCCGTTCCTGTCCTTCGAGGGTGAGAACGCGGCCGTCATGGTCAACAACCTCGACTGGACCGCGAACCTCTCCGCGATCGAGTTCCTGCGGGACGTCGGCAAGCACTTCCGTGTCAACAAGATGCTGACGAAAGACTCCGTGGCCCGCCGCCTGGAGTCCGACCAGGGCATCAGCTACACGGAGTTCAGCTACCAGATCCTCCAGGGCATGGACTTCCTCCAGCTCTACCGCCGCCACGGCTGCACGCTCCAGCAGGGCGGCAGCGACCAGTGGGGGAACCTCACGGCCGGGCTCGACCTGATCCACCGGCTGGAGCCGGGTGCCGAGGTCCACGCCCTGGCCACCCCGCTGATGACGAAGGCGGACGGCACCAAGTTCGGCAAGACCGAGGGCGGCGCCGTCTGGCTCGACCCGGAGATGACGACGCCGTACGCGTTCTACCAGTTCTGGCTGAACGTGGACGACCGGGACATCTCCAAGTACCTGCGCATCCTGTCCTTCAGGTCCCGCGAGGAGCTGGAGGAGCTGGAGAGGCAGACCGAGGAGCGTCCGCAGGCCCGGGCCGCGCAGCGCGCGCTCGCCGAGGAGCTGACGACGCTGGTGCACGGCGCCGACCAGACCGCGGCGGTCGTCGCGGCGTCCAAGGCGCTGTTCGGGCAGGGCGAGCTGGCGGAGCTGGACGGCCCGACACTGGCCGCGGCGCTCTCCGAGGTGCCGCACGTGCGGGTCACCGAGCTGGGTCCGGTCGTCGACCTGCTCGCCGAGGTCGGGCTCGTCGCCAGCAAGTCCGCCGCGCGGCGGACGGTGAAGGAGGGCGGCGCGTACGTGAACAACGTGAAGGTCGCCGCCGAGGACGCCGTCCCGGCGAAGGAGGACCTGCTGCACGGACGGTGGCTGGTGCTGCGCCGGGGGAAGAAGAACCTCGCCGCGGTCGAGGTCGTCCCCGCCTAGCACGACGAGGGGCGCGCCTCGTACGAGGCGCGCCCCTCGCCCGGGAACGGTCCGGCTCGCTCAAGGGCGGTGCGGCCGGCTCAGGCCCGCTGCTGTTTCCTCTTCCCCAGGGTCGCCATGTAGAGGGCGTCGACGAGCGCGACGATAATGATCGCGGCCACGAGCTGGAAGAAGTGCCGGCTCCAGTCGATGCCCCGGGTCTCCGCGACGCCGAGGGCACTGGCGATGGCGTTGCCCGCGATGGCGCCCAGGATGCCGCAGATGGTGGTCAGCCACAGAGGGCTGTGCTGCTTGCCCGGGATGACCGCCTTGGCGATCAGGCCCAGCACGAATCCCACGATGATCGCCCACAACCAGCCCATGGCTCCTCCTCGTACGGCTCGACGTGAGCACTACCGCCAGTGTGGTTGCGTACACCGTTCGGCGCATGTCGGCCTCCCCCGTACGGGGCCGGGCCCATGGCGTTCCCGCTGGCAGGGCGGTGACCCGGTCTCGTGGGCGGCGCGGGCGCGGCGTACCGTAAGAGATGCCCGGGCCGGTTCCCCGCCGGGTGTGACGACGGTGCGGGCCGGGGTGAGTCCGATGCGCGCGGATGGTGGAATGTGACGCGGAAACAGCACGGCGGAAGCGCCCAGGTATTCCGGATCACCGGGGCCCGGACCGGGCTCGCCGAGGACGTGCGGGGCCGGCAGCGGCGCTACGTGATCTCGATGTCGATCCGTACGGTCTCCGTGATCCTCGCGGCGACGCTGTGGAACGTCGAGCGGTACGTCGCCGTCGTGGCGCTGGTGTTCGGTGCCGTCCTCCCCTATGTCGCCGTAGTGATCGCGAACGCCGGCCGGGAGCGGCCGCCGACGCTGCCCTCCACGTTCGTGGCTGCACCCACGCGCCCCATGATCAACGCGCCGCGCGGCGAGGACGAGCGGACGGAGCCCGCGGCGGAGGGCGCGACCCCGGACCCGGCGGCCGGAGCGCGGGGCGAGCGGGCCGACCCGGTGTGACCACGGCCGACGCGGTGGAAGCGGAACGCGGCCACCCGGGAAGCTCAAGAAAAGCTCAGATCAATCATGCTGTTCCGGTGCCGTGCGGCGGGTGACCCATGACATACTGCGTACGCGCTCCGCATCCCCCGTCGGAGCGACGGACCGACGCCGGGCAGCTCCCCCCGTGGCTGCTCGGCGTCGCCTTGTTTCCGGGGGCTTTGCGAGACGGAACCAGTGACTGACCTGTGAGTGAGACGCCTGTCTGTTCGGCCAAGGGATGCCGCGTCGACGCCGTGTGGGTGCTGGCGTGGAACAACCCGAAGATCCACACGCCGGAGCGGCGCAAGACGTGGCTCGCCTGCGAGGAACACCGCGAGCATCTGTCGCAGTTCCTCGGGGTGCGCGGGTTCCTGAAGGACGTCGTCCTGCTCGGCGAATGGGAGGACCCGCGTCCCTGACGGGGTCCGTCAGCCGCCGATGGCGGACATCGGCCGGTCGGGCTGGACGAACGACGGGTCGTCCAGCCCCGCGCCCGCCTTCTTGCCCCACATCGCCAGACGCCAGAGGCGGGCGATCTCCTCGTCCGGGGCGCCGGAGCGCAGGGCGGCGCGGAGGTCGGTCTCCTCGGTGGCGAAGAGGCAGGTCCGTATCTGCCCGTCGGCCGTCAGCCGGGTACGGTCGCAGGCCGCGCAGAACGGGCGGGTGACCGACGCGATCACCCCGACCCGGTGCGGGCCGCCGTCGACCAGCCAGCGCTCCGCCGGTGCCGAGCCGCGCTCGTCGGCGCCCTCGGGGGTGAGGTCGAAACGGGTGAGCAGGGAGTCGAGGATGTCCCCGGCGGTGACCATGCCGTCGCGCTTCCAGCCGTGCTGGGCGTCCAGGGGCATCTGCTCGATGAACCGCAGTTCGTAGTCGTGCTCGACGGCCCAGGCCAGCAGGTCGGGGGCTTCGTCGGCGTTGAGTCCCGGCATCAGCACCGAGTTGACCTTGACCGGGGTGAGGCCGGCCTCGCGGGCCGCTTCCAGGCCCTCGAGCACGTCCTTGTGGCGGTCACGGCGGGTGAGCGTCTTGAACACGTCCGGGCGGAGGGTGTCCAGGGAGACGTTGACCCGGTCCAGGCCCGCCGCCTTCAGGGCGGACGCGGTGCGCCGGAGGCCGATGCCGTTGGTGGTGAGGGACATCCGGGGGCGCGGGTCGAGCGCGGCGACGCGCTCGACGATGCCGACCAGGCCGGGGCGGAGCAGGGGTTCGCCGCCGGTGAAGCGGACTTCCTCGATGCCCAGCGTGCGGACCGCGATGTCGATGAGGCGGACGAACTCGTCGTCGGTGAGCAGGTCGGGCTTGGCCAGCCACTGCAGCCCCTCCTCGGGCATGCAGTAGGTGCACCGCAGATTGCACCGGTCGGTCAGCGAGACCCTCAGGTCGGTGGCCACTCGGCCGTAGGTGTCGATGAGCACGTGGGCCCCCTCCCTCTCTCTCCCGGTCACACTTGGTTCCGCACGGGCGAGGTGAGTCACCCGTCACTTGCGAGCCTACGTGACATCGCCGACACCGGGCAGCGATCCGATCTTACGAGGTACGACCCGGCCACGTCGTAGGACCGTACAGTCCGGAACGACGCGGCCGTCCGTACGAAGCTCAGTGCGCTCCGGTACCGGTCAGGGACCGCACCTCCAGTTCGGCGTACTTGCCGGCGTCCGGGACCTCCTTCGACAGCCAAGTGCCCACGACGCCCAGCAGGAATCCGACCGGGATGGAGATGATCCCGGGGTTCTCCAGCGGGAACCAGTGGAAGTCGACGTCGGGGAACATCGAGGTCGGCTTGCCGGAGACCACCGGGGAGAACAGCACCAGGCCGACGGCGGTGACCAGTCCGCCGTAGATCGACCACAGGGCGCCCGAGGTGGTGAACCGCTTCCAGAACAGGCTGTACAGGATGGTCGGCAGATTGGCGGAGGCGGCGACCGCGAACGCGAGGGCGACGAGTCCGGCCACGTTCAGGTCGCGGGCGAGCGCACCGAGCACGATGGAGACGGCGCCGATGCCGACCGTGGCCCAGCGGGCCGCGCCCAGTTCCTGCTTCTCGGTGGCCTGCCCCCTCTTGATGACGTTCGCGTAGATGTCGTGCGCGAAGGAGGACGAGGAGGCCAGGGTGAGGCCGGCGACGACCGCGAGGATCGTGGCGAAGGCGACCGCGGAGATGGTGGCCAGCAGGACGGCGCCCCAGTTGGAGTCCACTCCCCCGAGGTGCAGCGCGAGCAGGGGGGCGGCGGTGTTGCCCGCCTTGTTGGAGGCGATGATCTCGTCCGGCTTGATCAGCGCGGCGGCGCCGAAGCCGAGGGCGAGGGTCATCAGGTAGAAGGCGCCGATCAGGCCGATCGCCCAGATCACGGACTTGCGGGCGGCCTTGGCGGTGGGGACCGTGTAGAAGCGGATCAGGATGTGCGGCAGGCCCGCGGTGCCGAGGACCAGGGCGATGCCGAGCGAGAGGAAGTCCAGCTTGGTGGTGCCGGAGGCGCCGTACTTCAGACCGGGCTCCAGGAACGCCGAGCCCTTGGCGCTGTTGTCGGCGGCGCTGCCGAGCAGGTCGGAGATGTTGAAGTCGAACTTCAGCAGGACCAGGAAGGTCAGCAGCAGGGCGCCGATGATCAGCAGCACGGCCTTGACCATCTGCACCCAGGTGGTGCCCTTCATGCCGCCGATGGTGACGTACACGATCATCAGGACGCCGACCAGGGCGACGATGCCGATCTTGCCGCCGTCGCTGGTGATGCCCAGCAGGAGCGAGACGAGGACGCCGGCGCCCGCCATCTGGGCCAGCAGGTAGAAGATCGAGACGACGATGGTGGAGGTGCCCGCGGCGGTGCGGACCGGGCGCTGGCGCATCCGGTAGGCCAGCACGTCGCCCATCGTGTAGCGGCCGGAGTTGCGCAGCGGCTCCGCGACGAGGAGCAGGGCGACCAGCCAGGCGACCAGGAAGCCGATGGAGTACAGGAAGCCGTCGTAGCCGAAGAGGGCGATGGCGCCGGCGATGCCGAGGAAGGACGCGGCGGACATGTAGTCGCCGGAGACGGCGAGGCCGTTCTGGAAGCCGGTGAACTGGCGTCCGCCGGCGTAGAAGTCGGCGGCGTCCTTGGTCTGGCGGCCCGCCCAGACGGTGATGACGAGGGTCGCGGCGACGAACACCGCGAACAGCGTGATGATCAGCGTGCGGTGCTCGCTCGCCTCTCCGGCGGCCAGCAGGGTGTGCTGTACGGGGCTCATGCGCCGCCCTCCATCCGGGTCTTGATGGCCTCGGCCTTGGGGTCGAGCTTGGCGGCGGCGTGCCGCGCGTACCACCAGGCGATGAGGAAGGTGGTCAGGAACTGGGCGAGGCCCAGCACGAGGGCCACGTTGATGTTGCCGGCCACCTTGGTGCCCATGAAGCCGCCCGCGTAGCTGGACAGCAGCACGTACAGCAGGTACCAGGCGATGAAGGCGACGGTCAGCGGGAAGGCGAAGGAGCGGTAGGCGCGGCGCAGTTCACCGAACTCCGCGCTCTGCTGCACCTCGGTGAACTCCTCGGTGGAGGGAAGTGTGGTCCCCCGCGCGGGGGGCGGTGTCTCGGTGGCCACGGAGTCTCCTCGGGTGACGGACATGCGCGATGTCGGACCTCACGGGATCGGGATCACGTTACCGAAAGTCAGTTTCCGACTCCGCCGTGTGATTCCGGCGGGGGCCACGATCCTGCTGGGCCCCCTGTCCACGGTCACGGCGCCACGCGCGGAGCGGTTCAAGCCGGTCGGACTCTTTCGGAGATCGGGCGTGGAAGATAGCTTCGGCCTGCACCACCCGTCATGCACCTGCCCGAGCACCACCTGTGTCTCGGGCAGGTTTCGTTTTCGGATGATGTGGAGACCCCATGGCTCATCTGCGTTCCAGACGCCGGCTCGCGCTCGCCGTGCCGGTCGTGCTGTCGCTGACCGCCTCGCTCGGCTTCCTGCCGGCGGCGGCCTCGGCGGCACACGCCGCGCCGGCGGCGGCGCGGGCGGCGGACGGCACGAATCTCGCGTACGTGGTCAACACCCGGACGGACCACCGCACGATCGAATCGGTACAGCGCGCGATCGCCCTCAACGGCGGCAGCGTCGTGGTCAGTTACGACAGGATCGGCGTGATCGTCGCCCATTCGGCGGACCCGGACTTCGGTGCGCGCATGCGCGCGGTGCGCGGCGTGCAGTCGGCGGGCGCCACGCGTACGGCGCCGCTGAGCGCGGCGGGCACGACGGACGAGGGCGCGGTCCAGGTCCTCTCCAGGGCGGAGGCCGCGAAGCTCGCGAAGGGCGCCGCGGCGGGCGAGGAGCCGCTGGAGGCGGACCAGTGGGACCTGCGGGCGATCGGCGCCGACAAGGCCGCGCGGATCGACCCTGGCAGCAGGAGCGTGACCGTCGGCGTGATCGACACGGGCGTCGACGACACCCACCCGGACATCGCCCCGAACTTCTCCGCCTCCCAGTCGGCGAACTGTGTGAGCGGCAAGCCGGACACGACGTACGGCGCGTGGCGGCCGGTGGACGCCGACCACTACCACGGCACCCATGTGGCCGGTGAGATAGCGGCGGCCCGCAACGGCGTCGGCGTGGCGGGTGTGGCGCCCGGGGTGAAGGTCGCGAGCATCACCGTGGCGCAGCCGGACCCGTCGTCGCTGTTCTACCCGGAGAGCGTGGTCTGCGCCTTCGTGTTCGCCGCCGACCACGGCATCGAGATCACCAACAACAGTTACTACGTCGACCCGTGGCTGTACAACTGCATGGACGACCCCGATCAGCGTGCCATCGTGGACGCGGTCAACAGGGCGCAGCTGTACGCCCAGCGCAAGGGCACGCTCAACGTGGCCTCGGCGGGCAACTCCAACGACGACCTGGACTCGCACGCGCTGGTGGACGACTCCAGCCCGGACGACTCGACGGCGACCCCCCGCACGGTCGATCCGCACGAGTGCTTCGACGTGCCGACCCAGCTGCCCGGTGTGGTGACCGTCAGCGCGGTGGGCGTGCGGGGCGCCAAGTCCTACTACTCCAGCTACGGGCGGGGCGTCGTCGACGTGGCGGGGCCGGGCGGCGACAAGTACCAGATCCCGGACACCCCGTCGAAGAACGGCCGCATCCTGTCCACGCTGCCCAACGACCAGTACGGATTCCTGCAGGGGACCTCGATGGCGTCCCCGCACGTGGCCGCGGTGGCCGCGCTGCTGAAGTCGGCGCACCGGCACGCCACTCCCGCCCAGCTGCAGGCGCTGCTGAAGGCCCAGGCGGACAACCCGGGCTGCCCGGCCGGCCCCTACGACGGGGACGGCGACGGGGTCGTGGACGCGACCTGCGTCGGCACCAAGCGGGTCAACGGCTTCTACGGGTTCGGCATCGTCGACGCCCTGCGTGCAGTCAAGTAGCCGGCGGGTGGACGTCGCACGGCGAGGACGTCCCGCACGGCACGCTCGTACCGCGAACGAACTGGAGAGAACTGAATGACAGCGCCCAAGCAGCGCTACCGCCGCGCCCTCGCGATCCCCGCGGGGATGGCCCTGGCGACGGCACTCGCGTTCCTGCCCAACGTCACCGCCTCCGCCGCGGACCACGCTCCGGCGGCCACGGCCGACGGGCCCGCGCTCAGCTACGTCGTCAACGTCGGCCCGGGACACGGGGTATCGGCCCACGTCCAGAAGGCGATCGTCCGGGCCGGGGGCTCGGTGGTGGTCTCCTACGACCGGATCGGCGTGATCGTCGCCCACTCCGCCAACCCGGACTTCGCCAAGGAGATCCGCAAGGTGCACGGGGTCGACTCGGCGGGAGCCACGCGCAACGCGCCGCTGCCCGCACAGTCCACCACCGACATGGGCACACCGAAGGTGCTGACCGCCGAGGAGGTCGCCGACGCGCAGGCGGCCGACGGCCAGGACCCGCTGGAGCCGTTGCAGTGGGACCTGCCGGCCATCAAGGCGGACAAGGCGCACGAGAAGACGCTGGGCAGCCCGGACGTCACGGTCGCCGTCATCGACACGGGCGTCGACGACACCCACCCGGACATCGCGCCCAACTTCGACCGCGCGGCGTCGGCCAACTGCGTGTCGGGCAAGGCGGACACGACGGACGGGTCGTGGCGGCCGAGCGCGGCGGAGAGCCCGCACGGCACGCACGTGGCGGGCGAGATCGCGGCCGCGAAGAACGGCGTGGGCGTCACCGGTGTCGCGCCGGGCGTCAAGGTGGCCGGCATCAAGGTCGCCAACCCGGACGGGTACTTCTACACCGAGGCCGTGGTCTGCGGCTTCATGTGGGCCGCCGGGCACCACGTCGACGTGACCAACAACAGCTACTACACCGACCCGTGGTACTTCAACTGCAAGAACGACCCGGACCAGCGGGCGCTCGTGGACGCCGTCACCCGGGCCTCGCGGTACGCGGAGAAGAAGGGCACGGTCAACGTCGCCGCGGCGGGCAACGAGAGCTACGACCTCGCGTCCGACTCGATCACCGACCCGGTCTCCCCCAACGACGGCACCCCGTCGGACCGGGTGATCGACCCGCACAAGTGCTCCGACATACCGACTCAGCTGCCGGGTGTCGTGACGGTCGCCTCGACCGGCGCCAAGGGCCTGAAGTCGTCCTTCTCCAACTACGGTCTCGGTGTCATCGACATCGCCGCGCCGGGCGGCGACTCGACGGCCTACCAGAAGCCGGAGCCCCCGGCGACCAGCGGTCTCATCCTGGGCCCGCTGCCGGGCGGCAAGTGGGGCTACATGGCGGGTACGTCGATGGCGACGCCGCATGTCGTGGGTGTCGCCGCGTTGATCAAGTCGACGCATCCGCACGCCCCCGCGTCCCTGGTGAAGGCGCTGCTGTACGCGGAGGCCAACCCGACGCCGTGCACCGACCCGTACGACATCAACGGTGACGGCAAGGTCGACGCGGTGTGCGAGGGGTCGAGGAACCACAACGGCTTCTACGGCTGGGGCACGGCGGACGCACTGGCCGCCGTCACCAAGTAGATCCCGGCACCCGGGTCCGCGGGCGGACCGCGCGCAGGCATATTGATTGAGTCAATACTGCATAGTGCAGTCATGACTGCTATCGAGTACGCGTGGTCCGCCCTGGGCGGCGATCCCGCCCACCCGGCACGGCTCACCACCGTCACGCGGGAAGGCGCGCTCCCGGCGCGCCTTCCCGTCCGGGAGCTCGCCCGGGCGTGCGTCGGCGTGTGCGCGCTGGCCGCCGCCGAGCTGGCGGCCCGCCGGGCCGGACTCGGTGACCCGCCCGCCGTCCGGGTCGACGACGGCGCGGTCGCGACCGCCTTCCACAGCGAGCGTCTGCTCCAGGTCGACGGGCGCGCCCCGGTCGCCTTCGCCCCGCTGTCCCGGTTCTGGCGGACGGCGGACGGCTGGGTGCGCACCCACGGCAACTACCCGCACCACCGGGCCCGGTTGCTGGCCGCGCTGGACCTCACCGAGGAGTTCCCGGCCGACGAGGTGGCCGCGCGGTTCGCGGAACTCCCCTCCCTGGAGGCGGAGGAGACCGTGCTCGGCGCGGGCGGCCTGGCCGTGGCCCTGCGCACCCCGGGCCAGTGGCAGGCGCACGAACAGTCCGCCGAGGTCTCCGTCCGGCCGCTGGTCGAGCGCGAACGGCTGGACACCTCCCGCGCACGCGCGCTCCCTCCGCTCGATCCGGCCGCCGCCGTGCTGCTGCCCGCCGCGGGACTGCGCGTGCTGGACCTGACCCGGGTCCTCGCCGGACCGGTGGCCACCCGCACCCTCGCCCTGCTCGGCGCGGACGTGCTGCGCCTGGACGCCCCCTGGCTGCCCGAACTACCGGACCAGCACGCGGACACGGGCTTCGGCAAGCGTTCGGCGACCCTCGATCTGGCCGCCGGCCGGGAGCGGTTCGAGGAACTGCTCGCCTCGGCGGACGTCGTGGTCACCGGCTACCGGCCGGCCGCCCTCGACCGGTTCGGCCTCTCCCCGCGGGCACTGGCAGCGCGGCGGCCGGGGCTGGTCGTGGCAGAGATCTCCGCGTGGGGAGCGTACGGGCCCTGGGGTGCCCGGCGCGGTTTCGACAGCCTGGTCCAGGTCGCGACGGGCATCGCGGTCACCGAGGGCTCGGCCCAGAAGCCGGGCGCGCTGCCCGCGCAGGCGCTGGACCACGGCACCGGCTATCTGCTGGCGGCGGCCGTCCTGCGGGCGCTGACCGAGCAGTCGTACGACGGGTACGGCCGGTGCGTACGGGTGGCGCTCGCCCGGACCGCGCACTGGCTGACGGACGGGATCCGGCCGGAGCCGGCCACCGGCCCTCCGTACCCGGGCCCGGACGCCTGGCTGGCCGAGACGGACAGCACCCTCGGCCGGCTGCGGTACGCCCGGCCGCCGGTGTCCTTCGCGGGCGGTCCAACCGACTGGGCCCGGCCCGCCGTGCCCTGGGGTTCGGACGCGGCCGCCTGGCGGTGAGCGCACCGGCGGCCGGAAACGTACGGATCGGTGGAATGCCGTACCGTCAGTTGTTTTCCCGGACTTGCCCGGCTCTGCGGCGACTGGTGAAGATCATGGGGTGACCTTGATACGACCGACCGGCGGGGCGACCGGCGCGGACGGCACCTCCCGGCGGCAGGGCACCCGCCGGGCAGCGGCCCTCCTGGTCCTGGTGACCCTGGGCGCCCTGGTCCCCCTGCTCGAGCCGTCGGCGGCGCTGCACGGCACCGGGGAGGCCGCCGCTCCCGGGGTGGGCGGCATCGCCCTGCTGCGCGCGGTGCTGTTCGCGGCCCTGTCGGTCTCCCTGGGCGAGCTGTTCGTGCACCGGCTCGCCGGGCGGCTGCCCGGCGCCCCGCCCGAAGTGCCGCGCAGCTGGGCCCGGTTCGCGAACACGGCCGGTCTGCTCGCCGCGCTGGCGCTGGCGTCGGTGGTGTCCACCGGCAACCTGGTCCCGCACAGCCCGGGCCAGATCGACGTCGGCGGACTCTACGACTCCCGGGACGGCAGGCTGGCCCTGCTGGAGGTGAACGCCTTCCTGCTGGCGGTGGTGCTCGCGCGGCGCCGGGCCGCCCATGTGTGGCCACTGGCCGCGGTGGTGGTCGCCGAGGCGCTGCGCGCGCACCCGGCCGGCGAGTCCGGTGCCCTGGCGGGCTCGGGTCTGACGCTGGTGCACCTGACGTGCGCGGCGCTGTGGGCCGGCGGTCTGCCGTACGCCCTGCGGACCCTGCGGCTGTGGCGCGGCCACGCGGCCGGGGCGGCGCTGCTCGGCCGCTACGCGCGCGTGGCGGCCGTGCTGCTCGCGCTCGTCACGGCGACCGGCGTGTGCAGTGCGCTGCGCCGGATGCCGCCGGACACCGTTCTGGGGCAGCTGACGACGACGGCGTACGGACGCACCCTGCTGGCCAAGGTGGTCCTGGTCGCCGTCGTCGCCGTGCTCGCCCTGTGGGCACGGATCCGGCTCGGCCGGGCGGCCGACCCGCTGACCGCGTGCACGCCCGCGCGGGCCGAGGTGGCCGCCCTGGGCGCGGTGGTCGCGGTCTCGGGGCTGCTCACCGCGCTGCCGCTGCCGATCCGCTGGTCCTAGCGGTTCACCGGTCGTTGGTGACGAGCACCTTCAGCGCGGTGCGCTCGTCCATCGCCTTGTAGCCGTCCGGCACGCCCTCGATGCCGACGGTCATGTCGAACACGGGCGAGGGGTCGACGGTGCCGTCGAGGACGTCGGGCATGAGGTCCGGGATGTAGGCGCGGACCGGGGCGACACCGCCGCGCAGGGCGATGTTCCGGTCGAACATGACGCCGAGGTCCAGGCCGGTGCCGCTGCCGTGGGGCACACCGACGAAGCCGATGGCGCCGCCGTCACGGGTGATGTCGACGGCCGTCCGCATGGACTGCTCGGTGCCGACCGCCTCGACGACGGCGTGGGCGCCCTGGCCGCGGGTGAGCTCGCGGACGGCCGCGACGGCCGCCTCGCCGCGCTCGGCGACCACGTCGGTGGCGCCGAAGCGGCGCGCGATGTCGGTGCGGACCTCGTGCCGGCCCAACGCGATGATCCGCTCGGCGCCCAGTCGCTTGGCGGCCAGCACCGCGCACAGGCCGACGGCGCCGTCACCGACGACGGCGACCGTGGCTCCGGGGCGGGCGCCCGCGCCGAGGGCGGCGTGGTGGCCGGTGCCGAGGACGTCGGAGAGGGTCAGCAGGGCGGACAGCAGACGGTCGTCGGAGGCCGCCTCCTTGGGCAGCTGGACGAGGGTGCCGTCGGCGAACGGCACGCGCACGGCCTCGCCCTGGCCGCCGTCGTAGCCCACGGAGCCCCAGAAGCCGCCGTGCTCGCAGGACGTCGTCAGACCCTCGCGGCAGTAGTCGCAGACGCCGTCGGACCACATGAAGGGCGCGACCACCAGGTCGCCGCGGCGCACGGTGGCCACCTCGGAGCCGGTCTCCTCGACGATGCCGAGGAACTCGTGCCCGATGCGCTGCCCCGGCTGCCGGGCGGCCTCGCCGCGGTACGCCCACAGGTCGCTGCCGCAGATGCAGGCGCGCAGCACCCGGACCACGGCGTCGGTGGGCAGCTGCACCATGGGTTCGGGGACGTCCTCCACGCGCATGTCGAACGGGGCGTGGATGGTGGTGGCGCGCATGGCGGGGGTCCTTCTCGTGCAGGGGTGTGCGGAGACGTACGGCGCGCTCAGGGGGTGGTCGAGCGCGCACTTCACGGTACGCCGCGGCCGTCGCGGCCCGCGCGGCGAGGGCGCCGGCGGGCCGGGCGCCGAGGGGCCGTGCTCCGGCCGCCGTGCCCTGCCGGCTCAGACGCCCGCCGCGCCCAGCAGGCTTCCCGCCGCGTAGGTGACCGCCATCGCCAGTGCCCCGCCCACCGCGTTGCGCACGATCGCCCGCCTCGGGTCCGCGGCGCCGAGGCGGGCGCTGCTCCAGCCGGTGAGGACGAGCGCGGCCAGGACGGAGAGGACCGTGACGGCGAGCCGCCAGCCGGCCGGGGGCAGGACGATGGCCAGCAGGGGCAGCAGCGCGCCGACGGTGAACGACAGGAAGCTCGCCCAGGCCGCGTGCCAGGGGTTGGTCAGCTCGTCCGGGTCGATGCCGAGCTCCACGCGCGCGTGGGCCCGCAGCGCGTCCCGTTCGGTGAGCTGTACGGCGGCCTCGCGGGCGACCTCGCGGGACAGGCCGCGCGCCGCCAGCAGGTCGGTCAGCTCCCGCAGTTCGGCCTCCGGCTGCTCGCGCAGTTCCCGTCTCTCCACGGCCAGCGCGGCCAGTTCGGAGTCGCGCTGGGTGGAGACGGAGACGTACTCGCCGGCCGCCATGGACATCGACCCGGCGAGCAGGCCTGCCAGACCGGCGGTGAGCAGGGCGGCCCGGTTCTCGGTCGCGCCGGCCACGCCGACGACCAGTCCCGCGGTGGAGACGATGCCGTCGTTCGCGCCCAGCACGGCGGCCCGCAGCCAGTTCAGCCGGGAGCCGAGCGCACCGCCGTGGGTCTCGTCGTGCGTGGGTTCCGTCACAGCAGGGAGGATCGCACCCCGGAGGACACCGGCACCGCACCGACGCTCCCCGGCCTCCGGTGCGGTGCCGGGTGCCGGGTGCCGGGTGCCGTGGTGCCCCGGTCTCACCACACCCGCAGGGACGCCCCCCGGGCGAACACCGGGCTCGTCGCGTCGGGCGGCGGGGTCCGGAGGGGCTCGGCGAGTTCCGTCACCGTGGGGCCCACCTTCGCGGCGACGGCATCCAGGAGGGCGAGGTCGAAGCCGTAGACGCGGGCCGCGTTGCCGCCGAGCATGGCCGCGAGC
This sequence comes from Streptomyces sp. NPDC015139, assembly GCF_043079785.1. Classification (NCBI taxonomy): domain Bacteria; kingdom Bacillati; phylum Actinomycetota; class Actinomycetes; order Kitasatosporales; family Streptomycetaceae; genus Streptomyces; species Streptomyces sp. NPDC015139. Next base: position 531,203 of record NZ_JBIBUW010000005.1, on the reverse strand, counting down.
TCCGCGCGCGGGACGCCCGCGCAGGCGAAGCGCAGCGCTTCCCTGGTGTAGGGGAAGGTGCCCTCGTCGTGCGGGTAGTCGCTGCCCCACATGATCTTGTCGACGCCGATGCGCTCGCGCAGCGTCACCTCGTGGGGGCGGATGAAGCTGGCGCCGACGAAGCAGTTGTCCCGCCACACCTCGGAGGGCGGCGCGCCCATGCCCACGGCCAGTCCGGCGCCGAACTTCGACTCCGCGGTGTCGGCCCCGGACGCGGCCGCGACCAGCCGCCCGTGGTAGTAGTCGAGCATGCCGAGCACGCCGGGGATCCAGCCCGAGCCCTGCTCGGTCAGGACCAGCCTCAGCGCCGGGTGACGGCGGAAGGCGCCGCCGAAGACCAGGTGCCACAGGGCGCGGTGGGAGAACCAGGTCGTCTCCACCATGAAGACCGCGCGGGCGGCCGGTTCCTCGCCGAGCGGCGGCGAGGCCGAGCCGGCGTGGTGGTTGACCGGGACGCCGAGTTCCGCGCATGCGGCCCACAGGGGGTCGTACGCGCGCGAGTACAGCTCCGGCAGGCCCGAGCCGGGCGGCGTGCCGGGCAGCATCAGACCGCCCTTGAGGCCGGCGGCGGCGGCCCACCGCACCTCCTCCACGGCCTGCCCGACGTCGCCCAGGAGGATCTGGAAGACGCCCGCGCGGCGGCCCGGCGCGGCCGCGCAGAAGTCGGCGAGCCAGCGGTTGTGGGCGCGCAGGCCCGCCCAGCGCCGCTCGAAGTCCTCGGCGCCGGGGGGCGGGGCCATGAGCGAGCCGGACGGGAAGAACGGCGGGATGGTGTTCGGGAAGATCACCTCCGCGACGATCCCGTCCGCCTCCAGTTCCGCGAGGCGCCGTTCGGAGTTCCAGTTGCGGTCGGCGGAGTCGGCGAGCAGGTCCTCGTGGGGGTTGACGTAGGTGGCGGCCCAGACGTCGAAGTCGTCGTGGTACCGCTTCTCCAGATAGGGCCTGTAGTCCAGCAGGTCCGCGCCGGCGTGGCAGTCGGCGGAGATCACGGTGTAGCGGTCGTCGGTCATCGGGTCACCCCCAGTGCCGGGAAGTCCTCGCCGGTCAGCCAGTGCCGGCCGGTCTCGCGCGAGCGGGCCCAGGACGCCTCCACGGCCGTCTGGTCGGCCGGCTGGCCGAGGTCGGCGGGGGTCGGCCCGATGCGGCGGGCCAAGGCCGTCAGCCGGTCGGTGTCGAAGCCGAAGACGTCGGCCGCGGCGAGGCCCAGCATGCGGCGGGTCTCGGCGACCGGGATGTCGTGGAAGGTGCGGCGCAGCCATGCGCGAGTGTCGGGCCAGGTGCCCTCGGGGTGCGGGAAGTCGCTGCCCCAGAGGATGTTGTCGACGCCGATCTCGTACCGCTGGGCCAGTTCGCGCCGTTTGGTGTTGGTGGCGCAGACGAACACCTGCCGGTCCAGGTACTCGTGCGGCGGGCGCCTCAGTTCCTCGAACGGGGAGAGTTTCTTGCCGCCGTGGGCGCCGAGGTAGAGGCGGTCCATGAACCACAGCAGGTTCGGCAGCCACCAGCAGCCGGACTCGGCGACGCCGAAGCGCAGCCCCGGGTGGCGTTCGAGGGCACCGGACCAGAGCAGGAACCACAGCGGGCGGGCGGGCCACCAGGTGACCTCGGAGACGTAGATGCCGAGATGGTCGCCGTACTCGTGGCGGGGAGCGGCTCCGGAGTGGGTGAGCACGGGCATCCGGCACTCGGCGGCGGCCGCCCACACCGGATCGTAGCGGCGGTCGTGGTACGGCTCCCTGCCCTCCCACATGGACGGGATCATCAGGGCGCCGAGACCGGACTCCCTGGCGCGGTGGATCTCGGCGACGACCCGGTCCACGGGGGCGGTGACCGGCAGCAGGGCGACCCCGCAGTGCCGTTCGGGGTGCGCGGAGACGAAGTCGGCGAGCCAGCGGTTGTGCGCCCGGGCGCCGGCCATGCCGAGTTCGGGGTCCTGGTCGCCGGAGAGGCCGAGGCCCACGCCGAAGGGTGCGGCGGTCCGGCTGTCCACGGCGTCGGCGTCCGGGAAGACGACCTCGGCGGCCACCCCGTCGCCGTCCAGCTCCTTCAGGCGCTGGACGGAGTCCCAGCCGCCGCGCAGGCCCTCCTCGTTGTCGTGGAACCAGCGGTCGGCGAACTCCTCGTTGCGGACGCCGAGCCGGGTCATCTCCTCCCGGCGGCGGTCGCGTCCGGCCAGGAACTCGTCGAAGTCCCGGTGGAAGCGGGACTCCAGATAGGGCCGGTACTCCTCGGTGGGCAGTCCGGCGTGGCAGTCGGAGGAGATGATCAGGTAGGGGTCCTGGCCGGAATCGGCGTCGGTCACTGCGGCCTCCCGGTCAATCCAGAATGAAGTTCTCGAGGTACGACGGGTTGGCGCGGTCCAGCATCGAGCGGGCCCGCGCGAGGATCTGCGCGTCGCTGTGCTCGCTCGGCGGCAGCATCCAGAAGCGGTCCTCCCGGATGCCGGCGACGACGAGTCCGGCGACGTCCTCGACGGGGGTGAAGCGGACGTCCCGGCCCGCCGCACGCATGGCCGCCTCCCACTGGCCGAGGCTGCGGTACGGCGTCCTGCGCGGGCGTTCCTTGGCGTACCGTCCGGGCCGGTTGCGGTGCGACTCCCACAGGCCCGTGCGCAGCATGTGCGGCCCGGGGAAGAGCACCGACGCGCTCACGCGCGCGTGCTCGGCGCGGAGGTGGGCGTACAGGGACTCGGTGAGGGTGACGACGGCGGCCTTGGTGACGGCGTAGACGGAGGCGGTCGGGAGCGGGGCGATCCCGCCGTCTCCGGAGGACGTGTTGACCACGTGACCGGGCGCCCCGGACGCGATCATCCGGGGCACGAACGCCTGGACGCCGTGGAAGACGCCCCACACGTTGACGGCGAAGGCCCAGCGCCAGTCGTTCGGCTCGTGCTCCCACATCCGGCCCTCGGCGCCGGAGCCGACACCGGCGTTGTTGCACAGCACGTGCACGGCGCCGTACGCCTCGTACGCCGAGTCGGCCAGTTCCACGACCTGTTCGCGCACCCCGACGTCGACCACGCGCGCGTGCACGTCGGCGCCCCGGTCGCGGAGTTCGGCCGCGGCCTTGTCGAGGGCGGCCGGCTCGACGTCGGCGAGGACCACTTTCAGGCCCTCGGCCGCGAACCGCCGGGCCAGGGCGAGTCCGATCCCGCTCGCCGCACCGGTGACGACGGCGACCTGTCCCGCTTCGAGGTCCATCAGCGACTCCCGCCGGCCGGCGCGTCGAGGATCTGCAGCGGGTCGTCGTACCGCTGGTGGACGTAGGGCAGCAGGGCGTCGGGGTCGACCCGTTCGACGACCCGTCCGCTCTGATCGGTGGTCTTCTCGCCGAGGGTGATCTCCCGCAGGCGAAGCACCGGCAGATCGGCCACGGGGTCGTACGGCGACTCCCGCAGGACGACCTCCCCGTCGACCCGCTCCAGCCGGCGCGTTCTCTCCCGGCGCAGGCAGTGCACCAGGGCGGGGTCGGTGTCGAAGCCGGAACCGTTCACCGCGGGGAGGAACTTGAAGTAGAAGTCGGTCCTGCGCGCGGGCTCCGGCAGGGGCAGCTCACCGGTGACCGTGCCGCGCACCGCCACGAAGGCGACGCCGTGCCGGGCCAGCGCCGCGGTGACGGCGGTTCCGTCGCGCTCCAGGGTCACCTCGCCGAGCTTCTTGGGTTCCCCGAAGACCTCGCGCCCGCCGGTGAGGGCCCGCTCCTGCGTCATCGGCATGACCAGTGGGTACCAGCCCTCGACCGGGCCGTGGGCGGCGGCGACCGCGAGGGAGCCCGCGCCGAGCGGGAGCGGCTGTCCGGGCAGGTCGACGGTGCTGATGGTCGCCCTGACGAGGGGGCTGCCGGTGGTTTTCAGGGGTGGCGGCAGGACCGCGGCCACGGCGTCCGGGTCGGTCTCCCAGACGGCCACCACGCCCGTGGACCAGATCTCGGGGAGCCGGCCGCCCGCGGTGCGCGCGGCGGCGATCTCCTCCTCGGTCCGTGCGCCGTACCGTACGCGTGCCATACGCCGTACCGCCCTTCTTCTGACGGACCGTCACCTGTAACACAGTTACAGCAGACTCCGTGCGGGGTAAAGACGTGCGGGGCGAAGTCGGTACCGCGGAGGGGAGTCGGGGCGCATGGCGAGCGGGACGAGGGGCGCGCTGACCCGGGACGCGGTGCTGGACGCCGCCGCCGGGCTGGTGCGGCGGCACGGCCCGGAGGCCCTCACCATGCGCGGGCTCGCCGCCGAGCTGGGCACCGCGGTGACGTCCATCTACTGGCACGTCGGCGGGCGGGAGGCCCTGCTGGACGCGCTCGTGGAGCGGACCATGGCCGGCCTCGGGGAGATCCACCCGTCCGGCGCCGGCCCCGGCGAGCGCGTCGTGTCGGTCGCGCACACCCTGCGCCGCCGGCTGCGCGAGCACCCGCACCTGGTCGCCCTGGTGCACGAACGGGGCCTGACCGAGCGGATGTTCCTGCCCGCGCAGCAGGCGCTGGTGCGCGAGGCGCACGCGGCCGGGCTGCGCGGGGCACGGGCCGCGGAGTTCGTCCGGGCCGTGCAGTTCCAGGTCGTGGGGCACGTGCTGGTCGAGCGCAACCGCGAGCGGGCCCCGGCGCAGCACCCCGGCGAGGAGGAGCTGTGGGGTGCGGGGGCCGCCGGTGACGATCCGGCGCTGGCCCGCGCGCTGGCGGGCCCGGTGGACACGGAGCGGCTGTTCGCGACGGCCGTGGAGGCGCTGGTGCGGGCCCTGCTGACGCGGGACGAAACCGGCGCGGTGTGACGGCGCGCGGGCGGCCGCGGGCACGCACGCGCGTACGGCGGCCGATCGCGCGGACGGATCCCGGAGCCCCGGGCGGCACCTGAGGGACGGCGCTGTCGGTCGTGGCCCGTATCCTCAATGACCATGCTCGAAGACCGTGCGACCGCAGTGTCCTCCCCCACCCGGTGGCCGGCCGCGTATCCCCAGGGATACGCGGTCGTTGACGTGGAGACCACCGGCCTGGCCCGGGACGACCGGATCATCTCGGCGGCCGTCTACCGGCTGGACGCGCGCGGCGAGGTCGAGGACCACTGGTACACGCTGGTCAACCCGGAGCGCGATCCGGGACCCGTGTGGATACACGGCCTGACGAGCGACGTGCTCGAAGGGGCACCCCTGTTCACGGACGTCGCCGAGGAGTTCGCCGCCCGGCTGAACGGCCGGGTGCTCGTGGCGCACAACGCCGTCTTCGACTGGCAGATGATCGCCCGGGAGTACGCGCGTGCGCGCCGGGAGGCCCCGGTGCGGCAGCGGCTGTGCACCATCGCGCTGTCGAAGGAGCTGGGCCTGCCGCTGCCCAACTTCAAACTGGAGTCGCTCGCGGCGCACTTCGGGGTCGTGCAGCAGCGGGCGCACCACGCACTGGACGACGCGCGCGTGCTGGCGGAGGCGTTCCGGCCCAGCCTGCTGGCCGCGGCGGCGGGCGACGTACGGCTGCCGCTGCTGGAGTGCCGGCCGCTGACGGAGTGGTCGGACCGGCCCGTGCCCCGCCAGGCGTCCGGCGGCTACGGCGGCCACCGGGCGGGCGGTTGGCGGCCTTCGCGGAAGCGGCCCGCCTGCCCCTACCCCAACCCCGGCCGGTACGAGGACGGCAAACGCCTCAGACAGGGCATGCGGGTGGCGTTCTCCGGCGACACCTCCACGGAGCGGGAGCTGCTGGAGGACCGGGCGACCGAGTGCGGTCTGCACGTGGCCTCCAGCATCTCGCGCCTGACGAGTCTGCTGGTGACCAACGACCCGGACTCGGGCACGTCGAAGACGGTCAAGGCGCGGCAGTTCGGCACGCCGATCGTGGACGAGGCGGCCTTCGGCCAGCTCCTGCGGGACGTGGAGCCGGCCGACGGCTGACCGCGCACGGGCGCGGACACGGCCGACCGGGCCGGCAGGTGATCGTACGAATGGGTGATTGGCGTACGACTCACCCGGCGGCCGCTCGCCCGCGGGTCGGCGACGGCTCACCCTGTGGCGCATGGCGACATGCGAAGTTTGCGGCAATGACTACGGAATGACCTTCGAGGTCCACGCACAGGGCGCTGTGCACGTGTTCGACTGCTTCTCCTGTGCGATCCACCGCATGGCCCCCCTCTGCGAGCACTGCCGGGTGCAGATCATCGGGCAGGGCGTCGAGGTGGAGGGCCACTGGTACTGCGGCGCCCACTGCGCCCGCGCGGAAGGAAAGGCGGGCGTGGTGGACCGGGTGTGACCCGGTACCCGCCCGATTGCACCCCACGGCCCGGAGGTACCGTCGTGGGGTGCACCGCTACCGCTTCCTGTTCTCCCTCCAGTGGGTGATCCTCACTCTCGTGGCGATCGCGCTGATCCCGACGATGATCAGACTGGGCTTCTGGCAGGAGCACCGGTACCAGGAGCGCACCGCCCGCAACGACCTGGTCTCCACCGCGCTGCACGCCGACCCGGTTCCGGTCGAGCGGCTGACCTCCCCCGGGCACTCGATCACCCGCACCGAGAAGTACCGCACGGTCACCGCGACCGGCACCTTCGACACCGGCCGGGAGGTCGTGGTCCGGCGCCGGACCAACGCCGACGGCGAGGTCGGCTTCCACGTCCTCACCCCGTTCGTGCTCACGGACGGCAAGGTGCTCCTCGTCAACCGCGGCTGGATCCCCGCGAACGGCGCGCAGACCGACTTCCCGAAGATCCCCGCCCCGCCGGCCGGCCGGACCACCGTCACCGGGCGGCTGAAGGCCGACGAGACGACCGCGGCGAGCGGGATCAAGAACGTCACGGGTCTCCCCGACCGGCAGATCATGCTGATCAACAGCGCGGAAGAAGCTCGGCGGCTCGGCGCCGACGTGCTCGGCGGCTACGTGGAGCAGACGGCACCCGCGGCCAGGGACGGGTCCCCGGAGCAGATCTCCGACCCGGGCAGCGAGGACGCCCCGCTGAACTACGCGTACATGATCCAGTGGTGGCTGTTCGCCGCCGCCGTACCGGTCGGCTGGTGGTTCCTGGTCCGGCGCGAGATCCGCGACCGCGAGGAGGCCGCCGCCGAGGAGCAGCCCGAGGAGAGCGAACCGGCCACGGTCTGACCGGCCCCGCGGACGGCGCACACGCTCCCCGGGCCCGGATCACTCCCCCGGCGCACCACCTGATTGGCCCCCCGGCAGGCCGGGAAGCCGGAACGCGTGACACCGCGCATCGAGGACTACGCCCTCATCGGCGACGAACAGACGGCGGCCCTGGTCGGCAAGGACGGCTCGATCGACTGGCTCTGCCTGCCCCGTTTCGACTCCGGTTCCTGCTTCGCCAGACTGCTGGGCGACGAGGACCACGGCCACTGGCGGATCGCACCGAAGGGCGCGGACACCTGCACCCGCCGCGCCTACCGCTCCGACACCCTGGTGCTCGACACCGAGTGGGAGACCGGGGACGGCACGGTCCGCGTCACCGACCTGATGCCGCAACGCGAGCACGCCCCCGACGTCGTCCGCATCGTGGAAGGGGTCAGCGGCCGCGTCACCGTCCGCAGCACGCTGCGCCTGCGCTTCGACCACGGCTCCATCACGCCGTGGGTGCGCCGCTCGGACGGCCACCGGGTGGCCGTCGCGGGCCCCGACTCGGTGTGGCTGCGCGCCGAGCCGGACGTCCACACCTGGGGCGAGGACTACGGCACCCACTCCGAGTTCACCGTCGCCGAGGGCGAACGGGTCGCGTTCGTGCTCACCTGGCACCCCTCGCACGAGCCCCGCCCCCCGCTCATCGACCCGTACGAGGCCATGGAGAGCAGCGTCGCCGACTGGCGGCGATGGGCCCGGCAGTGCGACTACGACGGCCCGCACCGGGACGCCGTCGTCCGCTCCCTGCTCACCCTGAAGGCCCTCACCTACGCCCCGACCGGCGGGATCCTCGCCGCGGCGACCACCTCCCTGCCCGAGAAACCCGGTGGCGTGCGCAACTGGGACTACCGGTACTGCTGGCTGCGCGACTCCACGCTCACCCTGGGCGCGCTGCTCGCCGCCGGCTACCGCCAGGAGGCCGAGGCCTGGCGCAACTGGCTGCTGCGCGCGGTCGCGGGCGATCCGGCCGACCTCCAGATCATGTACGGCGTCGCGGGCGAGCGCCGGCTGCCGGAGACCGAACTGCCGTGGCTCCCGGGCTTCGCCGGGTCCACACCGGTACGGACCGGCAACGGCGCCGTCGACCAGCTCCAGCTCGACGTATACGGCGAGGTGATGGACTCGCTGTTCCTCGCCCGTGCCGCGGGGCTGCCGACCCGGCCGCACATGTGGGCCATACAGCGCTCCCTGATGCAGTTTCTCGAGTCGGCGTGGCGGCAGCCGGACGAGGGCCTGTGGGAGGTGCGCGGCGGCAGACAGCAGTTCGTGCACTCCAAGATCATGGTGTGGGTGGCCGCCGACCGGGCCGTGCGGACCCTGGAGCGGTACGACGAGCTGGAGGGCGACCTGGAGGGCTGGCGCCGGCTGCGCGACGAGGTGCACCGGGAGGTGTGCGAGAAGGGCTTCGACCGCGAGCGCAACACCTTCACCCAGACCTACGGCTCCCGCGAACTCGACGCCGCGCTGCTGCTTCTCCCGCGCGTCGGATTCCTGCCGCCCGACGACCCGCGGGTCGTGGGCACGGTCGACGCCGTCCGGGACGACCTGGGCCACCACGGCTTCCTGCGCCGCTACGACACCGAGGACTCCGTCGTCGACGGCCTGCCGAGCGGCGAGGGCGCCTTCCTCGTCTGCTCGTTCTGGCTGGCCGACGCACTGCACATGACCGGCAGGACCGAGGAGGCCCGGGAGCTGTTCGAGCGGCTGGTGGGCCTGTGCAACGACGTGGGTCTGCTCGCCGAGGAGTACGACCCCGTGCACCGCCGTCAGCTCGGCAACTTCCCCCAGGCCTTCAGTCACGTCGGCCTGGTGAACACCGCCCTCACGCTGTTCGGGGACGAGGAGGCAGGATAGGGGCCATGGATCTTGGACTGAAGGACCGGGTGTACGTCGTCACCGGAGCGACCCGCGGGCTGGGCAACGCCGCCGCGCGGGAGCTCGTCGCCGACGGGGCGAAGGTGGTGATCACCGGCCGCGACGAGAAGCGGGTCGCCGACGCCGCCGCCGAACTGGGCCCGAACGCGGTCGGTGTGGCCGTGGACAACGCCGACGAGCAGGCTCCCGAGCGGCTGATCGCGGCCGCCCGCGAGCACTTCGGCGGCTTCCACGGGGTACTGGTGAGCGTGGGCGGCCCGCCGCCCGGGTTCCTCGCCGACAACACCGACGAACAGTGGCGGAACGCGTTCGAGTCGGTGTTCCTCGGTGCGGTCCGGCTGGCCCGCGCGGCGGCGGCCGAGCTCGAGGAGGGCGGGGTCATCGGGTTCGTGCTCTCGGGGTCGGTGCACGAGCCGATCCCGGCGCTGACCATCTCCAACGGGCTGCGCCCCGGGCTCGCCGGGTTCGCCAAGTCCCTGGCGGACGAACTGGGGCCGCGCGGCATCCGGGTGGTGGGACTGCTGCCGGCGCGCATCGACACCGATCGCGTGCGCGAGCTGGACGGACTGTCGGCCGACCCGGAGGCGACCCGGGCCGCGAACGAGTCCCGGATCCCGCTGCGCAGGTACGGGACTCCGGAGGAGTTCGGGAAGGCGGCGGCGTTCCTGCTGTCGCCTGCGGCCTCCTACCTGACCGGGATCATGCTGCCGGTGGACGGGGGCATGCGGCACGGGTTCTGAGGGCGGTCCTCAGGTGACCCGCTCCGCGCGGTGCCCGACCGCCCCCAGCCGTACCTCGGCGGGGAGCGACGCGAGGCCCGCCGACTCGCGTGCGTGCGCCAGGGCCTGACGGGTGAAGTCGGCCAGGGCCGGCGCCGGATCCACGTCCGGTTCCAGTTGCAGCCAGGCCCTGGCCGTCGGGGCGCCCCGACGGCCCCGCAGGAGGATCCGGGCCCGGGCCACCCCCTCCTGCCGGGCCGCGTCCCGGGTGAGCGCCGACTCCAGGGCGCCGCCGAGGAGTACCGCGCCCTCGCCGTCCCCGGTGTCGACCGGGATCTCGGCCGGCCGGCGCCGGCGCAGCGCCGCCAGCAGCCACCACAGGGCGAGCAGCAGCAGGACGGCCAGGGCGGCGATGACCACCGGCCACCACCAGCCGGTGCCCCGCCAGTGGGTGCGCTCGGCCGTGCTGAGCAGGACGTCGTGCGGGCCGGTGTGGAGCCACCGGAAGGGCGGCCGTACGCCCAGGCCGACGGCCAGGACCGAACCGCCGCCCGCGAGGAGCAGCAGGCCCACGAGCGCGAGCAGCACCCGGTGGACGCGACCGATGCGCATCGTCCTCATCCCTTCCGTCCGGGCCGGGCCACGCGCACCGACAGCGCGGGCGGCCGGGCCAGGCCGAGGCCCCGGATCGTGTCGGTGAGCGAGGCCTCCAGATCGGTGCGTACGTCGTCCAGTTCACGGAAGTGGACGACGGCCCGTACGTCGGCCTTCCGGCGGCGCATCCGTACCCGGGCCGCGCGCACCCCGGACACCTCCAGGGCCCGGTCGCGCAGCAGGAGCGCCGCCGCGTCGCGCCGGAGCGCGGCGCGGACGTCGGGGCGCGGGCGCCACATGGGCAGCAGGTCGCGCAGTCCGGGGGTGACGGCCAGGACGATCAGCCACAGGCCCAGGGCGGCGGCGACGCCCGCGCCCACCAGCACCCAGATGTCGTCCAGTTGCCGTTCGGCCAGCTGGTGGGCCAGCGCGCGGCGCCAGCGCATCGCCGGGTGTCCGGCGCGGACGGCGACGACGTCGTAGAGGAGGAGTGCGCACGCCGCCGCCAGCAGCAGCGCGACGACGACGGCGGGGACCCGGCGCGGGGCCCAGAAGCGCCGGCTGCTCACGGGCGTGGCCGCGGGCTCCTCGACGGCGGTGCCCCCGCCGAGGGCCGGGGTGGCCCCTGGCCCGCTCATCGCGCCCTCCCGCCGACCGCGCCCGGGGCCGCGGGGAGGTGCAGCCGTTCGATCTGCACGGCGACCTCCGCCACCTCCAGGTCCGCCAGCCCGCCCACCCGTTCGGTGACCCGGCGGCGGACGGCGGCGCAGCGGGCGCCGATGTCGCACGGGTAGCCGAGCGCGAGGTGGACGCGGACGCGGGCGGTTCCGTGCCGCACGACGACGGTGGCGTGCGGGGCCGCCGCCTCCCCGGGCGGGGGCGGCAGCGCCTCGCGGGCGGCCTGTGCGGCGATCTTCGCCACCACCCGGTCGGCGATCCGGGTGGCGCCGCGCTCGCCCGGCGGCACGGGGGGCGACGGGGGTCGCAGCGTGCCGCTCTCGGCGCTCACCGGGTCACCGCCGCCGGTCGCGCCGGTCGCCGCGGATACGGAAGAACTCGCCCGGTTCCAGGTCGCCCTCGGCGAACCGGCCCACGACGAAGCCGACGGCACCGAGGGCCGCCACCAGCAGAAAGGCGCCGAACCCCCCGAAATAGCCGGCGAATCCCAGCGCCATCCCGGCGATCATGCCGGCCACGGCCATGCTCATGCAGCGCTCCTCGACTCAAGGGGTGTGCGGTGCCGGACGCGTGACTCTCACTGGATCCGGGGCGGTTCGGGCTCCTCCTCCTCTTCATCGGGCAGCTTGACGTCGCTGACCGCGATGTTGACCTCGACCACTTCGAGTCCGGTCATGCGTTCCACCGCGGCGATCACGTTCTCCCGCACGGCGCGCGCGACATCGGTGATCGAGACGCCGTAGTCCACGACGATCTCCAGGTCCAGCGCGGTCTGCACCTCGCCGACCTCGGCCTTCACGCCCCGGGTCACGGACTTGGCCCCGCCGGGCACCCGGTCGCGCACGGCACCGAAGGTGCGGGCGAGTCCACTGCCCATGGTGTGGACGCCGAGGACGTCCCGGGCGGCCAGCCCGGCGATCTTCTCCACGACGCCGTCGGCGATGGTGGTCCGTCCGCGCGCCGCGGGATCGCCGCCGCCGCGCCGAACGGCCTTGCGGGTCGACACCTGCGGCTCCTGGCCGTCCTCTGGGCTCGTCGTCATGTCGGTCATCGCCGTACGTCCCTCCGGTCGTCGTCCTTCGACCACCGTATGCAAGGTTCGCCGGTTGTGCCCCGGGATGGGGCAGGCTGGAGGAATGACGGCGGACCGGTGGACACAGGCGGTGCGGCAGCAGGTGGGACTCGGCAGACTGCTGCCGCTCGGCGGCCCGCGCGACGGTGCGTGGCTCGCGGAGGGCGCGGCCGGGGCGGTGCTGGCGCGGGTGGTGGCGGTCGAGGTGCCCGGGGTGCGGCTGGGCGCGCTGCGGATCGCGCCGGCTGGGCCCGAAGGGGCGCCGGAGCCCGTCGTGCCCCCTCCGCCGGGGGCGCTGGCGCCCGGTGCGCTGCGGGTGACGGCGGATTTCGCGGCGTCGGCCGCCGAACCGCTGCCGGCGGTGGCCGCCCGGCTGCGGCTGGCACTGGCCGCGGCCGCGCACGAGCGGCTCGGTCTCGCGGTGACGGAGGTGGATCTGCGGGTGACGGACCTGCTGGAGGCAGACGGGGAGAGCGGCACGACGGTACGCGCGCCGCGTCCGGCGCCCGCCCGTGAGGTCACCGACCCGGACGAGGCCCGGGTGGCCGCCGCCGCGCTGGCCGTGCCCGGGGTGACGGGCCTGACGGGGGCGCTGGGCGGGCTCGGCCGGGCGGTCCATGTGGAGGAGCGTGCCGGTGCGGCCGCGCTGCCGCACCCGCATGTCCGGGTGGAGCTGGCGGTGGCCGCGGACCGCCGGACCGTGGACGTGGCCCGGCAGGTCCGCGCGGCCGTACGGGAGGCGCTGGAGGGCCGGCCCACGGTGGCGGTCCTGGTGACGGCCGTGGACTGAACCCCGGTCGGCGAAGACTACGGGGCGCTCAGCCGGGCGCGTGGATCGGACGCCGGCACGGCGCTCGGCAGCTCGCCCGCGCGCCGGTCGTCGCACGTGCGTCGGCGGCCGTGGACGGGCCCCCTCGGGGGAGGGGGTGCTCGTCAGCCGTGCGCGGGGGTCACTCCCCCACGCCGGCGAGGTCCCTCAGCCGCCGTGCCTGGGCAGCCCGCTCCGCCGCACGCTGCTCGTCGTACGTGCGGTCCACGGCGCCCCGCAGCAGCGCCTTCGTCTCCACGACGGCGTCGCGCGGTGCGGCCAGCAGCGCCGCCGCCAAGTCGCGCGCCGCGGCGTCGAGTTCGTCCGCGGGCACGGCGAGGTTGGCCAGCCCGGCGGCCACCGCCTCCTCGGCACCGACGGACCGCCCGGTCGCGCAGATCTCCAGCGCGCGGGCGTACCCGACGAGACCGACCAGCGGATGCGTGCCGGTCAGGTCGGGCACGAGACCGAGGCTGGTCTCGCGCATGGCGAACTGCACGTCGTCGGCCACCACGCGGAGGTCGCAGGCCAGCGCGAGCTGGAAGCCCGCCCCGATGGCGTGCCCCTGGACAGCGGCGACGGACACGAGGTCGTTGCGCCGCCACCAGGTGAACGCCTCCTGGAACTCGGCGATGGTCGCGTCGAGCCCGGCGTCGTCACGGCGCGCGAGATCGATGAAGGTCGGCTCGCCCGGAATCCCCTCCGGGGTGAACATCTGACGGTCCAGCCCGGCGGAGAAGGACTTGCCCTCGCCACGCAGCACGACGACCCGGACGGAGCCCGGCAGCAGCCGACCGGCCTCGGCGAGCGCCCGCCACAGAGCGGGGCTCTGCGCGTTGCGCTTGGCCGCGTTGGTCAGCGTCACCGTCGCGAGCGCGTCGTCGACGGTGAGCCGTACGCCGTCCTTGTCGAGTACAGGAGCGAGGTCCTGGTCGGGCGAAGCCATGGGGCGCCTCCGATGGGTGCGGTCAGCAGCACGTGCCGTGGGCACGCTCGCGTGCGGGGGCACGCTTAAGTGACTGCACAGTAACCACCCGGTCGATCAGCCGGCCGACCGGGTGGCCACCATCGAGGCCGATGGGCCGCCCGGAGTCAGGACGTCGCGGCCTTCTTGCCCCGGGTCGCTCCGCCACGCCCACGCAGCGTGACGCCCGACTCGCTGAGCATCCGGTGCACGAAGCCATACGAGCGGCCGGTCTCCTCGGCCAGCGCCCGGATGCTCGCACCGGAGTCGTACTTCTTCTTCAGGTCTGCCGCGAGCTTGTCGCGCGCGGCGCCGGTCACCCGGCTGCCCTTCTTCAGAGTCTCGGCCACCCGTGCCTCCTCATGGGAAGTGCGCTCTGGTCTCCTCATGATCACCCCTCCCGGGCCCGATGGCCACCCATTCGGCAAGGTCCGTGAGACATCGCCGTGACGACGGGAGCGCGTCCCCACAAGCGGAATGGACCATTCCAACGGATCGCGTCGGCGGGGCCGAACGGGTGGTTCCGCGAAGTACCAGGTCAGGGACGCGAAGCGGCCGATCCCTTGGCCACCAAGGGATCGGCCGGAAAATCCGTGTATGACACACCTCGGTACGAGGAGATCTCACACAGATGATGGATCACCGATCGGCCGAATGATCCATACGCAGTGGATCATCCCTTCGATCACGCCAGGGCGACGAGGTCCGCGTAGTCGGAACCCCACAGGTCCTCGACGCCGTCCGGCAGCAGGATGATCCGCTCCGGCTGGAGCGCCTCGACGGCGCCCTCGTCGTGGGTGACGAGGACGACCGCGCCCTTGTAGGTGCGCAGGGCGCCGAGGATCTCCTCGCGGCTCGCCGGGTCGAGGTTGTTGGTCGGCTCGTCGAGGAGGAGCACGTTCGCCGAGGAGACGACCAGGGTCGCGAGCGCGAGCCGGGTCTTCTCGCCGCCGGAGAGCACACCGGCGGGCTTGTCGACGTCGTCCCCGGAGAACAGGAACGAGCCCAGCACCTTGCGGACCTCGACCAGGTCCATGTCGGGTGCGGCCGAGCGCATGTTCTCCAGGACCGTGCGGTCGGGGTCCAGCGTCTCGTGCTCCTGCGCGTAGTAGCCGAGCTTGAGCCCGTGCCCGGGGACGACCTGGCCGGTGTCCGGCTTCTCGACGCCCGCGAGCAGGCGCAGCAGGGTGGTCTTGCCCGCGCCGTTGAGACCGAGGATGACGACCCGGGAGCCCTTGTCGATGGCGAGGTCGACGTCGGTGAAGATCTCCAGGGAGCCGTACGACTTCGACAGTTCCTCGGCCGTCAGCGGGGTCTTGCCGCAGGGCGCGGGCTCCGGGAAGCGCAGCTTGGCGACCTTGTCGGACTGGCGGACCGCCTCCAGCCCGGAGAGCAGCTTGTCGGCGCGGCGGGCCATGTTCTGCGCGGCGACCGTCTTGGTGGCCTTGGCGCGCATCTTGTCGGCCTGCGAGTGCAGGGCGGCGGCCTTCTTCTCGGCGTTGGCGCGCTCGCGCTTGCGGCGCTTCTCGTCGGCCTCGCGCTGCTGCTGGTAGAGCTTCCAGCCCATGTTGTAGACGTCGATCTGGGAACGGTTGGCGTCCAGGTAGAACACCTTGTTCACGACCGTCTCGACCAGGTCGACGTCGTGGGAGATCACGATGAAGCCGCCGCGGTAGGTCTTCAGGTAGTCGCGCAGCCAGATGATCGAGTCCGCGTCGAGGTGGTTGGTCGGCTCGTCCAGGAGCAGGGTGTCGGCGTCCGAGAAGAGGATGCGGGCCAGCTCGATACGGCGCCGCTGACCGCCGGAGAGGGTGTGCAGCGGCTGGCCGAGCACGCGGTCGGGCAGGTTGAGCGCGGCGGCGATGGTGGCGGCCTCGGCCTCGGCGGCGTACCCGCCCTTGGTGAGGAACTCGGTCTCCTGGCGCTCGTACTGCTTCATCGCCTTGTCGCGGGTGCCGCCCTTGCCGTTGGCGATGCGCTCCTCGTTCTCGCGCATCTTGCGGATCAGGACGTCGAGCCCGCGGGCGGACAGGACGCGGTCGCGGGCGAGGATGTCGAGGTCGCCGGTGCGGGGGTCCTGCGGGAGGTAGCCGACCTCGCCGGAGCGGGTGACGGTGCCGGCGGCGGGGATGCCCTGGCCGGCGAGGACCTTGGTGAGGGTGGTCTTGCCTGCGCCGTTGCGGCCGACGAGGCCGATGCGGTCGCCCTTGGCGACACGGAAGGTGGCGTTCTCGATGAGGACGCGCGCACCGGCGCGCAGCTCGATACCGGAGGCGGAGATCACGGACAGACTCCAGGGCGTACAGGATTGGCAGGTGGGCGGCTGAGGACGTTCCCGCCGTCTAATGCGCGAGGAGAATGGCCATGACGACAGTCTAACGGGGCCGGGCAAGCGGTTTTTCTACGTCCAGGTGTTCGGCTCGCCACGCTGGATCGTCCCCCGCCGCTGCGGCGCTCCGACCTGGTACGGGGGCGCGGCACAGGGGTCGGAGGGAGGTGGGGGATGCGGGGTGGGGGGCGGGGCCGGATGCTGGTGGTGGGTGGTCGCGGGTGACGGCCGGTGTCCGGTGCGGGGCGGCGGGTACCAGGACTCGCGGCTGTGGGGAGCACAGGCTCGGGACCGGGACGTAGGGCGGTGACGCGTGCAGTTCGACGACGACGCCAATCTGGACACCTCCGAAGTGCAGGACGTGCGCGGCAGCCGGATCCCCGGCGGCCGCGCGACGGTCGGCGGCGGCATCGCCGGGCTGATCGCCCTGCTGATCGGACTGTTCTTCGGTGTGGGCCCGGACGAGCTGGGGCTGTCCTCCGGCGGTGACACCCCGCAGCCGGCGGCCTCCTCGCTCCAGCAGGTGCAGCAGACCTGCCGTACCGGGCGGGACGCCAACACGAGGGACGACTGCCGGATCGTGGCGGTCGTCAACAGCGTGCAGGACTACTGGACGCAGGAGTTCCAGCGGCGCCGGGGGGCGTACACCGGCTCGCCGACGGTGCTCTTCAGCGGCCGGGTCGGCACCGCGTGCGGGGCGGCGACCTCGGCGGTCGGGCCCTTCTACTGTCCGGGCGACCGCAAGGTCTACCTGGACCTGGGCTTCTTCGACGACCTGCGGACGAGGTTCGGCTCCACCGGTGGCCCCTTCGCACAGGCGTACGTGGTGGCCCACGAGTACGGCCACCACGTGCAGGACCTGCTGGGTGTCCTCGGCCGGTCCCAGGACGGGCTGACCGGGGCGAACAGCAACTCGGTGCGCACCGAGCTCCAGGCGGACTGCTACGCGGGCGTGTGGGCACGGCACGCGACGACCACCCCGGACGAGTCGACGGGCCGTCCGCTGATCACCAGCCTGACGGCCGCCGACGTCCGCGACGGCCTGGACGCGGCGGCGGCCGTCGGCGACGACCGTATCCAGGAGCGCTTCCAGGGCCGGGTGACCCCGGAGACCTGGACGCACGGGTCGGCGAAACAGCGGCAGCAGTGGTTCACGCAGGGGTACCGGACGGGCGACATGCGGCAGTGCGACACGTTCCGCTGACGCGTTGTCAGTGCCGGCTGCGAGACTGGGCGGCAGGCCACGGAACCGACGCACGAAGGAGTGATCGGCATGGCGGGCACGGGCACTGGACGGCCGAGCATCTACCCCACGCTGCTGTACGCGGACGCGAGGGCGGCGATCAGGCAGCTGACGGAGGCCCTCGGTTTCACCGAGCTCTCGGTGTACGAGACGGAGGACGGCAAGGTGATGCACGCCGAGCTGGTCCAGGGCAGCGGCGCGGTGATGATCGGCTCCAGGGGCCGAGGCGGCCTCTTCGACACGGCGATGAAGGACGCGGGACCCGCCGGGGTGTACGTCGTGGTGGACGACGTGGACGCCCACCACCAGCGGGCCGTGGAGCACGGGGTGGAGATCGTGATGCCCCCGACGGACCAGGACTACGGCTCGCGGGACTACATGGCCCGGGACGCCGAGGGCAATCTGTGGAGCTTCGGGACGTACGCGCCGGAGATCGGCGCCTGAGCGGCCCCCGCGCCGCTCATCCCCCGGTGTGCACCTGGAAGGCCGCCCGGCGCACGGCCTTGGCGAGGGCCGGGTCGGGATGCGCGGCCGCGAGCGCGACCAGCACCTGCACGGTGCGGGGGTGACCCACGGCGCGGACCTCGTCGAGCAGCTGGGGGACGGTGGGCTGCACCGCGGCCTCCAGATGCCGGACCAGCATCGGCGCCTCACCGTGGTCGGCGACGGCCGCGGCGGTGTCCACCCACAGCCAGGTGGCCTCGTTGCGGGTGAGTGCCTCGTGGGCGTCCTCCGGGTCGACGCCGTCGTGCTCGGCGAGCCACAGCAGGGCGTACGGTCTGAGCGCCGGCTCGACCACGACGGCCCGTACGTCCGGCTCGGCGGGGGCGCCGACGACCCGCAGCGCCTCGAAGGCCAGGCCGCGCAGCAGGGCGTCCTCGCCACGGGCGGCGTCGATCAGCTGGGTGACCGCGCTGCCGACGGGGCGGGCGGCGAGCCAGGCGCGGTACTCGGCGCGGGCCGCGTTGGGGCGGAGCTGGGCGCAGCCGCGGAGCATGTCCTCGGCGGACTGCTCGATGTTCCCGGCGGGGCTCTGCGCGGCCACGCAGATCTGCTCCAGCTTGACCCAGACCGCCCAGCTGCCCAGCGGGGTGAGGGTGGCCTGGCCGGCGCCGTAGGTCAGCGCGCCGACGGAGGCCAGGGCCTTGAGGGCCCAGTCGAGCAGGGGATCGAGCGGGGCGTCCGCGGCGGGGGTGGGCTCGGCGGGGCCCGGGGAGCCGGCCGGCTGCTCGGTCCCGGGCCCGTAGGGCACCTCGCAGCGCTCGGTGCGCAGTTCGGTGACCCGCTGCTGGAGCAGGTCGAGCAGCTGCTCGACGGGGACGGGCCCGGCGGACAGCTGCAGGAAGGAGAGCAGCTGCGGCATGGCCGAGACGACCTCGGCGACGGCGGCGGGCTCGTGCTCCTCGTGCTCCGGGTGCGCAAGCGACCAGGCGTCGAAGAGGGCGACCCAGCCGCGCAGCACGGCGCTGTCGTCGCGGTCCCAGGCGCGCAGCCGCCAGCCGGGGCGCGCGCTGTCGCCGTGCACCTCGACGAGGCCGGCGAGGCGGGCGGTGTCCCAGTCGGCGCGGACCTGAGCGAGGCTCAGGCCGAGGTCGACGGCGGCCCGTCGGGCGGTGGACTCGGAGAGGGTGGCCTTGCCGTCGGCGGTGGCGCCGTCGCTGCCGGGGCCGAGGGCGGCATCGGCCCAGCGGGCGACGCGGACCGGGCCGGCCAGGCCGGTGCGTGCCATTCTGGCCAGTTCGGCGCGGGCGGGGGTGCCCTCCGGCGGCCGGGGTGCGGGGCGGCTCGGGCGCCGCTGGTTCACAGCTCTGGGGGCGGCGGCCAGGGGTCGCGGTCGGACGAGTCGAAGCCTGGAGTCGCGCGGGATACGGGACGTCACGGGTGCAGTCTTCCGGTTGACGGTCCGAAAACCCAAACGGAATGTCACCGGGGGCGACGGGGCTGGCCAACGCACGGGGCGCGGCGAGGGGTGAGCCGACGTGATCCGGCCAGCCGTACGGCCTTAAACGGAATGGGTGGGACCGGGTGGGGGGCGGGACCGGCCGTCCCTACATCAGCGGGGTGAGGAAGCGGCGCATGCGCTCCTCGTACTCCTTCGGGTCCGCGTTCCACATCGCCGCGTGCGGGGCGTCGCGGACGGTGTGCAGGGTGACCAGGTCGGCGCGGCTGTGCGCGAGCCGCCGGGAGAACTCCCAGGGGGCGACCCGGTCCCCCGGACCGTGGACGATCAGGGTGGGCACGGCGAGCCGGGCGGGGTCGACGATCTCGGCGACCCGGTCGGCGTGCAGCCCGGCCCGGCCCTGGGCGGCCCGCACCGCGAGCGGCAGCAGCGGCTGCGGGGTGCGGCGGGCCCGGGCGAGGGCGCGCAGCGTGGCCTCCCAGCTGAGCACCGGCGAGTCGAGGATCAGCCCGGCGATGCGCTCGCGCACCGCGGAGTGCTCGGCGGCGCGCAGGGCCATGGTGGCGCCGGTGGACCAGCCGAGGAGCACGACCCGGCGGGCGCCGTAGCGGACGGCGTAGCGGATCGCCGCGTCCACGTCCCGCCACTCGGTCTCGCCGAGGTGGTTCAGCCCGTCCGGCGGGCGCGGGGCGCCGAGGTCGCCGCGGTAGGCGAGCGCGAGGACCGGCAGGCGGCGGCCGTGCAGGAAGCGCATGACGTTCATGGCCTGCTCGCGGGTGGTGCCTAGACCGTGCACGGCGATCACCCAGGTGTCCCGGCCGCCGGGCAGGAACCAGGCGGGCAGGGCGCCGAGTTCGCCGGGCACGTCGATGTCGGCGTGGTCGAGGCCGAGGGCGGCCGCCGGATCGCCGACGTACAGGTTCGGGGTGAGCCACACCGGGTCGCCGGCGGCGAAGGTGCCGTGCGTGACCCGTTCCAGGCGGCGTACGACGGCGTCGGCGGTGTGCGGGGCCGTCTCCAGGACGGGGCCCAGGACCGCGTGGGAGCCGTCGCCCGCGAGACCGTAGGTGCCGGGGCGCAGCGAGGCCAGGTCGCGGGTGAGCGCGATCCGGCCGGGTGCCGTGCCGTGCACGGTGAGCCGGGGCTCGGTGGGGAGGGGTCGGCCGGCGGGCGCCTTCAGGGCGGCGTCGCTGGCCAGGCGGCCGGCGGCGACGGATGCCGCGCCGGCGGCGAGGACGGCGGTGAGTGCGGTGGCGGTCGCTTTGGCTGGGCCCACGTGTCCAGTGTCGGGGCGGTTCCGGCCACCGGCCAGTGGAAGGGCGGCACGCGCCGAGCGCGCCGGCGGCGCCGGCGGGTTCGTCACCGTGCGGCGGATCAGGGCGAGCGGGGCCCGCAGCGGGCGGAGCAGGGGGCTGGGCAGCAAGGGGTCACCTCCGTTGGCCGTACCCCTTCAAGCGTGCCCCGGCTTCGGCAAGTTGTGCCTCCGTCAGCAGGGACGGCGTCAGACCCGGCACGGAGGACGCCGTCAGCCACAGGCGGCACATCCATTCCAGCTGGGCGGTGCGGTCGTAGGCCTGGTCGAGGGTGTCGCCGTAGGTGACGGTGCCGTGGTTGCGGAGCAGGCAGCCGGAGCGGCCGGCGAGGGCGCGGAGCATGTTCTCGGCGAGTTCCTCGGTGCCGTACGTCGCGTAGGGGGCGACCCGGACGGTTCCGCCGAGGGCGCCGGCCATGTAGTGGACGGCCGGCAGCTCGGGGACGAGCGTGGAGACGGCGGTCGCGTGCACGGCGTGGGTGTGGACGACCGCGCGGGCACCGGTGGTGCGGTAGACGGCGAGGTGCAGGGGCAGCTCGCTGGTCGGTACGAGGGTGCCGAGGACCTGGCGTCCGGTGAGGTCGACCCCGGTGATGTCGTCCGGGGTGAGCCGGTCGTAGGGGACGCCCGTGGGGGTGACCAGGACGAGGTCGCCGACTCGTGCGGAGACGTTGCCGGAGGTGCCGACGACAAGCCCGTCGGCGACGGTGCGCCGTGCGGTGGCGACCAGCGCCTCCCAGACGCGCGCCGGGTCCTCCGCCCGTCGCTCCGGGCCACCGTGCGGGGACTCCCCCTTGTCGCCGACCGCCGCTTCCCCCGCCGTGCTCTGTCGCTCTTCAGCCATGCGGTGATCCTGCCAGCCGGGTTCACGGCGGGTGAGGGGGCCGTCCGGGCGACGGCGGGGGCCGTACCTCCGAACGGGCGGAAGTCGTCGCGGATCGCCGGGATGGACGTGGGTCCGGCGGGCGGCGGGACTTCAATGATCCCCCTTGCCCGCCCGGTGATCCTCCGCCCGCCACTTCCGGGGAGACGACGCATGGCCTGTGACCGCATCCCCCTCCGCCACCGCGCCGGTGTCCTCGCGGCGGCGACGGCGGCCCTCGCCCTCACGGCCACCGCCCCGGCCTCGGCGACGGCCCCGCGGGCGGCCGAACCGGAAGCGGCCGGACCCTTCGCGGCCGAGCCCCAGGCCGCCGCCCCCCTCGCGGCCGAGCCCCAGGCCGCCGCCCCCCTCGCGGCCGGCGCCCGGGCCTCCGCACCCAGGGCGACCGCGCCCCGGGCCCGCGCCCCCCGGGCAGCGGCGGTTCGGGTGTCGCACGGGCATGACGTGTCGTCCCATCAGAAGCACGTCGACTGGCCGGAGGCCCGCGCGGAGGGGGCGCGGTTCGTCTACGTGAAGGCGACGGAGTCCACGGACTACCGCAACCCCTATTTCTCCCGGCAGTACGACGGCGCCCGCGAGGCCGGCCTGATCCGGGGCGCCTACCACTTCGCGCGGCCGGACCGGTCCTCCGGCGCCCGGCAGGCGGCCTACTTCGTGCGGCACGGCGGCGACTGGCGGGCGGACGGCTGGACGCTGCCGCCCGCGCTGGACATCGAGTACAACCCGTACGGGGGCACGGACAAGTGCTACGGGCTGGGCGAGCGGCGGATGGTCCGCTGGATCCGGTCGTTCAGCGACGAGATCCGGCGGGAGACCGGCCGCCGCCCGGTGATCTACACGACGACCCAGTGGTGGCGGCTCTGCACCGGGAACAGCCGCGCCTTCTCCTCCCACGCCCTGTGGATCGCCCGGCACGGCGGCTCGCGCCCGGGGAAGCTGCCCGGCGGCTGGCGGCGCTGGACGTTCTGGCAGTACGGGATCAAGGGCGGGCTGCCGGGTGACCAGAATCTCTTCCACGGCCCGGCGAGCCGGCTGCGGAGCTTCGCCCGGGGCTGAGACCCAAGGGGCGCCTGAGCCGACGCGGTCGGACGGGGACAAGCGGAACCCCGAACACTCGTTACAGTCACCATGGCGCCCGACCCAGTTCATCTTCCGTTCACCCAGGTTGCCTACGGTCGACCAGCCAATGACCTCGAACGATTGCCTGGGTAAATGGAAAGCTTCTCGCTGATCCTCGCGATAGTGGTTGTCACCGCTCTCGCGTTCGATTTCACGAACGGTTTCCACGACACCGCGAACGCGATGGCCACCACCATCTCGACAGGCGCTCTGAAGCCCAAGATCGCGGTGACCATGTCCGCCGCCCTCAACCTTGTGGGCGCATTCCTCTCCGTGGAGGTCGCGAACACGATCTCCAAGGGTCTCGTCGACGAGACCGGCATCCGTCCCGAGGTCATCTTCGCCGCCCTGGTCGGCGCGATCCTCTGGAATCTGCTGACCTGGCTGGTGGGCCTGCCGTCCAGTTCCTCACACGCCCTGATGGGCGGCCTGATCGGCGCCACCGTCGCCTCGGCCGGCTTCGGCGCGGTGCACGGCGAGGTCCTGGTGACCAAGGTGCTGCTGCCCGCGGTCGCCGCGCCGATCGTGGCGGGCCTCGCGGCCATGCTGGCCACCCGCTTCTCGTACGGCATCGGCGGCAAGGCCGAGGCCGAGGCCACGCGCAAGGGCTACCGCGCCGGCCAGATCGCCTCCGCCGGCCTGGTCTCCCTCGCCCACGGCACCAACGACGCCCAGAAGACGATGGGCATCATCACCCTCGCGCTGATCGCGGGCGGTGCCATCTCCCCCGGCTCCAACCCTCCCACCTGGGTCATCCTCTCCGCGGGTCTGGCCATCGCGCTCGGCACCTACATCGGCGGCTGGCGCATCATCCGCACCATGGGCAAGGGCCTGACCGACCTGGAGCCGCGCCAGGGCTTCGCCGCCCAGACCAGCGCCGCGACCGCCATCCTGGCCTCCTCCCACCTCGGCTTCTCCCTCTCCACCACCCACGTCGTCTCCGGCTCGGTGATGGGTGCGGGGCTCGGCCGCAAGGGCGGTGTGGTCCGCTGGTCCACCGCGACCCGTATGTTCGTCGCCTGGGCGCTGACCCTGCCGGCCGCCGCGCTGGTCGGCGCGGGCGCCGAGTCCGTCACGGACCTGGGTGACTGGGGCACCGCCGTCGTCGCGGTCTTCCTGGTCTCCGCCAGCGCCGCGATCTGGAAGCTCTCCCGCCGCGAGGTCGTCGACCACACCAACGTCGTCTCCGAGACCGAGGAGCCGGCCGGCGTGGTGACCACCGCCATCGCCGCCGTGATCCCGCCCCCGGCGGGCACGGTCGCCGAGGACCCGGCCGTCGCCTTCCCGCACCAGTCCACCGGCCCGGTCCGGGTCGCCGACACCGCCCCGGCCACCCCGCCGGCCGCCACCGTCTGACCCCGGCACCCCGGTTACTGAAGGAAGCATCCCCATGAAGATCGACTGGGCGGCCCTCGGCTCCGTCTTCGGCGTCAGCCTCGTGGTCACGGTGGGCCTGGTGGCCCTGTTCACCCTCGGCATCAAGGGTCTGGCCCGGCGCGAACAGGCCGCGGCCCAGGGCGACTCCGCCGCCCTCGCCGTCACCGGCGCGTACGTCTGCTTCGCCGCCTGCGCGGCCGCGGTGGCGTACGGCATGTACCTCATCGTCGCCAAGGCCTGACCCGGCGTCCGCCGCACGGCGGACGCGAACGAGCACCGCAGAGGCTCCCCTCCCCACCCGGGAGGGGAGCCTTCGGCATGCTCGCCCGCCCCACGATGTGGGGATCGGCACACTCTCCCCACGCAGGTCAAAGGCAAGTTGACGGCCCTTCCGGGCGCGTGGTGGACTGCCCAGGCCATGTACGGCGGCAAGAGAGGAAGCCGGTGCGAATCCGGCGCGGTCCCGCCACTGTGACCGGGGAAGAACCCCCGGGAGCCAGGAACTCTCACCGCCGGATCAGTCGAACCAGGGCGCGGACACCCTGAGTGAGGACACGTATCGCCATGCTCGGCTGCCGATCGAGGACCAGTACCAGGCCTGCCCCTGTGCCCACGGCCGGCTGAGCCGATGGGTGCCGATCGCTCCTACGCGTACGGCGCCGCCGCCGGCCTTCTCGGTGACCTGCTCCTCGGCGATCCCCGCCGCGGGCATCCCGTCGCCGCGTTCGGACGGGCGGCCGGGGCCGTGGAGAGCGCGTTGTGGCACGACCACCGCGGCTGGGGAACGCTGCACACCACCGTGTGCGCCGGTGGCGCCGTGGCCCTGGGCGCGCTGGCCGCGCACGCCGTACGCCCCTCCTTCGTCGCCTCCGCCGCGCTGACCGCCGCCGCCACCTGGTCGGTCGTCGGCGGGACTTCGCTCGCCCGGGAGGCCCGCGTCATCGGGCATGCCCTGGAGACCGGGGACGTCGACGCGGCCCGCGCACGGCTGCCCCATCTGTGCGGCCGGGACCCGCAGGCCCTGGACGCCGACGGGATCGCCCGGGCCGTGGTCGAGTCGGTCGCCGAGAACACGTCCGACGCCGTGGTGGGCGCCCTGGTGTGGGGAGCCGTCGCCGGAGTGCCGGGACTGCTCGGCTTCCGGGCGGTCAACACCCTGGACGCGATGGTGGGTCACAAGTCGCCCCGGTACCGGCGCTACGGCTGGGCCTCCGCCCGCCTGGACGACCTCGCCGGCTGGCCGGGGGCCCGGCTGACCGCCGTACTCGCCGCCGCGGCCGGCCCCGATCCGCGCGGTGCCCTGCGCGCCTGGAAGGCCGACGCGCACCGGCATCCGAGCCCCAACGCCGGGCCCGTGGAGGCCTCGTTCGCGGGCGCCCTCGGAGTGCGCCTGGGCGGGACGCTCTCCTACGGCGGGCGGGTCGAGCACCGCCCGGTGCTCAACGGCCGGTCCGGGCGCGCCGTCCGGGCCACCGACATCGACCGGGCCGTACGGCTCTCCCGCCGCGTCGGCCTGCTCGCGCTCGGCGTCACCGTCGCCGCGCGCCGACTCGTGAAGGGACGTGGGAAGTGAACGGGGGTCTCCTCGTCGCCGGCACCACCTCCGACGCCGGCAAGAGCGTCGTGACGGCCGGGATCTGCCGGTGGCTGGTGCGCCAGGGGGTGAAGGTCGCGCCGTTCAAGGCGCAGAACATGTCCCTCAACTCCTTCGTGACCCGTGAGGGTGCGGAGATCGGGCGGGCACAGGCCATGCAGGCGCAGGCGTGCCGGATCGAGCCGACCGCGCAGATGAACCCGGTGCTGCTGAAGCCGGGCGGCGAGCAGAGCAGCCAGGTGGTGCTGCTGGGCAAGCCGGTGGGCGAGATGAGCGCGCGCGGCTACCACGGCGGGCGCCAGCAGCGGCTGCTGGGCACGGTGCTGGACTGCCTGGCCGAGTTGCGGGGCACGTATGACGCGGTGATCTGTGAGGGGGCGGGCAGCCCGGCCGAGATCAACCTGCGCCGGACCGACATCGTCAACATGGGCGTCGCACGGGGCGCCCGGCTGCCCGTGCTGGTGGTGGGGGACATCGACCGCGGGGGCGTCTTCGCCTCCTTCTTCGGCACCGTCGCCCTGCTCTCCCCCGAGGACCAGCAGTTGGTCGCCGGGTTCCTGGTGAACAAGTTCCGGGGCGACGTCAGCCTGCTGGAGCCGGGGTTGGACATGCTGCACGGCCTCACCGGGCGGCGGACCTACGGCGTCCTGCCGTTCCGGCACGGCCTCGGCATCGACGAGGAGGACGGGCTGCGCGTCTCGCTGCGCGGCACGGTCCGGGAGTCCACCGTCGCTCCCCCGGTCGGCGAGGACGTGCTGCGGGTCGCCGTGTGCGCGATCCCGCTGATGTCCAACTTCACCGACGTGGACGCGCTCGCCGCCGAACCGGGTGTCGTGGTGCGGTTCGTGGACCGCCCGGAGGAGCTGGCGGACGCCGACCTCGTGGTGGTCCCGGGCACGCGCGGGACCGTACGGGCGCTCCAGTGGCTGCGGGAGCGCGGGCTCGCGCGGGCGCTCGCCAGGAGGGCCGCCGAGGGGCGTCCGGTCCTCGGCATCTGCGGTGGCTTCCAGATCCTCGGCGAGCACATCGAGGACGAGGTCGAGTCGCGCGCCGGGGACGTCCCCGGGCTCGGACTGCTGCCGGTGCGGGTGCGGTTCGCCCGCGAGAAGACGCTGACCCGGCCGGTCGGCGAGGCCCTCGGCGAACCGGTCGAGGGATACGAGATCCACCACGGGGTGGCCACCGTCGGCGGGGGCGAGCCCTTCCTGGACGGCTGCCGGGTCGGCCAGACGTGGGGCACGCACTGGCACGGTTCGCTGGAGTCGGACGGTTTCCGGCGGGCCTTCCTGCGGGAGGTGGCGGCCGCCGCGGGCCGCCGCTTCACACCGGCGCCGGACGTTTCCTTCGCCGCGCTGCGCGAGGAGCAGCTCGACCGGCTCGGCGACCTGATCGAACAGCACGCGGACACGGACGCGCTCCTTCGGCTCATCGAGTCGGGCGCGCCGCAAGGACTGCCTTTCATTCCACCGGGAGCGCCCGCATGAGCACAGTGTTGTTGTTGTCGACCGCCGACACGGACCTGCTGGCCGCCCGCGCCTGCGGCGCCGGGTACCGGATCGGCAACCCCACCCGGGTCGACGTCGCCGCCGAACTGCCGGGCCTGGTCGAGGGCGCGGACATCGCCGTCGTCCGGCTGCTGGGCGGCAAGCGCGCGTGGGAGGACGGGCTGGCCGCGCTGAAGGCCGCGGGCGTGCCGACCGTGCTGCTGGGCGGCGAGGCCGTGCCGGACGCCGAGCTGATGGCGGAGTCGTCCGTGCCGGCCGGTGTGGTGGCGGAGGCGCTGAAGTACCTGGTCGAGGGCGGCCCGGCGAACCTGCTGGAGCTGTCCCGGTTCCTGTCGGACACGGTGCTGCTGACCGGTGAGGGCTTCGAGGGCCCGCACAGCATGCCGGAGTACGGCGTGCACGGGGCGTACGAACTGCGCGCGGACCGTCCGACGGTGGGCGTGCTCTTCTACCGGGCGCACGAGCTGAGCGGCAACACCGGCTTCGTGGACACCCTGTGCGAGGCGATCGAGGCGAAGGGCGGCAACGCGCTGCCCGCGTACTGCGGTTCGCTGCGCGGCGCGGACGACGGGCTGTACGAGCTGCTGGGCCGGGCGGACGCGCTGGTGGCGACCGTGCTCGCGGCCGGCGGCACGCACGCCTCGCAGGCGTCGGCGGGCGGTGACGAGGAGGCCTGGGACATCGGGGCCCTCGCCGACCTGAACGTGCCCGTCCTCCAGGGGCTCTGCCTCACCTCCTCGCGGGCCGCCTGGGCGGAGTCGGACGCCGCCCTGTCCCCCATGGACGCGGCGATGCAGGTGGCGATCCCGGAGTTCGACGGCCGGCTGGTCACCGTGCCGTTCTCCTTCAAGGAGCAGGGCCCCGACGACGTCCCGGTGTACGTCGCCGACCCGGAGCGGGCCGCGCGGGTGGCCGGGATCGCCCTGCGGCACGCACGGCTGAAGCACAAGCCGAACGCGGAGAAGAGGATCGCCCTGGTCTTCACCGCGTACCCGACCAAGCACTCGCGCGTCGGCAACGCGGTCGGCCTGGACACGCCCGCGTCGGCGGTGCGCGTCCTGGACGCCCTCAGGGAGGCGGGGTACGGCCTCACCGAGTACCCGGACAACGGTGACGAGCTGATCCACCGGCTGATCGAGGCCGGCGGCCACGACGTGGAGTGGCTGACGGAGGACCAGCTGGCCGCGGCGCCCGCCCGGGTTCCGCTGGCCGACTACCGGGCGTGGTTCGAGAAGCTGGACCCGGAGCTGCGGGACGCCATGACCGAGGCGTGGGGCGAGCCGCCGGGCGGCCTGTACGTGGACGGCGACGACATCGTGCTCGCCTCCCTGCGGTTCGGGAACGTCGTCGTGATGATCCAGCCGCCGCGCGGCTTCGGCGAGAACCCGATCGCGATCTACCACGACCCCGACATGCCGCCCTCGCACCACTACATGGCGGCCTACCGCTGGCTGGACAACAGCTTCGGCGCCGACGCGGTCGTGCACATGGGCAAGCACGGCACGATGGAGTGGCTGCCGGGCAAGGGCCTCGGCCTGAGCGCCGGCTGCGCACCGGACGCGGTCCTCGGCGAGCTGCCGGTGATCTACCCGTTCATCGTCAACGACCCCGGTGAGGGCACCCAGGCCAAGCGGCGCGGGCACGCCACGGTGGTCGACCACCTCGTCCCGCCGATGGCGCGCGCCGACACGTACGGCGACCTGGCCAAGCTGGAGCAGCTGCTGGACGAGTACGCGCTCGTCTCCGACCTGGACCCGGCGAAGGCCCCGGCCGTCCGCGCGCAGATCTGGACCCTGGTCAAGGCCGCCGAGCTGCACCACGACCTGCACGTGGCCGAGCAGCCGGACGACGAGGCGTTCGACGAGTTCGTCATGCACATCGACGGCTACCTGTGCGAGATCAAGGACGTGCAGATCCGTGACGGTCTGCACATCCTGGGCGGCGGTCCGGTCGGCGAGCCGCGCGTGAACCTGGTCCTCGCGGTGCTGCGCGCCTCGCAGGTGTGGGGCGGGCAGGCGAACGCGCTGCCGGGGCTGCGGGCCTCGCTGGCCGCGTACTTCGGGCTGGTGGAGAAGGACCTGCTGGCCGAGCCGGGCGCCCCGGTGAAGGTGCCGGTGGAGCTGACCGACCTGGTGGAGGGACCGGCCCGGACCGCGTCCGACGCGATCGACCTGCTGGAGCAGCTGTGCCGGCGGATCGCGGAGCGGATGGAGGCGGGTGCCTGGGACGGCACGGAGGTGCCCGGCGTCCTGCGGGACGTGCTGGGCACCGAACTCCCGGAGGCGGCGGCCGTGCTGGAGTTCGCCTGTGCCGAGGTCGTCCCGCGCCTCGCCCGCACCACCGACGAGATCGGGCACATCCTGCGGGCCCTGGACGGCGGTTACGTCCCGGCCGGCCCCTCGGGCTCGCCGACCCGCGGTCTGGTCAACGTGCTGCCGACCGGCCGGAACTTCTACTCGGTCGATCCCAAGGCGATCCCCTCGCGGCTGAGCTGGGAGGTCGGGCAGTCGCTCGCCGACTCGCTCGTCGCCCGCTACCTCCAGGACACCGGCGCGTACCCGAAGTCGGTGGGGCTCACGGTGTGGGGCACCTCCGCGATGCGCACCCAGGGCGACGACATCGCCGAGATCCTGGCGCTGCTGGGCTGCCGCCCGGTGTGGGACGACGCCTCCCGCCGGGTGACCGGTTTCGAGGTGGTCCCGCTCGCGGAACTGGGCCGGCCGCGCATCGACGTCACGGTCCGTATCTCCGGCTTCTTCCGGGACGCGTTCCCGCACGTGGTCGGGCTGCTCGACGACGCGGTGCGGGCGGTGGCGGAGCTGGCGGAGCCGGCCGACCGGAACTTCGTGAAGGCGCACGCCGACGAGGACACCGCCGAGCACGGCGACCGGCGCCGCGCCACGGCCCGGATCTTCGGCTCGAAGCCGGGCGCGTACGGCGCGGGCCTGCTGCCGCTGATCGACGCCCGCAACTGGCGCTCCGACGCCGACCTCGCCGAGGTGTACGCGGTGTGGGGCGGCTACGCCTACGGGCGCGGGCTCGACGGGCGGGCGGCGCGCGGCGACATGGAGACCGCGTTCAGGCGGATCGCGGTCGCGGCGAAGAACGTCGACACCCGCGAGCACGACCTGGTCGACGCCGACGACTACTTCCAGTACCACGGCGGCATGGTGGCCATGGTCCGGCACCTGACCGGCGCCAACCCCGAGGCGTACGTGGGCGACTCGGCCGTACCCGACCAGGTGCGCACGCGCACGCTCGGCGAGGAGACCCACCGGGTGTTCCGGGCCCGCGTGGTGAACCCGCGCTGGATGGCGGCCATGCGCCGGCACGGCTACAAGGGCGCCTTCGAGATGGCGGCGACCGTGGACTACCTGTTCGGGTACGACGCCACGGCCGGCGTGGTCGACGACTGGATGTACGAGAAGCTCAGCGCGGAGTACGTCTTCGACCCGGAGAACCGGGACTTCATGAAGAAGTCCAACCCGTGGGCGCTGCGCGGGATCACCGAGCGGCTGCTGGAGGCGGCGGACCGCGGGCTGTGGGCGGAGCCGGACGCGGACACGCTGGAGCGGCTGCGCGCCACCTATCTGGAGCTGGAAGGCGACTTGGAGGACGACCAGTGACCACCCCGTTCCCGTTCACGGCCGTTGTCGGCCAGGACGATCTGCGGCTCGCGCTGCTGCTGAACGCCGTCTCGCCGGCGGTCGGCGGTGTGCTGGTGCGCGGCGAGAAGGGCACCGCCAAGTCGACCGCCGTGCGCGCGCTCTCGGCGCTGCTGCCCGAGGTCGACGTGGTGTCCGGCTGCCGCTTCTCCTGCGACCCGGCGGCACCGGACCCGTCGTGCCCCGACGGTCCGCACGAGCCGGGCGGCGGCGCCCGACGGCCCGCCCGGATGGTCGAGCTGCCCGTCGGCGCCTCCGAGGACCGGCTGGTCGGCGCGCTCGACATCGAGCGGGCGCTCGCGGAGGGCGTGAAGGCGTTCGAGCCGGGCCTGCTGGCCGACGCCCACCGCGGGATCCTGTACGTGGACGAGGTCAACCTGCTCCACGACCACCTGGTCGACCTGCTGCTGGACGCGGCGGCGATGGGTGCGTCGTACGTGGAGCGCGAGGGTGTCTCCGTACGGCACGCGGCCCGTTTCCTGCTCGTCGGCACCATGAACCCCGAAGAGGGCGAACTGCGGCCGCAGTTGCTGGACCGGTTCGGGCTGACCGTGGAGGTGGCGGCCTCGCGGGAGCCCGAGCAGCGGGTCGAGGTGGTGCGCCGCAGGCTGGCGTACGACGACGATCCGGCCGCCTTCGCGGCCCGGTGGGCCGAGGAGGAGGCCGCCGTACGGCAGCGGATCGTGGCGGCGCGACGGCTGCTGCCGCAGGTGCGGCTCGGCGACGGCGCGCTGCGGCAGATCGCGGCGACCTGCGCGGCCTTCGAGGTGGACGGCATGCGCGCCGACATCGTGATGGCGCGTACGGCGACCGCGCTGGCCGCGTGGGCCGGACGGACCGATGTGCTCGCCGAGGACGTGCGGCAGGCCGCGCTGCTCGCGCTGCCGCACCGGCGCCGGCGCAACCCCTTCGACGCGCCGGGCCTGGACGAGGACAGGCTGGACGAGACGCTGGAGCAGTTCTCCGGGGACGACGGCGGCACCGACGACGACCCCGATCCGGACGGCCCCGGTGGCGGCGGTGGGCGGCCGGCGCCCGACGGCGGGCCGCAGGACGACGCCGGCGGCGCCGCGCGGCCCGAGGCCGGTGAGGGCGGGCAGCCGCAGGCGTCCGGCTCGCAGGAGCAGTCGGCCGCACGGGCCTCCGAGCCGTTCCGGGCCAAGGTGCTGAGCGTGCCCGGCATCGGCGAGGGCGCCGCCGGGCGGCGGTCCCGGGCGCGGACCGAGCAGGGGCGGACGACCGGGGCCCGGCGGCCCCGCGGCGCGCTGACCAAGCTGCACCTCGCGGCGACCGTGCAGGCCGCTGCCCCGCACCAGCGGGCGCGCGGCCGGTCCGGGCCGGGTCTGGTGATCCGCCGGGACGATCTGCGGCAGGCGACCCGGGAGGGGCGCGAGGGGAACCTCGTGCTGTTCGTGGTGGACGCCTCCGGGTCGATGGCGGCGCGGCAGCGGATGGGCGCCGTGAAGGGCGCCGTGCTCTCGCTGCTGCTGGACGCCTACCAGCGGCGGGACAAGGTGGGTCTGGTGACCTTCCGGGGTGCGGACGCCGTGGTCGCGCTGCCGCCGACCTCGTCCGTCGACGCGGCCGCCGCCCGGCTGGAGTCGCTGCCGACGGGCGGCCGTACGCCGCTCGCGGCCGGGCTGCTCAGGGCGCACGAGGTGCTGCGGGTGGAGCGGCTGCGGGATCCGGCGCGGCGCGCGCTGGTCGTGGTGGTGACCGACGGGCGGGCCACCGGCGGCCCGGAGCCGGTCGCCCACGCGGAGCGGGCGGCGCGGCTGTTCGCGGCCGAGCAGGTCGCCTCGGTGGTCGTGGACTGCGAGTCGGGGCCGGTGCGGCTCGGTCTCGCGGGGCGGCTCGCGGGTGAGCTGGGCGGTGCGGCCGTCACGCTGGACGGGCTGCGGGCCGATTCGATCGCCGGTCTGGTCAGGGATGTGCAGGGGACGTCGAGGAGGGCCGCGTAGTGCCGCAGGGACAGCCGAGTGTCGTACCGGACGACGGCCTGACGACACGTCAGCGCCGGAACCGTCCGCTGGTCGTCGTGCACACCGGGGTCGGCAAGGGCAAGTCCACCGCCGCGTTCGGGCTCGCGCTGCGCGCCTGGAACCAGGGCTGGCCCATCGGGGTGTTCCAGTTCGTGAAGTCGGCCAAGTGGAAGGTCGGCGAGGAGAACGCGCTGCGGGTGCTCGGCGCCTCCGGCGAGGGCGGGACCGTCGACTGGCACAAGATGGGCGAGGGCTGGTCCTGGGTCCAGCGGGACGCGCAGATGGACAACGAGGAGAAGGCCCGGGAGGGCTGGGAGCAGGTCAAGCGGGACCTGGCCGCCGAGACGTACCGGCTGTACGTGCTGGACGAGTTCGCCTACCCGATGCACTGGGGCTGGGTGGACACGGACGAGGTGGTGGAGGTGCTGCGGAACCGCCCCGGCACCCAGCACGTGGTGATCACCGGCCGGAACGCGCCGGAGAGGCTGGTGGACCTCGCCGACCTTGTCACCGACATGTCCAAGATCAAGCACCCCATGGACGCGGGGCAGAAGGGCCAGAAGGGCATCGAGTGGTGACGACGTCGGTGCCCCGGCTGGTCATCGCCGCGCCCTCGTCGGGCAGCGGCAAGACCACCGTCGCCACGGGGCTGATGGCCGCGTTCGCCGCGCGGGGGCTCGCCGTGTCCCCGCACAAGGTCGGGCCGGACTACATCGACCCCGGGTACCACGCCCTGGCGACCGGGCGGGTGGGGCGCAACCTGGACGCGTACCTGTGCGGGCCGGAGCTGGTCGCTCCGCTGTTCCTGCACGGCGCCCGGGGCTGCGACCTCGCAGTCGTCGAGGGAGTGATGGGGCTGTACGACGGGGCCGCGGGCGAGGGGGAACTCGCGTCCACGGCCCATGTCGCCAAGCTGCTGCGGGCGCCGGTGGTGCTCGTCGTGGACGCGTCGTCGCAGTCGCGGTCGGTGGCGGCGCTGGTGCACGGGTTCGCGTCCTGGGATCCGCGGGTGCGGGTCGGGGGCGTGATCCTGAACAAGGTCGCCTCGGACCGGCACGAGTCGCTGCTGCGGGAGGCACTGGACGAGTCGGGAGTACCGGTGCTCGGCGTGCTGCGGCGGGCGGCCCCGGTGGAGACCCCCTCGCGCCACCTGGGTCTGGTGCCGGTCGCCGAGCGGCGCGCGGCCGCGGTGGAGGCCGTCGCGGCGATGGCCGCGACGGTGTCCGAGGGCTGCGACCTGGCGGCCCTGGAGGCGCTGGCACGCGCCGCCGGCCCGCTGCCGGCGGACTCCGCCCCCTGGACGCCCGGCGTCCGGCCCGCAGGAGGGCCGGGGCCCGTGGTCGCCGTCGCCGGCGGTCCCGCGTTCACCTTCTCCTACGCCGAGCACACCGAGCTGCTCGCCGCCGCCGGTGCCGAGGTGGTCACCTTCGATCCGCTGCGGGACGAGCGGCTGCCCGAGGACACCGCCGGGCTG
The DNA here is from genome assembly GCF_043079785.1 of Streptomyces sp. NPDC015139. Taxonomy (NCBI): domain Bacteria; kingdom Bacillati; phylum Actinomycetota; class Actinomycetes; order Kitasatosporales; family Streptomycetaceae; genus Streptomyces; species Streptomyces sp. NPDC015139. The sequence goes on along the minus strand of NZ_JBIBUW010000005.1, from coordinate 496,972 downwards.
GTCGTCGGCGGCGGGTTCCCCGAGGTGTACGCCGCGGAGCTGTCCGCCAACGAGCCGCTGCGCGAGGCCGTCGCCGAACTCGCGCTGAGCGGCGCCCCGGTGGCCGCGGAGTGCGCCGGACTGCTGTACCTGTGCCGGGAGTTGGACGGGCGCCCCATGTGCGGGGTGCTCGACGCCTCCGCGCGGATGAGCGAGCGGCTGACTCTCGGCTACCGGGACGCGGTGGCCGTAGGGGACGGTGTGCTGGCACCCGCCGGGACGCGGATGCGGGGGCACGAGTTCCACCGCACGGTCGTCGAGCCGGGCGCCGGGGCCGCTCCCGCCTGGGGCGTGCGCGCTCCCGTCCGGCGGGTCGAAGGTTTCGTACAGCAGGGCGTGCACGCGAGTTATCTGCACACGCACTGGGCGTCCGAGCCCGGTGTCGCCCGTCGGTTCGTGGAGAGGTGCCGGACGTCATGAGCAGCACGCTGGTCGGAGTCGGGGTCGGTCCCGGTGATCCGGAGCTGGTGACCGTCAAGGGAGTCAACGCGCTGCGTGCGGCCGAGGTCGTCGTCGTACCGGTGATGGACACCGGTGAGCGGGGGCGGGCGGAGGCGACCGTGGCGCACTACGTGCCCGCGGACCGGATCGTCCGGGTGGTGTTCGCGCTGAACGAGCGGTCCGACCGGGCGCGCCGCGAGGCGGCCTGGGACGCGGCCGGCGGACGGGTCGCGGAACTGCTGCGGCGGCACGGCTCCGTGGCCTTCGCGACCATCGGCGACCCCAACGTGTACTCGACGTTCACGTATCTCGCGCAGACCATCGCCGAGCTGGTGCCCGGGGTCGTCGTGGAGACCGTGCCCGGGATCACGGCCATGCAGGATCTCGCCGCGCGGTCCGGTGCCGTGCTGACGGAGGGCACCGAGCCGCTGACCCTCGTCCCCGTCACCGCCGGGTCGGCGGTGCTGAAGGAGGCGCTGGCCGGGCCGGGCACCGTCGTCGCCTACAAGTTCGGCCGGCAGGCCGCGGAGGTCGCCGAGGCGCTGCGGGAGACCGGGCGGCTCGGGGACGCGGTGTGGGGGTCGGCGCTGGGTCTGCCGGAGGAGTCGGTGCGGCCGGCCGCCGAGCTGGACGGGACGCCGCTGCCGTACCTGTCGACGCTGATCGCGCCCCCGTGCCGGGACGGCGGGCGGGGCGGGAAGCTGTGACAGCGCGCCCGTGGTCAGGCGCCGGAGAGGCCGACCACCAGCCAGATGAACGCGACCCCCGCGACCGTGAACAGCAGTGTGGAGCGGGCGGGGTGCTCGTGGTGGGCCTCGGGCAGGATCTCGGCGGCGGCGAGATAGAGCAGGACGCCGCCGAAGAGGCCCAGATAGCCGCCGAGCACCGGTTCGGGGATATGGAAGAAGGCGGTCGACAGCGCGCCCACGAGAGGGGCGCACGCGTCGGCCACCAGCATGCCGATGGCGCGTCGGCGCGCGTTGCCGTACAGGCTCGTGAGGGTGAAGGTGTTGAAGCCGTCGGCGAAGTCGTGCGCGATCACGGCGAGCGCCACGGCCGTGCCCATGCCGCCGCCCACCTGGAAGGCCGCGCCGATCGCCACGCCGTCCATGGCGCTGTGACCCACCATCGCGGCGGCCGCCGTGAGGCCCACCTCGGGCGCGCGGTGGTTGTGTCCCTCGGCGCCGCCGTGCGCGGCCTGCCGGGCGGCGAGGGTGCGCTCCACCAGGTGGGCCAGCAGGAATCCGGCCACGAACAGCAACAGGGCGGCGGGTACGCCGAACACCTCGCGGTCCGCCGCCCGCAGCGCCTCCGGCAGCAGGTCCAGGCCGACCACGCCCAGCATCAGTCCGCCGGCGAGTCCGAGGACGAGATGCCTGCGGTCGGTCACGCGCTGTGCCGTCCAGCCGCCGGCCAGCGTCATCAGGAACGCGCCGAGCGCGACGAAGACCGCCATAGGCCCTTGCTATCCGATGGAGGGGCCTTCGCGCACATCCGGCGTCGGCCGCACTCCCCCAGACCCTGACATTTCACCGATTCCGACTTGCGTTTCGCGCTTGCGTCTCCCGCTTGCGTCTCCCGTACGAGAGGACCCTTCCCATGGCCGATGCCCCCACCGGCAAGGTGACGTTCGTCGGTGCCGGCCCCGGCGCCGCCGACCTGCTGACGTTCCGTGCCGCGCGCGCGATCGCCGAGGCGGACGTGGTGATCTGGGCGGCCAGCCTGGTCCAGGCGGAGGTGCTCGAACACGCGCGTGCCGACGCGGAGGTCCTGGACTCGGCCACGATGTCCCTGGAGGACGTCGTCGCCGTCTACGAGCGGGCCCTGGCCGAGGGCCTGCGGGTCGCCCGCATCCACTCCGGCGACCCGGCGCTGTGGGGCGGCACCCAGGAGCAGCTGGACCGGTGCGCGGAGCTCGGGATCGCCACGGAGGTCGTACCGGGTGTGTCGTCGTTCTCCGCGGTGGCCGCGCTGGCGCGGCGCGAGCTGACGATCCCCGAGGTCGCGCAGTCCGTCGTGCTCACCCGGCTGGGCGGCGGCAAGACGCCGATGCCGCCCGGCGAGGAGGTCCGCGAGTTCGCCCGGCACGGCACCACCATGGCGGTGTTCCTGTCGGCGGCGCGCAGCGGGCAGCTGGTGCGCGAGCTGCTGGAGGGCGGCTACCCGACCGACACCCCGGTCGTCGTCGCCTACCAGGCGACCTGGCCGGAGGAGCTGGTCGTGAAGTGCACGATCAGCACGCTGGAGGAGACGGTCAAGGAGCACAAGCTCTGGAAGCACACGCTCTTCCTGGTCGGCCCGGCGCTGGACGCGCACGGCACCCGCTCGCACCTGTACCACCCGGGGCACTTCCACGGGTACCGCAAGGCCGACCCGCAGGCCCGGCGCGCGCTGCGCGAGCGGGGGGCGAACAGTTGATCACGGTCGTCGGTACGGGGACCGGGGCGCCGGTGCCGGACGGCGTGCTCGACCGGGCGGCGCTGGTGGTCGGCGGGCGCCGGCACCTGGACGCCGCGGCGCTGCCGGAGGGCGCCGAGCGGGTCGTGCTCGGGCCGCTGGCACCCGCCCTGGACACGATCGCCGGGTACGTCGGCAAGGAGCTGCCGGTGGTCGTGCTGGCCTCCGGGGACCCGGGGTTCTTCGGGATCGTCCGGGCGCTGGCCGAGCGGTTCGGGGCCGGTGCGCTGGACGTGCGGCCGGGCGTGTCCTCGGTGGCCGCCGCGTTCGCCCGGATCGGGCTGCCCTGGGACGACGCGGTCGTGGTCAGCGCGCACGGCCGGGATCTGCGCACGGCGGTGAACGTCTGCCGGGCGCGTCCCAAGGTCGCGGTCCTCACCGGGCCGGGAGCCGGCCCCGCGGAGCTGGGTGCCGCCCTCGCCGGTCCGGGAACGGATCCCGACGCGCGCGTCCTGGTCGTGGCGGTGGCGCTCGGTGACCCAGAGCGGGAGCGGGTGGAGCGGGTGACGCCCGCCGAGGCGGCGGCCCGGGACTGGGGCACGTCGGTCAGCGTGGTGCTCTGCCTGGACGAGCGCCGGGTGCTGGGGCCGGTCCGCACGGTCGCCGGCGTTCCGGCGGGACCGGACCGGTGGGCGCTGGACGAGGACGCGTTCGCGCACCGGGACTCGATGATCACCAAGTTCGAGGTGCGGGCGCTGGCCCTGGCCCGGCTGGGGCCGCGCCCGGGCGACCTGGTGTGGGACGTGGGCGCGGGGTCGGGCTCGGTGGCGGTGGAGTGCGCGCGGTTCGGCGCGGCCGTCGTCGCCGTCGAGAAGACCCCGGACGGGGTGGAGCGCGTCCGCGCCAACGCGCGGGCGCACGGTGTCGACGTGCGGGTGGTGCACGGTGTGGCGCCGGACGCGCTGTCCGGCCTGGCCGACGATCCCGACGCGGTGTTCGTCGGCGGCGGGGGGCGTGAGCTGCCGGCCGTCGTCGGCGCGTGCGCACGGCGGGCCCGGCGGACCGTGGTCGTCGCCGTGGCCGCGCTGGACCGGGTGCCGGCGGCGCGGGAGGCGCTGACGGCCGCCGGGTTCCGCTGCGACGGGGTGCTCCTGCAGTCGTCGCGGCTGGCGCCGCTGCCCGGGGACGTGACCCGGCTCGCGGCCACCAATCCAGTGTTCCTGCTCTGGGGCGACAGGCCCCGGGCAACCAGTGAAGGAGTAGCCCAGTGATCGGCCTCATTTCCGCCACCGCGGCGGGGGCGGCGGCGCGGGACCGGCTGGCCGCGGCCTGGCCGGACCGCACCCGGGTGTACGAGGGACCCGTCGGCGAGGCCGTACGGGCCGCGTTCGCGGAGTGCGAGCAGCTGGTCTGCTTCCTGGCGACGGGGGCCGCGGTACGGCTGCTCGCGCCGCTGCTCGGCGACAAGAGCGCCGACCCGGGCGTGGTGTGCGTGGACGAGGGCGGCCGGTTCGCGGTGTCCCTGGTCGGCGGGCACGGCGGCGGCGCCAACGAACTCGCCCGCGAGGTGGGCGGGTTGCTGGGCGCCGAGCCCGTGGTGACGACCGCGACGGACGCCGTCGGCCTGGCGGCCCTGGACACGCTCGGGCTGCCGTACGAGGGCGCGGTCGCCGCGGTCTCCCGTGCCCTGCTGGACGGCGAGCCGGTGGCGCTGGAGGCCGAGGTGGCGTGGCCGCTGCCGCCGCTGCCGTTCTCGGCCGAGGGGGCGTACACCGTGCGGCTCACCGACCGGGCGGTCGAGCCGGGTGGGCGTGAGGTGCTGCTGCGGCCGCCGTCCCTGGTGGTCGGGGTCGGCGCGTCCAGGGGCGCCCCGGCCGAGGAGGTCCTCGGGCTGATCGGGGAGGCGCTGCGCGCGGCGGGTCTGTCCGCCGGGTCGGTGGCGGAACTGGCCACCGTGGACGCCAAGGCGGAGGAGCCCGGCCTCGTGGCGGCCGCCGAACGGCTCGGGGTGCCGCTGGTGACGTACTCCGCCGGGGATCTTGCGGCCGTCGAGGTGCCCAACCCGTCCGACGCGCCCCTCGCCGCCGTCGGCACCCCGTCGGTCGCGGAGGCCGCCGCCCTGGCCGGTGGCGGCGAACTCCTCGTGCCCAAGCGGAAGTCCGGGCGCGCCGACGGGCGGCCGGCGATGGCGACCTGTGCCGTCGTACGGCGGCCGGGGCGCGGGCGGCTCGCCGTCGTCGGGCTCGGGCCGGGCGCCCGGGACCTGCTCACCCCGCGCGCGGCGGCCGAACTGCGGCGGGCGTCGGTGCTGGTCGGGCTCGACCAGTACGTGGACCAGATCCGCGATCTGCTGCGACCGGGCACCCGGGTGCTGGAGTCGGGGCTCGGCGCCGAGGAGGAGCGGGCGCGTACGGCCGTCGCGGAGGCCCGGCGCGGGCACGCGGTGGCGCTGATCGGCAGCGGTGACGCGGGCGTGTACGCCATGGCCTCCCCGGCGCTCGCCGAGGCGTCCGACGACATCGACGTGGTCGGGGTGCCCGGGGTGACGGCCGCGCTGGCCGCCGGGGCGGTCCTGGGCGCGCCGCTGGGCCACGACCACGTGTCCATCAGCCTGTCCGACCTGCACACCCCGTGGGAGGTCATCGAGCGCCGGGTGCGCGCGGCGGCCGAGGCGGACCTCGTGGTGACCTTCTACAACCCGCGCTCGCGGGGCCGCGACTGGCAGCTGCCGAAGGCGCTCGGCATCCTCGCCGGGCACCGGAATCCGGCCACACCGGTCGGCGTCGTCCGCAACGCCTCCCGGCCGGACGAGTCCAGCCGGGTCACCACGCTGGCCGGACTGGATCCGGCGACGGTCGACATGATGACGGTCGTGACCGTGGGCAACACGGCGACCCGTACCGTCGCGGGGCGCATGGTGACCCCGCGCGGCTACCGCTGGCAGGAGGGTGCCCGGTGAACCGAGTGGTCCACCCCATCGAGCAGGAGTCCTATCGGCGACTGCGCGCCCGCCTGGACACCTCGCACTTCGCGCCGCTGACCCGGGCGGTGGTGGAGCGGGTCGTCCACTCCGCCGCCGACCTGGAGTACGCGAGCGACCTCGTCATGGCGGAGGAGGACCTGGTGGCGGCGCACGCGGCGCTGCACGCCGGGGCGCCCGTCGTCGTGGACGTAGAGATGGTCGCGGCCGGCATCACCCGGCGGGAGTCCGTCTGCCGGCTGGGGGACGCCACGGCCGGCCCCGGGCTGACCCGTTCGGCGCACGGGATCCGGCTCGCCTACGAGCAGGTCGGGCCCGGCGCCCTCTGGGTGATCGGCAACGCGCCGACCGCCCTGGAGGAGCTGCTGACCCTGGACGCCTCCCCCGCGCTCGTCATCGGCCTGCCGGTCGGCTTCGTCGGCGCGGTCGAGTCCAAGGAGGCGCTGCGCGCGAGCGGACTGCCCGCCGTGAGCAACGTGTCCGAGAAGGGCGGCTCGGCCGTCGCCTCCGCCGCGCTCAACGCCCTGCTGTACCACCCCCTTTCGTCTGAGGAGACCTCGTGACCACCCCGCCCGCCCTGCTGATCGCCGGCCACGGCACCCGTGACGACGCCGGAGCCGAGGCGTTCCGCGACTTCGTACGGGAGCTGGGCCGCCGCCGCCCCGACCTGCCCGTCGCCGGCGGCTTCATCGAGCTGTCCCCGCCGCCGCTGGGCGAGGCCGTCGCCGAGCTGGTCGGCAAGGGCGTACGCCGGTTCGCGGCCGTGCCGCTGATGCTGGTGTCCGCCGGGCACGCCAAGGGGGACATCCCCGCGGCGCTGGCCCGTGAGAAGGAGCGGCACACGGGCATCTCGTACACCTACGGCCGCCCGCTCGGCCCGCATCCGGCGCTGCTGAACGTGCTGGAGCGGCGGCTGGACGAGGCGCTCGGCGGTGCGGCGCGCACCCCCGAGGACCGGGCCGACGTGACGGTGCTGCTCGTGGGGCGCGGCTCGACGGACCCGGACGCCAACGCCGAGGTGCACAAGGCGGCGCGGCTGCTGTGGGAGGGCCGTGGGTACGCCGGTGTGGAGACGGCCTTCGTGTCGCTGGCGGCACCGGACGTGCCGAGCGGCCTCGACCGGTGCGCCAGGCTCGGGGCGCGGCGCATCGTCGTCCTGCCGTACTTCCTGTTCACCGGCATCCTGCCGGACCGGGTACGGCAGCAGACCGAGGGCTGGGCGGCCGCGCACCCGGACGTCGAGGTGCGGTCGGCCGACGTGATCGGGCCGGAGCCGGAGCTGCTGGACCTGGTGATCGAGCGCTACGAGGAGGCCGTCAAGGGCGACCTGCGGATGAACTGCGACTCGTGCGTGTACCGCATCGCGCTGCCGGGCTTCGAGGACAAGGTGGGGCTGCCGCAGCAGCCGCACTTCCACCCCGACGACGACGGTCACCACCACGGGCACGGGCACCACCATCACGGCGGGCACTCGCACAGCCATGCGCACTGAGGACGCCGGACACGACCTGCGCCACCACGGGGACGCCGAGGTGCGGGACGAGGGGGCGGGGCTGGTCGATCTCGCCGTCAACGTCCGTGCCGACACGCCTCCGGTGTGGCTGCGGGAGGAGATCGCCAGGTCCCTGCCGTCGCTCGCGGCCTACCCGGACGGGCGGGCCGCGCGAGCGGCGGTGGCGGCCCGGCACGGGCTGCCGGTGGAGCGGGTGCTGCTGACGTCCGGGGCGGCGGAGGCGTTCGTGCTGCTGGCGCGGGGGCTGAAGGTGCGCCGACCGGTGGTGGTGCACCCGCAGTTCACGGAGCCGGAGGCGGCGCTGCGGGACGCGGGGCACACCGTGGACCGGGTGCTGTTGCGGGCGGAGGACGGTTTCCGGCTGGATCCGGCGGCCGTGCCCGAGGACGCGGACCTGGTCGTGATCGGGAATCCGACGAACCCGACCTCCGTGCTGCACCCGGCCGGCGCGATCGCCCGGCTGGCCCGGCCCGGGCGGGTGCTGGTGGTCGACGAGGCCTTCATGGACGCGGTGCCGGGCGAGCGCGAGGCGCTGGCCGGGCGGACCGACGTGCCCGGTCTCGTCGTGCTGCGCAGCCTGACCAAGACCTGGGGGCTGGCGGGGCTGCGGATCGGCTACGTGCTGGCCGACCCGGAGACCGTCGACGCGCTGGAGCGGGCCCAGCCGCTGTGGCCGGTGTCGACGCCGGCGCTGGCCGCCGCCGAGGCGTGCGTGGCGCCGCGGGCGCTCGCGGAGGCCGGGCACGCGGCGCATCGCGTCGCCGTGGACCGGGCGCATCTGGTGGCGGGGCTGGCCGCCCTCGCCGACCGGGGTGTGCGGGTGGTGGAACCGGCACACGGGCCGTTCGTGCTGGTCCGCATGGACCAGGCGGCCGCGGTACGACGGCGGTTGCGCGACCTCGGCTACGCGGTCCGGCGCGGGGACACGTTCCCGGGGCTCGGGCAGGAGTGGGTGCGGGTCGCCGTGCGGGACCGTGCGACGGCGAACGGCTTCGTGGACGCACTGTCGGCCGCGCTGACCGCACTCGGCCGACAGTGATCCGGGACGCGGACGGGTGAACGGGGCCCGGCCCGCCGGGCGGGTTCCCCCGCCCCGGCGGAGCCGGTCCGCCGTCAGCCCCTGCGGCGCCGTGCCACGGTCACCGCTCCCCCGCCGACCAGCAGCAGCGCCAGCGCGCCGCCCGCGATGTACGGGGTCGCCGAACTGCCGCCCGTCTCCGCGAGGTCGGCCTTGGCGGGCGCGCCCTGCGGGCGCACGTCGGCGGCCGGGTCGTGGCTCGGCGCCGGGTGCTCGGTGGGCGCCGCCATCGGGGACTCGCAGGTCGCCTTGGCGAGGGTGACGGTGCCTTCGACGTCGGCCACGTTGAGCTTCAACGGGTTGACGGACACCTTGAGTTGCAGGGCGGTCGCGGCGGCCGTACGGGTCGAGGTGCGCCGCTCGGCGAGGTCGAGCCTGACCTCGCCGACGCCGGGCACCTTCACCACGGTCGGGCCGCCGGCGGTCAGCGTGACGCGCTTGCCGAGGACGGTGACGGCGCCCAGGACGTTCGCGGTGGCCACGGGTGCCTTGCCGACCTCGCAGGTCGCCTTGGCGGTGACGTCGTCGGTCTCGATCACCGACAGCAGCGGCAGACCGGGCACGTGCAGTTTGGCGTGGACGAGCCGGACGGAGCCCTCGGCGCGCTTCGCGGTCACCGTGGCCTTCGCCGAGGCGACGTCCGCGGCGAGCACCGTGAACGGCTTCCCGCCGTTCACGCCGTCGAGCCGGGCGGACAGCGCCGTTCTGTCGGCGCTCTGCGGTGCCTGGACCTCGTTGAGCGAGACCGCGAGCGGGACGTTCACGGTCTTGTTGAGCAGGGACACGTCGAGCCCGGTGCGCAGGACGACGGCGGAGGCGCGACCGTGACCGCCGGTCGCGTGCGCGGCGCCCGCGCCCAGGACCGCGGGCGCCGCGGTGAGCGCGGTGACGGTGGCGACCGCGGCGAGCCGGCGGGCGGGCATGCGGAAGTTTTTGCTGTTCAAGGCGGTGGGACCCCCAGACGGAACATGCTTGGGACCCGTCAACCTTGTACGCACTGTGGGTGAACGGTCAGCTATCCTGAGTCACTTCACTCGATCGAGGTGTTTCAGCACATCTCTTCGAATCACCGGGCACAGGCGTTCCCCCGGCCCCCGCCGGACCCCGCCGCCCCACCGTCCGCCGGAGCGCCCGCTATTCGACGATCCGGCCGTCGAGCACCACGCGCCGCGGCGCCGCCAGCACCCGTACGTCGGCCCGCGGGTCGCCCTCGTACACCACCAGGTCGGCCGGTGCGCCCTCCTCCAGCCCGGGCCGGCCGAGCCAGGCGCGGGCGCCCCAGCTCGTCGCGGACAGGGCCTGCACCGGCGGGATGCCGGCGGTGACCAGTTCCGCCACCTCCGCCGCGACCAGCCCGTGGGCCAGGGAGCCGCCGGCGTCCGTGCCGACGTAGACCGGGATACCGGCGTCGTAGGCGCCGCGCACGGTGTCGTAGCGGCGTTCGTGCAGCCGCCGCATGTGGGCGGACCAGCGCGGGTAGCGGGACTCGCCGCCGGCCGCGAGGTGCGGGAAGGTGGCGATGTTGACGAGGGTCGGCACGATCGCGACACCCCGCTCGGCGAACAGCGGGATCAGGTCCTCGGTCAGGCCCGTGGCGTGCTCGATGCAGTCGATGCCGGCCTCGACCAGGTCGCGCAGGGAGCTCTCGGCGAAGCAGTGCGCGGTGACCCGGGCGCCCAGGCGGTGGGCCTCGGCGATGGCGGCCTCCACCGCCCCGCGGGGCCAGCAGGCGGCCAGGTCGCCGAGGTCGCGGTCGATCCAGTCGCCGACCAGCTTGACCCAGCCGTCGCCGCGCCCGGCCTCCTGGGCGACGTACGCCACCAGGTCCTCCGGCTCGATCTCCCAGGCGTAGTTGCGGAGGTAGCGGCGGGTGCGGGCGATGTGCCGGCCGGCCCGGATGATCTTCGGCAGGTCGGGGCGGTCGTCGACCCAGCGGGTGTCGGAGGGCGAGCCCGCGTCCCGGATCAGCAGGGTGCCCGCCCCGCGGTCGGTCAGGGCCTGCTTCTCGGCGGTGTCCGCGTCGACCGGGCCGTCCGCGCCGAGGCCGACGTGGCAGTGCGCGTCGACCAGTCCGGGCAGCGCCCAGCCGGTCACGGTGGTGATGTCGCGGGCGCCGGCGGGACGGTCGTAGGAGACCCGCCCGCCGACCACCCACAGCTCGTCACGGACGTCCTCGGGTCCCGCCAGGACCCGGCCCTTCACGTGCAGCACCGCGCCATCGCTCATGCACCGCACCCTAACGACCTAGGGCGTGTCCTCGCCCACCTGGTCGGAGGTCTCCTCCTCGACCTCGGCCATCGCCGGGTCGAGCAGCCGGGACAGGAAGTGCCGGGTGCGCTCGTGCTGCGGGTCGCCGATGACCCGCTCGGGGCTGCCGTCCTCGACGACCACCCCGCCGTCCATGAAGACGACCCGGTCGGCGACCTCGCGCGCGAAGGTCATCTCGTGCGTGACGACCATCATCGTCATGCCCTCCTCCGCGAGCCTGCGCATCACGGCGAGGACGTCCCCGACCAGTTCGGGGTCGAGCGCGGAGGTCGGCTCGTCGAACAGCATCACCTGCGGGCCCATGGCGAGGGCCCGGGCGATCGCCACGCGCTGCTGCTGGCCGCCGGAGAGGGAGGCCGGGTAGGCGTCCGCCTTCTCGGACAGGCCGACCCGGGCCAGGTTCTCGGCGGCGACCTTCGCGGCCGTCGCCCTGTCCCGCCCGAGGACCCGGCGCTGGGGCAGCGCGAGGTTCTCGGTGACGTTCAGGTGCGGGAACAGGTTGAACTGCTGGAAGACCATGCCGATGCGGCGGCGTACGGCGTCGATGTCGACGTCCGGGTCGGTGACCTCGGTGCCGCCGACGAAGACCCGTCCCTCGGAGGGCTCCTCCAGCAGGTTCACGCAGCGCAGCAGCGTCGACTTGCCGGAACCGGACGGGCCGATGACACAGACGACCTCGCCCTGGCCGATCTCCAGGTCGATGCCGCGCAGCACCTCGTTGGCGCCGAAGGACTTGTGCAGTCCGCGTACCTCGATCTCCGGGCGGCTCACCGGATCGCCTCCTGGGCCTTGGATTCCATACGGCGGACGACGAAGCTGAGCGGGATGGTGACCAGCAGGTAGCACAGGCCCGCGACCAGGATCGGCGTGGAGTTGGCGGTCGTGCTGGCGAGGTCGCGGCCGAACTTGGACAGCTCCCGCTCCTCCAGCGTGACCCCGAGGAACAGCACCAGCGAGGAGTCCTTGAAGAGCAGGACGAGTTCGTTGGTGAGCGGCGGCAGGATGATCCGGAACGCCTGCGGGACGATGATCGAGACCATGGCCTTCGCCGGCGAGAAACCGAGCGAACGGGCCGCCTCCATCTGTCCCTTGGGCACGGCCTGGATGCCGGCCCGGATGGTCTCCGCCATGTAGGCGGCCGAGACCAGGCCGAGCGCGATGGCGACCTTGCCGTACGTCCCGCCGGGGATCTCCGTGCCGGGGAAGGCGAGGGGTACGGCCACGCCGACGAAGATGAAGATCAGCAGGGCGGGCAGGCCGCGGAAGATCTCGATGTAGACGCCCGCCAGCCAGCGGTACGGGCCCACCGAGGACAGCCGCATCAGGGCGACGACCATGCCGAGGACGAGCCCGACGACGAAGCCGGACAGCGTGTAGAGCACGGTGTTCTTCAGCGCCAGCGTGATGACGTCCGGGAACATCTGCTTGGCGATGTCGGCCTGGGCGAACTGGTTCTGCAGCCGGCCCCAGTCCGCCGAGACCGCGAAGGCGATCACGGCGGCGACGAAGACGGCGTACTGCACCCCGCGGGACACGGCGCGCTTCTGGCGCCGGGTCAGTCCCTTCCTCTTCGGCTGGAGGGTCGTGTCCGTGTCGGTCATGAGGCCGCGGGAGAGGCGACGGAGGAGTCGTACGGGCCGATCCACTGCTCGTACAGCTTCTTGTAGGTGCCGTCGGCCTTGGCGTTCTTGATCGCCTTGTTGATGGCGTCGCGCAGCGCGGTGTTGCCCTTCTTCACGGTGAAGCCGTACTGCTCACCGGTCTTCAGGTTGTCGACGACCTTGAACTTGTCCGCGTTCGCCTTGTCCTTGAGCCAGCCCTGGACGACCGGGTAGTCGATGACGACGGCCTGGACCTGGCCGGTGCGCAGACCGTTGAGGACCGCGTCGGAGGACTCGAAGGAGATCGGGTCGTAGCCCTTGCCCTTGACGTAGTCCTCGCCGGTGGTCTGCGCCTGGGCGCCCAGCTTCTTGCCCTTGGCCTTGACGTCGGCGAGCGAGTTGACGCCGCTGCTCTTGTCGACCAGGACGGCCTGGGTGGCCTCGAAGTACGGGTCGGAGAAGTCGACGTTCTTCTTGCGCTCGGCGGTGATGGTCATGCCGGCGGCGGCCAGGTCGCACTGCCCGGAGTTGAGGAAGGCGCCGGTCTTGAAGTTCTCGAACGGCGTGTCGAGGATCTGCTGCTTGACGCCCAGGTCCTTGGCGACGAGGTCGATGAGGGACACGTCGAAGCCCTGCACCTTGCCGTCGACCTCCGACTGGAACGGCGGGTACGGCAGGTGGGTGCAGGTGGTCAGCTGGCCGCCCTTGGCCAGGTGGACGCCCTTGACGGTGGTCTTGCCGCTCCCCGAGTCGCTGGAGGAGCAGCCGGCCACGACGAGCACGAGTGCGGCGGTCGCGGTGGTGGCGGCCAGAAGGCGGGTCCGGCGCCCGAGGAGCGTATTCATGGGGGGATCTCCTATGGGGGAACTGTGGGTTCCGATTATAAGGAGATGTTTGGGTCACTCAAACCAAACCGATGGCATCCAAGCCGTCCGGCCTGAGAAGTCGCCGGTCGGCGGGCGCGGATGTGGTGAGGGTTACGCTCGTGTGCGTCGGCCTCCGGCCGGCCCGTGAACCCTCGTGAGCGAAGAGAGCACCGCCGTGACCCACCCGTTCCTCGATCTGCCCCCGCTGAGTGCCGAGCGCTTCGCCGCCATCGAGGACGGGGTGGCCCGGCTGCTGGACACCCGGCAGGACGTGCTGATCACGCAGGGCGAGGCGCTGCTGCCGCTGGAGGGCGCGATCCGCGCGGCGGCCGGTCCCGGCACGGTGGCCCTGAACGTGATCACGGGCCCCTACGGGCAGACCTTCGGCAACTGGCTCCGGGACTCCGGCGCGACCGTGCACGACATCTCCGTGCCCTTCCACACGGCGGTGACGGCCGGGCAGATCCAGCAGGCGTTCGCCGAGCACCCGGAGATCGACTTCGTGTCGCTGGTGCACGCCGAGGCGGCCACCGGCAACACCAACCCGGTCGCGGAGATCGGCGAGGTGGTACGGCGGCACGGCGCGCTGTTCTACCTGGACGCGGTCGCCTCCGTGGGCGCCGAGCCGGTGCTGCCGGACGCGTGGGGCGTGGACCTGTGCGTGATCGGGGCGCAGAAGGCGATGGGCGGTCCGGCGGGCGTGTCGGCGATCTCGGTGAGCGAGCGGGCGTGGGCCCGGATGGCGGCGAACCCGCACGCGCCGCGCCGCTCCTACCTGTCGCTGCTCGACTGGAAGGACCGCTGGATCGACGCCGGCCGCAAGGTGCGCACGCTCCCGCCCAGCTGGAGATGCTGGCCCTGGAGGCGTGCCTGGAGCGCATCGGGTCGGCGGGGCTGGACACGGTGATGGCCCGGCACCGGGGCGCCGCGCTGGCCACGCGGGCGGGTGCGGTCGCCCTCGGCGGAGGTCTGGAGCCGTACGTGTACGAGGTCGCGGACGCGGCGCCGGTCGCCACGACGCTCCGGGTGCCGTCGGACCTGGTGGCCTCGGAGCTGGTGGCGCGGGCTCTGGAGAGCGACCCGGCGCTGCCCCTGGCCGCGGGCGGCGGCGCCCTGGCCAAGGAGATGATCCGGGTCAACCACTACGGCCCCGACGCCACCCTGGACACGGTCCGCCGATCCCTGACCGCGCTGGGCGCCGCGCTGACCGAGGCGGGGGCACCGGTGGACACCGAGTCGGCCACCCGAGCGGTGAACGCGGCCTGAGCGCGCCTCCCCGAGAGGAACCGGCCGCCGAGCCCCGGACGGTCCCGTCGGCGGACGGGGCCCGGGCGCGACACCGGGCGAGTCGGGAACTCCGGTGGATACCGAATCGCCCACCCGAGCGGCAAACGCAGCCTGCCCCTCCGAGCACACCTCCCCGGGAGCAGCCGCCCACCGAGCCCCGACGGCCCACCGGCGAGCGGGGGCCCGGGCGCCGCACCGGGCCTGAGCCCTCCGAGCACACCTCCCCGGAGCAGCCCGCCGCCGGCGGGCCCACCGCGGGCAAAGGCGCAGACACGGCCGGCCGAGGCGCGGTCGCAAGGCCTCCGGTCGCCCACTGGCGCGATACGGCACCGCCAGGGTGCGTCGGCCCGGGAGGGCGGGAAGGCAGAGGCGGCGAGGGGCGGAAGCCGTTCGCCGGGCGGAGCCGGGGAGTACGCCCGGTACGGCGGGCGCGCCCGCGGATTCTGCGTGAACGAATCGGCGAAACCATCGGCTCGTGAATTCAATTTAATTTCACAAACTCCGCCGATTCTTCGGACGATAGCTTCCCGTCTTCTTCTGCCCGCTTTCCGCGGAGCTAAACGGGGAAGTTTTCCGGCGCGTTTCGGACGGTTTCCGTGTTGTGACACACTCCACAACGAGACACCTTTGTCCCGATTTTCCGTGGGGTAATACGGGCATTCCCCCCGACCCCCTGCGCGGCACAGCGGAACCGCCCGTGCAATTTCTAATTCGCCTCGCTAAATTCGTGCCGCATGACTGCCGCACCCGCAGACCTTCTCATCGACCGACCGGCGATGACCGACGGAGCCACGCTCTGGCGTCTCGCCAAGGACTCGAAAACCCTCGACCTGAACTCTTCGTACAGCTATCTGCTGTGGTGCCGGGACTTCGCCGGCACCTCGGCGGTGGCGCGTGGTGCGGACGGAGAGCCGGTCGGCTTCATCACCGGCTATGTGCGACCGGACCGTCCCCGGACGCTGCTCGTCTGGCAGGTGGCCGTCGACTCCGCCCACCGGGGTCACGGCATCGCCGCGGCCCTGCTCGACGGGCTGACCGCACGGCTCACCGCCGAGCACGGCATCACGGAGGTGGAGACCACGATCACCCCCGGCAACACCGCCTCCGAGCGCCTGTTCACCTCGTTCGCCGCCCGGCACGGCGCACAGGTCGACCGCGAGGTGCTGTTCGGCGCCGACCTGTTCCCGGACGGCCCGCACGACCCCGAAGTCCTGTACCGCATAGGCCCGCTGACCGACTCCACCCCCCACTGAGGAGCGAATCACCGTGACCATCACCCAGCCCGACCTCAGCGTGTTCGAGACCCTCGAGTCCGAGGTCCGCAGCTACTGCCGCGGCTGGCCCGCCGTCTTCGACCGTGCCCAGGGCAGCCGCATGTACGACGAGGACGGCCACGCGTACCTCGACTTCTTCGCCGGCGCCGGCTCACTCAACTACGGCCACAACAACCCGGTACTGAAACGGGCGCTGATCGACTATCTGTCCCGGGACGGGGTCACCCACGGCCTGGACATGTCGACCACGGCCAAACGGTCGTTCCTGCAGACCTTCCAGGACCTGGTGCTGCGCCCGCGCGACCTGCCGTACAAGGTCATGTTCCCGGGCCCGACGGGCACCAACGCCGTCGAGTCGGCGCTGAAGCTGGCCCGGAAGGTGAAGGGCCGCGAGGCGATCGTGTCGTTCACGAACGCCTTCCACGGGATGTCCCTCGGCTCCCTCGCCGTCACCGGCAACGCCTTCAAGCGCGCCGGCGCCGGCATCCCCCTGGTGCACGGCACCCCGATGCCGTTCGACAACTACTTCGACGGCAAGGTCCCGGACTTCCTGTGGTTCGAGCGGCTGTTGGAGGACCAGGGCTCCGGCCTGAACAAGCCCGCCGCCGTGATCGTGGAGACCGTGCAGGGCGAGGGCGGCATCAACGTCGCCCGGCCCGAGTGGCTGCGCGCGCTGAAGGAGCTGTGCGAGCGGCAGGACATGCTGCTGATCGTCGACGACATCCAGATGGGCTGCGGCCGCACGGGCGCCTTCTTCTCCTTCGAGGAGTCGGGGATCACCCCCGACATCGTCACCGTGTCCAAGTCGATCAGCGGCTACGGCCTGCCCATGTCGCTGTGCCTGTTCCGGCCCGAGCTGGACGTCTGGGAGCCCGGCGAGCACAACGGCACCTTCCGCGGCAACAACCCGGCGTTCGTCACGGCCACCGCGGCCCTGGAGACGTACTGGACCGACGGCTCCGCCATGGAGAAGCAGACCCGCACCCGCGGCGAGCAGGTCGAACAGGCGCTGATCTCCATCACCGAGGAGAACCTCGCCGATGTGAAGGAGTACCGCGGACGGGGACTCGTGTGGGGTCTCGAATTCCGTGACAAGGACAGGGCTTCGCGGGTCGCCCGCCGCGCCTTCGAGCTCGGGCTCCTCATCGAGACGTCCGGCCCGGAGGGCGAGGTCGTCAAACTGCTGCCCGCCCTCACCATCACCCCCGACGAGCTGGACGAGGGGCTGAGCATCCTCGCCCGTTCCGTCCGCGAAACCGTCTAGCAAGGAGGAAGTACAGCACCGTGATCGTCCGATCGTTCAAGGACATCGAAGGCACCGACCGGCACGTCAAGGCGAAGTCCGGCACGTGGGAGAGCAAGCGCATCGTCCTCGCCAAGGAGCGGGTCGGCTTCTCCGTGCACGAGACCATCCTGTACGCCGGTACCGAGACGTCGATGTGGTACGCCAACCACATCGAGGCCGTCGTGTGCACCAAGGGTGAGGCCGAACTCACCGACCACGAGGCCGGGAAGACGTACACGATCACGCCCGGCACCATGTACCTCCTCGACGGGCACGAGCGGCACACGCTGCGCGTCAAGGAGGACTTCCACTGCATCTGCGTGTTCAACCCGCCGGTCACCGGGCGGGAGGACCACGACGAGAACGGCGTCTACCCGCTGCTCACCGAGCCCGAGGAGGTGTGACACCCATGACCACTGTCACCGACCTGTACCCCACCCGCGGCACCAGCGAGGTGACCGTCCCCCGGCAGGACCCGGTCGTCTGGGGCTCCCCGGACACGCCGGGCCCGATCCCGACCGCCGATCTCCAGGCGTACGAGCGGGACGGTTTCCTCGCCGTCGACCAGCTGATCACCCCGGACGAGGTCGAGGTGTACGGGCGTGAGCTGGATCGCCTGGTCACCGACCCGGCGATCCGCGCCGACGAGCGTTCGATCGTCGAGCCGAAGTCCAAGGAGATCCGCTCGGTCTTCGAGGTGCACAGGATCAGCGAGGTCTTCGCGAACCTGGTGCGCGATCCCCGGGTGGTCGGACGGGCCCGGCAGATCCTCGGCTCGGACGTGTACGTCCACCAGTCCCGGATCAACGTCAAGCCGGGATTCGGCGCGAGCGGCTTCTACTGGCACTCGGACTTCGAGACCTGGCACGCCGAGGACGGCCTGCCGAACATGCGCACGGTGTCCGTCTCGATCGCGCTGACCGAGAACTTCGCCACCAACGGCGGGCTCATGATCATGCCGGGCTCGCACCGGACGTTCCTGGGCTGCGCCGGCGCCACGCCCGAGGACAACTACAAGAAGTCGCTGCAGATGCAGGACGCGGGCACGCCGTCCGACGAGGCGCTGACCGAGCTGGCGAGCGAGCACGGCATCCGCCTGTTCACCGGCAAGGCCGGCTCGGC
The DNA here is from genome assembly GCF_043079785.1 of Streptomyces sp. NPDC015139. Lineage (NCBI taxonomy): Bacteria > Bacillati > Actinomycetota > Actinomycetes > Kitasatosporales > Streptomycetaceae > Streptomyces > Streptomyces sp. NPDC015139. The sequence continues at coordinate 478,821 of NZ_JBIBUW010000005.1, read as the reverse complement.
GACCTGGTTCGACTGCAACTGCATGCACGGCTCCGGCGACAACATCACGCCGTTCCCGCGCAGCAACGTCTTCATCGTGTTCAACAGCGTGGAGAACACGGCGGTGGAGCCGTTCTCGGCTCCGGTGCGCAGGCCGGACTTCATCGGCGCGCGCGACTTCACCCCGGTCGGGTAGACCCCGGTGAAGTGACCCCCCGAGCACCGGGCCGGGGCCTCCTCGTGTGGGACGGGAGGCCCCGGCCCGGTCATGTCCGGGTCCGGCCGGATCAGCCGGACAGGGCGTCCAGCAGGCAGTCCACGTCCGTGGCCGTGTTGTAGAGGTGGAAGGACGCGCGCAGGTTGCCCGCGCGGTCCGAGATCTCGATGCCCGCCTCGCTCAACTCGGGCTGCCGAGCACCGAGTCCGGGCACCGAGACGATCGCCGAGCCGGGGGCGGGCACGGGCTTGTGCCCGAGGTCCGCGAGCCCGGTCCGGAAGCGGTCGGCGAGGGCCACGTCGTGGGCGTGGATCGCGGACACCCCGAGTTCCTCGACGAGGTCCAGGGAGCGGCGCAGGCCCGCGAGGGTGAACAGGGCGTGGGTGAGGTCGAACCGCCTTGCGGAGCGGGCGAGTTCGTCGACCGGGCCGTAGCAGCTCTCCCAGGGCCTCTCGCCCGCCGTCCAGCCCGCGAGCACCGGCCGCAGCCCGCCGAAGTCCTCGGGAACGGTGAGGAAGGCCGTTCCGTGCGGGCCCATCAGCCACTTGAAGGAGACGGAGGCGGTGAAGTCGTACGCCCCCGCGTCCATCGGCAGCCAGCCCGCCGCCTGGGAGAAGTCGACGTAGGTGCGTGCGCCGTGCTCGCGGGCGGCCGCGCGCAGGGCGGGCAGGTCGGCGAGGCGGCCGTCGGCGGACTGGGCGGCGCTGACCGCGACGAGCGCGGTGCCCGGCCGGACGGACTCGGCGATCCGCTCCAGCGGGACCGTGCGGACCAGGAGGTCGCCCCGGACGTGGAACGGGTTGAGCACGGAGGTGAAGTCGTCGTCGGCGGTGAGGACTTCCCCGCCCGCGGGCAGCGAGGCCGCGATCACCCCGGTGTGCGCGGCGACGGAGGCGCCCAGCGCGACCCGGCCGGCCGGTACACCGGCCAGCCGGGCGTACGCGGCCCGGCAGGCCTCGACGTCCTCGTACAACGGGGTCAGCGGCCGGCCCTCGGCCCGCAGCAGCGCCGCCTCGTGGAGGGCGGCCACGGTACGGGCGGGCAGCAGGCTGTTGCTGGCGGTGTTGAGGTAGGTGCTCTTCGGGGCGAACTCGGCGCGGACGAGGCTCTCGAACGTCTCCGTGGTCTCCATGGGACCACTCTGCGGTCCCACGAAGTCCCCGTCCATTGCGAAATTTTGCGTGGATCCGCTTAGGGATCCTTATACATACCCTCCGACCTGCGGTTTCAGCCGTGCTGCGGGACCGCGCAGCCGTCCGGGCCGCACGCCTGGGCGTCGTCGCCCTCGTCGATCAGCCGCAGCGGGGAGCGCTCGCCCCAGGCCTGGCTCAGCGCCTGGGTGAAGACCTCGGCCGGCTGCGCGCCGGAGACGCCGTAGGTGCGGTCGAGGACGAAGAAGGGCACGCCGTTGGCGCCGAGCTGGGCGGCCTCGCGCTCGTCGGCGCGGACGGCGTCGGCGTACGCGTCGGGGTCGGCGAGCACCGCGCGGACGCGGTCGGCCTCCAGTCCGGCCTCGACGGCCAGCTCCACCAGGCGCTCGTCGCCCTCGGTGAAGACGGACCGCTCCTCGGCGAAGTTGGCCCGGTAGAAGGCCTGGATCAGCCGGTCCTGCCTGCCGTGCTCCTTGGCGAGGTGCAGCAGGCGGTGCATGTCGAAGGTGTTGCCGTGGTCGCGGTCCCGGGTGCGGTAGTCCAGGCCCTCGGCGGCGGCCTGCGCGCCCAGGTTGTCCTCGCCGGCCTGGGCCTGCGCCTCGCTCATGCCGTACTTCCCGGTCAGCATGGTGATCACCGGCTGGACGTCGCCCTTGGGCCGGCCCGGGTCCAGCTCGAAGGAGCGGTGCACCACCTCGACCTCGTCGCGGTGCGGGAAGGCGGCCAGCGCCTTCTCGAAGCGGGCCTTGCCCACGTAGCACCACGGGCAGGCGATGTCGCTCCAGATCTCGACGCGCATTCTTCGGCTCTCTCAGGTCGTACGGGCATGGAGGCTCTCTCCGCCCGGTGCATGAACCTTCAAACAGCGCGCTGCATTCCCCGGCCCGCCTCACCCGTCCGGCCCGGGGCTCCGCTTGACTTCGAGAGCACTCCAATTCGTAGCGTTCCGGGCATGAGCACTGCACAGCACAAGATCGGTTCCGGTTTCGGCGCCACCAGCACCGCCGACGACGTCCTGCGGGGCGTCGACCTGACCGGGAAGCTCGCCCTCGTCACCGGCGGCTACTCGGGCATCGGCCTGGAGACCACCCGCGCGCTGGTGAAGGCCGGCGCGCACGTGGCCGTGCCCGCCCGCCGCCCGGCCACCGCCGAGCAGGCGCTGGCCGGACTGTCCGGCGTCGAGCTCGACGAGCTGGACCTCGGCGACCTGGACAGCGTGCGCGGCTTCGCCGAGCGGTTCCTCGCCTCCGGGCGGACCCTCGACATCGTGATCGACAGCGCCGGGATCATGGCGTGCCCGGAGACCCGGGTGGGGCCCGGCTGGGAGGCCCAGTTCGCCACCAACCACCTCGGTCACTTCGCCCTCGTCAACCGGCTGTGGCCGGCGATCGCACCGGGCGGCGCCCGCGTCGTCTCCGTGTCCTCGCGCGGCCACCACTTCTCCGGCATCCGCTGGGACGACGTCCACTGGCGGCGGGGTTACGACAAGTGGGAGGCCTACGGCCAGGCCAAGACCGCCAACGTCCTGTTCGCCGTCCATCTCGACCGGCTCGGCCGGGACTCCGGTGTGCGCGCCTTCGCCCTGCACCCCGGCGGCATCATCACCCCGCTGCAGCGGCACCTGCCCAAGGCGGAGATGGTCGAGCGCGGCTGGATCGACGAGGACGGCAACCCGCTCAACCCCGAGGGCTTCAAGACCCCGCCGCAGGGCGCGGCCACCCAGGTGTGGGCGGCGACCTCCCCGCAGCTGGACGGCCTCGGCGGCGTCTACCTGGAGGACTGCGACATCGCGGAGCCCGCCACCGAGGGCGAGGAGCGCACCGGCGTCAAGGCCTGGGCGACCGACCCGGAGCAGGCGGCACGGCTGTGGGCGCTGTCGGCCGAACTGACGGGCGTCGACGCGTTCGCCGCCTAGCGGACGGCAGGGGCCTTCAGCTGCCGTCTCTCAGGTCGCTCGGCCAGGCGGGACGGAACTCGACGTGGTCGTAGGTGACCACGCAGCCCTCCCCCAGCGGGGACTGGGTCATGAAGCCGACCAGCGCGGCGCCCGTCTCCTTCTCGTCGCCCAGGGTGAAGAGCCGGACGAAGGTCCAGCGCCGGCCGTCGCGGGAGGCGTGGAAGGCGAACGACCGGCCGGTCCGGCTGACCCGCAACCACGCCGAGCTGCCGTCCACGGTGAAGGAGTTGGCGTCGTCGGAGTGTCCCCGGGTGACCACCGTGCAGACGGTGGGCACGTCCGGGGAGTACTCCAGGCACAGCTTGGCCCAGGCCCGTTCACCGACGTGGACGTAGAGGACCCCGGCGTCGAACGCGGCGCGGAATCCCACGGTGACGCGGGCGATCAGCTGGAAGTCGCCCTCCGGCGCGCCCAGCAGCCGGGGCGCGTCGGAGGCCGGGTCGAGGGCTTCGCCGGTGGGCGTGACGAACCGGTCCTGCCGGGGGCCCGCCCATCCGGACAGCACACCGTCCTCGTGGAACCAGTGCCCGTCGGGCCCGTACGTGCGAAGCGGGAAGGGCAGTTCGGGAAGTTCCACGTCCATCGTCCGATTGTCGCAGCAGCACGTTCGCGCCGGGCCGGGCCCCCGCGGGCCTACCGCTCCAGCACCCCGTCGAACCGCCGGGGCAGTCCGAGGGGGTTGTCGTCGCGCAGTTCCCTCGGCAGCAGGGCCTGCGGCGCGTTCTGGTAGACCACCGGCCGCAGCCACCGCTCGACGGCCGTACCCCCCACGGAGGTGGACCCGGAGGTCGTCGCGGGGTACGGACCGCCGTGGTGCTGGGCCGGGGCCACCGCCACGCCGGTGGGCCACGCGTTCACGACCACGCGCCCGGCCAGCGGGGTCAGCTCGGCGAGGATCTCCGGGCCCCGCCCCTGGCCGGCGGCCTCCTCGGAGGAGAGCTGGACGGTCGCGGTGAGGTTGCCCGGCAGCCGGGACAGCAGGGTCGCGGCCTGGGTCTCGTCGGAGTAGCGCACGACCACGGTGACCGGCCCGAAGCACTCCTCCAGCAGCAGGTCGTGGTCGCCGCCCTCGGTCAGCCGGTCCGCCGGCACCGTCAGGAACCCGGCGCTGACCGTGTGCTCGCCGCCCGCGCCCGGGAGCACGGGGGACTCCACGCCCGCCAGGGCGGCGCGCTCGCTCACCCCGGCGACGAAGTTGTCCCGCATCCGGTGGTCGAGCAGCACCCCGGCGGCGGTGTCGCCGACCGCGTCGGTGAGGGACTTCACCAGCCGGTCGCCGCCAGCGCCGGACGGCACCAGGACCAGACCGGGCTTGACGCAGAACTGGCCGACGCCGAGGGTCATCGACCCGGCGAGCCCGCCGCCGATCTCCTCGGCGCGCTCGGCCACCGCCGCCTCGGTCACCAGGACCGGGTTCAGCGAGCCGAGCTCACCGTGGAACGGGATGGGCACGGGACGCGCGGCGGCCGCGTCGAACAGGGCCCGGCCGCCCCGGACGGACCCGGTGAAGCCGGCGGCGGTGACCAGCGGGTGCTCGATCAGCCGGACACCCGCCTCGAAGCCGTGCACGAGTCCGACGACGCCCTCGGGGATGCCGTGCTCGGCGGCGGCCCGGCGCAGCACGCCGGCGACCAGCTCGGACAGGGCCGGGTGGTCGGGGTGGGCCTTCACGACGACGGGGCAGCCGGCGGCCAGGGCGCTGGCGGTGTCGCCGCCCGCGACGGAGAAGGCGAAGGGGAAGTTGGAGGCGGAGTAGACCGCGACGACGCCGAGCGGGACCTTGTAGCGGCGCAGGTCCGGGACGGGCGGGGTCGCGGTGTCGTCGGGGTGGTCGATGATGACGTCGAGGAAGGCGCCCTCGTCGACGATGTCGGAGAAGGCCCGCAGCTGGTGGGCGGTGCGGGCGAGTTCTCCGGTGAGCCGGACCGGGCCGAGGGCGGTCTCGGCGTCGGCGGTCCCGATCAGGACGTCCTTGGCCGCCTCCAGGCCCGCGGCCGCCGTGCGCAGGAACGCGGAGCGGACCGCGCGGTCGGCGAGGGCGGCGCGGGCGTCGTGGGCCGCGCGGACCGCCGCGTCCACCTCCTGGGCCGTGGCCTCCACCCCGACCTGTTCACGCTGCTTCCCGGTACGCGGGTCGACACTCCAGACTGGTGCTGCTGTCACCGCGGGTCCCTCCCAGTAAGGCCGCAATTCCTCGGTCACCCATCAGCCGCGTTCGATATACTGAACACTGTCTCTGATGATGAATTTCCTGCTCGGAGACTATATATCTGGGTCCTCACATATCCAGGTCCTCGTCGAACGAAGGGGTCAAGGGCGATGACGGCAGGCGACGCAGGCGGCGGGGCGCAGGTCAAGTCCGCGGTACGGACCGTGGAACTGCTGGAGTACTTCGCCGGCCGGCCCGGCATGCACTCCCTCGCGGCCGTGCAGGAGGCGGTGGGGTACCCCAAGTCCAGCCTGTACATGCTGCTGCGCACCCTGGTGGAGCTCGGCTGGGTGGAGACGGACGCGACGGGCACGCGGTACGGCATCGGGGTGCGGGCGCTGCTCGTGGGCACCTCGTACATCGACGGCGACGAGGTGGTGGCCGCCGCCCGGCCGACCCTGGACCGGCTCTCCGACGACACCACGGAGACCATCCACCTGGCCCGCCTCGACGGCGTCAACGTGGTCTACCTGGCCACCCGCCAGTCCCAGCACTACCTGCGCCCCTTCACCCGCGTCGGGCGCCGGCTGCCGGCCCACTCCACGTCCCTCGGCAAGGCGATCCTCGCCACGTACACCGACGAGCAGGTGCGCAAGCTGCTGCCGGAGACGCTGCCCGCGCTCACCGAGCACACCCTCACCGACCGCGAGGAGCTCATCGAGGAGCTGCGCCAGGTCCGGGAGCAGGGCTTCGCGGTCGACCGCGAGGAGAACACCCTGGGCCTGCGCTGCTTCGGCGTGGCGATCCCCTACCGCACCCCCGCCCGCGACGCCATCAGCTGCTCGGTCCCGGTGGCCCGGCTGACCTCCGCCCACGAGCAGCTGATCAAGGACGCGCTGTTCGACGCCCGCGACCGGCTCGCGCTGGCGACGCGCAGGCTCTGAGGGGACGCCGGCCGGGCCCGCGGGGTCGTAGGTCCGGGCCGGGTCACGTCGTAGGCTCGGGAGCCATGGAGATCGCGCTGCGGGCCGTGGAGGACGCCGATCTGACGGTGTTCTTCCGGCAGATGACCGACCCGGAGGCCGCCCGGATGGCCGCGTTCGGCACACCCGATCCGGGTGACCGGGACGCCTTCGACGTCCGCTGGAAGCGGCTGCTGGCCTCCTCCGACGTGGTGCGCACGGTCCTGGCCGACGGACGGGTGGCGGGCAGCACGGCGGTCTACGGCGAGCCGGGCGAGCGCGAGGTGACGTACTGGATCGACCGCGCGTACTGGGGGCGGGGCGTGGCCACGGCCGCCCTGCGCGCCCTGGTCACCGAGGTGCCCGAGCGGCCCCTGTACGCGCGGGCGGCGGCCGACAACGCGGCCTCGCTGCGGGTGCTGCAGAAGTGCGGGTTCCGTGAGACGGCCCGCGCCCGGGGGTACGCGAACGGGCGCGGCCGGGAGATCGACGAGGTCGTCCTGGTCCTGGCGGACTGATCATCGCCGTACGGGGCCGGGTGTCTGAAGCCTCGATGAGAATGCGGTGAAATCGGGAACGCCCGACCCGGTCCCACTCGTCTTCCGAGCGGGATGAACAAGACGATCAGGCGGGCGTCCGTCTTCACACTGCTGCTCGTGCTCGCTCTGCTGGGCAGGGCGACATGGGTGCAGTTCTACGACGGCAAGGCCCTCGCGGACGACAACGACAACCGGCGGAACGCGATCGAGACCTACTCGCGGCCGCTCGGGAACATCATCGTGGCCGGCGACGCGATCACCGGTTCCACCCGGACGAAGGGCAGCGACCTCGCGTACAAGCGGACGTACAAGAACGGCAGTCTCTACGCGGCCGTGACGGGCTACGCCTCGCAGGCCTACGCCCCCACCCAGCTGGAGGGCATCTACACCGACCTGCTCAACGGCACCGATCCGCAGCTGAAGACCGTGATGGACACGGTCACCGGCCGGCGTGCCGAGCCGGGCGACGTGCTGACGACGATCGACCCGGCCGTGCAGAAGGCGGCGTACAGGGCGCTCGGCGGCAACAAGGGCGCGGCGGTCGCGATCGACCCGAAGACCGGCAAGATCCTCGCCTCGGTCTCGACGCCGTCGTACGACCCCGCCTCGCTCACCGACGCGAACACGGCCGGGAAGGCCTGGAAGTCCCTCAACGCGGACAAGGACAAGCCGCTCACCAACCGCGCGCTGCGTCAGCCGCTGCCGCCGGGCTCGACCTTCAAGCTGGTCGTGGCGGCGGCCGCGCTGGAGGACGGGCTGTACAAGGACGTGGACGTGCCCACCGACAGCCCCGACCCGTACACCCTGCCGGGCACGGTGCGCGAACTGCCGAACGAGAGCAAGTCGGCGCCGTGCAAGAACGCTCCGATCCGTCAGGCGCTGCGGTACTCGTGCAACAACGTCTTCGGTCACATGGCGGTCCAGCTCGGCCAGGACAAGGTGAGGGCCATGGCGGAGAAGTTCGGCTTCAACGACCAGGAGCAGGACGTCCCGGTACGGGCCCACCCGAGCGTCTACCCCTCGGACATGGACGAGGCGCAGACGGCGCTGTCCGGTATCGGCCAGTTCGACGTCACCGCGACCCCGTTGCAGATGGCGATGGTGTCCGCGGCGATCGCCAACGGCGGCAAGCTGGTCTCCCCGCACATGGTCTCGAAGATCACCGACAGCGGCGGCGAGGTGCTGAAGGACTACGACGACAACGCGGACAGCGAGGAGATCGTCAGCTCCTCGACGGCCGAGCAGCTCCAGTCGGCCATGGAGACGGTCGTCAAGGAGGGCACGGGCACGAACGCGCTGATCGACGGGGTGACCGTCGGCGGCAAGACCGGTACCGCCCAGCACGGTGAGAACAACAGCAAGACGCCGTACGCCTGGTTCACCTCGTACGGCAAGTCGGACGGCAACGGCAAGGAGGTCGCCGTGGCGGTCATGGTGGAGCAGTCGGACGCGGCGCGCTCCGAGGTCTCCGGCAACGGTCTCGCGGCGCCGGTCGCCAAGGCGATGATGCAGGCGGCGCTGAAGTAGCGCCCCGTGGCGGGTGGGCGCGATCGGCCACGGCGGACCGTGGCCGATCGCGCGGCTCGCTCACGTCCCTCACTTCACCCCGAGGATCTGCTCCACCGGGTCGATCGCGAAGTACACGAGGAACAGGGCCGAGACGCCCCACAGCAGCCAGTTGACCTCCCGTGCCTTCCCCAGCACCGCCTTGATGACGACGTAGGACAGGAAGCCCGCGCCGATGCCGTCGGTGATGGAGTACGTGAACGGCATCGCGGCGATGGTCAGGAACGCCGGGATGGCGATCTCGTAGCGGTCCCAGTCGATGTGCTTGACGTGGGTCATCATCAGGAAGCCCACCGCGATCAGCGCGGGTGCCGCCGCCTGGAGCGGGACGATGGTGAGCAGCGGGGTGAGGAAGAGGGCGAGTCCGAACAGGCCGCCGGTGACCAGGTTGGCGAAGCCGGTGCGGGCGCCCTCGCCGACGCCGGCCGCGGACTCGATGTAGGCGGTGTTGGAGGAGGCCGAGCCGACACCGCCGGCGACGGCGGCCGCGCCGTCGATGAACAGCACACGGCCGATGCCAGGCACCTGGCCCCGGTCGTCGAGGAGTCCGGCCTCGGCGCTGATGCCGACGATCGTGCCCATGGCGTCGAAGAAGTCGGACAGGATGAGGGTGAAGACCAGCAGGACGGCGGTGAGGACGCCGGCCTTGGCGAAGCCGCCGAACAGACTGAAGTGACCGACGAGTCCGAAGTCGGGGGCGGCGACGATCGTGTCCGGGACCTTCGGGGTGGTAAGGCCCCAGCTCTTGATGTCGGCGGCGGCGTCGATGACGATCGCGACGACGGTCATCGTCACGATGCTGATGAGGATCGCACCCTTCACCCTGCGGGCCAGCAGGGCGATGGTGAGCAGGACGCCGAGGCAGAAGACGAGGACGGGCCAGCCGGTGAGGCGTCCGACGGCGCCGAGCTGTACGGGCACGGTGGTGTGCGCGGCGTCCGGGATGCGGCTGACGAAGCCGGCGTCGACGAAGCCGATGAACGCGATGAACAGGCCGATGCCGACGCCGATGGCCTGCTTCAGCTGCTGCGGGATCGCGTTCATGATGGCCTTGCGCAGGCCGGTGAGGACCAGCAGGCAGATGACCAGGCCTTCGAGGACGACCAGGCCCATCGCGTCGGACCAGCTCATCAGCGGGGCGAGTTGGAAGGCGACGACGGCGTTGAGGCCGAGGCCCGCGGCGATCGCGAGCGGGAGGTTGCCGCCGACGCCCATCACGACGGTCATCACACAGGCCACCAGCGCGGTGGCGGTGACGAGTTGGCCGGTGTCGAGGGAGTGGCCGAACTTGTCCTTGGCGCTGCCCAGGATGATCGGATTCAGGACAAGGATGTAGGCCATGGTGAAGAACGTGGCGAAGCCGCCGCGTATCTCCCGGCCGAACGTGGATCCCCGCTCGGAGATCCGGAAGTACCGGTCGACGCCGTTGCGGGCGGGTGGCGCGGTGCTGGGACGCTGATCCACCTTCTGCGACTCGGACATGGTCCAACTCCTCGGTGCCTGGTGAGCGGTGTGCGGGTGCTGGCTGGATTGTTCCCGCGCCACATCTGTTTCAGGTTGTCGCCGTGTTACGGAATGGACAGCGGGCGGCCCCCGTCACCGGCACGGTGGGCCGGTGACGGGGGCCGGGCACGAGCGTCCGCTCAGGACCTGCGGCAGGCCGCCGGGGCGGTCAGGAGACGAAGTACGTCGGGTTGGGCAGCTTGTACCTGCGGTCGGCGTGGCCGCCGTCCAGGTCCGAGTACTGGTCGCCGAAGTTGGCGATGATCTCGTAGCCGAGGTCGTCCTCGATGTGCTTGCGGGTGCCGCCCTTGTACTGCACGGTCGTGCAGTTCCAGGTGCCCGGGGTGGCGCAGTCCTTCAGGTAGGCCGGCGGGTTGGCCTTGTCCTTGAGGAACATGTGGGCGGCGTCGAGGTTCACGTCGGCGCCGACCTTCTTCAGGTTCTCCACCGCGCCGGCCCGCTGGGCCTCGCTGAGGCCGGAGTTGTAGAAGACCTCGACGCCCTTGGACTCGGCGTACCGCACGAGCTCGGGGCTGCCGAAGACGGCCGGGCGGTCGGCCTTGTTCACGTAGTCGTTCCACGTGGTGGAGTTGTACGTGTAGTTGTAGCGCTTCTCGTAGTCGAGGCTGAGCAGCAGCGTGTCGTCGATGTCGAACACGACGGCCGGCTTCTCGCCGTGGCGGTGCGCCTTGCGGGCCGCCTTGTCGATGTAGCGCTTGGCGTCGGCGTCGATGCCCGCCAGGTCCTTGGCGTACGGGCTGTCCGGGGACGCCTGGTAGACGCCGTTGCTGTCGGCGGTGGTGCCGTAGTAGGTGTCGATGTCCTTGACCAGGAGCCCGATGTTGTAGGGCTCGTGAGTCGAGTTGGCCGTGGACTGACCGGCGGTGGCCGCGCCCGCGCCGTACAGGGCGGCACCGGCGACGACGCAGGCGGCGCCGGCGGCGGCCGCTCTGAGGGACTTCCGCATGGATTCTCCGGATCTGGTGAAAGTACGTGATGTACCAGGTCAGAGATTGTCTACGCGCATCACAACCACATCGCGAGCCCTGTTACCCGATCGATACGCACCCCCGCCGCCGACCGCACCACCACCGACCTGGAGCATTACATCCCCCTTGCCCCCACATGGCGTTCACTTGACCGACCGCGCCCGGTTCCACAAGTGCCGGTCGCCATCGTGCCGTTCGACGGCGGGACGCGAGCGCGGCGGGGGCTCAGCCGGCGTACGGGTCCGGTGTGCTGCCCGGGCGGGTGAGGAACTCGAAGTCGCAGCCCGTGTCGGCCTGGGTGATCTGGTCGTCGAAGAGGGCGCCGTAGCCGCGCTCGTACCGGGCGGGCGGCGGGGACCACTCGGCCCGGCGCCGGCGCAACTCCTCGTCCGTCACGTGCAGACGCAGGCTGCGGGCGGCGACGTCCAGGGTGATCAGGTCCCCGGTGCGAACCAGCGCCAGCGGTCCGCCGACGTACGACTCGGGTGCCACGTGCAGGACGCAGGTGCCGTAACTCGTGCCGCTCATCCGGGCGTCGGAGATCCGGACCATGTCCCGCACGCCCTGCCCGAGCAGATGGCCGGGGATCGGGAGCATGCCGTACTCGGGCATGCCGGGGCCGCCCCTGGGGCCGGCGTTGCGCAGCACCAGGACGCTGTCGGCGGTGATGCCGAGCGCCGGGTCGTCGATGGTGCGCTGCATGGTCCGGTAGTCGTCGAAGACGACGGCCGGGCCGGTGTGCCGGAGCAGGTGCGGGGACGCGGCGATGTGCTTGACGACCGCGCCGTCCGGGCAGAGGTTGCCGCGCAGGACGGCGACCCCGCCCTCGCTCGCGACCGGATCGTCCCGGGTCCTGATGACGTCGTCGTCGTGCACGACGGCGCCCGCGATCTGCTCGCGCAGGGTGTCGCAGGTGACCGTCGGCCGGTCCAGGTGGAGCAGGTCGGGGATCCGGGACAGGAATCCGGGGACGCCGCCGGCGAAGTGGAAGTCCTCCATGAGGTACGTCCGCCCGCCGGGCCGGACGTTGGCGAGGACGGGCACCGTGCGGGCGATGCGGTCGAAGTCGTCGAGGGTGAGCCGCACCCCGGCGCGGCCCGCCATGGCGATCAGATGGATCACGGCGTTGGTGGAGCCGCCGAGGCCGAGGACGGTGGTGACGGCGTCCTCGAACGCCTCGCGGGTGAGGATGTGGCTCGGCTTCCGGTCCCGGTGGACCAGTTCGACGGCGGTCATCCCCGCCCTGGCCGCCATCCGGTCGTGCCCGGAGTCCACGGCCGGAATGCTGGACGCACCCGGCACGGTCACCCCGAGCGCCTCGGCGGCGGCGGTCAGCGTGGACGCCGTGCCCATGGTCATGCAGTGGCCGGGCGAACGGGCCAGTCCGCTCTCCAGCTCGGTCATCTCGCAGTCGCCGATGAGGCCGGCGCGCCGCTCGTCCCAGTACTTCCACATGTCGGTGCCCGAGCCGAGGACCTCGCCGCGCCAGTGCCCCGGAAGCATGGGTCCGGCCGGTACGAACACGACGGGCAGGTCGGCGGAGGCGGCGCCCATGAGGAGCGCCGGGGTCGACTTGTCGCAGCCGCCCATGAGCACCGCGCCGTCGACGGGATAGGAGCGCAGCAGTTCCTCGGTCTCCATCGCGAGCAGGTTGCGGTAGAGCATGGGGGTCGGCTTCTGGAAGGTCTCGCTGAGGGTGGAGACCGGGAACTCCAGCGGGAAGCCGCCCGCCTGCCACACCCCGCGCTTGACGGCCTGCGCGCGGTCGCGCAGGTGGACGTGGCAGGGGTTGATGTCGGACCAGGTGTTCAGGACGGCGATGACCGGCTTGCCGAGGTGTTCCTCGGGGAGGTAGCCGAGCTGGCGGGTGCGCGCCCGGTGGCTGAAGGAGCGCAGTCCGTCGGTGCCGTACCACTGGTGGCTGCGCAGTTCCGCGGGGTCGCGGCGCGGTGTGCTCATGTCGGCCATCCGGCGACGACGGCGGCGACCTCGGCACGCTCGTCCTCGGGCAGCGGACTGCTCGGCGGGCGGACGTCCCGGCGGCACAGGCCGAGCGCGGCGAGGGCCTCCTTGACGACGGTGACGTTGTCGGCGGAACGGTGGGCGGCGCGCAGTTCCTCGAAGCGGCGGATCCGCTCCCAGACCTTCATGGCGGCCGGGTAGTCGCCGGTCCGGAGGGCTTCCAGCATGTTCCGTGAGACGGCCGGGGCGACGTTGACCAGTCCGGAGGTGAAGCCGGTGGCGCCCGCGGAGAAGTAGGACGGGGCGTACGGTTCGGCCAGACCGGCGACCCAGACGAAGCGGTCGAGGCCGGCGTCCCGGGCGAAGGCCGCGAAGCGTGCCGCGTCGGGGACGGCGTACTTCACACCGATGACATTGGGGCAGTGGCCGGCGAGTTCGGCGAGGCGCGCGCCGGGCAGCCCGGCGTCGCGGACGTACGGCACCACGCCCAGCCCGGGTACGGCCTCGGCGACGGCGCGGTGGTAGTCGACCCAGCCGGCGGCCGACACGTAGGGGTGCACCGGCTGGTGGACCATGACCATCCGGGCGCCGAGGTCGCGGGCGTGCCGGGCGGATTCCGTCGCCGTGGGGAGGTCGTGCCCGACCCCGACGAGGACGACGGCGCGGTCCTGCGCCTCCTCGAGGGTCGTCTCGGTGACCAGGCGGCGCTCCTCGGGGGTGAGCGCGTAGAACTCGCCGGTGTTGCCGTTGGGGGTGAGGGTGGTGACCCCGCCGTCGAGCAGGCGGCGCAGCAGCGCCCGGTGGGTGCCGGTGTCGACGGAGCCGTCCGCGGCGAAGGGGGTCACCGGGATGGCCACCACGTCGGCCAGGGCCGCCCGTTGCGTCTGGAAGGTGTGGGTGCTCATCGTCGGCCCTCCTCCGGCCGGGGCCCGGCGTCCGGGGGGAAGGCCCGCTCCACGAACGAGGCGATGTGCGCGTGCAGGGCGCTCGCGGCACCGTCCGCGTCGCCGCCGAGGGCGAGCCGCAGGATCTCGCGGTGCTCCGCGGCCTCCCGCTCCCAGGACGGGTCGGCCGCCCAGGCGGCGGCGGAGACGAGCGCGGCCTGGTCGCGGACCTCGTCCAGCATCCGGCCGAGCAGCGGGTTGCCGCACGGCAGGTAGAGGGCGCGGTGGAACTCCCGGTTGGCCAGGGAGCGTTCGGCGGTGTCGCCGGCCTCGTCGGCGCGGGTCAGCGCGTCGCGGGCGGCGTCGAGGGTGGTTCCCCGCCGGACGGTCCGGCGAAGGGCCTCGGGTTCCAGCAGCAGCCGTACGTCGTACACCTCGCGCGCCATGTCCGCGTCCACCGTGCGCACGGCGACGCCCTTGTACTGGTTCATCACGACGAGACCGGTCCCGGCGAGGGTCTTCAGCGCCTCCCGAACGGGGGTCTTGGACACCCCGAACCGCGCGGCCAGTTCCGACTCGACCAGCGCCCGGCCGGGCGTCAGTTCTCCCGTGAGGATGCGGTGTCTGATCGCGTCCAGCACGTACTGCGTGCGGGAGGGGATCGGTGGGGGCACAGAGGCCGTGCGGGAGGTCATGCGGTCCTCTCGGATCTCACCTGCGCGTCTCATATATGACGTACGAAGTACGACGCGTTGAAGGTAGGAGGGGGCCCGGCATTCGTCAATGCCTCTGACAAAAGGAAGCCGGCCCCGTACCGGGAGGACGCTCAGAGGGTGTGGAGGTCGCCCTCGACGGCCATGCGCGTCGGCCGTCCGAAGACGGCGCCGGCGCGGGCTGTCGCCGACTCGCGGGTCAGCGTGGGGCCGACATGGGTGACGAGCAGTTCGCGCACCCGGGCGTCGTGGGCGACCCGGCCGGCGTCCTCCGGCGTCAGGTGCACCGGGTGCGGGCGTCCGCCCTCGCGATGCGCGTCGACGTCCGCCTCGCAGAGGAACAGGTCGGCCCGGGCGGCGATTTCGGCGAGGGCGGGACAGGGTCCGGTGTCCCCCGAGTACGCCAGCACGCTGCCCTGGGACTCGGCGCGCAGCCCGTACGCCTCCGTGTCGTGGACGACGGCCCGCGCGGTCAGGCGGAGGTTCCAGTGCCGGACGTCGCAGCCGTCGTACAGGGCCCGGAAGTCGAAGACGCCCTTCAGGAAGTCGACGTCGGCGCGGCCGAAGAAGCCCGCGAGGCGCCGCGCGCAGTCCCGCGGGGCGTACAGCGGGATCGGCGCGGGCGGGGTCACGCCGCCGAACGCGAACGCGTAGGCGGCGGACAGCAGGTCGGCGCTGTGATCGGCGTGCAGGTGAGAGATCCAGATCGCGGTGAGCCGCGCCGGGTCGGTGTGCCGCTGCAGCGCGGCGAACGTCCCGGGCCCGGCGTCCACCCACACCTCGGCGCCCCCGCCGGACACCAGGTACCCGGAGCAGGGCCGGTCCGGCCCCGGGTGGGGCGAGGCGGTACCGAGGACGGTGAGGGTGAGCGGCATGGGAGGGAGCGTACGACGCCGACCGCCCGGAGCCCGGCCACTCCGGCAAACGGAACACCGGTTGCCGGATCGGGCGGATCCCGGCGGTGGTGTGCCGCAGGGGGGACGCGGCCCGGCCGGTCGGGGCGCGCGGAGGGTGAACACCAGGACCGCTCGTCCCCGGCCGGCGCGCCCCGGACCGTCGTGCGGTGCGGTGTCGTCATGGGGTCGGTGAACCGGCGCCGGGTGGCCCACCGCACCGGTCCGGGTACTCATGCCGAGCCGAGCGGACACTCAGCCGCGCGCCCCCGGCCGCCAATCCGGGTCCCGCCCGCTCAGGCCTACCGCCCGGTCCAGCAGCGGTGCGTCCGCCGGGACCGGGACGACCGGGCCGAAGATGCCGCCGCCGCGGCTCGGGTCGTCGGCCGCGGCCTGCAGGAAGACGTGGGCGGACGCGAGGGCGTCCGGGTCGGGGGCGTAGGGCACGCCGACGGCACGGGCCAGGTCCCAGCCGTGGATCACCAGTTCGTCCGCGACGACGGCGCCCGCCACCGCACCCGGCAGGTCCACCCCGCCGGCCCGGGTGTCACCGGTCCAGGCGGCCGGGTCGCGCCAGGCGTCGGCCAGCTCGTCCAGCGCCTTGGGCAGTTCCGCGCGCCAGCCGGGGCCGATGTCCGGCAGGGTGGCGTTCGGGCTGGTGTCGGTCGTCGCCCCGAAGTCCTTGCGGGCGGCGTCGCGGAAGGCCACGGAGAGATGCAGCAGATGGCCGAGCAGGTTGCGTACCGCGAGGTCCGGGCAGGGGGTGGCGTCCGCCAGCCGGTCGTCGGACACGGACTCGGCGAGCCCCGCGAGGATCCTGGTCTGCGGGCCGAGGTCCACCATGGTCATGGCTCACTCCTTCGAAGGTGCGGTACCCGTACCCAGTGCTGACCGGGCGGCGGCCGGGAACTCATCGGTGCCGCGCCCCCAAGTCCACGGCGCGCGTCCGCCGCGGAGGCACCACAGGGCGATCACCGGGTCGCACAGCGCGCAGCCGAACGAGGAGTCGTGGGCGAAGGGGACGATCGGATGCCCCTTGAGGTGGTGCACGACGTCCCATGCGGTGTGCAGCAGCCAGCCGACGCCGACGAAGGTCCAGGAGTCCAGTCCCCGGTAGGCGACCCAGGTGGCGACCGCCGTGAACGCGAACTCCCAGCCGCCGAGGCCGCCCCCGCCGAGGTAGGCGGCGCCCGCACCGGCCACCATGACGGCGTTGAGGCGGCGCCGGTGCGGCTCGGGGACCAGGGACATGAGGACGACGTAGAGCAGGCCGATGACGACCGGAGCGAGGTAGCGCATGCGCTCGACGGTAGGGTTCCGCCCGCGTGCGCCCCAGGGGCGTCCGTGCCAGGTTCCGACGGATTGTCGCCGCCGCGGCGCGCCCCGGATCCGGTCCCGGAACAGGGCACCTCACCGATCCGCTGGTGCCCGCCTCAGGCCCACGATGACCTGGCATGACGACTTCCTGGACCGTGCGTCGCGTCCTGCGGGACCGCAACGCCGGGCTGTACCTCGCGAGTGTGGTGGTGTCCGCCTTCGGCACCACCTCCCTGTCGCTGGCGGTCGGCGTGTGGGTCAAGGACCTGACCGGGTCCGACAGCCTGCCCGCCCTGTGCATGCTCGCCGCGTGGGCGCCCACCCTCGTCGGCCCGGCGCTGGGCACGATCGCCGACCGCGTGCGCCGCAGGCCCCTGCTCGTCGCCCTGAACCTGGGGCTCGCCGCCGTCCTCACGACGCTCTTCGCCGTCCGCTCGCCCGACGGGCTGTGGCTGCTGTTCACCGTCCTGCTCCTGTACGGCACCGTCGGGGCCGTCGCCGAGGCCGCGGAGTCGGCCCTGGTCACCGCGGCCGTCCCGGGCCGGCTCCTGGGCGACTTCAACGGGCTGCGGATGACCGCGGCGGAGGGCACGAAGCTCGTCGCCCCGCCGACCGGCGCGGCGCTGTACGCGGCCTTCGGCGGCCCGGCCGTGGCCTGTCTGGACGCGGTCACCTTCGTGCTGGCCGCCGGTCTGTGCGTGCTGCTGCGGGTGCGCGAGGAACGGCCCGTCCGGTCCGGCGCCGGCTGGTCGCGGGAGACCGCCGAGGGCGTCCGGCACCTGTGGGGCGACCCCGAGCTGCGCGCGCTGGTCCCGGCGGGCGGTACGACGATGCTGCTGGCCGCGCTGAGCAGCACGACGACGTACGCCGTCGTGGACGGCCTCGGTCACTCCCCCGCCTGGACGGGCGTGCTGTCCGCCGTCCAGGGCGCCGGTTCGGTGGCGGCCGGGCTCGTCTCGGGGGCCGCGCTGCGGCGGCTCGGCGGGCGCCGGTTCGCGGCGGCCGGAACGGCGCTGACGGCGTTCTCGGTCGCCGCGCGGGCGGTGCCCTGCGACGCCGTCGCGCTCGCCTCCGCCGCGGGGATCGGCCTGGGCCTGCCCTGTGTGCTCGTCGCGGTGTTCACCGCCGTCCAGCGGCGGACGCCCGGCCCGCTGCTGGGCCGCGCGACCGCCTGCGCGAACACCCTCGTGTTCACGCCCAACGCCGTCGGGCTGGGCGCGGGTGCCGGGCTGGTCGAACTGGCCTCCCCCGTGCTGCTGTTGCCGCTGTACGGCATCGGGCTGCTTGCGACGGCCGCGGTGCTCGCTCAGCGCGCGGACAGCGCCTCCCGCACCGCCGCCAGGTCGCCGTCCGACGCCAACCCGGCGTGATACAGCCGTAGTTCCGTCGCGCCCTCGGCACGCGCGCGTGCCGCGTCCGCCGCGAGCGTGCCGGGACCGCCGCCCATGCCGGCGACGACCGTGAGGTTGGCGGCCAGCACCGTCCGTTCCCCCGCGTGCTCGGCGAAGGGCGCCAGCAGGGCCGTACCGCCCGTGCAGGGCACCACCACGCCGTCGGCCACGCAGAGCACGCGGGCGGGGTCGACACCCACGTTGGCACCGCAGTGGTAGGAGACCGGGTCGGCGTGCAGCAGGACCTGGAAGCCCTCGGGCGCGGCGGCGCGTACGGCGGTGACGGCCTCCTCCTGGAGGCCGGCGGCCGTTTCCTCACGCCACGCGCGCGTGGCGGCCGCGGTGTCCTCGCCGAGCAGCTTGCCCACCGTGGGCCAGCCCCCGTCGTCCGCCGTGCCCCGCCACAGCGGTTCCAGCGCGGTGCGCACGGCCGCCGCCAGCCCGTCCGCGTCGAGGCCGTGCGCGTCGTACCCGTCCCGGCATGAAGGACAGAAGCACAGGGACATCAGGTACTGCCCGGCGTCACCGAGGGCGATCCCGGCGGTCTTGTCGTGCGCGTGCAGGTGCTGGAGCCCGTACCAGCCGAGGGACTCCAGTTCGGTGCCGTGCGCGCCGGGGCGTACCGCGGCCTCGACGGCGAGGTCGACCAGGTAGGCGCGGGTGGCGGGCTGGGCGATGCAGGGCGCCCAGGGGTAGCGGTCGCCGTAGGCGTTGACGACGGAGGTGTCCGGATGCTCGGCACCGAGGCGGGAGTTGTGGGCGAGGACGACCCAGGTGTGCACCTCCACACCGGCGCCCGCGAGCGCGTCGGCGGCCTCCCCGTAGGCGTTGCCGGGCGCCCAGCGGCCTGCGGGGTAGGGGCGCAGGCCACGGCCCGCCCAGCGGTCGCCCGGCGGGTAGAGGACGGCCGCGTACTCCGCGGTGACGACGCGGTGGCGGGGGTGGCGGGGGGTCAGGGCGCGCGTGGAGTGGTAGGCGGACGCGAGGGTCGCCTGCTCGACGCCGAGTCCGGCGATGCGTGCCGCGGCCCCGGGGTCCCCGTTGACGTCCCACGGGTAGACGAACGCCGACGCCCTCATGCGGCCTCCCCCAGCAGCGCGTGCCCGCGCTCGATCAGCCGAGCGAGCTGTTCGACGTGGTCCTCGGCCGGTTCGTGCAGTGGTGGGCGGACCTCGCCGACGTCCAGGCCGCGCAGCCGTACGCCGGCCTTGACGAGGGAGACGGCGTAGCCGCGGCCCTGGGCGCGCAGTTCGACGAAGGGCCGGTAGAAGCCGTCCAGGAGGCGCCGGACGGTTTCCGTGTCGTCCGCTTCGAGCGCCCGGTGGAAGGCGAGTGCGATCTCGGGGGCGAAGCAGAACACCGCCGAGGAGTACAGGGTGATGCCCAGGGCCCGGTAGGCGAGCTGGGTCTGCTCGGCGGTGGGCAGGCCGTTGAAGTACAGGAACTCCCCGGGCGCCTCGGTGCGGACGGCGCTGACGATGCGCTGCACGAGGTCGAGGTCGCCGAGGCCGTCCTTGAGGCCGATGACGCCGTCGGTGCGGGCGAGTTCCACGGCCGTCGACGGGGTGAGGACGGCGTTGTCCCGCTGGTAGACGATCACCGGCAGCGCGGTGGCGGCGGCGATCTCGCGGTAGTGCCGCAGCAGCCCCTCCTGTCCGGCGAGCACGAGGTACGGCGGCATGGCGAGGAGGCCGTCGGCCCCCGCGCCCTCGGCGAGACGGGCGTAGCGGACGGCGAGCGCGGTGCCGTATCCGGCGCCCGCGACGACCGGGACCCGCCCCTCGGCGGCCTCCACGGCCGCCCGGACGCAGGCCTCGAACTCCTCCGGCAGCAGCGCGTGGAACTCCCCGGTGCCGCAGCAGGCGAACACGGCGGCGGCACCTGCCGCGACGCCGCTGCGCACATGGGTGCGGTAGACGTCGAGGTCGAGGGCGCCGTCGGGGCCGTAGGCGGTGACGGGGAAGAAAAGCGGCCCGCTCGGCTCGCGGAGCCGGGCGGCGAGCGGGGCAGGCGTCACGAGCGCTCCCTGTCGGTGCATGCTTCTGATCGTCGTCTATATTTCTGAACGATCTCACGCTACGGGCCGTCCGCGGAGCGGGTCAAGCGCGCGAACGGGCGCATCGACGGCGGATTTCCCCCGTTCACGGCACACTTGACGAGGCAAGTCGGCGCTCCCTAGCGTGTCCACGCATGTGAATGCCGTCCATGAACGCGGCCGTTGACGTCGAAGGAGACCGAGGATGCCCGCACCCCGCACCGTCCTGCTCACCGGCGCCGCCGGCGGGCTCGGCACCCTGATGCGGTCCCTGCTGCCGGAGCACGGCCACACACTGCGCCTGTTCGACGTACGCCCCGTCGACGACGCGCCGGACGCGATCACCGCGGACCTCGCCGACAAGGAGGCCCTGCGCGAGGCCGTGCGGGGCGTGGACGCCGTCCTCCACCTCGCCGGGATCTCCCTGGAGGCCCCCTTCGAGGCCGTGCTCCGGTCGAACATCGAGGGGACCTACAACCTGTACGAGGCGGCCCGCCTCGAAGGCGTGCCCCGGATCGTCTTCGCCTCCTCCAACCACGCCGTCGGCTTCACCCCCGCCCCGCGTGCGGGCGATCCGCTGATCCCGGTCGACACGCCGCGCCGCCCGGACACCTTCTACGGCCTCTCCAAGTCCTTCGGCGAGGACCTGGCACAGCTCTACTGGGACAGGCACGGCCTGGAGACCGTCTCCGTCCGCATCGGTTCCTGCTTCCCGGAGCCGACCAGCGTGCGCATGCTCTCGGTGTGGATGAGCCCGGCCGACGGCGCCCGTCTCTTCCATACGGCCCTGACCGCCGAGGACGTCGGCCACACGGTGGTCTACGGCTCCTCCGCCAACACCCGCCTGTGGTGGGACCTCACCTCGGCACGGGCGCTGGGCTACGAACCACGGGACGACTCCGAACCGTGGGCCGCGAAGCTGATCGCCGAGCAGGGCGAGCTGGACCCGGCGGACCCCGCCCAGAGCCGCCTCGGCGGGCACTTCGTGACCGACCCGCCGATCTGGCCGTACTGAGCCGCCGGCGGCTCCGGACAGCCGTGACGCCGGCGGGCCCGGCAGCCGGAAACGACGGCCCACGCGCGCGGGCGGGCACCGAACGGGCCCGCCCGCGCCGCGTTCGGGCATCCGCGCCGCCCGCTCCCACCCCGCGGCACCCGCCGCCGCAGGTCCGCGACGGGCACGGCACGCGGCGAACGGGCACACCCGGGCAGTATCAGGCCCGCAACAGACCTGGTCAGCGCCGCGCACCCGCTGTAGAACTTCCCCCATGGGCCCGAACGGGCAGTTCCACAGGGAAGCGGGTGACGGCATGAGCACGAGAACGGCGGAAGAACGCCAGCGCGAGATCGTGCGGGCCGCGCGCGCCACCGGCTCGGTGGACGTCACCGCGCTCGCCGCCGAGCTGGGCGTGGCCAAGGAGACCGTCCGGCGCGATCTGCGCGCGCTGGAGGACCACGGCCTGGTCCGCCGCACCCATGGCGGGGCCTGCCCGGTGGAGAGCGCCGGCTTCGAGACGACGCTCGCCTTCCGGGCCACCAGCCACGTGCCCGAGAAGCGCCGGATCGCGGGTGCCGCGGCCGAGCTGCTCGGGGACGCCGAGACCGTCTTCGTCGACGAGGGCTTCACCCCGCAGCTCATCGCCGAGGCCCTCCCCCGGGACCGGCCACTGACCGTGGTCACCGCGTCCCTGCCGGTCGCGGGCGCCCTCGCGGAGGCCGAGCACGTCTCCGTCCTGCTGCTGGGCGGCCGGGTCCGTCCCGGCACCCTGGCCACCGTCGACCACTGGACCACGAAGATGCTGGCCGGTTTCGTCGTCGACCTCGCCTACATCGGCGCCAACGGCATCTCCCGCGAGCACGGCCTGACCACCCCCGACCCCGCCGTCAGCGAGGTCAAGGCGCAGGCGATCCGGGGCGCCCGGCGGACCGTGTTCGCCGGGGTCCACACCAAGTTCGGAGCGGTCAGCTTCTGCCGGTTCGCCGAGGTCGGCGCCCTGGAGGCGATCGTGACGAGCACCCTGCTCCCGGCCGCCGAGGCCCACCGCTACTCCCTGCTGGGCCCGCAGGTCATCCGGGTCTGACCGCCCCACCCACCTCCACCCACCTCCCCCGGGGGCGCGCCACCCTCCGAGCGCCCCCTATGTCCCCATACCTCCAGGAGCGATCCATGCGCACCCCCAGCCGACGGAGGCCGCGAGCCACGCTCGCCATGGCCGCCGCAGGGACGCTGCTCGCCCCGCTGATCTCCGGCTGCTGGGCCGGTGCGGGCGGGACCGGTTCCGGCGGCGACTCCATCAATGTCCTGATGGTCAACAACCCCCAGATGACCGAGCTGCAGAAGCTGACCGCCGCGCACTTCACCAAGGAGACCGGCATCAAGGTCAACTTCACGGTGCTGCCCGAGAACGACGTCCGCGACAAGATCAGTCAGGACTTCGCCAACCAGGCGGGTCAGTACGACGTGGCCACGCTCTCCAACTACGAGATACCGATCTACGCCCGCAACGGCTGGCTGCACGCGATGAACGGGTACGTCGCGGCGGACCCCGCGTACGACGAGCGGGACGTCCTGAAGCCCATGCGCCAGTCCCTCACCGGCGACGACGGCAAGCTCTACGGGCAGCCCTTCTACGGCGAGTCGTCCTTCCTGATGTACCGCAAGGACGTGTTCGCGGCGAAGGGCCTGACCATGCCCGCCCACCCCACCTGGCGGCAGGTCGCCGCGCTCGCCGCCGCGGCGGACGGCGCCCGGCCCGGCATGAAGGGCATCTGCCTGCGCGGACTGCCCGGCTGGGGCGAGCTGATGGCACCGCTGACGACGGTCGTGAACACCTTCGGCGGCACCTGGTTCGACAAGGACTGGACGGCGCGCCTCGACTCCCCGGCCTTCGAGAAGGCGACGAAGTTCTACGTCGGCCTCGTCCGCGAGCACGGCGAGTCCGGCGCCGCCCAGTCCGGATTCGCCGAGTGCCTGAACAACATGACGCAGGGCAAGGTCGCCATGTGGTACGACGCCACCTCCGCCGCCGGGCTGCTGGAGGCCGACGGCTCCCCGGTCAGGGGCAAGCTCGGCTACGCGCCCGCCCCGGTGCAGGAGACCCGGTCCTCCGGCTGGCTCTACACCTGGGCCTGGGGCATCCAGCACGCCTCCCGCAACCCCGACAAGGCCTGGAAGTTCGTCTCCTGGGCCTCGGGCAAGGGCTACGAGCAACTGGTCGGCGACACCGCCGGCTGGTCGAACGTCCCGGCCGGCAAACGCGCGTCGACGTACGAGAACGCCGCCTACCGCAAGGAGGCGGCCGCCTTCCAGGAGATGACCAGGGAGGCCATCGAGGGCGCCCGCCCGAACGACCCCGGCGTACAGCCGCGCCCCGCGCCCGGCATCCAGTTCGTCGGCATCCCCGAGTTCACCGACCTCGGCACCAAGGTCTCCCAGGAGATCAGCGCGGCCATCGCCGGACGCCAGTCCGTCGGCACGGCCCTGAAGAAGTCTCAAGCGCTCGCCGAGCGGATCTCCGAGGAGTACGAGGGACGATGACAGCGACGACGACGGCCCCGCTCACGGCCACTCCCGCACGGACGGTACGCCGGCCCCCGGCCCGGCTGCGCGCCTGGGCCACCCGGGCCCCGCTGCTGCCCGCCCTGGTCTTCATGATCGTGGTGACCCAGCTGCCGTTCGTGGCCACGCTGGTGATCTCCTTCTTCGACTGGAACGCCCTCTACCCGAAGGCCCGCCACTTCACCGGCCTCGACAACTACCGCCAGGTGCTGACCGACACGGACCTGCGCCACTCGGTGTGGACGACCGTGCTGCTCACGGCGGCCGTGGTGCTGGCCAGCCTGGTCCTGGGGCTGGCGCTGGCCCTGCTGCTGGACCGCAGGTTCCGCGGCCGCGGCATCGTCCGCACCCTGCTCATCGCCCCCTTCCTGGTGGTACCGGTGGCCGCCGCCCTGCTCTGGAAGCACGTGCTCTACAACCCCGAGTACGGCCTGCTCAACGGGTTGCTGCACATGGTGGGCGGCCCGCAGCCGGACTGGATCTCGAAGACCCCGCTGCTCGCGGTCGAGGCCTCCCTGGTGTGGCAGTGGACGCCGTTCATGATGCTGATCCTGCTGGCCGGCCTGCAGAGCCGCGACCAGCAGCAGATCGAGGCCGCCCGCGTCGACGGTGCGAGCGACTGGCAGATCTTCCGCCATCTCACCCTGCCCCACCTGCGGCGCTACCTCGAACTCGGCGCCCTCCTCGGGTCGATCTACATCGTGCAGAACTTCGACGCCGTCTTCACCCTCACCTCCGGCGGCCTCGGCACCGCCAACCTGCCCTACACCGTCTACCAGAGCTTCTACCAGGCCCACGAGAACGGGCTCGCCTCCGCCGCGGGCGTCCTGGTGGTCATCGGCTCGATCGTCATCGCGACCTTCGCCCTGCGCGTCGTGTCGTCCCTGTTCCGCGAGGAGGTGTCCCGCGCATGAGTGCCCTGCGCCGAGGCGGCCTGGGCCTCATGGCCTGGCTGACCGGGATCGTGTTCTTCCTGCCCGTCGCGTGGATGGCGCTGACGTCCTTCCACTCGGAAGCCGACGCGGCGGCCAATCCGCCCTCCTTCGCCGCCTCGCTGACCCTCGACGGCTACCGCGAGTTCTTCGGCAGCGGAGGCGGGGCGAGACCCTGGCCCGCCCTGATCAACTCCCTGGTGGCGTCCGCGGCCTCCACGCTCCTCGTCCTCCTGCTGGCCCTCCCGGCGGCCTACGCCCTGTCCATCCGCCCGGTGCGGAAATGGACCGACGTCCTGTTCTTCTTCCTCTCCACGAAGATGCTGCCGGCCGTCGCGGGACTGCTGCCGATCTACCTCTTCGCGAAGAACGCCGGAATGCTCGACAACATCTGGCTCCTGGTCGTCCTGTACACCTCCATGAACCTGCCGATCGCGGTGTGGATGATGCAGTCCTTCCTCGCCGAGGTGCCGGTCGCCGTCATCGAGGCCGCCCGCGTCGACGGCGCCCGACTGCCCGTGATCCTCGCGCGCGTGGTCGCCCCGATCGCCCTGCCCGGCATCGCCGCCACCGCCCTGATCTGCTTCATCTTCAGCTGGAACGAACTGCTCTTCGCCCGGGTCCTGACGGGCGTGGTCGCCGAGACCGCCCCCGTCTTCCTGACCGGCTTCATCACCAGCCAGGGCCTGTTCCTGGCGAAGGTGTGCGCCGCGTCGCTCGTCATCTCCCTGCCGGTGCTCGCCGCGGGGTTCGCCGCCCAGGACAAACTGGTCCAGGGCCTGTCGTTGGGAGCCGTGAAATGAAGGCCGCCGTCATCGAGTCCGTGGGCCGCGCCGTCGTCACCGAGGTCCCGGACCCGACGCCAGGGCCCCGCGAGGTCGTCGTCGAGGTCGCCGCGTGCGGCCTGTGCGGCACCGACCTGCACATCCTCCAGGGCGAGTTCGCCCCCAAGCTGCCGATCGTGCCGGGGCACGAGTTCGCCGGCGAGGTGGTCGGGGTCGGCACCCGGGTCACGGAGGTCGCCGTCGGCGACCGGGTGGCGGTCGACCCGTCGCTGTACTGCCACGAGTGCCGGTACTGCCGTACCGGCCACAACAACCTGTGCGAACGGTGGGCCGCGATCGGCGTGACGACGGCGGGCGGCGCGGCCCGGTACGCCCTAGCCCCGGTGGCCAACTGCGTCAAGCTGCCCGAGCACGTGCGCACCGAGGACGCGGCCCTGGTGGAACCCCTCTCCTGCGCGGTCCGCGGCTACGACGTGCTCCGGTCGCGCCTCGGCGCGCACGTCCTGATCTACGGCTCCGGGACCATGGGGCTGATGATGCTGGAGCTGGCCAAGCGGACCGGCGCGGCGAGCGTCGACGTGGTCGACGTGAACCCCGCCCGCCTGGAGACGGCCCGCCGGCTCGGCGTCTCGGGCGCGGCGGCCGGCGCGGACGAACTCGACCGGCCGCACGGCTGGGACGTGGTGGTCGACGCGACCGGCAACGCGGCGGCCATCCAGGACGGCCTGGACCGGGTCGCGAAGGCCGGGACGTTCCTGCAGTTCGGTGTGGCCGACTACGCGACCCGGG
The DNA here is from genome assembly GCF_043079785.1 of Streptomyces sp. NPDC015139. NCBI lineage: Bacteria > Bacillati > Actinomycetota > Actinomycetes > Kitasatosporales > Streptomycetaceae > Streptomyces > Streptomyces sp. NPDC015139. The sequence goes on along the minus strand of NZ_JBIBUW010000005.1, from coordinate 452,549 downwards.
TCACCATCGACCCGTACCGCGTCTACAACCAGGAGATCACCATCACCGGCTCCATGGCCGTGCTGCACAGCTTCGAGCGGGCCGCCGAACTGTTCGCCGGCGGGGTGCTGGACCCGGACGTCCTCATCAGCGACCGGATCCCGCTGGAGCGCTACCCCCAGGCGCTGGAGCAGTTCGCGGCCGGGGTGGGACGGAAGATCGTCGTGGTGCCGTAGGCCGATCGGCTGGTAAGGGAACGGTAAAGCCACCTCGTTCGTTCACCCGGCATGACAGCTATGACCCCAGGCTCGAACATCCCTCTCTCCGCCGCGCGCGTGACGGTGGACGTCGCCGCCCCGGTGCGGCTCGACGTGTCGGGCCTGCTGCTCACCGCCGACGGCAAGGTGCGCTCGGACGACGACTTCATCTTCTACAACCAGCCGGCGGGCCCCGGCGTGACGTACCGCTCCGGCGGCGGTACGTCACCCGACGCCATCACGGTCGACACCGCTGCCGTACCGTCCGACATCGAGAAGATCGTGGTCACCGCCAGCCCGGACGCCGCCGGTCAGACCTTCCAGGGCATCGAGCCGACCGCCACGATCCGCGACGCGGACGGCGGCACCGAACTGGCCTCGTTCACACCGCCGCAGCTCGGCACCGAGACCGCACTGGTCATCGTCGAGATCTACCGCCGCAACGGCCAGTGGAAGGCCCGCGCCGTCGGCCAGGGGTACGCCGACGGACTGGCCGGCATCGCCACGGACTTCGGCGTGACGGTGGAGGAACCGGCCGCCGCTCCCGCCGCCGCGCCGCAAGCACCCGCCGCCCCGCCGGCCCCGCCGGCCCCGGCGGTGTCCGCCCCGCCCGCTCCCCCCATGCCCCCGGCACCGCCCGCTCCCCCCGCGCCGGGCGCCGGGAAGATCAACCTGGACAAGGGCCGGGTCAGCCTGCAGAAGAACCAGACCGTGTCCCTGGTCAAGGGCGGCCGGCCGCTGCTCTCCCGGGTGCAGATGGGTCTCGGCTGGGAGCCCGCGTTCCGTGGCAAGGACATCGACCTGGACGCCTCGGTCATCGCCTACGGTCCGCAGCGCAACCACATCGACAGCTGCTACTTCGGCAAGCTGACGATCCTGAACGGCGCGGTCAAGCACTCCGGGGACAACCTGACCGGCGAGGGCGGCGGTGACGACGAGGTCATCGTGGTCGACCTCGGCCGCGTCCCCCAGGACGTCACCGGCCTGGTCTTCACCGTCAACTCGTTCTCCGGACAGAAGTTCACGGAGGTCGCCAAGGCGTACTGCCGTCTCGTCGACACGGCGACGGGCGAGGAACTGGTCCGCTTCGACCTCACCGGCGCCGAGCCCCAGACGGGCGTCATGATGGCCAAGCTCGTCCGCCAGTTCTCCGGCGAGTGGGACATGACGGCGATCGGCGACTTCGTCAAGGCCCGCACGGTCCGCAACATGGTGGACCCGGGGGCGAGGGCGCTGTAGCTCCCCGGAGCCCGGGTTCCGCGGACGACTCCGGCCTGCGCGCAGGACAGCCCCGCGCGCAGGCCGCCCGCTACGCCCGCAGCCCCTCCCACAGCAAGGTCAGATACCGGCTGATCTCCTCCGGCCCCCCGCCTCCCAGCTCCGACGCCGTGGCCACCCCGTGCGCCAGCCGCAGCACCTCGATCGGCGAGAGGTCGGCCCGCAGGAACCCGGCCTCCTGAGCGGCCCCGACCAGCCGGGTCGCCGCCCCCTGCACCGCCGTACCGCAGGCCGTCACCGCCACCGCGCCGCCGTCCGCGACGGCCGCGCCCAACAGGGCCTTCATGCCCCGCAGTCGTATCGTGGCGGCGCACAGCTCGGTCAGCCACGCCGGGAGCGCCTCCTCCGGCGGCAGCTCCGCCGCCAGCTCGTCGGCGCGTCTGCCGAGCGCCTCGATCCGGTCCACGTACGCCGCCTCCAGCAGCGCCTGCCGCGTGGGGAAGTGCCGGTACAGCGTGCCGGAGCCGACGCCCGCCCGCTTGGCGATCTGGTCGAGCGACGCGTTCTCCCCGTGCTCGGCGAAGGCCTCCGCCGCCACCTCCAGCAACCGCTCGTAATTGCGCCGAGCGTCCGCGCGCATGGGCCTGACGTGCGACATCCAGCAACTCCTCGCGAACCGGCGGTTCTCCCCGGATTTTACCGATCCCCGGCCCGGCCGGTCCCGGCGTGCGCCCGCGCGCGGACACGGGTGTGGCCCGCACCCCCCGTGAAGTGCGGGCCACGCCCGATGCCGGCCGTCGCGGCTCAGTGCTGCCATGGCCAGCGGGTGTCGCGGGCCGCCTCGATCAGCGGCACCATCCGGAACGCCGCGTCCGAGAGACCCCCGAAGGTGTGCCGGTTGCCCGAGCCCGACGGGCCGTGGCCCGCCCGGTAGCCCTCCAGGTTCCAGGTGTAGACCGGGATCCGGTCCGGGATCTGGGCGGTCGGGCCGCCGTGCACGCTCGGCGCGTGCTGCTCGTCGGTGACGATCAGCACCCGGTCGTGCTTCTTGTAGTGCCGGCGCACCGCCGCGGTGGTGTCGGTGCCGCCCAGGTCACCGAAGCGCTCCAGTACCTTCAGCACCGACTCCCCCTTGCGGAACCTCACCTTGTCGCTGGTCGAACCGAACTGCACGAGATCGGCGCTCGCCGCCCGCAGCGCGAGGGCGGTGCCGAAGATCGCCGCCGCGTCGGCCCGGTTGAGCTGCGAGCGCTCGGACACCGGCGACCAGAACATCGAGCCCGACCGGTCGACCAGCACCAGGGTCCGGCCCGGCAGCGCGGGCACGTTGGCCAGCGAGTGGCCGAGCGCCTGCTCCAGCGGGTAGGACCAGCGCAGCGACGGCGCGTGCTGGTAGGCGGCCAGGTAGCGGAAGGGGAACTGCCGCGAGCGTGCCACCTGCTCGGGGTCGCTGATCCGCGCGGCGACCCGGGCCGCGACCTCGTCGGACACTCCGGCCTGGTCGAAGTTGCGCAGGTTGCGGACCAGCGCCATCGCGCCCATGGACGGGATGACGGCCTCCCAGGCCGCCCTGTCCATCGGGCCCTGGAGCCAGCCCGCGAGCGCCTCCCAGGTGATCCCGGCCGCGGCCAGCCGCTCGGCGCCGCCGGGCGAGGTGACGACCGCCCGGCGCTCGGCGACCGGCAGGGCCATCAGCTCGCGGTGCGCGGTGAGCACCGGGAGCGACGCGGGCGGCACGGCGGTGTCCGGGTTGTGCCGGCGGTCGAGGGCGTACCGGAACAGCTCGCCCTGCCACGGCTTGTCCGCGTCCGGGGACGCGTGCACGAGGTTCAGGATGTCGCCGAAGCGGTAACCCTTGGTCGCGGTGTCGTACTTGAGCAGCGACTTGGCGTGGAACAGCCGTCGTACGGCATCGGCGGCACCCCGCTTGACGGGCTTGGGCACGGCGCGGCCGTACGTCGACGTCCAGTAGGCCAGCAGCTCGCCGGGCTCGTCCGGACGCTGCAGCACGGAGTCCACGACCTGCCGGTTCGACGGTCCGTCGGTCGCGCCGGCCGCGAGACGCGCGTGCACGTACTCGGCGGCGCCCACGATCGAGGCCGTCCGCATGTTGCCGTCACCGCGCAGCCAGCGCAGCAGCCCGGCCGTCCAGACCGGGTCGGTCACGGCGAGGTCGCGCACGAGGCGGGTGTACCGGCCGTCGCGGTCGGCGCCCTTCTCGTAGAAGGTGTCCTGCGAGACGAAGTTCGCCACCGCGAGCAGGAAGAGCTCGGAGCGAGGATCGCGCTCCTGACCCCGTCCGCCCTCGTAGGTGCGCAGGATGCGGCCGGTCGACGTGACCGCCGACTTCGGATGTGCCCTGGTCGTACGCGTGTTGAATCGCGCCATGGTGAATTCCCCCGAATTCGTGACTGTTCGTTGCCTTTTCGGAGGGGGCGCGACTAATGGAGGGTGCCCGAGTTCAGAAGTCGGCTGCGGACTTATCCAGATGCTCTACCGATTGAGCTACACCGACCCGGGGTCGGTGACGGGACTCGAACCCGCAACCGTCCGATCAAAGAAGTAACCGCTGCCTGCGCACCGGACACCCACCATGTGTCGCGCCTCCCGAGATCAGCTCGGCGACGGCTGTTTTCATTCCGGGAAAGGGAAGTAGCCGTTGCCTTCGCACCGGGAGGTGCGTGACGTTCTTCGGTGTCCAGAGATCGAGGCCGGCGGCTCCCGCTCCTGGACGAACATCACTCTAGGAGGGGGGCCGCGGGACGGGCGAGCGAATTAATCGCGGCGCGGGGTTCAGCCCCGCTTCTGCCGCTTCCAGGGACCGGTGATGGCCAGCATGATGCCGGGGGTCTGGATGTTGGCGAACAGGGTGCGGCCGTCCGGGGAGAAGGTGACGCCGGTGAACTCGCTGTACTCGGCCTCCTCCGGGGTGCCGAGGTTCAGCTCGTTGCGTGCGATCGGGTAGGTGCGGCCGCTGTCGGTGGCGCCGAACAGATGCTGGACGCCCTCGCCGTCCTCGGCGATGACCAGGCCGCCGTAGGGGGAGACGGTGATGTTGTCCGGGCCGTCGAAGGCGCCGTCCTCGGCCGGGTCGGGGTTCACCCCGAGCAGGACCTTCAGGGTCAGGGTGCGGCGCTTGGGGTCGTAGAACCAGACCTGGCCGTCGTGCTGGACCGGGCTCTCCGCACGGGCGAAGGAGGAGACGACGTAGACGCCGCCGTCGCCCCACCACATGCCCTCCAGCTTGCGGGCGCGGGTGACCTGGCCGGTCGTAAACTGCTTGCGGACGGAGACCGTCTTCGCGTCGCGGTCGGGGACGTCCACCCAGTCGACGCCGAAGACCGTGCCGACCTTCGTGGCGCGGGAGAGGTCGTCGACGAACGTGCCGCCGGAGTCGAAGCACTTGAAGGCCTGGAGCACGCCGGCGTCGTCGGCGAGGGTGCGCAGCTTGCCGCGGCCGTGGCGGAAGCCCTCCGGCGGGGCCCAGCGGTAGAACAGGCCGTTGGGGCTGGAGGCGTCCTCGGTGAGGTACGCGTGGCCGCGCTTGGGGTCGATGACGACGGCCTCGTGGGCGTAGCGGCCGAAGGCCTTGACGGGCTTGGGGTCGCGGTTGGCCCGGCGGTCCTCGGGGTCGACCTCGAAGACGTAGCCGTGGTCCTTGGTGAAGCCGTTCTTGCCGGCCTTGTCCTCGGTCTCCTCGCAGGTCAGCCAGGTGCCCCACGGGGTGCTGCCGCCCGCGCAGTTGGTGGCGGTGCCGGCGATGCCCACCCACTCGGCGACCTCGCCGCCGTGGCGGACCTCGACGACGGTGCAGCCGCCGGCCGCGGCGGGGTCGTAGACGAGGCCCTCGGTGAGCGGCACCGGGTGCGGCCACTGGGCGCGGGCGCCGGCCAGCTCGTGGTTGTTGACGAGGAGGGTGGTGCCGCGGGGGCCGCGGAAGGTGGCGGTGCCGTCGTGGTTGGACGGGGTGAACTCGCCCGATTCCAGCCTGGTCTTCCCGCTGTAGGTGATGATCTCGTACCGGAACCCGGCGGGCAGCGCGAGGATGCCGTCGGGGTCGGGGAGCAGCGGGCCGTAGCCGACGCCGTGGTGGCCGTGTGCCGGCGCGCCGTCCGCGCTCTCGGCGTCGGTCTCCGTGGACGCGAGGGCGTTCGGCGCGGTGGCGAGTGCGCCGACGCTGCCCGCCAGGGCGACCCCGGCACCGGTGATCGCGGATTTCCTGGCGAAGTCCCTGCGGGTGAGCGACATGGTGTCTCCTGTGACGGTGGGAGTGCCGTGGAGGGTGGCGGGCCTCGGTTTCGGCGCACACGTTCCCGTCCACTTCTGAACGGGAGTTGAACGCGGGGCTACTTCGCGGGCCCGTGTTCGAGAATCCGCATGAACTGCCCCCATGCCCAGCAAAAGCACCGCCCCCACCGTCCGGTGCGGCGGGTGACGCCCGGGTCCGGCCTTACGGTCTTCTCGCGTCCCGGCGCCGAACCGCCGGGCCCGGGCTCCGTCGTTCACCCCGGGCCCAGGCTCCCGTCGCTCAGCCTCCCTGCTGGGAGCGGGCCTTGAACGCGGCCTTCCGGGCCTCCTTCGCCACCTTCTTGTCGGGGTGCAGTCGGCCCATCGCCTCCAGCACGTCCGCGGTGGCGGGGTGGTCCACGCGCCAGGCGGCGGAGAAGAAGCCGCTGTGCTGCTCGGCCAGGCCCTCCACGAGAGCCTGGAGCTCGTCGGAGTTCCCCTCGGCCTGAAGCTGCGCGGCCACGGTGTCGACGGTCAGCCAGAACACCAGCGCCTCGGAGGGTGCCGGCACTCCGGCGGCCCCGCGTTCGCTCAGCCACACCCGGGCGAGGCCGCCCAGTTCGGGGTCGTCGAGAACCTCCCGCAGAGCGGGTTCGGCCTCCGGACCCACCAGGGACAGGGCCTGCTGGCAGCGCAGCCTGCGCAGCGGCGCCCCGGGGTCGGCTCCCCGCGCCGCGGCCAGCAACTCCCGTGCCGAGGCGAGGGGTTCGCGGCGGGCCAGCCACTGCTCGGTCTCGGCGCGGGCCGCGGACTGCCCGAACGCCGACGTGCCGTCGAGCAGCGCGTCCGCGCCCTTGTCGACGAGTTCACCGACGGCGGGTGCCTCGAAGCCGGCCTCCAGCAGCCGCGCCCGCAGCCCGTACACACCGAGCGGGGTGAGGCGGACCATGCCGTAGCGGGAGACGTCGGTGTCGTCGACGAGCGTGGCGGGCTCCTCGTCGGCGTCGGCCATCAGGGCCTCGTCCACCGGCCGGTACTCGACCAGTCCGACCGGCTCCAGGGTCCGGAACTGGTCGTCGAGGCGCATCATCGCGTCGGAGACCTGCTCCAGGACGTCGTTGGTGGGCTCACCCATGTCGTCCGGCACGATCATCGACGCGGCGAGGGCGGGCAGTGGGACGGGCCCCTCGCCGGGACCGTCCTCACTGACGGTCAGCAGATAGAGGTTGCCGAGGACGCCGTCGAGGAACTCCGCCTCGGCCTCCGGGTCCCAGTCGAGTGACGAGAAATCGACCTCGCCGTCCTCGTCCATGGCGGCGACCAGGTCGTCGAGGTCGGGCACGCTCGCGTCGGCGAGCACCGTCTCCAGGGCGGCGAGCCACACGGCGAGCACGTCGTGCGGGGAACCGCCGGTGAGCAGTCCCAGCTCCGCCCCCGCCCGGACGGTGCCGGCCTCCTCGTCGACGATCTCCACCAGGCCCGCGTCCACGGCGACCCGCCACGCCTCACCGGCATAGGCGACGGCGTCGTCACCGGTCAGCCCGAGGAGTTCCACCGCGGCCGGCAACTGCTCCTCGGCGAGACCGCCGCCGGCGTCCACGCGGGTCTCGGGCCCGGCCCAGCGGGCCAGGCGGGCGGCCCGGGAGAGCAGGGGCGTGGACAGCGCGGCGTGCGCCAGCTCCGCTTCGGGGCGCAGCCGTACGGGCGGCAGGGGGGAGCTGTCTGGCATCGGCTGGTTCTCCTCGGACCGTGAACGGGCTCAGCCGCTCAGCCTAGACGGATTTCCACCCATGCAGCCCGGTTCATCTACCGGTCAGCCCGCGTACATGGCCGAAACCTTGACAACTCCCGGCGTCAGGCAGGAGATTGACGCGCGTAGAAGTTGGGGGGACAACTGTTCACTCGGCTCTATGCGTGTCACAGAGGGCCACGAGCCCGACACGCTCACGTTCCACCCTCGTCCCGGCGCTCACGCACGTCCCCGGAGGGATTTCCTTGCCGAGCAGGTCTTCCGCGCGCCTCGCCGCGCTCACCGTCGCCGCCGTCTGCAGCGCGACGTCCGTCGTCGTCCTCACGTCTCCCGCGCACGCCGACGCGGTGCGCATCCACGACGTCCAGGGCACGACCCGAATATCGCCGCTGGCCGGACAGAAGGTCACGGACGTGCCGGGCATCGTCACGGCCACGCGCACGTACGGGTCCTCCAAGGGCTTTTGGATGCAGGACGCGACCCCGGACGACAACCCCGCCACCAGCGAAGGTGTGTTCGTCTTCACCAGCTCCACGCCGAAGGCCGCCGTCGGCGACTCGGTGACGGTGACCGGCACGGTCTCCGAGTACGTCCCGGGCGGCGCCTCGTCCGGCAACCAGTCGCTGACGGAGATCACCAAGCCGGTGGTCACGACCGTCTCCAGCGGCAACGCCGTCCCGGCGCCGGTCGTCGTCGACCGTGACTCGGTGCCGGACGCGTACGCACCGGAGGGCGACACCGCCGCCGCCGGCTCGATCAACGGTCTGACCCTGGACCCGTCGAAGTACGCCCTGGACTACTACGAGTCCCTGGAGGGCATGAACGTCCAGGTCGCCGACGCCCGCGTGGTCACCGCGACGGACCCGTACAGCGAGCTGTGGGTCACGGTGAAGCCGCGGGAGCACCGCAGCCTCCGCGGCGGCACGGTCTACGGCTCCTACGAGTCGCAGAACACCGGCCGGCTGCAGATCCAGTCCCTGGGCTCCACCGCCGACTTCCCGAAGGCGAACGTCGGCGACACCCTGGAGGGCGCGACCACCGGCCCGCTGGACTTCAACCAGTTCGGCGGCTACACGCTGGTCGCGAGCCGGCTGGGCACGCTGAAAAGCGCCGGCCTGGAGCGCGAGACGACGCAGAAGCAGTCGAGCCGCGAGCTGGCGGTCGCGACCTACAACGTCGAGAACCTCGACCCGTCGGACGCCACCTTCGACAAGCACGCCGCCGCGATCGTGCACAACCTGCAGTCGCCGGACATCGTGTCCCTGGAGGAGATCCAGGACAACAACGGTGCCAAGGACGACGGCACGGTCGACGCGAGCGGGACCGTGAACAAGCTGATCGACGCGATCGTCGCGGCGGGCGGCCCGAAGTACGACTGGCGCTCGATCGACCCGGTCAACGACCAGGACGGCGGCGAGCCGGGCGGCAACATCCGCCAGGTGTTCCTGTTCAACCCCGAGCGGGTGTCCTTCGTGGACCGTGCCGGCGGCGACTCGACCACCGCGGTCGGCGTCACCAAGGTGCACGGCAAGGCGCAGCTGACGGCCTCGCCGGGCCGTATCGCCCCGCAGAACGCCGCCTGGGCCAACAGCCGCAAGCCGCTCGCCGGCGAGTTCGTCTTCCGCGGCAAGACCGTCTTCGTGATCGGCAACCACCTCAACTCCAAGGGTGGCGACCAGGGGCTGACCTCGCAGTTCCAGCCGCCGGTGCGCAGCTCGGAGGTGCAGCGCCACGCGCAGGCGACCGAGGTGAACGCGTTCGTCAAGGACATCCTGTCCGTGCAGAAGAACGCGAACGTCGTCGCGCTCGGCGACATGAACGACTTCGAGTTCTCCGAGACCGCGCAGATCCTCGAGGGTGACGGCGAACTGTGGTCGGCGATCAAGTCGCTGCCGCGGAGCGAGCGTTACACCTACGACTACCAGGGCAACCAGCAGGTCCTGGACCAGATCCTGGTCAGCCCGGCGATCCGCCGGGGCTGCGACTTCGAGTACGACAGCGTGCACGTCAACTCGGAGTTCAACGACCAGATCAGCGACCACGACCCGCAGGTGCTGCGGTTCCGTCCGTAGCGCCGCTCAGGACCGGCTGAACACGCCGTTCAGCCAGTCCTGCCAGGCGGTACGGTCCGCCTCGGCGTCGGCGTCCGGCGCGAAGTCGTGGATGCTGATGCCGAGCGGGGCGCCCCAGCTGCCGCGTCCGAAGAACCGGATGAGGGCGTCGTCGGTGCGCAGTCCGACGAAGTACGGGCTGCGGTAGTCGATCACCACGTCCAGGGTCCGTCCGCCGGGGCCCCGGACGGCGGTCCTCGTGCCCGCGGCCGCGTCGTCCGCCAGGCCGAGCGCGCGGCCGACGGCCGCGAGCGCCCGCGGGGTCGCCGAGGTCCGCGGGCCGTCGAGCCGGGCGAAGGCGACCGGGCGGGGTGCGAAGTGCGTGAGGTACTCGCACAGGGTGTGCAGGTGGAAGTTGGTGTGCTTGCTCGCGCCGTCGTACTGGTTGTTCCAGTCGTCGGTGAAGACGCCGCTGTGCACGTAGCGCACCCGGGAGCGGCGGCCCTCGTCGCGGGGCTCGATGGTGTGGTCGAGCAGGCCGAGCGACTGGACGCCGGGGCCGGCGTCCCCGCTGCGGTGGGCGTAGCGGTGGGGCGGGTCCCAGGCGGTCACCGTGGACCCGGAGGGACCCTTGCCGCCCACTCGGGGCTCGGGCGGGTCCATCGGCCACAGGTATCCGCCGGTTCCGGTGGTGACCGCCTCCCACACCCGCTCGGAAGGGACGTCGACCTCGAACTCGCGGACGATCTCGAATTCCTTGGACATGGCGGGGCTCCTGCTCGGCTCTCCACGGCGGGCCGTTCGGTGGCCTCGCGTCCAGCGTGCGTCCACCCTCCCACCGAGAACTTCCGTCCGGACGGACGAAGTCCTCGGCAGGAGGGTGTCACGGGTGCCGGCAGGGCGTCCGCGGGGCCCCTCCCGGAACTCGTCGCGGAGGCTCAGCGGTGGTGCTGCCTGCGCCAGGCGATGCCGGCCGCCACCGCGGCCGCGCCCAGCACGCCGACCGCGATGATCGGACCCGGGTGGCGCATGCCCCTGCGCAGCGCGCCGCGCAGGGGCTGCGGGACGGATCCCTCCAGGCTGTGCCCGGCATCGGCCGCCCTGCCCTGCACGGCATGCCCGGCCTTGACCGCGCTGCCCTGGACCGCGTGCCCGGCCTTGACCGCGCTGCCCTGGACCGCGTGTCCGGCCTTCGCCGCGGTGCCCTGCATCGCGTGTCCCGCCCTGGCCGCCTTGCCCTGCATGTCGTGCCCCGCGTGGGCGGCGCTCGCACGCAGCTGGACGGTCATGGCGCCGGCCTTGTCCCGCAGGTCGGCCGCCCGCGCGCGGGCCCGGCCCTTCACGTCGGCCTTCTCCATCAACTGGGCGACGGTGTCGCCGAGCTGGTGCCTTGTCTGCTCGATCTGCTGCCGCAGCTCGTCGGGGCCCTTGGCGCCCGAGCCGTGCGGGGTCCTGTGCGTCATCGGTGTGCCCTTTCCCTGATCACGTCGACGTCCGCCCTGACACTGTCGAGGGTCTCCTCCGGTGCGGGCGGGGCGGCGCGGCGCAGCCGGGCGCGTCCGGTCGCGGCCGGCACGGCGGCCACGGCGAAGAACACCGCGGCCACGGTCGGCGCCGCCGCCCGACCGGGCAGCGCCGGAACGAGGGCGGCGGTGGCCCCTCCGGCCAGGACGATCGGCCCGACGTAGCCCGCCGCGCCCGCGGCGGCCGGCAGTCCGCCGCCGCGTCCGGCCCGGCGTCCCTTCCCCGCCGGCTCCTCCTCGGCGAGGGCGACCGTCTGCCGCGGCGGCCGGGAGACCTGTTCGGCGGCCCGGCCGACGGGCTCGCCCGTGGAGGGGCGTCCGTCGGCCGCGGGCCGTGCGTACTGAGCCACGGTCACGGTGCCCCGCCTCCTTTCCTACGGAACATCCGGGTACCCGGCCGCAGGGCCGTTAGCCCTGGTCCCCTCCCCGGTCCCCGCTTTCCCCGAGTCGGGCGAGTTGGGTCTGGAACCAGTCGAGGCGCGCCTGCAACAGGGCTGCTTCGGCCGCGAGTTCGGGCACACCGCACTCGTCCTCGACCGCCAACCCGCCGGACGGCGCGGCTGCGGCACCGGCTCCCCGGGCCATCCGCAGCCCCTCTCCGGCCAGCCGGGCGAACCCCGCGAGCGAGACGGACGTACGGCCGCGCGCACAGCTCCCGCAGACGGGGAGCAGGACGCGCCAGCCGGGCCTGCCCCAGCCCGCGTCGGCCAGCCCGGCCGCCCCCGCACCGCAGTCGCACGGTCCGACGGTCGCCGTGCGCACCCGCTGCCGGGCGTAGCGGAAGCCGCGCTCGAAACGGATGTACGCGCCGAGGACGGACACCTCGAGCAGTACCGCCCTGCGGTACTCGGCGGTGCAGAGCAGGGCTTCGGCCGCCGTGGCGTCGTGGACGCAGTGGAAGCCGCAGTCGCACAGCCGCGCGGGCGGGCGGTGCCTGCGGCCGTAGACGCACGCGGCGTCGTCGAGCACGCCGTAAGGGAGCGCGCCGCCGAGTGACACGCCGGTGAACCCGGCCCGGGTGCCGTCCTGGGACAGCACCGGGTGGGCGATCTTGTATCCGGTCGGCGGCTCCGTGGGGCGTTCCGCCGGGAGCCGCATCCTCATCGGACGGCCGGGACCTCTTCGCGGGCCGGCTCGGCCGGTTCGGTGCGGACGGTCTCCTCGGGGAGTCGCGCATCCTCTTCGTGGACGGGCGGCCGCTCCTCGGCGACGCCGGTGGCCAGTGCCTTGCCGAGCTTCATGGTGCCTCCCATGACAGACGTCGGTGACCCTCCGGCCATAGTGACCCATGAGGGGCGAGTTGGACACAGGGCCGCCGCCCCGCCTCCTCACGTATTAGCGATGCTTAGAGATAAAGTGTAGTTAATTTAAGTAGAGCTTCACCCGGGTTGTGCCGAGACTACTCCCATGACGAGCACGCACAAGCCCGCCCCGCCCTTCGGCCGCACGCTCTGCGCGATGGTCACGCCGTTCACCGAGGACGGCGCCCTCGACGCCGACGGCGCCGGACGGCTGGCCGCGCGGCTGGCGGCACAGGGCTGCGACGGGCTGGTCCTCAGCGGCACCACCGGAGAGTCGCCCACCACCTCCGACGCGGAGAAGGCGGACCTGATCACGGCGGTGCGGGCGGCGGTCGGCGACCGGGTCGCGCTGGTCGCGGGCGTGGGCACGTCCGACACCCGGCACACGGCCGAGCTGGCCGTCGCCGCCGAGAAGGCCGGCGCGGACGGCGTACTGGTGGTGACGCCGTACTACAGCAGGCCGCCGCAGGAGGCCGTGGCCGCCCACTTCCTGGAGGTGGCCGACGCGAGCGGCCTGCCGGTGATGCTGTACGACATCCCGGGCCGCACCGGCACCAGGATCGAGCCGGACACCATGATCCGCCTCGCGGAGCATCCCCGGATCGTGGCCGTCAAGGACTGCTCCTACGACTTCCTCGGCACCCAGAAGGTGCTCGCGCGGACGGAGTTGGCGTACTACGCGGGCTGCGACGAACATGTGCTCGCGCTGTACGCGGTCGGCGCGGCGGGCTGCGTGAGCACGGTCGCCAACGCCGTGCCCGGGCACTTCACGGCGATCCTCGACGCCTTCGACGCGGGCGACACCGCCCGGGCGACCGCGCTCCAGCTGGCGGCGACCCCACTGATCGAGGCGATGATGGGCTCGGGTCTGCCGGGCACGGTCACCGCGAAGGCCCTCCTCACCCGCCTCGGCCTGCCCGCCGGCCCGCCGCGCGCACCCCTGCGGCCCGCCGGCCGGGAGACGGCCGACGGGCTGCGGGCCCGGTACGAGGAGCTGGTCAGCGCGTGGTGAACAGGGGCTCCCAGCGGCCGCCGCTGTCGTCCTTGGGCGAGCGGAAGCCGCTGAGCGGCCGCACCTTCTTGCTGCCGACGGTGACGAGGACCAGCCGCTGGTGGAACTCGTTGCCGTCGCCGCCGATGCCCCAGGCGATCAGCCGCCTGCCGTCGGCCCAGGCCAGCAGCTGCTGACCGGGCACCTTGGTGACCAGCCGCCCGGACCGGGCGTCGTGGACGGCGGAGGCGATCTCGTCACCCCTGCCGGCGAAGTCACCGGCCGCGTACTTCCCGTCGGGCGACAGGCCGGCCTCGACCCACGGGTGCACATGCGCCTCGTTCGCGGGCGTCGGCACGTCCGCGCCGTCGAGGGTGTGGTATTTGCGGCCCGGGTCCATGCTCAGGGGTTCCCAGAGGTACTTCCCGTCGTGACTGAACTCCAGATCCGTGCGTGCGTTGAGCGAGAACGCATCGTCGTCCTTCCCGACGGGCAGGCTGTGCCACTTCCCCGTTCCCGAGGCGACGTCGAACACCGAGAACCCGGTCCGGCTCGGCACCTGCTGGGGCTCGATCGTGTCGTTCACCGGGATCCGCTTGCTCCAGAAGGCGCGGTCGGGGTTCTTGCCGTAGGTGGTGACGACCAGTTTGCTCCCGTCCGGCGAGAACTTCGCCCCGCCGGCGCCCTGCGGCACCGGGATCCACCGCTCGACCTTGCCGCTCGCCAGGTCCAGCAGCCCCACGCGGGCCGCGGGCAGTTCACGCTCCAGCACGGCGGCCGTACGGGCGCCGGGCGCGACGGTCGCGAGGGCCCAGCGGCCGTCCTTCTCGTACCTGCCGGTGCCGGGGTCGAGCAGCCGGTAGGTGCGCGTGAGGATCTTGTCCTTGTTCGGCTGTTTCACCTGCTTCTGCGTGCTGTAGCCGGCCACGACGGCATCGCCCGCGCCGATCAGCTCGCGCGGCGGGGACTGGTCGGGGTGAGCCACCACCCGGCCGTCCGTGACCTGCGCCGGGCGTACGTCCCGTCCACCGCCGGTCAGTTGCGTCACGCCCACCGCGACGGCGACCACGGCCGCGGTGCCGGCGGCGGCGACGGCGATCCGGCGGGTACGACGGGTGCGGCGCAGCACCAGCACCCGGTCGGCGAGGTTCGCGGCCGCCGGCTGTGCCTGACCCGCCATCTCCTTCAAGGAGTCGCGTACCAGTTCCTCGACATTCACGGACGCACCTCCACGGGCGAGAAGTCACGGGACGGCTGCTCGCCGGGGCCGTCCAGCGCGGCCAGTTCGGGTGCCAGGGTGCGCAGACGGGCCAGGGAGCGGTGGGTGGTGGACCGTACGGTGCCCACCGTGCAGCCCAGGATCCGGGCCACGTCGGCCTCCGGCAGGTCCTCGAAGTAGCGCAGCACCAGGACGGTGCGCTGGCGGGCGGTGAGCCGGGCCAGCGCGCCGCGGAGCACCAGCCGCAGCTCGGCGGCGGCCGGGGCGTCCGGGCCGTGCCCCGCCTCGGTCTCCGGCGGCTCGGCGACCATGACCTCCCGCCGCCGCCACTTCAGCCGCCAGCGGCTGACCTGCTGCCGGTACAGGATCCGTCGTACGTAGGCCTCCGGCTCCTCGATCCGCTCCCACCGTCCGGCCGCCTTGACCAGAGCGTTCTGCAGCAGGTCCTCGGCGGCGTGCCGGTCGCCGCCGGCCAGCAGGACGGCCGTCTTCAGCAGCGCGGACGATCTACCGGCCACGAAGTGTCGAAAGCTCTCCTGTGCCTGGGCATCCATCGTCACCTTCTCTGTCCCCCGGGCCCTTCGGTGTCCGGGCCCTCCATACCGTCCGACGCGTCGACAGGTCCCCCGCTATGCCTGCCTGCGACAGGAATTTCGCACGGCTCGGTCACCTGAGATCGCTACGATGCGCCGGGGCCGCGCCCTGGGCGGCGCGGGAACGTTCTTTCCTGAGGGGGATTCCTGTGTTCGTGCTGTCCATCCTGCTGCTCATAGCCGCGGTGGTGCTCTTTCTCGTCGGCCGCAGCCGCGACACCGCGGGCCTGAAGCTGGGAGCGGCCGTCAGCGCCGTGGCGGCCCTGCTGGCGGGCACGTTCGCCTGCGTCCATGTCGTCAGCGCCGCCGAGGTCGGCGTGCCGGTGACCTTCGGCAGGGTCGGCACGCCGCTGGCCTCGGGCGTGCACTTCAAGTCGCCGTTCACCGACGTCACCACCTTCTCCACCCGCCCGGTGGACCTCGACCTCAACGAGGACGACACCGTCGAGGTCCGCTCCTCGCAGGGCGGGGTGCTGTACGCGGACGTCACCATCAAGTGGGCCGTGGTGCCGGCCAAGGCGGTCGAGCTGTACCGGCTGGCGGGCAGCGAGGACGCCGTCGAGTCGCGGCTGGTACTGCCGGACAGCCGCGAGATCATCCGCAACGTGTTCGCGAAGCACACCAGCGAGGAGGGGTACGCGTCCGCCCGCGAGCAGATCGGTTCGCAGATCGCCGACCTCGTCGAGGAGCGCCTGGCACCGCGCGGGATCGACGTCACCTCCGTCAACCTGCGCAACGTCAAGCCGTCCAAGAAGCTCCAGGACCAGATCGACAAGAAGATCCAGCAGGAGCAGGCCACCGAGCGGGCCACCGAGGCGGCGCGCACGGCCAAGGCGGAGGCGGAGCGCAAGCGGATCGAGGCGGAGGGCATAGCCGCCGCCAACAAGATCATCGAGCGGTCGCTGAGCGACAAGGTCCTGTACAACCGGTGCCTCGACGCCTACAAGGAGGCCGCGAAGGCCCACCCGGTGTACGCGGTCCCGTGCGGCCCGGACTCGGGCGGCACCCCGGTCATCGTGGACAACGGCAAGAACTGAGAGGATCCCGTCCATGGTGACTGCGACCGTCCGCGCATGGTACGACGAGGAAGGGTGGGGTGTTCTCGACTCCCCCGAGACCCCCGGCGGCTGCTTCGGGCACTACTCCGACATCCGGGCGCCCGGCTTCCGCACCCTGTCGGCCGGCCAGCGGGTCGACCTCACGTGGGAAGCCCCCGGCTTCCGGCAGGACGGGTACGACTACCGCGCGGTGAGCATCGTGCCCCGGCCCGCCTGACACCCCCGGGCCATCCCGTACGCCATCGACCTGGGCACCTGGACCCCGTACGGCCGCAGGCGGGCGCGCCTCGCTGACTTCTCGCCGGACCGCGTCGTATATGTCAGGTGTCTCGATTCCCTCAGTTCACAGTTCTGCTGATCCCCAGAGCTCCCCGTTCGCTGTGGGGGTCGCAGGGCCGTGGCGCCGGCTGCAAGGAGATGGCGATGCATCCAGCCGACCCGGTAGGAACACCTGCACGTCGCGGTCCGAGGCCGAAAGGGAGCCGGCGCCGGGCGTGGCCGCGGACGGGTGTGGCGGGACTGGCCGTGCTGGCGGGACTGGCCCTGCCGGCCGTCTCCTCATCCCCTGCCTGGGCCGACCCGACCCCGACCGCGTACGTCGCCGACAACGGCTCGAGCGATGTGTCGGTGATCGACATCACCACCAACACCGTCGCAGGCACCATCCCCGTCGGCAACGGCCCGACGGCTGTGGCGATCACCCAGAACGGCCGACGCACCTACGTCACCGACCGCGACTCGAACGATGTGTCGGTGATCGACACCGCCACCCACACCGTCGTGGCCACCATCCCCGTCGGCAACGGCCCAGAAGGCGTGGCGATCACCCCGAACGGCCGGCGCGCCTACGTCACCAACCGCGCCTCGAGCACGGTGTCGGTGATCGACACCACCACCAACACCGTCGTGGCCACCATCCCCGTCGGCACCATGCCGGTCGGTGTCGCGATCACCCCGAACGGCCGGCGCGCCTACGTCGCCGACGACGGCTCGGACGATGTGTCGGTGATCGACACCGCCACCAACACCGTCGTGGCCACCATCCCCGTCGGCGCAGCGCCGGGCGGTGTCGCGATCACTCCGAACGGCCGACGCGCCTACGTCACCAACTTCGCCTCGAACGACGTGTCGGTGATCGACACCTTCACCAACACGGTCGCAGGCACCATCCCCGTCGGCGCCCACCCGTTCGGTGTCGCGATCACCCCGAACGGGCGACGCGTCTACGTCGCGAACGACGCCTCGAACGATGTGTCGGTGATCGACACCACCACCAACACCGTCGTAGCGACCATCCCCGTCGGCACCCGCCCGCTCGGTGTCGCGATCACCCCGAACGGCCGACGCGCCTACGTCACCGACTTCGCCTCGAACGACGTGTCGGTGATCGACACCACCACCAACACCGTCGTGGCGACCATCCCCGTCAGCACCAACCCGGCCGGTATCGCGATCACCCCGGGGAGGGGCTAGCTCCACAAGCCCGGGAAACCGTAGAAGCCCGGCGACCGAAACCCCTTATGCGGTGCTCACGCACGAGCGCCCTCCCGGGCCGTTCTCGGGCCGTGGAAGGGCGCTCAATGGTGACCGGCACCGACAGGTGCCGACAGCTCGGCCGCAGGTCTACGGCGGCCGGTGATCAGTTGTGGCTGTGCAGGATGTCGTTCAGGCCGCCCCAGACCGCGTTGTTCGGGCGGGCCTCGACCTTGCCGGTGACCGAGTTGCGGCGGAAGAGGATGTTGGAGGCGCCGTTCAGTTCGCGGGCCTTGACGATCTGTCCGTCGGGCATGGTGACGAGGGTGCCCGCGGTGATGTACAGGCCGGCCTCGACCACGCACTCGTCGCCGAGCGCGATGCCGACGCCCGCCTCGGCGCCGATCAGGCAGCGCTCGCCGACGGAGATGATCACGTTGCCGCCGCCGGACAGGGTGCCCATCGTGGAGGCGCCGCCGCCGATGTCGGAGCCGTCGCCGATCACGACGCCGGCGGAGATGCGGCCCTCGACCATCGAGGTGCCGAGGGTGCCGGCGTTGAAGTTGACGAAGCCCTCGTGCATGACCGTGGTGCCCTCGGCGAGGTGCGCGCCCAGCCGGACCCGGTCGGCGTCGGCGATGCGGACGCCCTTGGGGGCGACGTAGTCCGTCATGCGCGGGAACTTGTCGATCGAGGTCACCTGCAGGTGCAGGCCCTCGGCGCGGGCGTTCAGACGCACCTTCTCGATGTCGTTCACGGCGACCGGGCCGAGCGAGGTCCAGGCGACGTTCGCGAGGTGGCCGAAGATGCCGTCCAGGCTCTGGCCGTGCGGCTTGACCAGGCGGTGCGAGAGCAGGTGCAGACGCAGGTACACGTCGTGCGCGTCGATCGGCTTCTCGTCCAGGGACGCGATGACCGTGCGCACCGCGACCACCTCGACGCCCCGGCGGCTGTCCGGGCCGATCGCCGCGGTCGCGCCGCCGCCCAGCAGTTCCGCCGCGCGCTCGGCGGTAAGCCGCTCGGTGCCGGCCGGGCCGGGCTCGGCGACCAGCTCGGGGGCCGGGAACCAGGTGTCGAGGACGGTGCCGTCGGAGGCGATCGTGGCGAGGCCGGCGGCGACGGCGCCGGTGGTGCGGGAAGCAGAGTCGGTCATGGGGGAAAACCTAACGTGGGCGGGGTCGCGGAGGCCAACCGCCACCGGGGCGTCTCAGGTGGCGGGCGCCGGTTCAGGGGATCAGCCGAGCCAGCGCGGCGCGGGCGTACTCCTCGTCGTAGGAACCGCCCGTCAGCAGCACCTGGAGGCAGATTCCGTCCATCAGCGCCAGCAGCGCCCGTGCCGTCACCGGGTCGACCCGCGCGGCGAGCCGCTCGGCCGTCTCCTCGGTCCACCGGGCGGCGACGGGCCGCAGGGCGGGCCGGCGCAGGGCCGCCAGGTACAGCTCGTACTCCAGCTCCACGCCCGGCCGGTCACCGCCCAGCCACTGGCCGAGGACCCGGGCGAGGCCGGCCGCGAGGTCGCCGTCGGCCTCCCGCAGCACCCCGCTGTCGTCCAGGACCCCGGCGAAGCCCTCGGTGGCCTGGCAGAGGGCGGCCACCAGCAGGTCGTCCAGGGTCGCGAAGTGGTAGGTGGTGGAGCCGAGCGGTACGTCGGCCTCGGCGGCGACCGAGCGGTGGCTGAGCCCGGAGATGCCGTCCCGGCCGGCCACGCGGATCGCCGCGTCGATGATCCGCTGCCGCCGGTCGGGATCGTAGCGGCGGGGCATCAGTGGGCCGTCCCGCCCAGGTTGAGGACCATGACTCCGCCGATGATCAGCAGGATCCCGGCGACCTTGGCCGGACTCAGCCCCTCACCGAACAGCAGCAGGCCCAGCACGGCGATGGCCGCGGTGCCCACGCCCGACCAGATCGCGTACGCCGTGCCGATCTGCACGGTCTTCAGCGTCTGGGCCAGCAGCGCGAAGGAGACGACGTAGCCCAGCGAGGTGACGAGGGAGGGCCAGAGCCGGGTGAAGCCCTCGGTGTACTTCATCGCCGTCGTCGCGGCGACCTCGGCGGCGATGGCGCCGGCGAGCAGCAGGTATCCCATGTGTACGAGCGTACACAACGGATGTGTACGGATGTACACCATCCGAATGTCACACTTTCGGGGCAAGGGCCCGCCGAAAACGCCCGTGGACAGGTGCCGGGTTCACTAGCGTCCACCCCTCGGCACCACGTCTTCGACGCCCCTCGCCCACCTCACCCTCACGCCCCCGGTCGCCGTCCGGGCGGCGGTGGAGAACCACGCATGCCTGAGAACAGCCCCCTTCCCCCGGAACGGCAGCACCCGGAGGACGACCCGATACCCGGCACCGCGCGGAAGCGGCCCGGACGGCTGCTCTGGCCGGCCGGCGCCCTGGTCCTGGCGGCCGTGGCCGCCGGTGTCACCGTGACCGCCGTGCACGGCGAGGCCCCGAAGACCCGGGCGGCCCCGGCGGCGAACGGGGCACCCAAGGCCGGCACGTCTGCCGGAGCACCGGCGGACGGCAGCCCCGGCCCGCGCTCGTCCGCCTCCCGGCCGGCGAGGACGTCCCCTCCCGCGAAGGGCGGCGGCCACCCGTCCCCGGCGGCTCCACGGGCCGCCGAGTCCCCCGTCCTGCCCGCCGGCGACCCGACCCCGACGCCGGCCAAGTCCCCGTTCCGGCAGGGCGGTTCACCGAAGGCCACGGGCGGGGAGACCGCCGTGCGCTCCCTCAACCACCCGGGCGACTACTGGCACCTCAGCGGCGACGACGTGAAGCTCGGCCCGCTCGGCTCCGCCGCCGCCCGCCGCGCCGCCACCTTCCGGCTGGTCAAGGGCCTGGCGAACGGCCGCTGTTACTCCTTCGCCACGGCCGGCGGCGGATACCTGCGTGTCCGGGACGGCCTCCTGCGCGCCGGAGACGACGACGGATCACGGGCGTTCGAGCGGGACGCCACCTTCTGCCCGCGCCCGTCCGCCTTCGCCGGCGGGACCTCGCTGGAGTCGGCCGCCCACTCCGGCCGCTTCCTGCGCCACGACGGTTCCCGGCTGCGGCTGGACCCGTACCGCAACACCGACCCCTTCCGGGCGGACTCGGCGTTCCTGCTGGTGGCCAAGCCGGCCTGAGCACACGGAAGCGGCGGCACCCGGCAGGGTGCCGCCGCTTCCGTCACGTTCGGGTACGCGGTGTTCTCAGACGTTGAACCCGAGCGCCCGGAGCTGCTCGCGACCGTCGTCCGTGATCTTGTCCGGACCCCACGGCGGCATCCAGACCCAGTTGATGCGGAGCTCGCTGACGAGGCCGTCCGTGGCGGACTTGGCCTGGTCCTCGATGACGTCCGTCAGCGGGCAGGCCGCCGAGGTCAGAGTCATGTCGATCGTCGCGATGTTCGCGTCGTCGATGTGGATGCCGTAGATCAGGCCGAGGTTGACGACGTCGATGCCCAGCTCGGGGTCGACGACGTCGTACAGCGCCTCGCGGAGTTCTTCCTCCGAGGCCGGCTTCATCTCAGCGGTCTCGCTCATGCCGTCTTCCTTTCGGCGTCGGCGCCACCCAATGCCTGGGCCGTCGCGTCCTTCCACGCCATCCAGCTCAGGAGGGCGCACTTGACCCGCGCGGGGTATTTGGAGACACCGGCGAACGCGACCGCGTCCTCCAGCACGTCCTCCATCGCGTCGTCCGGCTCGATCCGGCCCTTGGACTGCATCAGCTCCAGGAAGGTCTCCTGGATCTTCTGCGCCCGGGCCAGGTCCTTGCCGACCAGCAGCTCGTTCAGCACGGACGCGGAGGCCTGGCTGATGGAGCAGCCCTGTCCCTCGTAGGAGACGTCCTCGATCGTCGTGCCGTCGTACTTCACGCGGAGAGTGATCTCGTCGCCGCACGTCGGGTTCACGTGGTGCACCTCGGCGTCGCCATCCCGAAGACCACGCCCGTGCGGGTTCTTGTAGTGGTCCAGGATGACTTCCTGGTACATCGAATCCAGCTTCACGGTTTCAGCTCACGCCTCTCAGCCGAAGAAGTTCCGTACGTGCTCCAGCCCCTCGACCAGTGCGTCGATCTCACCGGGCGTGGAGTACAGATAGAACGACGCTCGCGTGGTCGCAGGAATTCCGTAGCGGAGGCAGACCGGCCGCGCGCAGTGGTGGCCGACCCGGACCGCGATGCCCTGCTCGTCGAGGACCTGGCCCACGTCGTGCGGGTGGATGTCACCGAGCGTGAACGAGATCGCGGCGCCGCGGTCCTCGGCCGTGGTCGGGCCGATGATCCGCAGGTCCGGGACGTCCGCCAGGCGGCGTACGGCGTACTCCGTCAGCGCGTGCTCGTGGGCGAGGATCCGGTCCATGCCGATCGCGTCGAGGTAGTCGATCGCGGCACCGAGACCGACGGCCTGGGCGATCGGGGGCGTACCCGCCTCGAACTTGTGCGGCGCCGGGGCATAGGTCGAGGAGTGCATCGAGACGGTCTCGATCATCTCGCCGCCGCCCAGGAACGGGGGCAGGTCCTCGAGCAGCTCCTGGCGGCCCCACAGGACGCCGATGCCGGTCGGGCCGCACATCTTGTGGCCGGTGAAGGCGACGAAGTCGGCCTGGAGGGCCTGTACGTCCAGCGGCATGTGCGGGGCGGCCTGGGAGGCGTCGATGCAGACGAGGGCGCCGACCTCCTGGGCGCGGCGCACTATCGCCTCGACCGGGTTGACCGTGCCCAGGATGTTCGACACCAGCACGAAGGAGACGATCTTCGTCTTCTCCGTGATGACCTCGTCGATGTTGGACAGGTCGAGCCGGCCGTCGTCGGTCAGGCCGAACCACTTCAGCTTCGCGCCCGTGCGCTGCGCGAGCAGCTGCCACGGCACGATGTTGGAGTGGTGCTCCATCTCCGTGATGACGATCTCGGTCTCGTGGTCCACGCGGTAGGGCTCGTCGGCCCAGCCCAGCATGTTGGCCACGAGGTTGAGCGACTCGGAGGCGTTCTTGGTGAAGATCACCTCGTCGCGGCTCGGCGCGTTGATGAACGCGGCGACCTTGTCGCGCGCGCCCTCGTACAGCGCCGTGGCCTCCTCGGCGAGCACATGCACACCGCGGTGGACGTTGGCGTTGTAGCGCTCGTAGTACTCGCTCAGGGCGTCCAGCACCTGGCGCGGCTTCTGCGAGGTCGCCGCGTTGTCCAGGTACACGAGCTTCTTGCCGTCGTGGATCAGTCGGTCCAGGACGGGGAAGTCCTTGCGGATCGCCTCGGTGTCGAGGAGGCCCGGCAGCTGTGTCACGCGGATACGCCACCCTTCGTGTACGCCTCGTAGCCCTCGTCCTCCAGCTTGTCGGCGAGCTCGGCACCGCCGGACTCGACGATCCGCCCGCCGGAGAAGACGTGGACGAAGTCGGGCTTGATGTAGCGCAGGATGCGCGTGTAGTGCGTGATCAGCAGGGTGCCGACCTCGCCGGTCTCGCGGACGCGGTTGACGCCCTCGGAGACGATGCGGAGCGCGTCGACGTCCAGGCCGGAGTCGGTCTCGTCGAGGATCGCGACCTTCGGCTTGAGCAGCTCGAGCTGGAGGATCTCGTGGCGCTTCTTCTCACCGCCGGAGAAGCCCTCGTTGACGTTGCGCTCGGCGAAGGACGGGTCCATGTTGAGGCGCTCCATGGCCTCCTTGACCTCCTTCACCCAGGTACGCAGCTTCGGGGCCTCGCCGCGGATGGCGGTGGCGGAGGTGCGCAGGAAGTTGGAGACCGAGACGCCGGGGACCTCGACCGGGTACTGCATCGCCAGGAACAGGCCCGCGCGGGCGCGCTCGTCGACGGACATCTCGAGGACGTCCTCGCCGTCGAGCAGCACGGTGCCGCTGGTGATCGTGTACTTCGGGTGACCCGCGAGCGAGTAGGCGAGAGTCGACTTGCCGGAGCCGTTGGGGCCCATGATGGCGTGCGTCTCGCCCTGCTTCACGGTGAGGTCGACGCCCTTGAGGATCTCCTTCGTGGCGTTGTCGGCCTCGACGGTGACGTGCAGGTCTCGGATTTCAAGCGTTGCCATGGGTGCCTCAGGACTCCTGGGTGAGGGAGACGAGCACGTCGTCCCCTTCGATCTTTACGGGGTATACGGGGACGGGGCGGGTGGCCGGGAGGCCGGACGGCTTGCCGGTGCGCAGGTCGAAGGCGGAGCCGTGCAGCCAGCACTCGATCTGGCAGTCCTCCACCTCGCCCTCGGAGAGCGAGACGTTCGCGTGGGAGCAGATGTCGTGGATGGCGAACACCTCCCCCTCGGTCCTCACGACCGAGACCGGCGTGCCGTCGAGTTCCACCCGCTTGGGGGTGTCCTCCTCCAGCTCGCTCAGTCCGCAGACGCGTACGAAGGTCGTCATGCGACCGAAGCCTCCAGCTCCTCCTCGATCTTGGCGAGCAGGCGCTCCTCGATGTCCGTGACGCCGATCTGCTGGACCAGCTCGGCGAAGAAGCCGCGGACCACCAGTCGGCGGGCCTCGTACTCCGGGATGCCGCGGGCCATCAGGTAGAAGAGCTGCTCGTCGTCGAAGCGGCCGGTCGCGGAGGCGTGGCCGGCGCCGACGATCTCGCCGGTCTCGATCTCCAGGTTCGGCACCGAGTCGACCCGCGCGCCGTCCGTGAGGACCAGGTTGCGGTTCATCTCGTACGTGTCCGTGCCCTCGGCCTTGGCCTCGATGAGCACGTCACCGATCCACACCGCGTGGGCGGCCTCGCCCTGGAGCGCGCCCTTGTAGACGACGTTCGACTTGCAGTGCGGGGTGTTGTGGGTGACCAGCAGGCGGTGCTCCTGGTGCTGACCGGCGTCGGTGAAGTACAGGCCGAACAGCTCGGCCTCGCCGCCGGGGCCGGCGTACTCCACGCGCGGGTGCAGACGGACCACGTCGCCGCCGAAGGTCACGACCACGGACTTGAAGGAGGCGTCCCGGCCGATCAGCGCGTTGTGCTGGGCGATGTGGACGGCCTTGTCGTCCCAGTCCTGGACGGAGACGACGGTCAGCTTGGCGCCGTCACCGAGGACGTAGTCGACGTTGGCCGCGAGAACGGCGTCGCCGGTGTGGTCGATGACCACGACGGCCTCGGCGAAGGCGCCCAGCTCGATCACCTGGTGGCCGAAGGCGGTACCGCCCTGGCCGTGCACCGCGATGCGGATCGGCTCGGTGAGGACGGTCTCCTTCGGCACGGTCACGACCGACGCCTGCTCGAAGGCGGTGTACGCCTGCGCGGCGACGCGGTCCACGGGGATCGCCCTGCCGAGCCGTGCGTCGTCGCGGCCGACGGCCTCGACGGTGACGCCCTCGGGCGCCTGCACGTCGACCTTCACACCGTCACCGGTGGCGACGGCGGTGCCGTCGTGGAGTCCGCGCAGCCGCTCCAGCGGGGTGAACCGCCACTCCTCCTCACGGCCGTGCGGGACCGGGAAGTCCGCCACGTCGAAGGACGGGGGCGCGCTCATGCGCGAGACGACGGTCGACTCCGCGGCGACCGCGATCGAGCCGGCGGTGGTGCTGCCCACAGGTGGGGGTCCCCCCGCTCGAGCGGAGCCGAGAGTGGGGGAGTTCTGAGCCTCAGCCATGGCTGTCGTATTGCTCGCTTTCTCAGGTCAGTGGCTTGATGGTGGGGGCGGTGGCGACTAGCCGACCGCGCCTTCCATCTGCAGCTCGATCAGCCGGTTGAGCTCCAGCGCGTATTCCATGGGCAGTTCCTTGGCGATCGGCTCGACGAAGCCGCGCACGATCATCGCCATCGCCTCGTCCTCGGAGAGACCGCGGCTCATCAGGTAGAAGAGCTGGTCCTCGGAGACCTTGGAGACGGTGGCCTCGTGGCCCATGGACACGTCGTCCTCACGGACGTCGACGTACGGGTACGTGTCCGAGCGGGAGATGGTGTCGACCAGCAGCGCGTCGCACAGCACGTTGGACTTCGAGCCCGGGGCGCCCTCGCCGATCTCGATCAGACCGCGGTAGGAGGTGCGGCCACCACCGCGCGCGACCGACTTGGAGACGATGTTGGACGACGTGTTCGGCGCCATGTGGACCATCTTCGCGCCGGCGTCCTGGTGCTGGCCCTCGCCCGCGAAGGCGATGGACAGGGTCTCGCCCTTGGCGTGCTCGCCCATCAGGTAGACGGCCGGGTACTTCATCGTCACCTTGGAGCCGATGTTGCCGTCGACCCACTCCATGGTCGCGCCCTCGTAGGCCACGGCGCGCTTGGTGACCAGGTTGTAGACGTTGTTCGACCAGTTCTGGATGGTCGTGTAACGGCAGCGGGCGTTCTTCTTGACGATGATCTCGACGACCGCGGAGTGCAGCGAGTCCGACTTGTAGATCGGCGCCGTGCAGCCCTCGACGTAGTGCACGTAGGCACCCTCGTCGACGATGATCAGGGTCCGCTCGAACTGGCCCATGTTCTCCGTGTTGATACGGAAGTAGGCCTGGAGCGGGATCTCGACGTGCACGCCCTTCGGCACGTAGATGAAGGAGCCGCCGGACCACACGGCCGTGTTCAGCGAGGCGAACTTGTTGTCACCGGCCGGGATGACCGTGCCGAAGTACTCCTTGAAGAGCTCCGGGTGCTCCTTCAGGGCGGTGTCGGTGTCGAGGAAGATGACGCCCTGCTCCTCCAGGTCCTCGCGGATCTGGTGGTAGACGACCTCCGACTCGTACTGGGCGGCGACACCGGCGACGAGGCGCTGCTTCTCGGCCTCCGGGATGCCCAGCTTGTCGTAGGTGTTCTTGATGTCCTCGGGCAGGTCCTCCCAGGACTCCGCCTGCTTCTCCGTGGAGCGCACGAAGTACTTGATGTTGTCGAAGTCGATGCCCGACAGGTCCGAGCCCCAGTTCGGCATGGGCTTCTTCTCGAAGAGCTTCAGACCCTTGAGACGCAGCTTCGTCATCCACTCCGGCTCGGACTTCTTGCCCGAGATGTCGCGGACGACGTCCTCGTTCAGGCCACGGCGCGCGGACGCACCGGCCACGTCGGAGTCGGCCCAGCCGTATTCGTACTTGCCCAGGCCCTCGAGTTCGGGGTGAGCAGTCTCCGTGGGGAGAGTCATGCGGGGTTCCTCCCGGCCGTGCTTGCAGGTGCGTCAGTGGAAATCTTGGGGATGAACGTCGTGCAGACGCCGTCGCCGTGCGCGATGGTCGCCAGTCGCTGTACGTGCGTACCCAGCAGCTCGGCGAAGATCTCGGTCTCCGCCTCGCACAGCTGCGGGAACTTCTCCGCGACGTGGGCGACCGGGCAGTGGTGCTGGCAGAGCTGCTCACCGACCGGTGCGCTGCGCGCCGTAGCAGCGTACCCGTCGGCGCTCAAGGCCTTGGCCAGCGCTTCGGCGCGTTTGTCGGGGCTCACGGCCTCGACGGCCTCGCGGTACGCGCCCGCCTGTGCGGCGATCCGGGCGCGGGCGAAGGCGGCGACCGCCTCGGGGCCGCCCTCGCGCTCGGCGATCCAGCGGAGCGCGTCGGCGGCGAGCTTGTCGTACGACTGGTCGAAGGCGTCGCGGCCGCAGTCGGTCAGCGCGAAGACCTTCGCGGGACGCCCGCGCGTGCGCGTGCCGTACACGCGCTGCTCGCGGGGCTCCACGACGTCGTCGGCGACCAGCGCGTCCAGGTGACGCCGGACGGCCGCCTGGGTCAGTCCCAGCCGGCCGGCGAGGTCGGCGACGGTCGACGGGCCGTGGTCCAGGATGGACCGCGCGACCCGGTTGCGCGTCGAGCGCTCACCGGTCGCGAGTTCCTCCTGAGGGGCCCCCGTGGGGGTCTCCCGAGCCTCGCCGACGTTTTTCACAACGCCATTGTTGCGTAATTCCTCCGACCCTGACAAGCGCCGTCCGGATCATGGGGCGGTGCCCTGCGTCACTTAGGCAAACCTAATCCGACCTGCGGAAACGATCTTCTGATCGATCATTCGCCCGCCTCCGACCAGGCAATTCGGTGGCGCCGCGAGGCCCCGTCGGGAAGACTCCCGGACCATGCCCACACCCCCTCCGACCGGCCCTCTCGTCACCCGGGACAGCATCGCCCGACAGGTGCGCCTGCTGGGTGTGGAGACCGGAGAGACACTGCTCCTGCACTCCTCGCTGAGTTCCCTCGGCTGGGTGAACGGCGGGGCCGTCGCGGTCGTCCGGGCCGTCCTCGACGCGTTGGGCCCTTCGGGCACGCTGGTCGTCCCCAGCCAGACCGGCGACCAGTCCGATCCCGCCCTGTGGGGGGACCCGCCGGTGCCCGAGGAGTGGTGGGAGCGCATCCGCGCCACCATGCCGCCGTACGAACCGCTGATCACCCCCTCGCGCGGGGTCGGCGTGATCCCGGAGACCGTGCGGACCTGGCCCGGCGCCGTGCGCAGCGCCCATCCGCAGACCTCTTTCGCCGCCCTCGGTCCGCTGGCGCGGGACATCACCGACGGCCACGCGCCCGACTGCCGGCTCGGCGAGCGCAGCCCGCTGGCCCGCCTGGAGAGGCTGGGCGCCCGGGTGCTGCTGCTCGGCGCGGGCTACGGCGCCTGCACCAGCTTCCACCTGGCCGAGTACCGGATACCCGCGCCCCGCGTCGAGGTCGGCAGGCCCGCCCCGGGCGGCGGCTGGGAGCGGGTCGTCGAGGTCTCCATCACCTCCGACCGCTTCGACGAGCTGGGGCACGACTTCGAGAGGGACCGGCCCGTCCTGCGCGGCCCGGTCGGCGCGGCGGACGCGCGGCTGTTCCCGGTGGCGGACGCGGTGGCCTACGCGGAGCGCTGGCTGCCGCTGCACCGGCCCCGTGAGGAGGAGTTCCCGCACCCCCGCGACTGAGCGCCACGGCGTCTCCCTAGACTTTGGACCCATGCGAAGCGAGCCCGTGGTCCAGGTCCAGGCCCTGGTGAAGCGGTACGGCACGAAGACCGCGGTGGACGGCCTCGACCTGGCGGCCCGGGCGGGAGTGACCGCCGTCCTCGGCCCCAACGGGGCGGGGAAGACGACCACGGTCGAGACCTGCGAGGGGTACCGGAAGCCGGATTCCGGCACGGTGCGCGTCCTGGGCCTCGACCCGGTACGGCAGTCCGCGCAGCTGAGGCCCCGCATCGGCGTGATGCTCCAGTCCGGGGGCGTCTACTCCGGCGCCCGGGCGGACGAGATGCTGCGGCACGTGGCGAAGCTGCACGCCCACCCGCTGGACGTGGACGCGCTCATCGAGCGGCTGGGACTCGGCTCCTGCGGCCGTACCGGCTACCGCCGGCTGTCCGGCGGCCAGCAGCAGCGCCTCGCGCTCGCCATGGCCGTCGTGGGCCGCCCGGAGCTGGTGTTCCTGGACGAACCGACGGCCGGCCTCGACCCGCAGGCCCGCCGCGCCACCTGGGACCTGGTGCGGGACCTGCGCGCCGACGGCGTTTCGGTGATCCTCACCACGCACCACATGGACGAGGCCGAGCAGCTCGCCGACGACGTGGCGATCATCGACGGCGGCCGGGTCATCGCCCAGGGCTCGCCCGAGGAGCTGTGCAAGGGCGGCGCCGAGAACACCCTGCGCTTCGGCGGCCGCCCGGGCCTCGACGTGGGCTCCCTGCTCAAGGCGCTCCCGGCCGACTGCACGGCCGCCGAGCTGACCCCCGGCTCCTACCGGATCGTCGGCAAGGTCGATCCGCAGCTGCTGGCCACGGTGACCTCGTGGTGCGCCCAGCACGGGGTGATGCCGGACCGGATCTCGGTGGAGCGGCACACCCTCGAGGACGTCTTCCTGGAGCTGACCGGCAAGGAGCTGCGCTCATGACCACCGCCTCGGGCACCTACACCCCGAAGCCGGGTGCCGCCCCCCTCCCCCGCATGATCGCCGCGCAGGCCGCGCTGGAGACCAGGATGCTGCTGCGCAACGGCGAGCAGCTGCTGCTGACGGTCGTCATCCCGACGCTGCTGCTGGTGCTGTTCAGCTCCGTCGACATCGTGGACACCGGCTCCGGCAAGGCGGTCGACTTCCTCGCGCCCGGCATCCTGGCCCTCGCGGTGATGTCGACGGCGTTCACCGGCCAGGCCATCGCCACGGGCTTCGAGCGCCGCTACGGGGTGCTGAAGCGGCTCGCCTCCTCCCCGCTCCCCCGCTGGGGCCTGATGACCGCGAAGACGGCGTCCGTGCTGGTCACGGAGGTCCTCCAGGTGATCCTGCTGACGGCGATCGCCTTCGCGCTCGGCTGGTCCCCGCACGGGAACCCGGCCGCCGTCCTGCTCCTGCTGATCGTCGGCACGGCCGCCTTCTCGGGGCTCGGGCTGCTGATGGCCGGCACCCTGAAGGCGGAGGCGACGCTGGCCGCCGCCAACCTCGTCTTCCTGCTGCTGCTCGTCGGCGGCGGGGTGATCGTGCCGCTGGAGAAGTTCGGCACGGCCGGTCAGCAGGTGCTCGGACTGCTGCCCATCTCCGCGCTCTCGGACGGTCTGCGGGACGTGCTCCAGCACGGCGCCGGGATGCCGTGGGGCGACCTGGGCGTCCTCGCGGTGTGGGCGGTGGCCGGGCTGGCCGCCGCCGGGAAGTTCTTCCGCTGGGAGTGACCCGGCGCCGGTCCGCGCGACGGGACTTGCGCGACGCGCGTGTGAGCGGACCCTCGTGAACGCGTGCACAAGCGGCGGCCTACGATGGTGGCGTGCCAAAGCTGAACCCTGCCGACGTCCAGGCGGCCCTGCGCAACCCGCTCGCCTTCATCGCCGCACGGTGGACCCCGGCCCCCCGGACCGTCCAGCGGGCGGCCCTCGCCGCGCTCGTGATGGCGGTGGTCATCGTCGTCACCGGCGGCGCCGTACGGCTGACGGGCTCGGGCCTCGGCTGCCCGACCTGGCCCACCTGCACCGACGACTCGCTGACCACCACCCGGGAGATGGGTTTCCACGGGGTCATCGAGTTCGGCAACCGCATGCTGACGTACGTGCTGTGCGCCGCCGTCGGCTGGGCGATCGTGGCGGCCCGCTCCCAGAAGCCGTGGCGGCGCGGCCTGACCCGGCTGGGCTGGGCCCAGTTCTGGGTGGTCATGGGCAACGCGGTGCTCGGCGGCATCGTGGTGCTGGTCGGTCTCAACCCGTACACGGTGGCCGCGCACTTCCTGCTGTCCTCGGCGCTGATCGCCGTGGCGACGGTGATGTGGCAGCGCACCCGGGAGGGCGACGAGGCGCCGCGCCCGCTGGTCGGCAAGGCCGTGCAGCAGCTGGTGTGGTTCCTGGTGGCCGCCTCCGTGCTGCTCATCGCGGTCGGCACGGTGGTGACCGGGGCCGGCCCGCACGCCGGTGACTCCAGCCAGGTCGACCGGATCCACATCGACTGGGAGAACGTCGCGAAACTGCACGCGGTGCTCGCCTGGATCGTGGTCACGCTGACGTTCGCCCTGTGGTTCGTGCTGAAGGCGGTGGACGCGCCCCGGGGTCCGCTGGCGCGGACCCGGGAACTGTTCCTGATCCTGCTCGCCCAGGGCGTGATCGGTTACGTGCAGTACTTCACCCACCTGCCCGAGGTGCTGGTGGGCCTGCACATGTTCGGCTCGTGCCTGGTGTGGATCGGCACTCTGCGCGTCCTGCTCTCGCTGCGCGAGCGCCCGCAGGCCGGTCTGGACCTGCCCGGCCCCGCGGCCGAGGCGACGGTCCGCACGTCCGCCTGACCCACCCCGCCCGGCTCACCCGTACTCCGTGACCAGCGCGTCGATCGCCGGGCCGAGGTAGGCGCGGGTCAGTTCGGCGCGGCGGGCGAGCCAGGCGTCTCCGGCCGGGGCGGGATCCTCGTAGCGGCGTCGCGCGATGTCCGCCACGACCTCCTCGGGCGCGCCGAGCGCGGACAGCTCGCCGAGCGCCTGCCGTTTGGAGACCAGCCTCTTGTCGCGCAGGGTCACGGTGGCCCGGGCGAAGGTCAGCAGCCCCAGGTCGACCCAGACGTCCTGCCGCCACAGCCGGCTCCTGCGCACCGCCGGCCGCCAGAAGTCCCGCTGGTCCCGGACGACGAAGTCGCCGAGCTGCCGGTCCGGTACCGGCGGCAGCAGCGCGGACGGCGCTTCACCGTGCAGGACCAGGCCGAACTCGTGCAGTTCACGGCGTGTGACGGGGGTGACCGGGCGGCGCATCGGCCCGCCGTGCGCCCAGGTCAGGTGCGAGCGGTCCGGGTCGGAGAGGGTGTCCGGGGTGAGGTAGCTGCAGTGGAGCTTCCCGGCGAGCGTTTCCGCGCCCAGCCGCCGGTGCGCCACGGCCACCCGCCAGACCTGCCGGAGGCCCACGGGCCCGGGCAGTACGGCGATGAGGTCCAGGTCGCTGCGGCCCTCCTGGTAGTCCCCGCCGGCCAGTGAGCCGTGCGCCCACACCGCCAGGGGCCCGAGGGCGGACAGTTCGCGCAGGAAGCGGGCGACGAGCGTGTCGGTGGCCATCGGATCAGTCTGGACAGCGGGCGCGTCCTGGTACAGGTCTCGTTTCAGCCGGTGCGCCGCGCGGCCGCCGGCACCGGTTTCATCCCAGCCCGTACACGCGCCGCGCGTTGTCCGCCGCGATCAGCCGCGCCACCCGTTGCGCGTCCTCCAGGGACCAGGCGCCGTCGGCGACCCAGGTGCCGAGGACCCGGCCCAGCGCCTCGCGGAAGAGCCGGGCGCCGACGACGTGCAGCTCGGGCAGTCCGTGGGCACCGGTCGAGAACAGGATCTTGCCGAAGGGCGCCAGCTCCATGATCTCGGCGAGGACCGTGGCCGCGCGGGCGCCGGTGCGCACGAGCGCCGCGCCCGAGTCGGCGTAGACGTGCGGGAAGACGCCCGCCAGATGGGCGGCGTGGCGGTGGTACGGGTAGCCGTGCAGCAGGATCAGGTCGGTGCCGAGTCCGGCCGTGGCCCGCACGAAGTCGGTGAGCAGCACCGGGTCCGTACGGTCGATGCGGGAGGCCGGCTCGCCGAGCCCCGCGTGCAGTTGCAGTGGCAGGCCGGAGGCGACGGCGATCCACAGCACGTGCCGGAGCAGTACCGGGTCGGTCAGCGGCCCGCCGACGCGCCGTCCGGCCAGCCAGCGGCCCACCGCCCCGCGCACCTCTCCCGGTCCGGGCGGTTCGGGCGCGAGGGCCAGGCCGTGCCTGAGGCCCGCGACGGAGGTGAAGGCGACCGCGGTCGCGGCGGCGCCGTGGACGGACTCGGCGAGGTTGGCGAGGAAGGCCTCGACGGTGCCGGAGGTGTCGGCGACCTGCTCGGCGAGCAGTTCCAGCCGGACGATCTCGCGGGCGTCGGCGTCGCCGTCGCCCGCCATGTCGGCGGGTCCGGTGAGGTCGCCGGGCAGGCCGGTGTCGACGAGATAGGTGGTGATGCCGCTGCCCCGCAGCAGTCGGCGGCCCGCCTCCAGGACCCCCAGTTCCCGGCGCCGGGCCAGGTAGCGGGCCGGCGGGCAGTGCGGCTCCAGGCCGAGCAGGGGCGGGCACCAGCGCCGTAGGGCGAAACCCGTCTGGGTGTCGAAGAGGGTGGTGCCCGGGGCCGGTGGCCCCTCGGTGCGGGCCAGCTGGGCCTCGAAGGTGCCGAGGCCCAGCTCGGTGCGCAGTACGCCGTGGCAGTACTGGTCCACGAGGGACGGCGTTTCGATCATTCCGGCCTCCCCGCGGGCGCTGGCTTCGACGGGCCTAACGGGTGAAGGGGGTGCGAGGTCGCGGCCGAGCCCGGGACTGCGGGTTCTTTGGCGGGTTGAGACCGTATGTGGTTGATCGCGCGGTGCCCCGCGCCCTTCCGGTGCGGGTCGCTCAGCCGCCGACCTGGATGCCGGCCATCCGCTTCCACTCGTACGGCCCCGTCCGCACCTTCGCCGCGAACTCGCCGTCGAAGGACTCGTGCACGGTGATGCCGGACTTCTCCACCGCCTGCTCGGCGATGGCGTACGTGGGGGCCACCAGGTCGCCCCAGCCGCCGTCCTCGCCGACGAGGACGATGCGGGCGCCGCGTTCTCCGATGTGGGCCACCTGGCCCTCGGCACCGCCGTGGGCCTTGGAGAAGGCGCTGATCTGCCGGGCGAGCTTCGCCACCTTGCGCTCGGCCTTGGCTTCGGCCTTCGGGTCAACCTGCTGCGTGTCTGCCATGGCCAGGATGCTACCGACGGGTAGATCAAACGGCGACGGGAGGGGTGCGTGGCCTTGACCACGCACCCCTCCCGTCGGAGAGAAGGTGACGTCAGCGGAGGAAGGGGTCCACCGCGACGGCGACGAAGAGGATCGACACGTAGGTGATCGACCAGTGGAAGAGACGCATCTCCTTCAGCTTGGCGCCGCTCACCTCGGCCTTCGCCCGGTTCTGCAGGCCGTGCGCCTCCCAGAGCCAGAAGCCGCCGGCGGCGAGGGCGACCACCGTGTAGAACCAGCCCGTGTAGCCGAGCGGGGTCAGCAGCAGGGAGACGACGACCATCACCCAGCTGTAGATGACGATCTGCCGCGCGACGACCTTGTTGGAGGCGATGACGGGAAGCATCGGCACGCCCACGCGCGCGTAGTCGTCCTTGACCTTCATGGACAGCGGCCAGTAGTGCGGCGGCGTCCAGAAGAACATGACGAGGAAGAGGATGACCGGCGCCCACGACATGGAGTTCGTGACGGAGGACCAGCCGATCAGCACCGGGAGGCAGCCCGCGATGCCGCCCCACACGATGTTCTGCGACGTACGCCGTTTGAGGATCATCGTGTAGACGACGACGTAGAAGAGGAGGGCCCCGAGCGAGAGCCAGGCGCTCAGCCAGTTGACGGTGAATCCGAACAGCAGCGTCGAGACGACCGCGAGAGTGATGCCGAAGACCAGGCACTCGACCGGGCTCACCATGCCGGTGACCAGCGGCCGCTGCGAGGTGCGGTCCATCAGGGCGTCGATGTCCCGGTCGATGTACATGTTGAGCGCGTTGGCGCCGCCGGCCGAGAGGTACCCGCCGACACAGGTCAGCAGGACCAGCGTCAGGTCCGGCACACCCTGCTGCGCCAGGAACATCACCGGAACGGTGGTGATGAGCAGCAGCTCGATGATCCGCGGCTTGGTCAGCGCCACGAACGCCTTGACACGGGCCCCGAACGGCCGATGAGCCGGGCCCTGGCTCGCACCACCGAGCACACCCGATGGACGGGATTCGACGGCCGTCACGCACACCCCTGACAGAGACATCCCAGCAAGCCCCCCGTGTGAGGTCCCGGTAAAGGCTCGCGCGTACCACGCCACTTTAGACGTTGCCCATACCCCGGCCTTCGCGGGGGTGGGCTCGTGTTGACGGGGGTCGCTCATCGGTCGCATTCGGGCTCGATTGAGCAGTCAGATGAGCGCCTCCGTATTCATGTGCCGACTGCCTTCCCGGCCAGTCGGGAGGCGGATCGCACGGACTCCCGGCAGTCTGGAAACACTCGAAAAAACGCACGTCCTCACGGGGGTAGGCTCGACAACGGCCGGCGGGCAGAAGCACGCCGGCGGCCGGGTCGCGGGCATGCCCCGAAGACCGGCGACCGACATGTGGAGAGGAGCCCTGACCCAGGGTGAGCACCAAGCCGACCACCACAGACCTTGAGTGGACCGACCTGGACCAGCGGGCCGTGGACACCGCCCGCGTCCTGGCCGCCGACGCCGTACAGAAGGTCGGCAACGGCCATCCCGGTACGGCGATGAGCCTGGCCCCGGCCGCCTACACCCTCTTCCAGAAGGTGATGCGGCACGACCCGGCCGACCCGGAGTGGGTCGGACGCGACCGCTTCGTACTGTCCGCCGGACACTCCTCCCTGACCCTCTACACGCAGCTCTACCTGGCCGGCTTCGGCCTGGAGCTGGAGGACCTGGAGTCCTTCCGCACCTGGGGGTCGAAGACCCCGGGCCACCCCGAGTACGGGCACACCAAGGGCGTGGAGACCACCACCGGTCCGCTCGGCCAGGGCGTCGCCAACGCGGTGGGCATGGCGATGGCCGCCCGCTACGAGCGCGGCCTGTTCGACCCGGAGGCCCCGCAGGGCGAGTCGCCCTTCGACCACTTCATCTTCTGCATCGCCGGTGACGGCTGCCTCCAGGAGGGCATCTCCGCCGAGGCGTCCTCGCTGGCCGGCCACCAGAAGCTCGGCAACCTGGTCCTGCTGTGGGACGACAACCACATCTCGATCGAGGGCGACACCGAGACGGCCGTCTCCGAGGACACCGTCAAGCGGTACGAGGCCTACGGCTGGCACGTGCAGCGCGTCGAGGCCCAGGAGAACGGCGACCTGGACCCGGCCGCGATCTTCGCCGCGATCCAGCGGGCCAAGGCGGTCACGGACCGGCCGTCCTTCATCGCGATGCGCTCCATCATCGCCTGGCCGGCCCCGAACGCCCAGAACACCGAGGCCGCCCACGGCTCCGCGCTGGGTGACGAGGAGGTCGCGGCCACCAAGCGCGTCCTCGGCTTCGACCCGGAGAAGTCCTTCCAGGTCGACGGTGACGTCATCGACCACACCCGCCAGGCGCTGGAGCGGGGCCGGCAGGCCAAGGCGGAGTGGGAGAAGTCCTTCCAGGAGTGGCGGGACGCCAACGCCGAGCGCGCCGCGGACTTCGACCGCATCAGCCGGGGCGAGCTGCCCACCGGCTGGGAGGAGAAGCTCCCGGTGTTCGAGCCGGGCAAGGCCGTCGCCACCCGCGCCGCCTCCGGCAAGGTGCTCCAGGCCCTCGGCGCGGTCGTCCCCGAGCTGTGGGGCGGCTCCGCCGACCTCGCCGGGTCGAACAACACGACGATCGACAAGGACAGCTCCTTCCTCCCCGAGGGGAACCCGCTGCCCGAGGCCAACCCGTACGGCCGCACGATCCACTTCGGCATCCGCGAGCACTCGATGGGCGCGGAGCTGAACGGCATCACGCTGCACGGCAACACCCGC
The DNA here is from genome assembly GCF_043079785.1 of Streptomyces sp. NPDC015139. NCBI lineage: Bacteria > Bacillati > Actinomycetota > Actinomycetes > Kitasatosporales > Streptomycetaceae > Streptomyces > Streptomyces sp. NPDC015139. The sequence goes on along the minus strand of NZ_JBIBUW010000005.1, from coordinate 416,108 downwards.
GTCTACGGCGGCACCTTCCTCGTCTTCTCCGACTACATGCGCAACGCCGTGCGCCTGTCGGCCCTGATGCACCTGCCGGTGACGTACGTGTGGACGCACGACTCCATCGGTCTCGGCGAGGACGGCCCCACCCACCAGCCCGTCGAGCACCTCGCCTCGCTGCGCGCCATCCCGGGCCTGAACGTCGTCCGCCCGGCCGACGCCAACGAGACCGCGATCGCGTGGCGCGAGATCCTCAAGCGCTACACCAAGGAGTTCGGCAAGGGCCAGCCGCACGGCCTCGCGCTCACCCGCCAGGGCGTGCCGGCCTACGAGCCGAACGAGGACGCGGTCAAGGGCGGCTACGTGCTGTTCGAGGCCGAGGGCGGCGACGCCGAGGTCATCCTGATCGCCACCGGTTCCGAGGTGCACGTGGCCGTCGAGGCACGTGAGCGGCTCCAGGCCGACGGCGTGCCCACCCGGGTCGTGTCCATGCCGTGCGTGGAGTGGTTCGAGCAGCAGGACCAGGGGTACCGGGACTCCGTGCTGCCGCCGTCGGTCAAGGCCCGAGTCGCCGTGGAGGCGGGCATCGGTCTGACCTGGCACAAGTACGTGGGGGACGCCGGCCGCATCGTTTCCCTGGAGCACTTCGGTGCGTCCGCGGACGGCAAGGTGCTCTTCCGCGAGTTCGGCTTCACCGCCGAGAACGTGGCCGCCAAGGCCCGGGAATCCATCACCGCCGCACAGCGCTGACGCTCATATCGACACGTAGGAGATGTAATTCCATGACAGACGCACTCAAGCGCCTCTCCGAGGAAGGCGTCGCGATCTGGCTGGACGACCTGTCGCGCAAGCGGATCACGTCCGGCAACCTCGCCGAGCTGATCGACCAGCAGCACGTCGTGGGCGTCACCACCAACCCGACGATCTTCCAGAAGGCGATCTCCCAGGGCGACGGCTACGACCAGCAGGTCTCGGACCTCGCCGCCCGCAAGGTCACCGTGGAAGAGGCCATCCGCATGATCACCACGGCGGACGTCCGCGACGCCGCCGACATCCTGCGCCCCGTCTTCGACGCCACCGGCGGCAAGGACGGCCGGGTCTCCATCGAGGTCGACCCGCGCCTCGCGCACAACGAGAAGGCGACCGTCGCCGAGGCCAAGCAGCTCGCCTGGCTCGTCGACCGCCCGAACACCCTGATCAAGATCCCGGCCACCCAGGCGGGCCTGCCGGCGATCGCGTCGACGATCGGCCACGGCATCAGCGTCAACGTCACCCTGATCTTCTCCCTGGAGCGGTACCGGGCCGTCATGGACGCCTACCTCTCCGGCCTGGAGAAGGCCAAGGAGCGGGGCCTGGACCTCTCGCTGATCCACTCGGTGGCGTCCTTCTTCGTGTCCCGCGTGGACACCGAGATCGACAAGCGCCTGGACGGCATCGGCACCGACGAGGCCAAGGCGCTGCGCGGCAAGGCCGCCGTCGCCAACGCCCGTCTCGCCTACCAGGCGTACGAGGAGGTCTTCTCCTCCGACCGCTGGAACGCGCTGGAGAAGGCGGGCGCCAACAAGCAGCGTCCGCTGTGGGCGTCGACCGGCGTCAAGGACCCGGCGTACTCGGACACCCTGTACGTCACCGAGCTGGTCGCGCCGAACACGGTCAACACCATGCCGGAGGCCACCCTGGAGGCCACCGAGGACCACGGCGAGATCACCGGCGACACCGTCTCCGGCACGTACGAGCAGGCTCGCGCCGACCTCGACGCGCTGGAGAAGCTGGGCATCGCGTACGACGACGTGGTCCAGGTGCTGGAGGACGAGGGCGTCCAGAAGTTCGAGGCGTCCTGGAACGACCTGCTGAAGTCCACCCAGGCGGAGCTCGAGCGCCTCGCCCCCACGGAGGGCTGACTTGTCACCCGTTTCCGGTTCCGGAGCGAACCCGCTTCGTGACCCGGCCGACCGACGGCTCCCGCGTATCGCGGGGCCGTCGGGTCTGGTCATCTTCGGCGTCACGGGCGACCTGTCCCGCAAGAAGCTGATGCCCGCGGTGTACGACCTCGCCAACCGGGGGCTGCTGCCGCCGGGCTTCTCGCTGGTGGGCTTCGCCCGCCGCGACTGGGAGCACGAGGACTTCGCCGAGGTCGTCCACGACGCGGTCAAGGAGCACTCGCGCACCCCGTTCCGCGAGGAGGTCTGGCAGCAGCTCATCCAGGGGATGCGCTTCGTCCAGGGCACCTTCGACGACGACGAGGCGTTCGAGCGGCTCCGGGCCACCATCGAGGAGCTGGACAAGGCCCAGGGCACGGGCGGCAACTTCGCCTTCTACCTGTCGGTGCCGCCCCGCTCCTTCCCGGTGGTCATCCAGCAGCTGAAGAAGCACGGTCTCGCCGACCAGTCCGGCGGATCCTGGCGGCGCGCGGTCATCGAGAAGCCGTTCGGCCACGACCTGAAGTCGGCCGAGGAGCTGAACAAGGTCGTGCACGAGGTGTTCGAGCCGGACCAGGTGTTCCGGATCGACCACTACCTCGGCAAGGAGACCGTCCAGAACATACTGGCGCTGCGCTTCGCCAACACGATGTTCGAGCCGATCTGGAACCGGTCCTTCGTGGACCACGTGCAGATCACCATGGCCGAGGACATCGGCATCGGCGGCCGGGCCGGCTACTACGACGGCATCGGCGCCGCCCGTGACGTCATCCAGAACCACCTGCTCCAGCTCATGGCCCTGACGGCCATGGAGGAGCCCGCCTCCTTCGGCGCGGACGCACTGGCCGCCGAGAAGGAGAAGGTGCTCGGCGCCGTACGGCTGCCGAAGGACCTGGGCAGGTCGACCGTGCGCGGGCAGTACGCGGGCGGCTGGCAGGGCGGCGAGAAGGTCATCGGCTACCTCGAAGAGGACGGCATCGACCCGAAGTCGAAGACCGACACGTTCGCCGCGATCAAGCTGGAGATCGACAACCGCCGCTGGGCGGGCGTCCCCTTCTATCTGCGTACCGGCAAGCGGCTCGGCCGCCGGGTGACGGAGATCGCGGTGGTCTTCCAGCGGGCCCCGCACTCCCCCTTCGACCACACGGCGACGGAGGAGCTGGGCCAGAACGCGATCGTGATCCGCGTCCAGCCCGACGAGGGCATCACGGTCCGCTTCGGCTCCAAGGTGCCGGGCACCTCGATGGAGATCCGGGACGTCTCCATGGACTTCGCCTACGGCGAGTCCTTCACCGAGTCCAGCCCCGAGGCGTACGAGCGTCTGATCCTGGACGTGCTGCTGGGCGACGCCAACCTCTTCCCGCGCACGGAGGAGGTCGAGCTGTCCTGGAAGATCCTCGACCCGATCGAGGTGTACTGGGACAAGCACGGCAGGCCCGCCCAGTACCCGTCGGGCACCTGGGGTCCCGTGGAGGCGGACGAGATGCTCGCACGAGACGGACGGAGCTGGCGCCGGCCATGAAGATAGATCTGACCGACACCACCGCCGGCGAGATCAACAAGGCGCTCGTCCAGGGCCGCCGTGCCATCGGCACCCCCGCCGTCGGCATGGTCCTGACCCTCGTCATCGTCACCGACGAGGAGAACGCCTACGACGCCCTGAAGGCCGCCAACGACGCGTCGCGCGAGCACCCCTCGCGCACGCTGGTGGTCGTCAAGCGGGTCTCCCGCACCCCGCGCGACCGCACCTCCTCCCGCCTCGACGCCGAGGTGCGGGTGGGCGCGGACGCGGGCACCGGCGAGACGGTCGTGCTCCGGCTGTACGGCGAGATCGTCGGCCACGCCGACTCGGTCGTCCTGCCGCTGCTGCTGCCGGACGCGCCGGTCGTCGTGTGGTGGCCGGTGAACGCCCCGGTGGACCCGGCGAAGGACCCGCTGGGCGCGCTCGCCCAGCGCCGGGTCACCGACACCTACGCCGCCGAACAGCCGGTGCGGGAGCTGTCCGCCCGTGCCGCGGCCTACACGCCCGGCGACACCGACCTGTCCTGGACCCGGATCACCCCGTGGCGCTCCATGCTCGCGGCGGCCCTGGACCAGGTCACCTGCGAGGTGCGGGCGGTCGAGGTGGAGGGCGAGGAGTTCAACCCGAGCTGCGAGCTGCTCGCGATGTGGCTGGCGGACCGGCTGGACGTGCCGGTGAAGCGGTCGCTGTCGGACGGTCCGGGCCTCACCGCGGTCCGGATGGAGACGACCAGCGGTCCGATCGCCCTGGACCGTGCGGACGGCTCGCTGGCCACGCTGTCCATCGAGGGCCAGCCGGCCCGCGCGGTGGCGCTGAAGCGGCGGGACACCGCCGAGCTGATCGCGGAGGAGCTGCGCCGGCTCGACCCGGACGACACCTACGCGTCGGCCCTGCGCTACGGCGTGGAGCGACTCGGCGCCGTCCCCGAGCAGTCCGCGGAGCAGTCCGCCGGGCGCTCGGCCGGGTCCGGTGACGAGGCGGTCGCGGAGCCGCAGCCGGTCGAGGAGGCCGCGAAGGCTCCGGCGAAGAAGGCCGCGGCCAAGACCGCGAAGAAGGCACCCGCGAGGAAGGCGGCGGCGAAGTGAGCACTCCGCAGCTGGTCGTCCACCACGACAAGGAACTGATGGCGCAGGCCGCCGCGGCCCGTCTGATCACGAAGATCGTGGATGCGCAGGCCTCCCGGGGCGCCGCGTCCGTGGTCCTCACGGGCGGCCGCAACGGCAACGGCCTGCTGGCCGCTCTGGCGGCGGCGCCCGCCCGCGACGCCGTCGACTGGGGCCGGCTGGACCTGTGGTGGGGTGACGAGCGCTTCCTTCCGGAGGGCGACCCCGAGCGCAATGTCACGCAGGCCCGTGAGGCGCTGCTGGACTCGGTGCCGCTGGACCCGGAGCGCGTGCACGCGATGCCCGCCTCCGACGGTCCGTACGGCACGGACGTCGAGGCGGCGGCGGAGGCCTACGCGGTGGAGCTGGCGAAGGCGGCCGGACCGCAGGACCACGGGCCGGTGCCGTCCTTCGACGTGCTGATGCTGGGCGTCGGCCCGGACACCCATGTGGCCTCGCTCTTCCCGGAGTTGCCGGCCGTGCGGGAGACCGAGCGGACGGTGGTCGGGGTGCACGGCGCGCCCAAGCCGCCGCCCACCCGGATCAGCCTGACCCTTCCGGCGATCCGGTCGGCCCGCGAGGTGTGGCTGCTCGCGGCCGGCGAGGACAAGGCGGAGGCGGCGGCCATCGCGCTGTCGGGAGCGGGCGAGATCCAGGCGCCGGCAGCGGGGGCGTACGGCCGTTCGCGCACGCTGTGGCTGCTGGACTCGGCCGCGGCTTCGCAGTTGCCGCGGTCGCTGTATCCGCCGGCTTCACCGTGAACCGCTGAGATGAACCGGTGAACCGGTGATTCGCTGAATCGCTGAATCGCCGTGGAACGAGGGCGGCAGGGAACGACTCCCTGCCGCCCTCGTCGTTGTGCGCTGACTCCCCCTCAGCGGGTTCTCCACTCTCTCCACGAAATATTCATACAGCACTCAACTTTTGTGTAAGCTCCAGGACGCACCGATCGCACCACTGAGGGGGGACCTCATGCGCATACGCTTCGCCCTGGCCGCCACCGCCGCCGCCGGCACGCTCACCGTCGTCATCGCCGCTCCGGCCCAGGCCACCGAGTACTCCTCGGCCCTGAAGATCAAGGGCGCCCAGTACGACGCCCCGGGGCGGGACTCGAACAACTGCACCACGGGTAACAGCAAGAGCGAGTACCTGACGATCAAGAACTACTCGCGCACCGCGAAGGTGAACCTCAAGGGCTACGTCGTCAAGGACGCCACCGGCAACAGGTTCACCTTCCGCTCGAACCACTACCTCGAGCCAGGCGACTACGTGAAGCTGCGCGGCGGCCACGGCACCGACTCGGACGCCAAGAACGTCGTCTACCGCCAGAACTGCAACTTCATGTGGAACAACGACAAGGACACCATCTACCTGTCCAAGCCGTCCGGCGCCCACGCGGACACCCACGCCTACACGAAGTCGAAGAACGACCGCGACGGCGACGGCTACATCTCCTTCCACTGACAGAACGTCATCCGGGGAGAATGACCGTGCACAGGTACCAGAGCGCGAGCCGGCGCATGCGGGCGTGGGCAGCGGGCGTGGCCCTGCTGGCCGCCGGCGCGGCCGGCTGCGGATCGGCGGACGACGGCGCGGCCAAGGCGGCCTCGCCGGCGCCCCGCCCGACCGTGACCGTCACCGCGACGGCCACGGTGACCACTTCGCCCGAGCCCGGGCCGACGGTCACGAAGACGAAGACCGTCAGGAAGCCCGGACCGACCGTCACCGTCACCGTCACCAGGAGGGCCGCCTCCGGCACGGTGCGCAGTGACACCAGCGGCACCGGTTCCGGCACCCACGCCGGCACCTGCTCGATCGTCTCCAACGCGGGCAACTGCTACGCGGCGGGCCAGTTCTGCCGGAACAGCGACCACGGGGCGACGACCACCACCGCGAGCGGCAGCCGCATCAGGTGCGCCTACAGCTCCAACGCGTGGCGCTGGACGTACGCGTGAGCCCGGCGGGTTCGGTCACTTGACCGAGCCCGCCATCACGCCCTGGACGAAGTGCCGTTGGAAGGCGAAGAAGACCACCACCGGCACGATCAGGGACAGGAAGGCGCCCGGCGCCAGGACGTCGATGTTGCTGCCGAACTGGCGGATCTGGGACTGGAGTTGCACGGTCAGCGGCTGGGCGGAGCTGTCCGCGAAGAGCAGGGCGACCAGCATGTCGTTCCAGACCCACAGGAACTGGAAGATGGCCAGCGAGGCGATGGCCGGGCGGCCCACCGGCAGGACGAGCCGGGTGAAGATGCGCCACTCGCTGCCGCCGTCCATCCGTGCCGCCTCCAGCATCTCCTTCGGCATCTCGGCGAAGTAGTTGCGCAGCAGGAACACCGCGAACGGCAGCCCGTACGCCACGTGGAAGAGGACCACCCCGGGGATCGTGCCGAACAGGCCCAGCTGGCCGAAGAGTTTGGCCACCGGCAGCAGGCCGATCTGCACCGGCACCACCAGCAGGGCCACCACCAGCAGGAAGAGGGGCTCCCGGAACGGGAAGTCCAGCCAGGCGAAGGCGTATCCGGCGAGTGCCGCGATGACGACGACCAGGGTGGTCGCCGGCACCGATATCAGCACGGTGTTCCAGAACGCCTGGGTCATGCCGGAGTTCTTCAGCAGCGCCGAGTAGTTGTCGAAGGACAGCTGCCCGGGACCGGCGAGCGCGGTCCACCAGCCCCCCTTCGCCGTGTCCTGCGCCGAGCGCAGGGAGGACAGGAACAGTCCCGCCAGCGGAGTCAGCCAGACGAGGCCGATCACCACCAGGAAGGCCTGCACCAGTCCGTTGCCCAGACCCCGCCTGATCGCGTTCATCGCTGACTCCTTCGGAAGCGGCGGACGTTGAACACCATCGCGGGGACCACCAGGAGCAGCAGGAGCACACCGAGGGCGCTGCCGAGGCCCTGGTTGTTGCCGCCGCCGAAGGACACGAGCCACATCTGGGTGGCGAGGACGGTGGCGTCCTCCTGCACCGGTCCGGGAGCGATGATGTAGACGAGGTCGAAGACCTTCATCACGTTGATCACGAGGGTCACGAAGACCACGGTGAGCACGGGCGCGAGCAGAGGCACGGTGATCCGGCGGAAGATCTGCCACTCGTTCGCGCCGTCCATCCGGGCGGCCTCCAGCGCGTCGCGCGGCAGCGTGGCGAGTCCCGCGCCGATCAGCACCATCGCGAAGCCCGTCCAGATCCACAGGTACGCGCCGATGATCGCGGGGGTGACGAGGGTCGGGCCGAGCCAGGAGACGCCCTGGTAGGGCGCGGCGAAGTTGGCCGCCGGCAGTTTCACGGTGTACGAGCCGTCGGCCAGCCCGGGAAAGCGGAAGGAGCCGTCGGCGGCGGTCGTCGTGCTCGCGACCGAGTGGCCGTCGCGCAGCGCCTCGACCTTCATGCCGGGCAGGCCGCTCTCCCGGGGGTCGACCTTGCCCTGCCTGCCGCTTCCGCCGGGGGTGAAGTCGAGGTAGACGACACCGCGCACCTCCTTGGCGGCGGCCGCGTGCGAGGCCGCGGCCCGCGCGGGTTCGGCGCCGGCGGGCAGGTCCTTGGGCAGCACCCCGACCATGGGGATCGCCACCGACTCGCCCGGCGAGACGCCCGCGTGGGTCAGCCAGGAGCCGTCGCGGCCCTGGTCCAGCAAGCCCACGCGGCCTCGGGCCGTGGGGTACGTGGACGTGCCCGTGAAGGCGTCGTGGACGGAGACGGCGGCCGCGTTGAGCACGCCCTTGTCCGGGTCCTCGTCGTAGGCGAGCCGGAAGATGATGCCGGCGGCCAGGAAGGACACCGCCATCGGCATGAACAGCAGCAGCTTGAAGGCGGTGGCCCAGCGGACCTTCTCCACCAGGACGGCCAGGATCAGGCCGAGCCCGGTGAGCAGGGCCGGGGCCACCACCACCCAGATGGTGGTGTTGCGGATGGCCTTCAGCGTGGCCGGGTCGCGGAACATCTCCGCGTAGTTGCCGCCGCCGACGAACCGGGTGCCGGAGGCGTCGAAGAAGCTGCGGCCGACGGAGAACAGCACTGGATAGACGACGAGCGCGCCGAGCAGGAGCAGCGCGGGGAACACGAAGAGCAGCGCGATCAGCCGGGCGCGCCGCCGGCTGCGGCGCCCGCGCGCCGCGCCGGCGGCCCGCGGGCCCGCCTGCTCCTTGACGAGTGTGGCGGTCATGGTGATGCCGTTCAGTCCTGGTAGGCCTTGGCCGCCGCGGCTTCGAGCTTCGCCGCGGTCGCCTTCGGGTCGGAGGGGTCGCGCAGGAAGTCCTGGAGCAGCTTCCACTCGCCGGTTCCCTTGGTGCCGCCGAAGGCCGCCGGGGCCTGGTCGGACATGTCGAAGCGGACCGAGTCGCCCGCGCCGACGAGGGACTTGGCGGTGGCGCGGGTGACGTCGTCGCCGTACTGGGCGAGATCGAGCTTCTTGTTCGGGGAGAGGAAGCCGCCTGCCTTCGCCCACACGGCCGCCGCCTCCGGGGTGGCCAGGTACTCCAGGAGCTTCATGCCGGCCTTGGCGTTCTTGGCGTCCTTCAGGACGACCGCCGCGTCACCGCCGCTGACGACCGGCGCCGTGCCGCCGCCGACCGCGGGGAAGGGGAAGAAGTTCGCGTCCTTGCCGATGGCCTTGCCGAACTGGTCGTGGGCGACACCGGCGACGAAGTCGCCCTCGTAGACCATGCCGGCCTCGGCCTTGGGCCCGAAGACCTTCTCCACCGAGCCCGGGAAGTCGGTGTTGAGGGCCTCCTTCTGGCCGCCCGCGATCAGCTGCTTGTCCTTGAACAGCTTGCCGAGGGTGGTGAGCGCCTCGACGACCGAGGGGTCGCTCCACTTCAGCTTGTGGGTGGCGAGCGCGTCGTACTTCTCGGGGCCGGCCTGGGAGAGGTAGATGTTCTCGAACCAGTCGGTGAGGGTCCAGCCGTCCTGTCCGGCGACGGCGAAGGCGGCGAGACCGGAGTCGGAGACGGTGTGGCCGGCCTTGAGCAGCTCGTCGTACGTCTTCGGCGGCTTGACCCCGGCCTGGGTGAAGGCGTCGGGGCTGTACCAGACCGTCGACTTGTGGGCGGCCTTGAAGTACAGGCCGTAGAGGGTGCCGTCGACGCTGCCGTACTTCTTCCACACCGGTGCGTAGTCCGCGGTGATCGTCTGCTGCGCGGCCGGCGACAGCGGCTCGAGCCAGCCCTTCTTGGCGAACTGCTGGAGCACGCCGACCTGCGGGACCATGACGACGTCGGGCGCGTTGCCGCCCTCGATCTTGCTGCCGACGACGGTGGAGACGTTGTCGCCGGTGGACACGAACTGGGTCTTGGCGCCGGTCTTCTCGGTGAACGCGTCCAGGACCTTCTGGAAGTTCTTCTGCTCGCTGCCGGACCAGACGCCGGCCACGGTGACGGTCTGGCCGTCGAGGGCCTTGTCACCGCCGCCCGCGGAGACCGGGCCGCCGCCACAGGCGGTGGCGCCGAGGGCGAGGACGAGGGCGGTGCAGCCGGTGAGCAGGGTCGTACGACGTCGCATCATCGTTGATGTCCCTTCGGGGAATGGGCGTTGACGGGTGGGTTCAGAGGTCGTTCAGCCACCAGGCGGCCGTGGAGCCGGGCAGGACGCCCGGCGGGCAGGGCTCGCTGGAGAGCAGGGGGGTGCCGGAGACCGGCGCGGGCGTGGGGGCCGTACCGAAGTTGACGGCGCAGACCAGTCCGTCGCCGCGGACGAAGCCGAGGACGCCGGGCGGGGTGTCGAGCCAGCGCAGCGTGCCCTCACCCAGCTGCGGCAGGGAGTGCCGCAGCTGGAGTCCGTCGCGGTACAGGTGCCAGAAGGAGCGGGTGTCGGCGAGGGCGCGGTCGGTGGCGTACTCGGCGAAGTACTCGGGCTGCGGCAGCCAGGGCTTGGCGCCCTCGGCTCCGGAGGTGAAGCCGAACGGGGAGGCCTGCCCGGACCAGGGCAGCGGCACCCGGCAGCCGTCACGGATGCGGGCGCGGCTGCCGGTGCGGTGGAAGATCGGGTCGGTGAGCACGTCGTCGGGCAGGTCGACGACCTCGGGCAGGCCCAGTTCCTCGCCCTGGTAGATGTACGCGGCGCCGGGCAGCGCGAGCATCAGCAGGGCGGCTGCGCGGGCCCGGGCGGGGCCGAGACCGCTGCCCTCGGTGGCGGGCTCGCCGTAGCGGGTGACGGTGCGGACCTGGTCGTGGTTGTTGAGCACCCAGGTGACGGTCGAGCCGGTACCGGCGATGTCCTGCATGGCCTCGGAGATGACCTTGCGGAAGGAGTCGGGGTCCCAGGGTGCGCCGAGCAGGTCGAAGAAGAAGGCCTGGTGGAGTTCGTCGGGGCGGACGTAGAGCGCGTGTTCGCGGGCGGTGGGGACGGAGACCTCGCCGACGAGGAGGCGTTCGCGGCCGTCGCGTTCGCGGTACTCCTCGCAGACGGCCCGCCAGTCGCGCCACACCTCGTGCACCTCGGGCTGGTTCCAGGCGAGCGGGTTGACGGAGTCGCGGGTGCGGGCGTCGGCCTCCGGATCGTCCGAGTCGGGCAGCGCGGGGTGCTTGTACAGGCCGGCGGCGACGTCGATGCGGAAGCCGTCCACGCCCCGGTCCAGCCAGAACCGCAGGACGCGGTCGAACTCGGCGGGGACCTGGGGGTCACGCCAGTTCCAGTCGGGCTGCTCGGGCGTGAACATGTGCAGGTACCACTGGCCGGGGCGGCCGTCGGGCTCCGTCACCCGGGTCCAGGCGGGGCCGCCGAACATCGCGTGCCAGTTGTTGGGCGGTTCGCCGCCGTCGGGGCCGCGGCCGTCGGCGAAGTGGAAGCGGGCGCGGGCCGGGCTGCCGGGCCCGCCCGCCAGCGCCTCGCGGAACCACGGGTGCTCGCTGGAGCAGTGGTTGGGGACGATGTCGAGGAGCACCTTGACGCCGAGGCGCCGGGCGTCCGCCATCAGCAGGTCGAACTCGGCGAGGTCGCCGAAGAGCGGGTCGACCCCGCAGTAGTCGGCCACGTCGTAGCCGTGGTCGTGCTGGGGCGAGGGGTAGAACGGGCTCAGCCAGATGCCGTCGACGCCGAGCTTCTTCAGGTACGGCAGCCCGGCCCGGACGCCGGCCAGATCGCCGATGCCGTCGCCGGTGCTGTCCAGGAAGCTGCGGACGTAGACCTGGTAGATCACCGCGTCGCGCCACCAGTGGTACTTACTCAACATGCATGCATGTTAGGTAGGCGTGTCGCGAGGGTGTCAATGAAAAGAACAGAAGCTACTAGGTAGTTGGCCCGCCAAAGACGGACGTAATAGGGCAGTCCGAACCGAGATGAGATGTCCGCGTTACCTAACAAGTAACTAGCGACTGGAGATGGCGGCCAGCTCGTGCGCCAGCCGACGAACCGCCGCCTCGGGCGTCTCGCGCCCGGTGAGCGCGTCCTGCACGACCGCCTGCACCGCCAGGCTGACCTGGTCGTAGTGGGCGCTCTTGGGACGCGGCTCGGCGTGTATCACGGCGGTGTGCAGGGTCGGCAGATAGGGGAACTGCCGGATGAGCGCGGGGTCCTGGTACAGCGCGGCGCGTACGGGGGGCAGCGCGCCCCGGGTGAGCACCTGGCGCTGGACGGGCGCGCTGGTGAGGTAGGAGATCAGCCGCGCGGCGGAGTCGGGATGCCGGGCGTGGCTGTTGACGGCGAGGTTGGAGCCGCCGAGGACGCTCTTCCCCGGCCCGTCGGGTCCCGGCAGCGGTACGGCGCCGATCTTCCCGGCGACCTTGGACCCCCGGGCGGAGGCGACGGCGTAGGCGTAGGGCCAGTTGCGCAGGAAGAGCAGCTTTCCGTCCTGGAAGGCCTGCTTGGACTCCTCCTCCTTGTACGTCAGCGCCTGCCGCGGGATCCAGCCCTCGCGGATGCCGCGCGCGAGGAAACCGATGCCCTCGCGGGCCGCCGCCGAGTCGACGGTGACGCGCTTGCCCTCGGCGCCGAGGATCGTGCCGCCCGCCGAGTACACGGCCTCGGCGGCGTTCACGGTGAGGCCCTCGTAGGGCAGGAACTGGCCCGCGTAGCCGCCGAGTCCGTGCTTCGGCGCGATGGTCTTCGCGTCCTGCTCCAGCTCGGCCCAGGTACGCGGCGGGGGCACCCCCTCCTCGGCCAGGACGTCCTTGCGGTACAGCAGCAGCCCGGCGTTGGTGACGTACGGGACGGCGTACAGGTGTCCGTCGTAGGTCGCCGTGCGCACGACCGGGTCGAGGAAGCTCTTCAGCGGGAAGCGGCCGCGCTCCAGCGGGCGGATCCAGCCGGCCGCCGCGAACTCGGAGGTCCAGTTGACGTCGATGTTCAGGACGTCGAAGCGGCCCCGGTCACCACCGCGCAGGTCGGTCGTCATCTGCGCGTGGGTCTCGTCGGCGGAGTCCGGCAGCTCGACGAGAGTGACCTTCTCGCCGGGGTGGGTGCGGTTCCAGCCCTCCAGCAGGGGGCCCAGATAGTTGGTGAGATCCCCCGCGGTGGCCAGGGTCAGCGGTCCGCGCCCGGTGGCGCTCCCCTGTTCGGCGCGGGCGCCGGAGGCGACGTAACCGGTCACGACCACGGTGAGAACGAGCAGGCCCCTACCGGCGGCGCGTATCCACCGCATAGGTTCCTCCCTGTACACCGGCGCCGCGAGCACCCTCGCCCGTGGGGTCAGAGGCCATGTATACCTGTTAGGTATGGGCGATACTAGGGCCTGGAGCACATTGAGCAGACAGGAGGACAGCACGAGTGCGCCTGCCCCTCCTGGCTCTCCTCGCCCGTGGTCCGGCCCATGGCTACGAGCTCAAACAGGACCTTGAGCAACTGCTGGGCTCCGCGTACCCTCAGCCGAACGTCGGCCAGATCTACGTCACCCTCGGCCGCCTCGAGAAGACGGGGCTGATCGAGGGCGAGGACGTCGAGCAGTCCAGCCGGCCCAACAAGAAGGTCTACCACCTCACCGACGCCGGGCGGGAGGCGCTGCACGCCTGGTTCGAGGAGACCGAGGACGAGCCGCGGGTGCGGGACGAGTTCTTCATGAAGCTCGCCCTCGCCCCGCAGACCGGTCTCGCCGACCAGATAGCCCTCATCAACCGGCAGCGGCGCCAGTACCTCAACACCATGCGTGACCTGTCGAAACTTGCCGCGGCCGAGAACCGGGACAACCGAATCGCCCAACTGCTGATCGAGGGCGCCATGCTGCATCTGCAGGCCGACCTCGACTGGCTGGAGCGGTGCCAGGAGGAACTGGAGGAGCTGGAATGAGCGACGGCTCTGCTGCTCCCCTGCTGCGCGCCGAGGGGCTGGTCAAGACCCACCACGGCGAGGGCGCGCCCGCACGTGCCGTGCGCGGGGTGGACCTGAGCGTCGCTCGGGGCGAGTTCGTGGCGATCACCGGCCCGTCCGGCGCCGGGAAGTCGACGCTGCTGCACCTGCTGGGCGGGCTGCAGCGGCCGGACGAGGGCAGCATGTGGCTCGACGGGCGGTGCACGGACTCCTTCGGCGAGGCCCGCTGGGCGGTGGAGCGCCGCAGGGCCATCGGGATCGTCTTCCAGTTCTTCAACCTCGTGTCGAACCTGTCCGTCGCCGACAACGTGGAGCTGCCCGCGCTGCTGGCCGGCGTCCCGCCGAAGAAGGCCCGCGCCGAGCGCGAGGCCCTTCTCACGGAGCTGGGCCTCGCCGGCAAGGAGCGCAGCATGCCCGGCGAGCTGTCCGGTGGCGAACAGCAGCGGGTCGCGCTCGCGCGGGCACTGGTCAACCATCCGCCGCTGCTGCTCGCCGACGAACCCGCCGGCAGCCTCGACAGCAAGGGCACCCGCGAGGTGATGCGGCTGCTGTCCCACTTCCACGGACGCGGGCAGAGCATCGTCCTCGTCACCCACGACGCCCGGCTGGCCAGCGCCGCGGACCGGGTGATCAGCTTCTTCGACGGCCGGATAGCCGACGACGCCGCGCTGGACGCCACGCCGTCCCGGCGCCGCGGCATCTCCGGTGTGCTGGAGCTGAGGGACTGATGGTGCGGCTGACGTCTCCGCGGACGGTGCCGCCGGCGACCCGGCCGGCAGTGCCGCCGGCCGGCCGCGCGGCCGGCCGCCGCGGGGCGAGGGGCTGAGGCACGTGCGGGCCACCCTGCGCTGGGCACACTCCGATCTGCGCACGCACCGCGGCGAGGCGCTGTTCCTCGTGCTCGCCACCGCCGGCATCGTCGCCTCCCTGCTCCTGGCCACCGCCCTGTTCGGCTACGCCACCAATCCCTGGCAGCGGATCTTCACGCAGGCCCGCGGCGCGCACGTGTGGCTCCACACCGTTCCCTCGGCGGACGCCCGCAAGCTGACCCGGCTGGACGGCGTCGAGTCCGTCGCCGGCCCCTACCGCACCGAGGCCGCCACCGTCTCCTCCCGCGGCACCCGTGCCTCCGTGGAACTGCGCGCCACGCCCGCGTTGCCCTCCGTCGGCCGCCCGCTGGTCACCACCGGGCGCTGGCTGGACCCGGCCGAACCGGACGGGGTGGTACTCGAGACCGGCCTGGCCCGGGCCCTGCTGGCCGAGCCCGGGGACACGCTGACCCTGCCCGGCACCGCCCGCACCCTCACCGTCGAGGGCATCGCCGACAGCGCCGAACCGCACTACAGCCCGGGTGAGCAGCCGGGTCTGGTGTGGGCGCCGCCGTCCGCCGTACGCGCCCCCGCCGGCCGGGTGATCGGCCTGCGGCTCGACGATCCGGCCGACACGGACTACGCCGTGCAGCGTGCCGTGACCGTCCTGGGCGCGGGCGCGGTCGGCGAGGTGTCCACCTGGCAGCAGGCACGCGCCGAGGCCCAGGGCGACGACCGGCTGCTCGGCCAGGTCCTCGGGCTGTTCGGTCTGGGCGCGCTGATCGCCGCGGGGCTCGCGGTGCACGGCGCGATCGCCACCCGCATCCGCGGGCACCTGCGGGACCTGTCGGTGCTCAAGGCGATCGGTTTCACACCCGGCCAGGTGGTGCGGATCTTCCTCCTCCAGCATCTCGCGTACGCCCTGCTCGGCGCCGTGGGCGCGGCCGCGCTCACCGAGGCGCTGGGCCGCCGGGTTCCCGGACGGCTCGGTGACGCGGTGGGGGTGTGGCAGGGGCTGCCCGGGCACACCCTGGCGCTGTTCGTGGTGCCGGTGGGCGCCGTCCTGTTCATCGGCCTGACCACCGGGCTCGCGGCCTGGCGGGCGGGGCGGGTACCGCCCGTACCGGTGCCGCGCAGGTCCGCGCCGGCGGGCGGTCGGCTGACCCCCCTGGCCCGGCGAGCGCTCGGACTGCGGCTGCCGGCCGCACTGGTCCTCGGCTGCCACAAGGCCTTCGCGGGGCGCGGCCGGTCCTTGGCGACCATGGCCCGGCTGACCCTGCCCCTGCTGCTGATCGTGGTGGCGCTCAGCGCGTGGACCACGATCGACCGGTTCCACAGCAGTCCCGGGCGGGTGGGGCTGCCGACCACGCTCACCGTGCGCTCCGACGGCGACGACAGCACGGCGGACGTGAAAACCCGGCTGACCCGCGACCCCAGGGTCGCCGCCGCCTACCCGGGCGTCGAGGTGGCCGCGCTGGTCCCCGGCCAGACCGGGACGATCGCCCTGCGCGGCATCGGGACCCACGCGGAGCCCTACCCCTGCGCGCTCGCCGAGGGCCGCGCCGCACGCGGACCGGACGAGGCGGTGGCCGGCCAGGGACTGCTGGACCTGCTGCACGCGCGGGTCGGCGACTGGGTGCGGATGACGGTGGGCGACCGCCCGCAGATCCTGCACATCGTGGGCCGCAGCCTCGAACCGCAGAACGCCGGCCGGGTGGTGACCACCACCCTGGACACCCTCCGCGAGAACGATCCCGGAGTGTCCGCCGCCTTCTACGAGCTGCGCCTGCGCGCCGGGGCCGACCCGCGGCGTGTGGCCGCCGCGCTCACCGAGGCCGGCCAGGGCCATCTGGACGTGCACCCCGTGACGAACCCCGCCGACGGGCTGTCGCCGCTGCGCGCGGTCGTCGCCGGGCTGATCGCCGTGCTGGCCCTCATCGGACTCGTCGAGCTGCTCACCGCGATCGGGGGCAGCGTCCGCGAGGGTGAGCGGGACGTGCTGGCACTCCGGGCGATCGGCATGTCCCCCCGGCAGATCACCGCGATCACCGTGACGGCGACGAGCTGTACGGCCCTGGCGGCGGCCGTCGCCGCCACGGCTCTGGGGCTGCCGCTGGCCCGCCGGCTGATCGACGCCCAGGGCGACTCCAGCGGCATCGGGGCCGGGATCGCCCAGTCCCCCTCGCCCGGGCTGTTGCTCCTGCTGCTCCTGGCCGCGGTGCTGGGGGCGGCGGGCCTGGCCGCGCTGCCGGCCGCCCGCGCGGCCCGGCGACGCCTCGCGGACACGCTCAGCGCGGTCTCCTAGGGCCGGCTCCGCAGGACACCCGGCTCAGAAGGAGAGGTCCTTCCACTGCTGCGGCCGGCTGCGGATGTCGGACAGCAGCTTGCCGAACACCTTCCCGTCGAAGAGCAGTCCGTTGTACTGCGCCGGGATGCGTACCCCGTCGATCTCGGCGGTGGGGGTGCCGGGTCCCCCGGGGTCCTTGTCGCCGCCCGCCTTCTCGTACCGCTTCTCGGCGGCGGTCACGAACGACCGGTACTTCATGGTGCGCACGGCCGAGTCGAACTCCGGCCCGCGCAGCCCGTCGACCTGTCCGGCCAGCTGGAGCAGGCGGGCGTCGGTGAATCCGTCGACGCTCTCCTCGGGCTGGTTGGCGTACAGCAGGTCGTGGTATTCGGCGAACTTGCCGGCGTCCAGGGCGGCCCGCAGGGCGTTGACCGCCTTCTTCGAGCCGGAGCCGTCGAGGCGGTCGTCGAGGAAGGAGGCAAGGGTGTACTGGATCCTCGTCTCCCGGCGGATGGTTGCCTCGCGCAGCTGCGGAGCGCCGCCCTCGGTCTCGAACTCCTCGCAGACCGGGCAGCGCGGGTCCTCGTACAGGCGGACGGTCACGGGCGCGCCGGGGTCCCCGACCGTGACGGTCGTCCCGTCCGCCTCCAGCCGCTCCGGCACCTCGGACAGCCCCGCGTAGGCCGGGTGGGCCATGAAGGTGGCCGCGGGAGCGCCGTCCTCCCCCTGGGGCGGGCGGTACCTGCCGCCGCAGCCCGCCACCGACATCCCCACCACGGCCACCGCGACCGCCGCGGCGAACCCCCTGCGCATCATGCGTGCGTCCTCCCCTGGATCAGCGGAACCCTAGGGGATGCGCACGGGTAACGCACAGCGGGTATGGCCGGGCGGGCCAGAACGGGGTGGTCAGCCGCGTCCGCGCAGCTCCCGGTACCTGCCGACGAGTGCTTGGGTGGAGGGGTCGAGGCCGGGGACGTCGGCGCCTTCGGTGAGGGCGGGTTCGACGCGTTTGGCGAGGACCTTGCCGAGTTCGACGCCCCACTGGTCGAAGGAGTCGATGTTCCAGACCGCGCCCTGGACGAACACCTTGTGCTCGTACAGCGCGACCAACTGGCCGAGGACGGAAGGGGTCAGCTCCCGGGCCAGGATCGTGGTGGTGGGATGGTTGCCGCCGAACGTGCGGTGCGGAACCTGCTCCTCGGCGACACCCTCCGCACGGACCTCCTCGGCGGTCTTGCCGAACGCCAGGGCCTGCGTCTGCGCGAAGAAGTTCGCCATCAGCAGATCATGCTGGTCCTTCAGCTCACCACGCAGTTCACCGACCGGACGGGCGAACCCGATGAAGTCCGCCGGGATCAGCTTGGTGCCCTGATGGATCAACTGGTAGTACGCGTGCTGCCCGTTGGTGCCCGGCGTGCCCCACACCACCGGACCCGTCTGCCAGCGCACCGGCTCACCGTCACGCTGCACCGACTTGCCGTTGGACTCCATGTCCAGCTGCTGCAGATACGCCGTGAACCGCGACAGGTAGTGCGAGTACGGCAGCACCGCGTGCGACTGCGCGTCATGGAAGTTGCCGTACCAGATCCCCAGCAGACCCATCAGCAGCGGCGCGTTCGCCTCCGCCGGCGCGGTACGGAAATGCTCGTCGACCAGACGGAACCCGTCGAGCATCTCGCGGAACCGCTCCGGGCCGATCGCGATCATCAACGACAGGCCGATCGCCGAGTCGTAGGAGTACCGGCCCCCCACCCAGTCCCAGAACTCGAACATGTTCGCCACGTCGATACCGAACTCCGACACCTTCTCGGCGTTCGTCGACAACGCCACGAAATGCCGTGCCACCGCCTCCTGATCACCCAGCGCGTCCAGCACCCACTTCCGCGCCGACGTCGCGTTGGTGATCGTCTCGATCGTGGTGAACGTCTTCGACGCGATGACGAACAGCGTCTCGGCCGGATCCAGATCCCGCGTGGCCTCGTGCAGATCCGCACCGTCCACGTTGGAGACGAAACGCACCGTCAGATCACGGTCGGTGAACGCGCGCAACGCCTCATAGGCCATCGCCGGGCCCAGATCCGACCCACCGATCCCGACGTTGACCACGTTCCGGATCCGCCGGCCGGTATGACCCCTCCACTCACCCGAACGCACCCGGTCCGCGAAAGCGGCCATCTTCTCCAGCACGGCATGCACAGCGGGCACGACGTTCTCACCATCGACCTCGACCACCGCGTCCCGCCGCGCACGCAACGCCGTGTGCAGCACCGCCCGGTCCTCGGTCACATTGATCCGCTCACCACGGAACATCGCGTCCCGCAACGCGAACACGTCTCTCGCCGCGGCCAGCTCGCGCAGCAGCCGCAGCGTCTCGTCGGTGACGAGGTGCTTCGAATAGTCGATGTACAGGTCACCGACCTGGAGCGTGTACCCGTCGCCGCGCTGCGGATCGGCGGCGAACAGATCCCTCAGACGGGTGTCCGCGAATTCCTCGCGGTGCTTGGCGAGAGCGGCCCATTCGGGCGTCTGGTTGAGCCTGGTACGGCCGTCTGCGTTCATTTCCGACCTCAGCCTTCTTTCCTGCACCTGTCCTGCTGCGTACCTTGCCCGCTGCCGGTCCCAACCTAGTTGATCACCACGCGGGAGGAGCGCTCGCGACGCTGTCCTCACGGGCAACAACAGGTACGTCCGGCCGGCGCGCCGGTATCAGCGCGGTGACGGCCGGCGTGAAGAGGACAGCGGCGAGAAAGGCCGGCCCGTTCAGCCCGTACACCCTGGCGGCCACTCCGCCGAGGAGGGCACCGAGCGGGGCGCCGGAGGTCGAGGCCGTGCGGAACGCGGAGGAGACGCGGCCCACCATGGCGGCGGGGCTGCGCTGCTGCATCAACGTGACTTGGTTGACGTTCCACACCATGTTCATGGCCCCCAGCAGCAGCATGCCGGCGATCAGCGCGGACAGGTGCCCTACGGAGCCGATGAGCAGCAGCGAGCCGGTCTGCACCGCCCCACCGAGCAGCAGGGCCCGTACCCGCCCGGTGCGGCGCGCGATCCGCTGGGCGACGAAACCGCCGGTCAGGCTGCCGGCCGAGTACGCCGTCATGGCGGCGACGTATCCGGTACCGCCGGCGTGCAGCCAGCGGGTCACGTGCAGCGCCAGGGTGGCGATCAGGGCGCCCATGCCGACGTTGCGGCCGTGTCCGCAGGGACGCCACGAGGACGGCCGCCAGCGCGTAGGTGCCCGCGTCCGCCGCGAACGGCATGAACGCACCCGCCGTGAGCAGCAGCGGCACGAACGGGCCCGCGAGCAGCCCGCCCGCCAGCTGCTGACCGGTCATCAGCCGCGCGTTCGCGCCGCCGAGGGCCTCGCTCCGCACGAGGGAGGGCAGCAGGGCGGTGGCGGCGTTGTCGAAGAGCGTCTGGAGCGCGGTGAGCGAGAAGGCCAGCGCGATCAGCAAGGGGATCGAGGCGTGCCCCAGTCCGACGGCGAGGGCGAAACCGGCGACGAGCAGGCCCCGTACCGTGTCCACGGACCACGTCGCCCGCCGCTGGTCGACGCGGTCCGCCACGGCTCCGCCGAACAGCCCGAACAGCAGCCAGGGCACATAGCCGCACGCGGTCACCGAGGCGACGACGAGCGGATCGTCGGTCAGCCGCACGGCGAGCAGCGGCAGCGCGGCGGTCCGCAGCGCGTCCCCGAACCGGGAGACCACCGCTGCCGTCCACAGCCGTCCGAATCCCCCGCGCCAGGCGGGGGCGCCCTCACCCGCCCCTTCGACCGCAGCCACGCGTCCCCCTCACGATGTGCCGTTGTGGCCAACCGTAGGGGGCACCACTGACAACGGGCCGTCCGCGGCGGGACGAGACGCCTTCGGCCAGGAGCCCGCAGGCGCCCGGCCGATGAGAAGTTCTAGATCTCGCCCCGCAGTTTGGCGAGCGCCTCGGCGAGGATGGCCTCGCCGTCCGCGTCGCTGCGCCGCTCCCGTACGTACGCGAGGTGCGTCTTGTACGGCTCGGTGCGCGGCGGGTCCGGCGGGTTGTCCCGGTCCTGGCCGGCCGGGAAGCCGCAGCGCGGGCAGTCCCAGGTGTCGGGGACCTGAGCGTCGCTGGCGAAGCTCGGCTGGGTCTCGTGCCCGTTGGAGCACCAGAAGGAGATGCGCAGACGCGGCGCGGACTCGCCGCGCTCGGCCTCGCCCATCGGCCCCGCACCGACCCGGCTTCCCCGGATCGCGTTGCCACTTGCCACGGTCGTAACTCCCTGCGTGATGGTGCCGCGAAGCGAGTCGGCGTTCCGCTTCGCCGCGAGCGCCTCAGTCTACGTAAGGCCCAACGCGCGTCCAGTGATTGGAGTTACAGGCCCCATATCAAGACGCAAGCCCCATGATAGGCCGCGCTCGGGAGCGCGTACCGAACATGGGGCGTTACGTGCGGAATATGCGTGATGTGCCTGCTGTGCGAATCAGCTGTTCGTCTTCATCAGCATGCCGAGGACGATGATGCACGCGAACCAGCACAGACCGATCACGATGGTGATCCGGTCGAGGTTGCGCTCGGCGACCGAGGAGCCGCCTACGGAGGACTGCATGCCGCCGCCGAACATGTCGGAGAGGCCGCCGCCCTTCCCCTTGTGCATCAGCACCAGCAGCATCAGCAGCAGGCTGAAGACGATCAGGGCGATCGAGAACCCCAAAACCACGGCTGGACCAACTTCCTCGGATTCGGATGGACGACGGGGGCACAGCGTCTCGGCTGCGCCCCCGCAAGGGTACGACGTATCGCCGCTACCGCCTACTCGCGGACATGATCACTGATCGCGGAAACGCACGATCTTGACGAACTCGTCCGCGTCCAGCGAGGCGCCCCCGACCAGGGCTCCGTCGATGTCGGCCTGGGCCATGATCTCGGCGACGTTGCCCGCCTTCACGGAGCCGCCGTACTGGATGCGGAC
The DNA here is from genome assembly GCF_043079785.1 of Streptomyces sp. NPDC015139. NCBI lineage: Bacteria > Bacillati > Actinomycetota > Actinomycetes > Kitasatosporales > Streptomycetaceae > Streptomyces > Streptomyces sp. NPDC015139. The sequence continues at coordinate 394,307 of NZ_JBIBUW010000005.1, read as the reverse complement.
CTTGTCGGCCAGCTCCTGCGAGTACAGCTCGGCGATCTTGGTGCGGATGGCGGCGCAGACCTCCTGGGCGTCCTCGGCGCCGCAGACCTTGCCGGTGCCGATGGCCCACACGGGCTCGTAGGCGATCACGACGGTCTCGGCCTGCTCGGCCGGGAGGTCCTTCAGGCCGCCCTCGACCTGCGCGAGGGTGTGGGTGACGTGGTCGCCCGCCTCGCGGACGTCCAGCTCCTCGCCGACGCACAGGATCGGGGTCAGGCCGTGCTTGTACGCGGCCTTGACCTTGGCGTTGACCAGCTCGTCGGTCTCGTCGTGGTACTGGCGGCGCTCCGAGTGGCCGATCGCCACGAAGGTGCACTTCAGCTTGGCCAGCATCGGGCCCGAGATCTCGCCGGTGTAGGCACCGGAGTCGTGCTGCGAGATGTCCTGGGCGCCGTACTTGATCCTGAGCTTGTCGCCGTCGACCAGGGTCTGCACGGAGCGCAGGTCGGTGAAGGGCGGCAGGACGGCGACCTCGACGGCCTCGTAGTCCTTGTCGGCCAGGGCGAAGGCGAGCTTCTGTACGTGTGCGATGGCCTCGAGGTGGTTGAGGTTCATCTTCCAGTTGCCCGCCATCAGCGGCGTGCGCGTGCTCATGTAGGTCAGTCCTCCAGTGCGGCGAGGCCGGGGAGCGTCTTGCCCTCGAGGTATTCGAGGGAGGCGCCGCCACCGGTCGAGATGTGGCCGAATGCGTTCTCGTCGAAGCCGAGCGTACGCACGGCCGCGGCGGAGTCGCCGCCACCGACGACGGTGAAGCCCTTCGATCCGACGAGGGCCTGGGCGACCGCCTTGGTGCCCTCGGCGTAGTCGGGGTGCTCGAAGACGCCCATGGGACCGTTCCAGAAGACGGTCTCGGCGTCGGCGAGCTTCGAGGCGTACAGCTCTCGGGTCTTCGGGCCGATGTCCAGGCCCTCCTGGTCGGCGGGGATCTTGTCCGCGTCGACCACGGTGTTCTCGGTCGGCGCCTTGGTCTTCAGGTCCGGGAATTCCCGGGAGACCACGACGTCGACGGGGAGCAGCAGCTCCACGCCCTGCTTCTCGGCGCGCTCCAGGTACTCGGTGACGACCGGGACCTGGTCCTCCTGAAGGAGGGAGATGCCGACCTCGTAGCCCTTGGCCTTGAGGAAGGTGTAGGCCATGCCGCCGCCGATGAGCAGCCGGTCGGCCTTGCCCAGCAGCTGGTCGATGACGGCGAGCTTGTCGGAGACCTTGGCGCCGCCGAGCGCGACGACATAGGGGCGCTTGACGTCCTCGGTGAGCTGCTTCAGGACGCCGACCTCGGTGGCGATCAGGTAGCCGGCGTAGTGCGGCAGCCGGGCCGGGAGGTCGTAGACGGAGGCGTGCTTGCGGTGGACCGCGCCGAAGCCGTCACCGACGTAGACGTCGGCGAGGGCGGCGAGCCGGTCGGCGAACTCGCCCCGCTCGGTGTCGTCCTTGGAGGTCTCTCCGGGGTTGAAGCGCAGGTTCTCGATGACCGCGACCTGGCCGGGCTGGAGGCCGTCGACGGCGTCGTGCGCGGCGGGGCCGACGGTGTCCTGGGCGAAGGCGACCGGGGCGCCGAGCAGTTCACCGAGGCGCTCGGCGGCGGGCAGCAGCGAGAAGGCGGGGTCCGGGGCACCCTTGGGGCGGCCCAGGTGCGAGGCGACGACCACCTTCGCGCCCGCGTCGGCCAGTGCCTTGACGGTGGGCAGGACGGCGCGGATGCGGCCGTCGTCGGTGATCGTCCCGTCGGCGAGCGGCACATTGAGGTCGGCGCGGACGAATACCCGCTTACCGCTCACGCCGTCGGCGAGAAGTTCGTCGATCGTCTTCATTGAGTGGACTCCTGAGGAGGGCTCGTGGTGCACCTGATCGTAAGAGGACGTGGTCCGGGCGTAGGACAGGGCCCGGACAGCGCGACGGTGCGCTGCCCGAGCCCTGCTCTCACTTCAAGGTCCTGCTTCGACGATCAGAGCTGGTCGCCGACGAAGACCGTGAGGTCCACGAGGCGGTTGGAGTAGCCCCACTCGTTGTCGTACCAGCCGAGGATCTTCACCGAGCTGCCGTCCTGAACCATGGTCAGGGAGGAGTCGAAGGTGCAGGAGGCCGGGTCGCCGACGATGTCCGAGGAGACGATCTCGTCCTCGGTGTAGGTCAGGTAGCCCTTGAGGTCGCCGTCCTCGGAGGCCTTCTTGAACGCGGCGTTGACCTCGTCCTTGGTGACCTCGCGCTGAAGCTGCACCACGAGGTCGGTGGCCGAGCCGGTGGGAACCGGGACGCGCATCGCGATGCCGTCCAGCTTGCCCTTGAGCTGCGGCAGGACCAGGGCGGTGGCCTTTGCGGCGCCCGTCGTGGTCGGGATGATGTTCTCGGCGGCGGCACGGGCGCGGCGCAGGTCCTTGTGCGGGAAGTCCAGGATGCGCTGGTCGTTCGTGTACGCGTGCACCGTCGTCATCAGGCCCTTGACGATGCCGAAGTTCTCGTCGAGGACCTTCGCCATCGGCGCCACACAGTTGGTGGTGCAGGAGGCGTTGGAGATGACGTTGTGCTGCGCCGGGTCGTACTTGTCCTGGTTGACGCCCATGACGATGGTGATGTCCTCGTCCTTGGCCGGAGCCGAGATGAGGACCTTCTTGGCGCCGCCGGCGAGGTGCTTGGCGGCGTCGTCGCGCTTGGTGAAGATGCCCGTCGACTCGATGACGATGTCGACGCCCAGCTCGCCCCAGGGGATCTCGGCGGGGTTGCGCTCGGAGAGCACCTTGATGGTGTGGCCGTCGACGGTGATCGTGTCGGCGGTGTGGGAGACCTCCTGCTTGAGGCGGCCCAGGATCGTGTCGTACTTCAGCAGGTGAGCGGTGGTGGCGGTGTCACCAAGGTCGTTGACAGCCACAACTTCGATGTCGGCACCCTGCTCCAGCAGCGCGCGGAAGTAGTTACGCCCGATACGGCCGAAGCCGTTGATGCCTACGCGGATCGTCACGAACCGATCTCCTCGTTGGTACGCCGGCCATGCGGTGCCGGCGAGCTGTATTTGGGATGTCCCCGACCACCCCCGACCCTACCCCTCCGGGGCCCCCGGAGTGACATCGAGATGCCGCATAGAGGGCAGGCGTTCCGTACCCGTCGGTAGGGGTACGGAACACCAGGGATCGACTGTGGTTTCGCCCGTATTCCTTACTGTTTGCGGCCCGTTTTCGGCGCCTCTTTCACTCGTTCGTGAGCGGGTCTGCTCACCTGTCGACTACCCCATTCCCGCACCCCTGAGAGGGGGTTCCGCTCACCTGTTTCGTTCACCGGCCGAGCGAGGTGAACGCCTTCCTCAGCAGCGCTACCCGATCGGCCGCGGAGGGCACCTGTTCGAGGCCGAACCCGAGCAGCACGGTGTCGCCGGTGGTGACCGCTCCGTACGTCTGGAACAGGGTTCCGGTGCGGGTCCAGTCCTTCAGCACCGCCGGGCTGCCCGGCGGCGGTCCGGCCGCCTTCCACGCCCCCAGTGACGACTCGAAGCCCTCGGTGTCCCTCGCCGTGGTGCCGGTGACGAGCGAGGCGTCGTCGGCGAGCACACCGTGGCCGCCGCTGCCCGGGTCGGTGACGTAGCTGATCGAGAGCTCGACCGACCTGCCGGCGTACGCGCTCAGGTCGAAGCTCACCTGCTGCCAGCCGGCGGAGCTGCCGGTGAGGCTGTTCCAGGTGCCGGTGGTGCCGCTCGCGGCGCAGGTGTTGCCGGACAGCGTCAGATAGTGCTTGAGCCACGGGTGCTCGTTGATCAGGAATCCGGCCCCGCACTCGGCCGGCACGGCCGTCTTCGTGGCCCCGGAGGCCTCCGGCAGGGTCGTCCAGTCGTCGGCGCCCACGGTGTGCGCCTCGATCACCGCGTGGTCGTAGCCGGGTTCGGTGTCCCACAGCAGCCGGGTGCTCAGGGCCGGCCGGTCGGCAGCGGTGACACCGGTGAGGTCGATGGTGCGGGTGAGGCGCTTGTAGGCGTCGTCCGTGTGGACGGCGGCGGCCATGCCCGAGCCGGAGTACGGCCCGTACGGGTTGACCGTCCCGGCGAATCGGCCTGCGCCCGCGCTGCTGAACTGCGGATAGGCGGAGGCAGGCAGCTCGTCGGAGGTGACGCCGTACGTGCCGGCCCTGTCCAGCGGGTTGCCGGGGGCGTCGGCGAGGGCGGCGCCGAAGCCGTCGAGGCCACCCGTCCCGGTGAAGCCGGTGGCCCCCTTCGTCGACGTACGGCTGTACGCGCCCAGGTAGTACTGGCTGAAGTCGTCCGACGGGGTGCCGTCGCCGAGGTCGACGCTGCCGCCGGCGAGTTCGCCGGCCTCGATCAGCCGGCCGCCCTCGTTGAGGTAGGCGCGCAGCTGGAGCTGGACGGGGTTGCCCGGGCCCTCGGCGCCGGAGTAGTGCACGACCGTACGGAAGTGCTTCAGCACGCCGAGCGCGTCCGGCACGCCCTGCGTGGCCACGTCCCACACGATCGCCCTGTGCCCGGCCGCCTTCAGCGCGTCCGCGTACGTGCGTGCCTGCGTGGCGGCCGCGCCCTCCTCGGCGACCACCAGGGTGTCCGCCCCGGGCCGCTGGGCGACGGTGTACGTGAAGTGGGCGCCGGAGACCTTCTTGCCGCCCTTCGTCCTGCCGGTGAACCACACCTCGACCTTGTCGCCGGGCTCGCCGTCGCGCACCGCGGCCCGGTACTCGTCGAAGTAGAGGTCGTCCTCGCCGCCGTAGACCTCGCCGCCCTTCCAGTGCCTCAGCGCCCGGTCGCGGACACGGCCGCCGTTGACGCGGTACCTGAGCTCCTTGTCGCGGATCGCCTTGCGCACGACGACCGAGACCTGCTGGTCCGCGCCCCGGGAGTACGACGTGGTGAACGCGGCCGGGGTGAAGTCGGCGGCGCTCAGGCCGACCGGGGAGACCGGCCGGTCCGGGTGCGCTGCGGTCTCCGCGACGGAGAGCGCGAACGGGACGTTCTTGGCGAACTCCTGCTGGATCAGCTTCTCGTCGTCGGGGAAGTTGAAGACCGACCGGCAGTCCGCGGCCTTCCACGCGTCGTCCGGGTCGACGTCCGACGCGGTCTGACAGGTCGACATCTCGGGGGTGAACATCGCCATCCCGTTGACGTTGGACGCCTGGCCGTCCGCCTCGCCGTTGGTGGTGTACAGCTCCGAGGAGACCTGCGAACGGTAGCCGGGGATGGCCGGGTGGTCGGGGGTGCCGGCGAGTGCCTTGTAGAGGACGTCGTCCGGGGTCGGGGTGGCCACCTGCCAGCCGACGCCGTAGAGGAGGAGCTCGGCGGCGGAGTGGTAGTTGATGCCGTACGTGAATCCGATGCGCTTCTCGAAGGCGTCGAGGGCCCTGGTCTCGGGTTCGGAGGCGGGGCTCGCGCCGCGGAAGGTCTGACTGGTGGGGTTGGGGGACGAACCTTCGTCGTCGTAGCCCCACTTGTAGGCGAAGTTGCGGTTGAGGTCGACGCCGTCGCCGGTGCTGATGGCGCCGTCGCCGTTGACGTCCCGCAGGTTCTTGCGCCACAGGCGGTTGTCGGCGCTCTTGAACGTGTAGTCGTAGCCGTCGGGGTTGGCCGAGAGCACGAACCACAGTTCCGTCGAGTCGACGATCTTCCTGACGCGCTTGTCGGTCCGGTAGTGGTCCAGGTAGTAGTGCATCAGCCGGCGGGTCATCTCCGGCGTGATCCATTCCCGCGCGTGCTGGTTGGACATGTACAGCACGGACGGCTTGGAGCCGTCCTTGGACTTGCGGGCGTTCCTGGTCAGCCTGAGCGCGAGGATGTCCTGGCCGTCGACGGTCTTCCCGATGGACTCCACCTTGGTGAGACCGGGGTTGGCCCGGGCGGCCGCGAGGATCTCCTGCCGGAGCCCCCCGCTCCCGCCGTACGGGCGGAACACGCCCTGTGCGGCGCCCTCCACGCGTGCCTCCGCCTTCGCGGAGAGGGTGTGCTCGGTGAGGTCGACGCCCTGTTTCCTAAGCTTCGCGGCCTGCTCGTCGGTGAGGTAGATCTCGACCCGGGTCCTCCCCCGCGCCGCGGACCGCTCGCCGAGTTCGTGGCCGTCCTGGCCGGCCTTGAGCAGGAGGGGTACCTGCTGCTTGGTGACGTCGGCGCGGAAGACCTTGACCTCGTCCTGGTCGGACTTCGCCGGGTTTCCGCTCTGTGCCTGGGCTACGGGTGCAAGACTCGCTCCGCCGATGAGAAGCGCGCCGACAGCGAGGATCGATCTCGCTCTGTGTCTCATGAACCCCCCTAGCGGTGGTCCGCCACGGCGGCGAACAGGTTGCCAGGCTCATGTCACTCGATGATCGAGTCAAGAGCGCCTCATGGACACGCAAACGGCGGTCGGCCCGGCCCGGAGGCGCCGGTGCCGACGGATCCAAGTGGCCGTCGGCACCGGCGTGTTGTCGTGAGGTGGTCAGCCCGCGAGGTTGTCCGCGAGCTCCTCCGAGAGGTTGGCCTCCGTGCCCGGGATGCCCAGGTCGGACGCGCGCTTGTCGGCCATCGCCAGCAGCCGGCGGATACGGCCCGCGACCGCGTCCTTGGTCAGCGGCGGGTCGGCGAGCGCGCCCAGCTCCTCCAGGGAGGCCTGCTTGTGCTCCATGCGCAGGCGCCCAGCGGCGGCGAGGTGCTCGGGGACCTCGTCGGCGAGGATCTCCAGGGCGCGCTGCACCCGGGCACCGGCGGCCACGGCCGCGCGGGCCGAGCGGCGCAGGTTGGCGTCGTCGAAGTTGGCGAGGCGGTTCGCGGTGGCCCGCACCTCGCGGCGCATCCGCCGCTCCTCCCAGGCCAGCACCGACTCGTGCGCGCCGAGCCGCGTCAGCAGCGCGCCGATCGCGTCACCGTCCCGGACGACCACCCGGTCCACGGTCCGCACCTCGCGGGCCTTGGCGGCGATGGAGAGCCGGCGGGCGGCACCGACCAGCGCGAGCGCGGCCTCCGGCCCGGGGCAGGTCACCTCCAGGGAGGAGGACCGGCCCGGCTCGGTCAGCGAGCCATGCGCCAGGAAGGCCCCCCGCCAGGCCGCCTCGGCGTCGCAGGTGGCCCCGGACACGACCTGCGGGGGCAGACCCCGGATCGGTCGGCCCCGGCCGTCCACCAGGCCCGTCTGACGGGCCAGCTGGTCACCGCCGGCGACGACCCGCACGACGTACCGCGAGCCGCGCCGCAGCCCGCCGGGAGCCATCACGATCAGCTCGGAACTGTGGCCGAAGATCTCCAGGATGTCCCGCTTGAGACGCCGGGCCGCCATCGCGGTGTCCAGCTCCGCCTCGATCACGATGCGCCCGCTCACCAGGTGAAGGCCGCCGGCGAACCGCAGGATGGCGGAGACCTCCGCTTTCCTGCAGCAGGTGCGGGTGACGGGGAGCCGGGAGATCTCATCCTTCACCGCTGCCGTCATCGCCATGGGCCGATCCTTCCATGCATCCGAAAAATACGGTCGTACGCGGCGGCCAACAGCTCCGGGTCGTGCCGGGGGCTTCCGTCGGTCCGGGCGACAGGCGCCAGCTCGACCGCGGCTCCCAGCCGCTTGGCGGCCTCGGTGAGCGAGTCGCGGTCGGGCACGGCGGCCTCGTCGGCCAGCACCACGTCCAGGGCGAGTTTAGGGGCGTGTCGCCCCAAAACCTCCAAATGACGCTGCGGAGAGAAGCCCTCGGTTTCTCCCGGCTGCGGGGCGAGGTTCAGCGAGAGGACCTTGCGCGCCTTGGTCTCGGTGAGCGCGTCCAGCAGCTCGGGGACGAGCAGATGCGGGATCACCGACGAGAACCAGGAGCCGGGTCCCAGCACCACCCAGTCGGCGTCCAGGACCGCGGCCAGGGCCTCCGGCACGGCCGGCGGGTCGTGCGGCAGCAGATGCACCGACTGCACCTCACCGGGCGTGAGCGCGACGGTCGCCTGACCGCGCACGGTGTCCACGTCCTCCGGCCGCTCCGGGTCGTGCCCCTTGACCAGGGCCTGCAACTCCAGCGGTACGGCGGACATGGGCAGCACACGCCCGTGCGCGCCGAGCAGCTTGCCCACCAGGTCCAGGGCCTGGACGTGGTCGCCCAGCTGCTCCCACAGGGCGACGATCAGCAGGTTGCCGACCGCGTGGTCGTGCAGGTCGCCCTGGGACTGGAAGCGGTGCTGGATGACCCGGGCCCAGGTCTGGCCCCAGTCGTCGTCGCCGCACAGCGCGGCGAGCGCCTTGCGCAGGTCGCCGGGCGGCAGCACGCCCAGCTCGTCGCGGAGCCGGCCGCTGGAGCCGCCGTCGTCGGCCACGGTGACGACGGCGGTGAGGTCACCGGTGATCCGGCGCAGCGCGGCGAGCGAGGCGGACAGGCCCATGCCGCCGCCGAGCGCGACGACCTTGGGCTGGGTGCCGCGCCGGCGGGGCCGGCCGCCGCGGGCCTCGACGGGCCGCGCCGTCCGCGACTCGGCCGTGGCGCGGCTCGAGCGGCCCTCCGGCACCATCCGGCGGAGCCTGCTCAGCCGCCGTGTACGTTCCGTCATTCCCGTCCCATGTCCCGGTGTACGACCACCGTCTCCACGCCCTCGGCCGCGAGGCGCGCGGCGAGCTTCTCCGACACCGCGACCGAGCGGTGCTTGCCGCCGGTACAGCCGATGGCGATGGTCACATAGCGCTTGCCCTCGCGCCGGTACCCGGCGGCGATGAGCCGCAGCAGCTCGGCGTACCGGTCGAGGAACTCCTTGGCGCCGGGCTGGTTGAAGACGTAGGCGGCGACCTCCTCGTTGAGGCCGGTGTACGGGCGCAGCTCCGGGACCCAGTGCGGGTTGGGCAGGAACCGCATGTCCGCCACCAGGTCGGCGTCGACCGGCAGGCCGTACTTGAAGCCGAAGGACATGACGGTGGCCCGCAGCTCGGGCTCTTCCTCGCCGGCGAACTGGGCGTCCATCTTGGCGCGCAGCTCGTGCACGTTGAGGCTGGAGGTGTCGATCACCAGGTCCGCGTCGCCGCGCAGCTCGCGCAGCAGTTCGCGCTCGGCGGCGATGCCGTCGACGATCCGGCCGTCGCCCTGCAGCGGGTGGGGGCGGCGCACCGACTCGAAGCGGCGGACCAGGGCCTCGTCGGAGGACTCCAGGAAGACGATCCGCCGGGTGACGTTCTTCGCCTCCAGGTCCGCCAGCGACTCGCGCAGGTTGTCGAAGAAGCGGCGGCCGCGGACGTCCACGACGACCGCGATCCGCGCCACGTTGCCCTGGGAGCGGGCGCCCAGCTCCACCATGGTGGGGATGAGCGCGGGAGGGAGGTTGTCCACGACGAACCAGCCGAGGTCCTCCAGACACTTGGCGGCCGTCGACCGGCCCGCTCCGGACATGCCGGAGATGATCACCAGCTCGGGGATGGCCGCCTCGGGGGCCCCGGCTGTCTCGCTGCCCCTACTCACCTGTGCTCCGTTGTCCTGAACCGTGTCCTGCCCGGCCGTGTCCCGGACGACGTCGTCGCCCGTTCCGCCGTGCGCCCGATCCCGCGGCGCCGTGGGCTGTGTCTCGTGCTCGGTCATGTCTCCTGCCCCCGTCGTTCGTCCGGGGCGCCCGCGGTCACGGGCTCCCCCGAGGAACCCCCCGTCGTGTCGGGTTCCTCGTCCTCAATGATCTCTCCAGTCGCCGTGTTCACGGCGGGTGCGGCCGGGGCCGCCCGGAGGAGGGCCACGGCGATGGTCTCGGCCGTCTTCCGGCCTATCCCGGGCACTTCCTGGATCTGCTCGATTGTGGCGGACCGCAGCTTCTTCACCGAGCCGAAATGCTTGATGAGCGCCTGTTTGCGGGTCTCGCCGAGGCCGGGCACGTCGTCGAGCGGGCTGGAGCGGAAACGCTTCGCGCGTTTGGTGCGCTGGTAGGTGATCGCGAACCGGTGGGCCTCGTCACGGACGCGCTGGAGCAGATAGAGGCCCTCGCTGGTGCGGGGCAGCACCACCGGGTCCTCCTCGTTGGGCACCCAGACCTCCTCCAGACGCTTGGCGAGGCCGCAGACGGCGATGTCGTCGATGCCGAGCTCGTCCAGCGCCCGCCGGGCCGCCGCGACCTGCGGCCGGCCGCCGTCGACCACGACGAGCTGCGGCGGGTAGGCGAACTTCTTGGGGCGGCCGTCGTCGTCCTTGAGGGAGCCGTCGACCACGTCCTCCTCCAGGCCGCGGGTGACCGCGTCCGGGCCGGTGAGAGCCGTGTCACCGTCGGCGAGCGCTCCGTCGGCCCCGCTCCCCTCGGTCCACTCCCCCGTCTTCTCCTTCTCCGCGAGGTAGCGCCGGAAGCGGCGGGTGATCACCTCGTGCATGGAGCGGACGTCGTCCTGCCCGGCGAAGCCCTTGATCTGGAAGCGGCGGTACTCGCTCTTGCGCTGCAGACCGTCCTCGAAGACGACCATGGAGGCGACCACGTCGTCGCCCTGGAGGTGGGAGATGTCGTAGCACTCGATCCGCAGCGGGGCGCTGTCCAGGTCGAGGGCCTCGGCGATCTCCTCCAGCGCGCGCGAGCGGGTGGTCAGGTCGGAGGCGCGCTTGGTCTTGTGCAGGGCGAGGGACTGCTGGGCGTTGCGCTGGACGGTCTCCATGAGCGCCTTCTTGTCGCCGCGCTGCGGGATGCGCAGCGAGACGTTCGACCCGCGGCGGGTGGTCAGCCACTCCTGGACCGGTTCGACCGGCTCGGGCAGCGCCGGGACCAGGACCTCCTTGGGCACGGCGTCCCCGGTCTCCTCGCCGTAGAGCTGCTGCAGGGCGTGCTCCACCAGGGCGCCGGTGGTGACCTCCTCGACCTTGTCGGTCACCCAGCCCCGCTGACCGCGCACCCGCCCGCCGCGCACGTGGAAGATCTGGACGGCGGCCTCCAGCTCGTCCTCGGCGACGGCGATGAGGTCGGCGTCGGTCGCGTCGGCGAGCACGACCGCGTTCTTCTCCATGGCCTTCTTCAGGGCCCCGACGTCGTCGCGCAGGCGGGCGGCCCGCTCGTACTCCATCTCCTCGGCCGCCTCCATCATCTGCCTCTCCAGACGGCGGAGGTAGGTACCGGTGCGGCCGGCCATGAAGTCGCAGAACTCCTCGGCCAGCTCCCCGTGGTCCTCGGGGCTGATCCGGCCGACGCAGGGCGCGGAGCACTTGCCGATGTAGCCGAGCAGGCAGGGCCGGCCGGTGCGGGAGGCGTTCTTGAAGACGCCGGCGGAGCAGGTGCGCACCGGGAAGACCCGCAGCATCAGGTCGACGGTGTCCCGGATGGCCCACGCGTGGGCGTACGGGCCGAAGTACCGGACGCCCTTCTTCTTGTGACCGCGCATCACCTGCACCCGCGGGAACTCCTCGTTCATCGTCACCGCGAGGTACGGGTAGCTCTTGTCGTCGCGGTACTTGACGTTGAACCGGGGGTCGTACTCCTTGATCCAGGAGTACTCCAGCTGCAGGGCCTCCACCTCCGTGGACACCACGGTCCACTCCACGGACGCGGCGGTCGTCACCATCGTCCGGGTGCGCGGGTGCAAGTTCGCCAGGTCCTGGAAGTAGTTCGCCAGCCGCTGGCGCAGGCTCTTCGCCTTTCCGACGTAGATCACCCGGCGGTGCTCGTCGCGGAACCTGTACACCCCGGGAGTGTCCGGGATGTCTCCCGGCCTGGGGCGGTAGCTGGAGGGGTCGGCCATGTCTCACACCCTACTGGCGCGCACCGACACCGCGTCGGGCCTGTGGACAACGGCCGCCCGGCACGGTGCACCGTCCGGGAGGTGCGGGCTTCCCGGTCTTTCCCGGGCAGCCCTCCAGGGGCGCGCCGGCCCTCCGACCGGCGTGTTTCGGCCATGCCGGGGCCGTCCGGCTCTCCCTCCGGCTCTCGGCGCGGCGCCGTTCGGCCCGGTCCGGGCGAACCCGCACGGGCTCTCCGGCGCCCGCCGCGGGGGCCGCTGTCCGGCCAGGACTGTGCGACGGGCGGGTTCCAGGTGTTGTCGGTGTCTGGTCAACACGCTTCAATGCACGGGAATCGGGGCGGTGCGTGCACGCGGACGGGGGCGCGACACGCACGGCCACGGGCGCCCATGGCGCTCACGGGTGTGGCCGCGCCCACACCCGCGCAGACGGTCTGACCAGCCGTAGTGACACTTCACAGAGAGGCCCCTCGGCATGCGGCATGCCACAGAGCACGCGGACTTCCCCACCGCGGAACTGGACACAGCTTTGCGGGGCGGCCCCTTCCACGTGGCGCTGCGCGCCGCGATCGCCGCACGCGGGCTGCCGCTCCAGCGCGTCCAGCATCACCTGTCGCGGTACGGGGTGAAGGTCGGTGTGACCAGTCTCAGTTACTGGCAGCAGGGGGCGCGCCGCCCGCAGCGCCCCGAGTCGCTCCGGGCCGTGCGGGCACTGGAGGAGATCCTGCGCCTGCCGGACGAGTCACTGATCCGGCTGCTCGCCGAGTCCGACGACCGCGCGACGGCCGGCCGCCCGGCGGGCCGCTCCTACCGCTCCCTGATCGAGGCCTCGGACGTCCAGGACCGGCTCCGGGCCGAGCTGGGCGGGTCCCTGGACGGCGGGCTGCACACGCTCGGCCACCATGAACACGTCCGGATCGGCGCCCGGCGCGAGCTGGCCGGACGCGAGGCCCACCACATCGTGCGGGCCCACCGCGACGGCGTCGACCGGTTCCTCGCCGTGCACCACGGCGACGCCGGCAGCAGCCCGCGCGACATGCGGGTGCGGGCGCTGGAGAACTGCCGCACGGGCCGTGTCCACTGGGACCAGGACACCGGCGTCCTGGTGGCCGAGCTGCTCTTCGGCACCCGGCTCCGCTCCGGCGACACGTTCCTCTTCCGGTACGGCGTCGAGGACGGCACGGCCGGCGTCTCCGGCGAGTACCTGAACCGCTTCGACCTCCCCGGCGGGCAGTACTCCCTCCAGGTGCACTTCGAGACGGCCGCACTGCCGGGGCGCTGCCACCGCTTCACCCAGCACTCGGCCGCGGCTCCCCGCAACGGTCGGCAGGAACTCTCCCTCACCGAGCCGCACCACTGTGTGCACGTCGTCGAGCCGCGTATACGGCCGGGCATCCTGGGGATCGCCTGGGAGTGGGAGTGAACGGGCCGCCTGCCCTCTGAGGAACCCGGCTGCCGGGACGGAGGGACGTGGCGCGAGGAGCGTCGGTGACTCCGGGGCCTTCCGGGTCAGTCGGCGGGGCCCGCCACGATCCGGCCGTTCGCGTTCTTCACCGACAGCTCGGTCAGGGGCTCGGTGGCCGGCGCCTGGACCACCTTGCCCGTCGCCGCGTCGAACTGGCTGCCGTGGCAGGGGCAGATCAGAGTGGTGCCCTGCAGCTTGTTGATCGGGCACCCGGCGTGCGTGCACACCGTGCTGAACCCCTTCAGCGTCCCGTCCGCTCCGCGGCTGACCACCACGTTGTGATCCCGGTAGAGCTTGGCGCCGCCCTTCGAGATCTCGCTCTCCGCCCCGAGGTCGACCGGTGCGGTGGGCGCGGAGGAGGCCGTGTCCCCGCCGCCCGGAGCGGAACAGGCAGCCAGGGCGATCCCGGCGACCGGGGCCGCGGCGGCTCCTCGGAGAACGGTACGGCGGCTCGCGGACGATCGGGCGGGCATCTGGAACTCCACGGGTCAAGGGGTGGGCAGGGCGACGATACCCGGGCAGAAAGGCCGCTCGGAGGGCGGGGCCGAGGGCAGGCGCCGAGGGCGGAGAGGCCGCTCGGAGGGCGGAGAGGCCGGTCCGAAGGCGCGGCCGGGAGACGGTGTGGCGTCGGTCGGGGATGATCGGTAGACGTAAACGTTTGCGTAAGCGTTTACGCGAGACCGCCCGCTGGGGTACGTTTCCCGGCCGTGAGGCCGTGAGGTCGAGGTACGTCGCCAGGCGTGCCGACAGGCGGTCGCGCCGTTCCCGGGAGGAGATCCGATGTCCACCATGGCGGACGTGGCCCGCAGTGCCGGAGTCTCCGTGGCCACCGTCTCCCATGTCCTCAACGGCACCCGCCCGGTGCTGCCGCACACCCGCCAGGCCGTGCTGGACGCCGTCGACGCCCTCGGCTACACGCCCAACACCCTGGCCCGCTCGCTGGTGACCTCCAGGACCCGCTCCATCGGCCTCGCGGTGTCGGCGATCAGCAATCCGTACTTCACCGAGATCCTCCAGGGGGTCGAGGCGGCCGCCCTGGAAGCGGGCTACAGCCTCCTCATCGCCGACCCGCACGACGATCCCCGGCACGAACGCAAGGTCGTCCAGCTCCTCCACGAGCGCCGGGTGGACGGCGTGATCGTCGCCCCTTCCGCGGAGCCGCACGATCTCGTCGGCTACCTGGGCCGCCACACCGTGCCGACGGTGTTCCTGGACCGGCTGATCGACCCGCGGGTGCCGGTTCCGTTCTTCGATCAGGTCTGTGCCGAGAGCGCCGAGCCGACGGCCCGGCTCGTGACCCATCTCGCCGGCCTGGGGCATCGCCGGATCGGTCTGGTCGCCGGCCTGCCCGGACTCAGCACGACCGGTGAGCGCATCGCCGGCTACCAGGACGGACTCAGCGCCGCCGGCCTCGGGCACGACGAGCGTCTCCTCGTCACCGGCAATTCCGAGTCCGCCGGTGCCGAGCAGGCCACGGACGCGCTGCTCGCCCTGCCGGACGCGCCCACGGCACTCGTCACCGCCAACAACGCGATGACCATCGGCGCCCTGCGGGCCCTGCGCCGACATGGCCTGTCCGTGCCGGAGGACATCGCCCTGTGCTGCTTCGACAACTTCGCGTGGGCCGACCTGTTCTCGCCACGGCTCACCGCGGTCGCCCAGCCCAGCAGGGAACTCGGCGCCCAGGCCGTCCGCATGCTGCTGGACCGTCTCGCCGAGCCGGACCGGCCGTCCCGGACGGTGCGGCTGCCGTGCGCGTTCATGCACCGCACCTCGTGCGGGTGCCCCGAGAAGCCCGGGCGGACCGAGTAGTCCGGGCGCACTCCCTCCCCCAAGCCGTCCGAGAAGGGAACCGACTCGTGATCGTCGTCGCCGGTGAGGCACTGATCGACCTGGTACCGCAGGGCCCCGGTGCCCTCGCGGACCTGAAGCCGGCGCTGGGCGGCGGCCCGTACAACACCGCCGTGGCGCTCGGCCGGCTCGGCTCTTGTACCGCCTTCTACTCCCGGACGTCCTCCGACGCCTTCGGCGAGGCCCTGCTGCACGGGCTGCGGCGGGCCGGGGTCGACGTGTCGGGAGTGGAGCGCGGGCCGGAGCCGACGACCCTCGCGGTGGCCACACTCGACGGCGGAGGCTCGGCGGCCTACTCCTTCTACGTGGACGGCACCGCCGACCGCCTGTTCACCGTCCCGGCCGCCCTGCCCGCCGGCACGCGTGCGGTGTCCTTCGGTACCTGCTCGCTCGTCCTGGAACCCGGGGCGAGCGCCTATGAGGAGCTGATGCGGGCAGCGGCCGGGCAGGGGCTGTTCACGGCCCTGGACCCCAATGTCCGGGCGGGACTGATCCCGGACGCGGACGCCTACCGGGCCCGTTTCAAGAGCTGGCTGCCCTCGGTGACGCTGCTGAAGCTCTCCGCGGAGGACGCCGCCTGGCTGGGCGGCACTCCGAGGGAGTGGCTGGCCGCGGGGCCGTCGGCCGTGGTGGTCACCCGGGGCGGGGACGGCCTGACCGTGTTCACCCGGGACGGCGGGGAGCACTCCGTGCCGGGCGAGAAGGTCGATGTGGTGGACACCATCGGTGCCGGCGACACCGTGAACGCTGCCCTGCTGCACGGGCTGTCCGCCCAGGACGCGCTGTCCCGGGAAGCGCTCGCCACCCTGGGGGCACAGGGCTGGACGAGGCTGTTGCGCCTCGCGGCACGCGCGGCGGCGATCACGTGCTCGCGGGCGGGGGCCGAGCCGCCGTACGCGGCCGAACTGGGCGAGTGGTGAGCCCTCTGTCTTCCCTGTGGTCTTGTCAAGGTTCGGCCGGATCCGCGGTGTGGGGACCTGGTGGTGCACCTCGGGTCCGGAGCGGCTGATGGTGGAACGAGCGGCGCCCCACGGGGAGTTCCCGTGGGGCGCCAGTTTTTTGATGTTGTGTCAGGCCGGTCCGCCGCCGTGGTCACGGTCCGGACGGGACCCGGCGCTTCAGGCCTTGCGGGCGCGCGTCGTCTTCTTCGCGGGCGTCGCCTTCTTCGCGGCCGTGGCGGCCTTGGCCGTCGTGGTGTTGTTGGCCTTGGCGGTCACCGTCTTCTTCGCCGCCGTGGTGGCGGCCGCCGTCTTCCTGGCCGTCGTGCGGCGCGACGCCTTCACCGGCTCCGCGTCGCTGATGCGCTCGGCGCCCAGGATCTCGCGGAGGAACTTCCCGGTGTGGCTGGCCGGAACCCCGGCGACCTCCTCGGGCGTCCCCTCGGCGATCACGAGGCCGCCGCCGGCGCCGCCTTCGGGGCCCATGTCCACGACCCAGTCGGCGGTCTTGATCACGTCGAGGTTGTGCTCGATGACGATGACCGTGTTGCCCTTGTCCACCAGACCGCCGAGGACCTTCAGCAGCTTGCTGATGTCCTCGAAGTGCAGACCGGTGGTCGGCTCGTCGAGGACGTAGACCGTGCGTCCCGTGGATCGCTTCTGCAGTTCGCTGGCGAGCTTCACACGCTGCGCCTCGCCGCCGGAGAGCGTGGTGGCGGACTGGCCGAGGCGGACGTAGCCGAGACCGACGTCCTTGAGCGTGCGCAGGTGCCGGGAGATGGCCGGGACGGCCTCGAAGAAGTCGGTGGCCTCCTCGATCGGCATGTTCAGCACGTCGGCGATGGACTTGCCCTTGTAGTGGACCTCCAGGGTCTCCCGGTTGTATCGGGCGCCGTGGCAGACCTCGCACGGGACGTAGACGTCCGGGAGGAAGTTCATCTCGATCTTGATCGTGCCGTCGCCCGCGCAGTTCTCGCAGCGGCCGCCCTTGACGTTGAAGGAGAAGCGGCCGGGCAGGTAGCCGCGGACCTTCGCCTCGGTCGTCTCGGCGAACAGCTTGCGGACGTGGTCGAAGACGCCGGTGTAGGTCGCCGGGTTGGACCGCGGGGTGCGGCCGATCGGCGACTGGTCGACGTGGACGACCTTGTCGACGAGGTCGTCGCCGTCCACGCGCGTGTGCCGTCCGGGGACGTTCCGGGCGCCGTTCAGCTCGCGGGCCAGGTGCGTGTAGAGGATGTCGTTGACGAGCGTCGACTTGCCGGACCCGGAGACACCCGTGACGGCCGTGAACACGCCCAACGGGAAGGACACGTCGATGTCCCGCAGGTTGTTCTCACGGGCGCCGTGGACCGTGAGCTGCCGGGACGGGTCGAGGGGACGGCGCACGTCCGGGAGCGGGATCGCCTTGCGGCCCGAGAGGTACGCACCGGTCTGCGACTCGGTGTTGGCGAGCAGCTCCTTCAGGGAGCCGCTGTGCACGACCTTGCCGCCGTGCTCACCGGCGCCGGGGCCGATGTCCACGACCCAGTCGGCGACCTTGATGGTGTCCTCGTCGTGCTCCACGACGATGAGCGTGTTGCCCATGTCCCGCAGTCGGACCAGGGTCTCGATCAGCCGGTGGTTGTCCCGCTGGTGCAGGCCGATGGACGGCTCGTCCAGGACGTACAGGACGCCGACGAGGCCGGAGCCGATCTGCGTGGCCAGGCGGATGCGCTGGGCCTCGCCGCCGGAGAGCGTGCCGGCCGCGCGGTTCAGCGAGAGGTAGTCCAGGCCGACGTCGACCAGGAAGCGCAGCCGCTCGTTGACCTCCTTGAGCACCCGCTCGGCGATCTTCTTGTCGCGGGCGTTCAGCTTGAGCCGGCCCAGGAAGTCCGCGCAGTCACTGATCGACATGGCGGCGACCTCGGCGATCGACTTCTCCATGATCGTGACCGCGAGGACGATCGGCTTCAGGCGCGTGCCCTGGCAGGAGGGGCAGGGCACCTCGCGCATGTAGCCCTCGAAGCGCTCGCGGCTGGCGTCGCTCTCCGCCTCGCTGTGCCGGCGCTTGACGAAGGGCACGGCGCCCTCGAAGGGCGTGGTGTACACACGCTCGCGGCCGTACCGGTTGCGGTAGCGCACCTCGATCTGCGTCTTGTGACCGTGGAGCAGCGCCTTCTTCGCGCGCTGCGGCAGCCCCGCGAAGGGGATGTCCGTCCGGAAGCCCAGCGCGTCGGCGAGGGCGCCGATCAGGCGGCCGAAGTAGTCCTTGGTGTGCCCGTGCGACCAGGGGTGGATGGCACCCTCGTCCAGGGACTTGTCCTCGTCCGGGACGATCAGCTCGGGGTCGACCTCCATGCGCGTGCCGATGCCGGTGCATTCGGGGCAGGCGCCGAAGGGCGAGTTGAAGGAGAAGGAGCGGGGCTCCAGCTCCTCGAAGGACAGGTCGTCGTACGGGCAGTACAGGTGCTCCGAGAACATCCGCTCGCGCTCGGGGTTGTCCTCCGGGAGGTCGACGAAGTCGAGCACGACCATGCCGCCGGACAGGCCGAGGGCGGTCTCGACGGAGTCGGTGAGGCGGCGCTTGGCGGAGTCCTTCACGGTGAGGCGGTCGACGACCACCTCGATGGTGTGCTTCTCCTGCTTCTTCAGCGTCGGCGGCTCGGACAGCTGAATGGTCTGGCCGTCCACACGGGCGCGGGAGTAGCCCTTGGTCTGCAGGTCGGCGAAGAGGTCGACGAACTCGCCCTTGCGCTCGCGCACGAGCGGCGACAGCACCTGGAAGCGGCTTCCCTCCGGCAGCTCCAGGACCCTGTCGACGATGGCCTGCGGTGACTGGCGGGAGATCGGGCGGCCGCACTCGGGGCAGTGCGGCTTGCCGATGCGCGCGAACAGCAGACGCAGGTAGTCGTAGACCTCGGTGATGGTGCCGACCGTCGAGCGCGGGTTGCGCGAGGTCGACTTCTGGTCGATGGAGACCGCCGGGGACAGACCCTCGATGAAGTCGACGTCCGGCTTGTCCATCTGGCCGAGGAACTGCCGGGCGTACGAGGAGAGCGACTCCACGTAGCGACGCTGACCCTCGGCGAAGATCGTGTCGAAGGCCAGGGAGGACTTGCCCGACCCGGACAGACCCGTGAAGACGATGAGCGAGTCACGAGGCAGGTCGAGCGAGACATTCTTCAGGTTGTGCTCGCGCGCGCCACGGACGATGAGACGGTCGGCCACGCCGGTCCGCACCTTTCTTGAGAGAAGTGACAGGGGCGGGGCCCCCGTGCTTCTTCAGACTAGGGGGAGCCACTGACAACGCCGGTCGGATTGCCCGGTCGCATAACAACCCCCGACCTTCCAGCATGCCCGACGCCACCCTCGACGATATAGCACGTGCTTTCGATTTGCGGGCGAGGTTCACCACCTTCACCCGAAGGTGTGGCACGACTAGGGTCAGCACCATGATTGATCACGCTCATGACCTGGCATGTGTACGTGACGCGACCGAGCGGCTCCTCACCGCTGTCGCCAAACTGGACAACGCCTCGCTCGCAGACTCGTCACGGCTGCCCGGCTGGAGCCGGGGGCACGTCCTCGCCCACCTCTCCCGGAACGCCGACGCGATCGTGAACGTTCTGGAGGGCCGGCCCATGTACGCGAGCGCCGAGGCCCGGGACGCCGACATCGAGCGCGACGCCCGGCGCCCGCTGGACGAGCAGCTCGCCGACCTGCGCGAGAGCGCGGCCCGCCTCCAGGCGGTCGCGGACGTCCCCGCGGACTGGGCCCGCACGGTCGAGCTGCGCAACGGCGTCACCGACACCGCGGCCCGGGTGCCGTTCCGGCGCTGGGTCGAGGTGGAACTGCACCACGTGGATCTCGGCATCGGCTACGAGCTGGAGGATCTCCCGGCCGAGTTCGCCGAGCGGGAGACCGGCTTCCTCACGCAGCGCTTCGCCGGCCACGCCGACGTCCCGGCGACCCGTGTCACGGACGGCACGCGCGCGTGGAGCACCGGGCGGGCGGCGGACGAGCCCGAGGTGGAGGTCGCCGGCCGGCCGGCTGAGCTGGTGGGCTGGCTCGCAGGCCGCCGCGACGGCGCGGCGCTGGAGGTGCGGGGCGGGACGCTCCCGAAGCTCCCCCCGCTGTAGTGCGACGGCCGTCCGCCGGCGCCCGGCCCGCTATAGGCTGATCACCATGACGTACACCGGAGAGGTCAAGGTCGGCGGACCGGCGGACGTGCACGAGCTGAAAGACCTGATGATCACCAAGATCGCGGTCGGCCCGATGGACAACAACGCCTATCTGCTGCGCTGCCGGGCCACCGACGAGCAACTGTTGATCGACGCCGCCAACGAGGCCGAGACGCTCCTCGGCATGATCGGTGACGACGGCATCGCGTCCGTCGTCACCACCCACCAGCACGGCGACCACTGGCAGGCGCTGGCCGCGGTCGTCGCCGGCACGGGTGCACGTACTCATGCCGGCCGTGAGGACGCCCCGGGCATCCCCGTGCCGACCGACGTCCTCGTCGACGACGGCGACGTCATCCGGGTGGGGCGCGTGGAACTCACCGCGCGCCACCTCGTGGGGCACACGCCGGGTTCGATCGCGCTGGTCTACGACGACCCGCACGGTCATCCGCACGTCTTCACCGGCGACTGCCTCTTCCCGGGGGGCGTCGGCAACACGCGCAAGGACCCCAAGGCGTTCGCCAGCCTGATCCACGACGTGGAGACGAAGCTCTTCGGCGCGCTCCCGGACGAGACCTGGGTCTACCCCGGTCACGGCAACGACACCACGCTGGGCGCCGAACGGCCGCACCTCCCGGAGTGGCACGCGCGCGGGTGGTAGGCGACCAGGGGTCCGCCGACTCGGGCGGCCCGGTCGACGCGCGGTCGCGTGCACGTGAGCTCGCCGGGCCTACGTGTACGTGAGCCGCCTACCTGAGCGGTCATCCGCGCGCTGTCCCCTCGGCGCGCGCCCCGCTCACGAAGTGCGCGGCTCGCGCAATCGCCCGGCGCGCGCCTCGCTGCGCGCGCCCCGTGTGAACGCTTCGCACGCGCCGGACACCCGTGCGCGCTCCCGCGCACCGCTGCCGCGCGGTCAACTGGTGGCAGCCCCGCGCAGGATGACGGCTCCTGAGCGGTATGGGCCGCCGGCCTCCAACCCCGCCCTCGGCCGGCGGCCCAGGCAGGGGCACCCGTCGCGAGCGCAGGCCACGGACGGCGTTCACACGGCCGCAACACCCGTTCCCAGCATGCGGACTTTGACGGCCATGACCTCGACAAACGCAGAGTTCGCTGCCACTCTCCCGCCATGCACTCCGCCCCTCGCACTCTGCGCCGTGCGGTGGCCGCCGCCACCGTCGCCCTGCTCGCCACCGCCGTCGGCTGTGCTCCGCAGCCCGAGGAGAAGGCCTCGACCGCCCCCTCCGGACCGGCCGCGAAGAGCTGCGTGCGGGGCAAGTTGACCACCAGCACGTCCGGGAAGCTGACGATCGCGACGGACGAGCCGGCCTACGAGCCGTGGTTCAAGGACGACAAGCCCGCCAGCGGCAAGGGGTTCGAGTCGGCGGTCGCCTACGCCGTGGCGAAGCGGCTGGGGTACTCCGAGGACAGGGTCGTCTGGCAGAGCGTCCCGTTCAACAAGGCGTTCGCTCCCGGTGTGAAGACCTTCGACTTCGACATCAACCAGGTGTCGATCAGCGCCGAACGCAAGAAGGCCGTGGACTTCTCCTCCGGCTACTACGACGTGCGCCAGGCCGTCGTCGCGCTCAAGGGCGGAAAGGCGTCCGGAGCGAAGAGTGTCGCGGACCTGAGGGACCTCAAGCTCGGCGCCCAGGTGGGCACCACGAGCCTCGACTACATCACCGACGTGGTGAAGCCGAAGCAGGAGGCCGCCGTCTACGCGAAGAACGACCAGGCCAAGTCCGCGCTGAAGAACGGTCAGGTGGACGCCGTCGTCGTCGACCTGCCGACCGCGTTCTACATCACCGGCGCCGAGGTGACGAACGCGAAGATCGTCGGCCAGTTCGAGAACCGGGGCGGCACCCCCGAGCAGTTCGGGCTCGTGCTTGACAAGGGCAGCGCGCTCACCGCGTGCGTCACCGGCGCGGTGGACGCCCTGCGCAAGGACGGCACCCTGACGGACCTCGAGAAGCAGTGGCTCTCCGACGCCGTCGACGCCCCGGTCCTCAAGTGACGGTCACCAAGGGCGAGTCCGCCCGGGAAGGAGCCGACGACGAGGGTGACCTGACCGCCGCAGGCGCCTACACACCCTCCGAACGGCGTCTGGAGCGCGAGCGCCACAAACGCGCGCGTGCCCGTCGCGCCACGGCCCTCGCCGCGATCTCGACGCTCGTCACGGCCGCCGTGCTCTACCTGGTCGTCGTCAACGCGCCGGGCTGGCCACGCACCCGGGAGACCTTCTTCAGCGCGCGGTACGCGCGCGAGGCGTTCCCGAAGGTCCTCGACGGGCTGTGGCTGAACATCCGCCTGCTGCTGGTCTGCGGTGCCGCCGTCCTGGTCCTCGGCATGCTGATCGCCGTCGCGCGGACGCTGCGCGGCCCGGTCTTCTTCCCGCTGCGGGTGCTGGCGGCGGCGTACACCGACTTCTTTCGCGGCCTCCCCCTGATCATCAATCTGATGATCGTCGTCCTGGGCGTGCCCGCACTCCGGCTGCAGGGTGTGACGGTCGACCCGGTACTGCTGGGCGGTACGGCGCTGACGCTGACGTACTCGGCCTACGTGGCGGAGGTGTTCCGGGCCGGCATCGAGTCCGTCCACCCCTCCCAGCGGGCGGCGGCGCGCTCACTGGGCCTGACCAACCGGCAGGCCCTGCGCCACGTCGTGCTGCCCCAGGCGGTGCGCCGGCAGGTGCCGCCCCTGCTCAACGATCTGGTGTCGCTGCAGAAGGACACGGGTCTGGTGTCGATTGGCGGCGCCGTGGACGCCGTACGGGCGGCCGACATCATCGTGGGTCGCAGCCTGAACTACACGCCGTACATCGTCGCCGGGCTGGTGTTCGTCGCGCTGACCATCCCGATGACCCGCTTCACGGACTGGGTGACGGCGCGGATGGACCGGCGGCGCGCCCAGGGAGGAGCACTGTGAGCGAGGCACCCGTCCTGCGTCTGGAGTCCGTCCGCAAGACCTTCGGCGACGCCGTCGTGCTGCGGGACGTCGATCTGGAGGTCGCTCCACACACGGTCACCGCGCTGATCGGTGCCTCGGGCTCCGGCAAATCCACGCTGCTGCGCTGCGCGAACCTACTTGAGGAGATCGACGACGGCGCGATCTGGCTGGACGGCGAGGAGATCACCGACCCGCGCGTCGACCAGGACGCGGTACGGCGCCGGATCGGCGTGGTCTTCCAGTCGTACAACCTGTTCCCGCACATGACCGTGCTGGACAACATCACCCTCGCGCCGCGCCGGGTGCACGGCGTCTCCCGCGGCGAGGCCGAGGAACGGGCCCGTGAGCTGCTGGAACGCCTCGGCCTCGCGGGCCGGGCGGACGCCTATCCGGACCGGCTCAGCGGCGGCCAGCAGCAGCGTGTGGCGATCGTCCGGGCCCTCGCCGTACGGCCCCGGCTGTTGCTGCTGGACGAGATCACGGCGGCACTCGACCCCGAACTCGTGGGCGAGGTGCTGGAGATGGTCCGCGGTCTGAAGGACGACGGCATGACCATGGTGCTGGCGACGCACGAGATGGGGTTCGCCCGTGACGTCGCCGACCAGGTCTGCTTTCTGGACGGAGGGGTCGTGCTGGAGCGCGGAACCGCCGAGCAGGTCTTCGGCGATCCGCGGCAGGAGCGCACCCGGCGCTTCCTGCGGCGGATCGTGGACGCCGGCCGCCTGTAGCCGCCGCCGGCTACGCGTCGGCCTGTGCCGCTCCCACCAGAGCGGCGACCCGCTCCACGCCGAACACATAGCCCTGCACTCCGCAGCCCGCGATCACACCGTCGGCGCGCAGGGAGACGTACGAGTGGTGCCGGAACGCCTCGCGCTGGTGGACGTTGGAGATGTGCACCTCCAGCACGGGCAGGCCGTCGCAGGTGTTGAGCGCGTCCAGAATCGCGACCGACGTGTGGGAGTACGCGGCCGGGTTGATGACGATCCCGCAGTGGTTCAGCCGTGCCTCGTGGATCCAGTCGACCAGCTCACCCTCGTGGTTGGACTGCCGGAAGTCCACCGTGCCACCGTGCGCGGCCGCCGCCTCGGCGCACATCGCCTCGACGTCGGCCAGTGTGTCCTTGCCGTAGATCTCGGGCTGGCGCTGGCCGAGCAGGTTCAGGTTGGGCCCGTTGAGGATCATGATCGGGGCGTTGGCCAGGGTGCGGGGCACGGTTCCTCCGGTCCGTCGGGGCGGTGCGTCGACGACCGCCGCTCGCACCCGGTGTATCACGCCGGCCGGAGCGGGCGGCCGGCCGTGTGCGCCGTCGCCTCGGCGCACGCTCCAAGGGCGTTCGGCCGCCACCACACGCCCCCGTAACCCATGATCACCGCTGGTGGTTGACGCGGCATGCACGATGTACGCACCGTAGCCACACCCTCCATGTCGCGGCTCGCCGCCGCGTCCCTCGCCGGGACCGCGATCGAGTTCTACGACTTCTTCGTCTACGGCACCGCCGCCGCCCTGGTCCTCGGGCCGCTGTTCTTCCCGACCTTCTCACCGGTCGCGGGGACCCTGGCGGCCTTCGGCACGTTCGGTGTGGGCTTTGTCGCCCGGCCGCTGGGCTCGGTGCTGTTCGGGCACCTGGGCGACCGGCGCGGACGGCGGCCGGTGCTCGTCCTTTCGCTGCTGCTCACCGGCGCCTCGACGGTCGCCGTCGGCTGCGTGCCGTCGTACGGGTCGATCGGTGTCGCCGCGCCCGTGCTGCTGCTGGTCCTGCGCTTCCTGCAGGGGCTGGGGCTCGGCGGGGAGTGGGGCGGGGCCGTGCTGCTGACCGCCGAACACGCGCCTCCCGGGCGGCGTGGGCTGTGGTCGAGCTTCCCCCAGGTGGGGCCCGCGGTCGGCTTCGTGCTCGCCAACGGGGTGATGCTGGCGCTGTCGGCGGCGCTGTCCGAGGCGCAGTTCGCGAACTGGGGGTGGCGGGTGCCGTTCTGGGCGGCCGGAGCGCTGGCGCTGGCCGGTCTGTGGCTGCGGTCGTCGCTCACGGAGAGCCCCAGGTTCCTGGAACTCGACGATCTCGCGCGCGTGCCCCTCGCCGAGGTCGTGCGGCACCACGGGCGGCTGGTGCTGCTGACCGCGGGGGCGCTGGCCGCCGGGTACGCGGTGTTCTACGCGGTGACGACCTGGTCGCTGTCCTACGCCACGGAACGGCTCGGCGTGAGCCGCACGGTCATGCTCACCTGTGTCATGGCCGCGGTGGTCGTCAAGGGAGCGCTCACGCCCCTCATGGCGCTGCTCGGCGACCGTTTCGGGCGCCGGCCGATGTGCCTGGCGGGGTGCGCCGCCTGCGCGCTGTGGATGCTGCCGATGGTCGCGCTGCTGGCCACGGGCGAGCCGCTGCTGATGTTCCTCGGCATCCTGGGCGCGCTGCTGGCCTTCGTCACCATGTTCGCGGTGATCGCCGCCTACCTGCCGGAACTGTACGACGCGCGGGTGCGCTGCACGGGTGCTGCCGTGGGCTACAACCTCGGCGGGGTCCTCGGCGGCGCGCTCACCCCGATCGTGGCCACGGCCCTCGCGGCCCACGGCGGGCGTGTCCCCTGGGGCGTGGGCCTCTACCTGACGGGCATCTCGCTGCTCAGCCTCGGGTGCTTCGCGCTGCTGCCGGAGACCCGGCCGGTCCCGGTACCGGCGGTGGAGCCGGTGACCGGATGACGGGTGCGGGGGCGCGGCAGGGTCCGTCTTCGGACTCCCTGTTCACGTCCCGTTCTCAAGGGTTGACCGCCAGCTCCAGGTAGGCCGCGAACAGCACCAGATGGACCCCGCCCTGCAGGGGTGTCGCGCGTCCCGGCACGACCGTCAGGGAGCTGACCACGATGGTCAGCGCGAGCAGCAGCATGTGTACC
Source organism: Streptomyces sp. NPDC015139 (assembly GCF_043079785.1). Lineage (NCBI taxonomy): Bacteria > Bacillati > Actinomycetota > Actinomycetes > Kitasatosporales > Streptomycetaceae > Streptomyces > Streptomyces sp. NPDC015139. The sequence continues at coordinate 368,426 of NZ_JBIBUW010000005.1, read as the reverse complement.
GGGCCGAGGCCCAGGACGAGCGGCCCGGACAGCCAGACGGAGGCCAGGGCCACGGCCGGGATGGTCAGGCCGATGCTGGCCATGGCCGAGCCGAGCGCGAGGTTGAGACTGGTCTGCACCCGGTCGCGACGGGCGGAGCGCAGCGCGGCGATCGTCTCGGGCAGCAGGACGAGCAGGGCGATGACCACACCGACGACGGCCTGGTTCAGGCCGGCGGCCTTCACGCCCGCCTCGATGGTCGGCGACACGCCCTTTGCCAGGCCGACCACACCGATCAGGGCGAGGCCGAGCAGGCCGAGGCTGATCCAGGCGGTGCGCGCGGACGGGGGCTCGGCGTGGTCGTCGGCGGTGATGACCTCGCCCTGCCGGGTGAGCGGCAGGAAGTAGTCCCGGTGGCGCACGGTCTGGGTGGTCACGAACAAGCCGTACAGGATCAGCGAGGACAGCGCGGCGAAGGTCAGCTGGACGGTGGAGAACTCGGGTCCGGGCTTGCTGGTGGTGAAGGTCGGCAGGACCAGGCTGAGCGTGGACAGCGTCGCCACGGTCGCCAGGGCGGCGCCGGTGCCCTCGGGGTTGAAGACGGCGGTGCCGTGCCGCAGGGAGGCGACGAGCAGGCAGAGGCCGACGATGCCGTTGCAGGTGATCATCACGGCGGCGAAGACCGTGTCCCTGGCGAGGGTGGCACTCTTGTCGCCGCCGTCCACCATGAGGGTGACGATCAGGGCCACCTCGATGATCGTGACGGCGACGGCCAGGACCAGGGAGCCGAAGGGCTCGCCGACCCGGTGGGCGATGACCTCGGCGTGGTGCACGGCCGCGAGGACGGAGCCGGCGAGCACCAGAGTCACCAGGGCGACGACCGCGCCGGGCAGATCACGGCCCCAGGTGAAGACCAGCAGGATGATGGCGAGCACCGGCACGAGGACCGTCCATTGCCCGGTGAGCGACCTCAGCCCAGTGATCATGCCGCGATGTTCGCAGAGACGTACAGGGTTCGCATTCCGTTCTTTCCGGATACCTCTTGTCCTTTCCGGTGGGCGGCCCGGTCCTGGCGGACCGGGCCCCACGTCGTCTCGCTCCTCCCGAGCGGTCGGCGGGGTCAGGCGCCGATGCTGTCCTTCTGGCGGTCCTCGGCGGCGGCCTGCTTCTTCGTCGCCATCAGGCTGGTGATGGTGGTGACGACCAGGACGGCACAGATCACGCCGAGCGAGACCGGAATACTGATCTCGGGGACGTGGACGCCGGACTCGTGCAGGGCGTGCAGCACCAGCTTGACGCCGATGAAGCCGAGGATGATCGACAGGCCGTAGGAGAGGTGGACCAGCTTCTTCAGCAGGCCGCCGATGAGGAAGTACAGCTGCCGCAGACCCATCAGCGCGAAGGCGTTCGCGGTGAAGACGATGTACGGGTCCTGCGTCAGGCCGAAGATCGCGGGGATGGAGTCCAGCGCGAACAGGACGTCCGTGGTGCCGATCGCGAGCATCACGACCAGCATCGGGGTCATGACCCGCTTGCCGTTCTCCTGGATCCACAGCTTGGTGCCGTGGTACCTGTCGGCGACGCCGAACCGGCGCTCCGCGGCCTTGAGCAGCTTGTTCTCCTCGTACTCCTCGTCCTCCTCGTCGGCGCGCGCCTCCTGGACGAGCTTCCACGCCGTCCAGATCAGGAAGGCGCCGAAGAGGAAGAACACCCACGAGAAGCTGGCGAGGATGGCGGCTCCGGCGGCGATGAACACGGCCCGCAGGACCAGGGCTATGAGCACGCCGACGAGCAGCACACGCTGCTGGTACTGAGCGGGCACCGCGAACTTCGCCATGATCAGGACGAAGACGAAGAGGTTGTCCACGCTCAGGGACTTCTCGGTGATGAAGCCCGCGAAGAACTCTCCGGCCGGCTGCCCGCCGCCGAAGACGAGGAGACCGAGACCGAAGAGTCCGGCCAGGGCGATCCAGACGACGGTCCAGATTCCGGCTTCCTTGATCGACACCTCATGCGGCTTGCGACCGATGAAGAAGTCGACGGCGATCAGGGCGGCGAGGCCCACGATGGTGAGGACCCACAGGCCCATGGTGACTTCCACTGCACCTCCGGCATTGCGTGACGGCAAACATCAGCGTTGTCGCTGCCGGAGGTCTCTTCCACCCGCGCGGGGCCGACGACCCGGGACCTGGAACCGGTCCGTACTGACGGGTGCGCCGCAGTCAGGGAGTACTCCCCTCCGTACGGAAGAGAGTACCCCAATCACCAAGGGAAGGTAAAGAGCAGAGTAAAGGAAAGGCCAAGTGTGCAGTTCATAGGCGCTTTACCTGTGCTTGGTCCGTTCTCTCGCCACCTCGGCGAGCACCTGCTGGACGATCTGGCTGCCACCCGGCACGAGCGAGGGCTCGTAGGTCCAGGCATGGCCGACCCAGGGGTCGGCGAGGTGGTCGTCGGGCACCGGAGTGAGTCGCATCAGCGAACGCCACAGCGGGTCGAGCAGGGGGCCGTACGCGGCCGCATCCTCACGGTCGGCGACCATCACCAGGTGGACGCCGACCGCCGGGCCCTCGTCCGCGAGGTAGCGCAGCCGGGTCACCGCGCGGTCGTCGAAACCGTGCGGGAAGTCGTTCACGATGAGCAGTTGCTGCGCCATGTCGACATCGGCCGGCAGCGCTGCGGCCGCTCCGCCGCGCAGTGCCATCTGCACCAGGTCCACCCGCCGGGTGAGCCTCTCCAGAATCTCCGTCACACCCGCCGCGCCCGTCGCCGGCGGAGCGGCGAGCACCCCGGCCCCCGTCAGCGGCAGCAGCGCCCGGACCCCGGCACCGGCCGGGTCGATGACCTGCACGGCGAACTCCCCGGCCGGATGCACCGCGAGCAGCCGGGCGGCGAGCGCGACGGCGACCTCCATGGCCAGGTGCCGCAGCTCGGCGGAGTCCCGGAAGGAGTCGTCGAGCGCCGCCGTCGGTCCGCTGTCGATCCACAGGCCCCGCTCCAGCGGCAGCCTGACCAGCATGGGGATGCGCAAGGGCACGCTCTCGGGCAGGTGGAGCTCCCCCAGTCGTAGCGCCAGCGGCGGCTCACTGGGCACGCGGTAGCCGTGCCAGGCAGGACTGTCCCACCCGGCGTACGCGGGCGGCAGCGCGGGCTCGACCACCTCTCCCTCGGCCGTGAGCTGGGCGAGATCACGATCGAGGACCGCGCGGGCCTGGTCGACCAGCTGGGTCCGGCGCGCCTGCGCCGCCTCGCGGGCGGCGTCTCCCGAGCTGCCGAGCCGGTCACGGGGGTCGGCGAGGGCCTGGTCGATCTCCTTCTCCAGACGGGTGTCGGCGAAGTCGACGGCACTGCGGTACGCGGCGGTGGTGCGGGCCAGGTCCTCGAACATGCCCCAGACCTGGTTGTAGAGCCGTTCGTCCATGGACCAGCCCACGGCGTCGCCTGCCACGGGTGGGGCATGCTGTCCGTCACCGGCCGGGGTCGCGGAGGGCGGGGGCGGGGGCGGAGTGCTGTGGCGGCGCGGATGCGTGTAGTCGACCGGGCCGCCGGCGGCCCGCGCCTGCGGGGCGGCGCCGAGGGTCTCGGCGTCGTACGGATTCGCGTCGGCGGCGTGCGGCTGCGGTGCGGCGTCCGCCGGCCCGTCGTAGGGGTTGCCGCCGCCACGGGAGAGGTGCTGCGGGTCGTACGGCGAGGTCGACTCGCCCGTCGCGGAGGTGGACGGCGTCGCCGCGGAGGTGTCCTGGGGGGCGGACGTCGGCACGGGCCTGGCGGACGGTGCCGGTATCGCACGGGCCAGGCTCTGGGCCGTCGCCTCCTGGATGGCGGCCGCGAGATCGCCGGCCTGGGGCAGCCCCTGGTCGTCGAGGAGCGCGTGGAGGCCGCCCGCGTAGCCCTGGCCCATGGCGCGCACCTTCCATGCACCCTGTCTGCGGTACAGGCTGAGGGCGAGCACGGCGGTCTCGGTGTCCAGACCGGTGAGGGTGTACGAGGCCAGTTCGGTGCCGTCGGAATCCTCGACGGCGCTGTAAGGCGACGGGACGGCACCGAAGCGGCGCGGCCCGGCGGTCGCGGGCGGCAGGGCGAGGAACACGTCGACCCGGTGCACGGCCTCGGGCAGGGCGTCCAGGTCGACGGCCAGGCGGTGTTCGGCGGCGGCCTGCCGGGACACCTCGACACCGGGGAGCGCGGGAGCGCCGGGATGGGCCACCCACTGGGGGCCACGCACCGTGCCGCTCTCGTCGCCGAGTGCGGCTCCGACCAGGACCGGCACGCCGGCCGAGATCCGGATCGTCAGCCGTACCTGGGACAGCGGGTGGTTCTGCCCCCGCACCAGCTCGGCCGTCATCGCCGTCGCCCCCCTGTGTCGTGAAGTGGTGCGCGCCCGCCCGTGGGCGGGCGCTGTCGGTCCTACAGGTGCGGCAGGATCGCCGGCATCAGGTCCTGGAAGGTACGGCCGTTGGCCGGGGTGCCCAGGGCGGTCATCGTCCAACTGGCGCCCGCGCGGGTCACCTTGGCCATGATCTGGGCGGTGTACTGGCCGCCGCCGGCCAGCGTGTAGCGGGCGAGTTCCTGGCCGTTGGTCTCGTCGACGAGGCGGCAGAACGCGTTCTCCACCTCCTGGAAGGTCTGGCCCGTAAAGGAGTTGACGGTGAAGACGATCTGGTCGATGTGGACCGGCACGCGCTGGAGGTCCACCAGGATCGCCTCGTCGTCCCCGCCCTGGCCGACACCGCCGACGAGGTTGTCACCGGTGTGGCGCACGGAACCGTCGTCGCTCACCAGGTGGCGGAAGAAGACCACGTCGACCGGCTGCTTCTCGGCGAACAGCACGGCCGAGGCGTCCAGGTCGATCTCACGGGTGCGGGAGCCGAACAGGCCGCGCCGCTTCGCCGCCTGCCAACCGAGCCCCATGCGGACCGCGGTCAAGGTCGCCCCGTCGTTCTTGGCGAGACTGATGGCCTGACCCTTGGTCAAATTGACGGACACGGCTGGTTCCCCTCTCGACGTCCCCTGCTGCCGCGAACTGCGCGGTTGCCAGAACCCTACGCAGGGGCACTGACAGTGCCGAACCCCGGCTCGCGCTTTGTGTCGGTGTTGCAACACTTGGCGCCCGCACCGGGGTCCGGGACGGTCGTCGGCGAGGTCAGGCGATGCCGGCCTCCCGCATCTGGCGGAGTTCCTTCTTCATCTCGGAGACCTCGTCCCGCAGCCGGGCGGCGATCTCGAACTGCAGCTCCGCGGCGGCGGCGCGCATGCGTTCGGTCATCTCCTCGATCTGCTCGGCGAGTTCGGCCGCCGGACGGTCCGTGGGAACCGTCGCGCCCTTCGAGGACTTGGCGGCCTTGCCCGCCTTGGCCCCCTTGAGCGCCTTGTCACCGAGGGACGGGACGGGCGCCTTGGCGCCCTTGCCGTCCTTGCCCTTGCGGTAGCCGGACCCGAGGAGCTGCTCGGTGTCGACGTCCTCGCGGGCGATCTGCGCGACGATGTCGTTGATCTTCTTGCGCAGCGGCTGCGGGTCGATGCCGTTGGCCGTGTTGTACGCGACCTGCTTCTCCCGGCGGCGATTCGTCTCCTCGATGGCCTTCTCCATCGCCGGGGTGATCTTGTCGGCGTACATGTGGACCTGGCCGGAGACGTTGCGCGCCGCGCGGCCGATGGTCTGGATCAGCGAGGTGCCGGAGCGCAGGAAGCCCTCCTTGTCCGCGTCGAGGATCGCCACCAGGGACACCTCGGGCAGGTCGAGGCCCTCACGGAGCAGGTTGATGCCGACCAGGACGTCGTACTCGCCGGCGCGCAGCTCGCGCAGCAGCTCGACACGGCGGAGGGTGTCGACGTCACTGTGCAGGTACCGGACCTGGATGCCGAGTTCCAGGAAGTAGTCGGTGAGGTCCTCGGCCATCTTCTTGGTCAGCGTGGTGACGAGGACCCGCTCGTCCTTCTCGGTGCGCATGCGGATCTCGTGCACCAGGTCGTCGATCTGGCCCTCGGTGGGCTTGACCACGACCTCCGGGTCGACCAGGCCGGTCGGGCGGATGATCTGCTCCACCGTGCCGTCGGAGCGGGACAGCTCGTAGGTGCCCGGGGTGGCCGACAGATAGACGGTCTGCCCGATGCGCTCCTGGAACTCCTCCCACTTCAGGGGGCGGTTGTCCAGGGCGGACGGCAGGCGGAAGCCGTGGTCCACGAGGGTGCGCTTGCGGGAGGCGTCGCCCTCGTACATGGCGCCGATCTGCGGGACCGTGACGTGCGACTCGTCGATGACGAGCAGGAAGTCGTCCGGGAAGTAGTCGAGCAGCGTGTTCGGCGGGGAGCCGGGCGAACGGCCGTCGAAGTGCATCGAGTAGTTCTCCACGCCCGAGCAGGTGCCGATCTGGCGGAGCATCTCGATGTCGTACGTGGTGCGCATCCGCAGCCGCTGGGCCTCCAGGAGCTTGCCCTGCTTCTCCATCTCGGCGAGGCGCTCCCCCAGCTCCTTCTCGATGTCGTTGACGGCCCGCTCCATGCGTTCGGGGCCGGCGACGTAGTGGGACGCGGGGAAGATGTACAGCTGCTGGTCGTCGCTGATGATCTCGCCGGTGAGCGGGTGGAGCGTGGAGAGGGCCTCGATCTCGTCACCGAACATCTCGATGCGGACGGCCAGCTCCTCGTAGACCGGGAAGATCTCGATCGTGTCGCCGCGCACCCGGAAGGTGCCGCGGCTGAAGGCCATGTCGTTGCGCGTGTACTGGATGTCCACGAAACGGCGCAGCAGCTCGTCCCGGTCGAACTCGTCGCCGACCCGGAGGGGGACCATGCGGTCGACGTACTCCTGCGGAGTACCGAGGCCGTAGATGCAGGACACCGAGGCGACCACGATGACGTCACGGCGGGTCAGCAGCGAGTTCGTCGCCGAGTGGCGCAGGCGCTCCACCTCCTCGTTGATCGAGGAGTCCTTCTCGATGTAGGTGTCCGACTGCGGGACGTACGCCTCGGGCTGGTAGTAGTCGTAGTACGAGACGAAGTATTCGACCGCGTTGTTCGGCAGGAGCTCGCGGAACTCGTTGGCCAGCTGGGCGGCCAGTGTCTTGTTCGGCGCCATCACGAGTGTGGGGCGCTGGAGCTTCTCGATCATCCACGCCGTGGTGGCGGACTTGCCGGTGCCTGTCGCGCCCAGCAGGACGACGTCCTTCTCGCCGGCCTCGATGCGCTTGGCAAGGTCGGCGATGGCCGTCGGCTGGTCGCCGCTGGGCTGGTAGGGGCTGACGACCTCGAAGGGCGCCACCGTGCGTTCGATCTGGGAAACGGGCCGCATGCCATCAACCGTACGACCCCCCACTGACAACGGGTCCCGGTCAGCGGTTCTGCGGGGTGCGGGAGCCGTGGTACTCGGCTCGGCGGACCGGCCTGCGGCCCTGGTGGAGGGCGGTGCGGCGGTCGTGGCGCGGGGCGACGGCGGCGGCCGGGACACCCGGCTTGTCCTCGTCGGGCGTGCGGGCCGGCCGCCCCATGACGGTCAGCGGTTCGTAGACCACGACCACGCCCGCCAGGAGCAGGAAGGCGAGCGGGCCGATCAGCATCGGCACGAGCACCGACGCCTCGGGGCCGCCTCCGGCGGCGGCGTGGTGGGTGCCATGGAGCTGGACGCCGAGGGCTGCCATGCCCATGTAGTGCATGCCGCTGACCGCCAGTCCCATGACGAGGCTGGCGCCCACGCTCCACAGCGCGCCCCGGACGTGCCCGGCGGCCCACAGCGCTGCGGTGGCCGCCACGACGCCTATGACCACGGAGGCGGCGACGGTGAGCGTGTTGTACGTGAAGTGGCCGTCGAACTGCACGCCCGCCATGCCCAGGTAGTGCATCGAGGCGACGCCCAGACCGGTGATCGTGCCGCCGGTGAACAGAGCGGTGCCGCTGGCACCCCGGTAGCCGACGATGAAGATCCCGACACCGACCATGACGATGGCGAGAGCGAGGCTCGCGTAGGTGATCGGCTTGTCGTAGTGGACCGAGGTCTCCTCGACGCTGAAGCCCATCATGGCGACGAAGTGCATGGTCCAGATGCCGGAGCCGATCGCGGCGGCCCCGAGGGCCAGCCACGCGGGCCGCCGGGAGCGCGCGACCAGCAGGGACCGGCTGGTGCAGCGCAGACCGAGGGCACCGCCCAGGCAGGCCATGAGGTAGGCCACCACCGGGGTGACGGCCCCGTAGCTGAATCCGTCGACCGTGCCTTGCATGCGCGGCTGCCCTTCCGCCCTGTTGCGTCCCGGAATACCGGCTGTGTGCCCCCGTCCCAGGACCGCGGGGGCGGTCAGGGTTGTCGCAGAGAGTATGACCCCCACCGGAATGGTCGAACGATTTTCCGGCAAAGAAACACGGCCTTGCCGCACTTGTGCGGCACTCGTGAGCGCACTTGGACATCTGCATTCAATCTGTGGTCGTCGTGCACCCGCGTGCCGGTTACCATCTGCTGTCAGTCTGTTGCTGTCGGTATTCGCTCGACGCGAGGAGACTGCATGCACGCGCGCGTTGTTGCCGCCACGGCCGCCACGATCCTGGGGACGGGGCTGTCCCTGCTGAGTCCCGGCTCCGGTGCCCGGGCCGGCGAGGTGGGTGAGGCGGCCGAGCCGGGCGGGCCCACGGTGATCGCCCACCGGGGCGCCGCGGCCTACGGGCCGGAGAACACGCTGGCCGCGATCGACAACGCGGCGGATCTCGGCTTCTCCTGGGTGGAGAACGACGTCCAGCGCACGAAGGACGGCCAGCTCGTGGTGATCCACGACGACAGCCTGGAGCGCACGACGAACGTCGAGGACGTCTTCCCCGGCCGGGCGCCGTGGAAGGTGAAGGACTTCACGGCCGCCGAGATCGCCCGGCTGGACGCGGGCAGCTGGTTCTCCCCCGCGTACGCGGGCACGCGCGTGCCGACGCTCCAGCAGTACATGCGCCGGGTCGAGCGCAACCACGAGAAGCTGCTCCTGGAGATCAAGAACCCCGATCTGTACCCGGGGATCGAGCGGGACACGCTCAAACTCCTCGGCAACGAGGGCTGGCTGGACCCCGGCCACCTCGGGCGGCTCGTCGTGCAGAGCTTCAGCACCGACAGCGTGCTGGCCGTCCACGAGCTCAAGCCTGCGGTGACCACCGCCTACCTGGGCAAGCCCGGCGCGGGACAGCTGCCCCGGTACGCCCGGTTCACGGATCTGATCAACCCCTCGTACGGCTCGCTCTCCCGTGGGTACGTCTCGGCCGTGCATGCCTTCGAAGGGCCGCACGGCAGGCGGCTCGGAGTGTTCGCCTGGACGGTCGACGACATGGCCACCGCCCGCAAGGTGGCCGGATACGGCGTCGACGGGATCATCACCAACAAGCCCGACGTGGTGCGGTCGGCGACCGGCGCGGACTGAGCCGGGCGGCGTTGTCAGTGGCGGGTCGTACCGTGGGCGCATGGACAGCCATGGGCAGGGTGAGCAGCGGGTCGTGTGGGCCGTCGTCGGCAGCGACATCGGCCCGCTGATGCTGGCGGCGACCCGGGAGGGCCTGGTCAACGTCGTGTTCCACGCCACCGAAGCGGTGCGCGACCGGGCCCTGGAGCGGCTGGCGGCGCGGCTGGGCGGCGAGCCCGTGGAGGACCCGGACTCGCCGCTGCTGGCCGAGGCGATACGCCAGCTGCGCGCGTACTTCGCGGGCGACCTCCTCGATTTCGATCTGCCGCTGGACTGGTCGCTGATCTCCGGGTTCAACCGGCAGGTGCTGCGTGAGCTGGCGTCCGGCGTGCCGTACGGCGCCGTGGTGGGGTACGGCGATCTCGCCGGGCGGGTCGGGCAGCCCGGCGGGGCGCAGGCGGTCGGCGCCGCGATGGGCGCCAATCCGCTGCCGTTGGTGGTGCCGTGCCATCGGGTGGTGGAGAGCGACGGTGGTATCGGAGGGTTCGGAGGCGGACTGGAGACCAAGCGGAAGCTGCTCGCCCTGGAGGGTGTGCTGCCCGAGCCGCTCTTCTGAGGCGGCTAGTCGTCGTAGTGCCGGGCCTCGAAGACGTTGCCGTCGGGGTCCCGGAAGTAGAAGTTGCGGGTGGCGTCGCCCCGCGCGCCGGACGAGTGGCGCCCGATGTCGCTCATGGGCACGCCGTGCTCGCGGAGGCGGGCGCGCAGGGCGTCGAAGGCGTCGGCGGGCAGGGCCAGGCACACATGGTTGACGGGGTGGCCCGCACTGCCGGCCGAGCCGGGCAACATGTTCATGCGGTCCGCGGCACTGTGCGGGGCGAGATCGAGAATGGTCTCCTCGTTGACGCGCACGGACGGGAAGGTCACCTTCCCCTCGGCGAACTCGGTGACCTTCAGGGCTTCGAAGCCGACGGCCTCCTCGTAGAAGGCGGCGGCTGCCACCGGATCGGCCACCCACAGGACGACGTGGTCGAGTCGTGTGCTGCTGTTCGTCATGCGACCAGGCTGGTGGCGTGCCCCACAGGCCGCAAGCGTTTAACGGTAGTCGGCGCCCGCCAGAGATGAGGAAGGACGACGGACAGGAGGCGGGCGCGTGGTGCTGGTGGTGTCTGAAGAGGTCCGGGAGGCGATCGCCGGGCGACGGCCGGTGGTGGCCCTGGAGTCCACGATCATCGCGCATGGTCTGCCGCGCCCACGGAATCTGCAGGTGGCGCTGGAGCTGGAGGACACGGTCCGGCGCGAGGGCGCGGTGCCCGCGACGATCGCGGTGCTCGACGGCCGCCCCCTGGTGGGCCTGGACAAGGAGCAGCTGGAGCGGGTCGCGAACGATGAGGGCATCCGCAAGCTGGGCCACCGTGATCTGCCGCTCGCCGTGGCGGCCGGTGCGAGCGGGGCGACGACGGTGTCGGCGACGGCGCAGCTTGCCGCGCTGGCGGGCGTACGGGTGTTCGCGACGGGTGGTCTGGGCGGTGTGCACCGGGAGTGGACGGTGACGCAGGACGAGTCGGCGGACCTGGGGCTGCTGGCCCGCACGCGGATCACGGTCGTGTGCGCGGGCGTGAAGTCGATCCTCGATGTGCCGGCGACCCTGCAGCGGCTGGAGACACTGGGCGTGGCGGTCGCCGGGTACGGCACGGATCGCTTCCCCGGCTTCTACCTGGCCGACTCGGGGTATCCCGTCGACTGGACGCTGGGCAGCCCGGAGCAGGTCGCGGGCGTGATGCGGGCCCAGGACGCGCTCACCGCACCGGAGTCGGCGCTGATCGTCGCCAACCCCGTGCCGGAGGCGGAGCAGCTCGATCCCGGGCTCCACGCGCGCGTGCTCGCCGACGCCCTCGCCGCCTGCGCGGAGCGGGGTGTCACCGGGCAGGCGGTGACGCCGTTCCTGCTGGATTATCTGGTCCGGCACACGGACGGTGCTTCTCTGAGCGCCAATCTGGCGGCGGTGCGCGGAAACGTACGGCTGGCGGCGCGGATCGCCTCGGCGTGGGCGCGGGGGTGACGTCGGGGCAGCGGCACGGAGCGCTACTGGTCGTCGGTGATGTGGTCACCGACGTGGTCGCCCGGCACCTCGGGCCGTTGGCGGCGGGCACCGACACGGCCGCCGTGATCCGCACGCTGCCGGGCGGCGCGGGCGCCAACGTGGCCTGTTGGGCCGCGCACGCGGGCTGCACGGACGTACGGCTGCTGGGACGGGTCGGCGCCGACGCGGCCGCGTGGCACGAGAGGGAGCTGGCGGCGGCGGGAGTGCGGCCGCGGCTCGTGGTCGACCCGGAGGCGGCGACCGGGACGGTCATCTGCCTGGTGGACAAGGCAGCGGCGGCCGAGCGCACGTTCCTCACGGACAGCGGGGCCTCATTGCGGCTCGAACCCTCCGACTGGTCGGAGGAGCTGCTGGACGGGGTCGCCCGCCTGCATCTGTCGGGCTATCTGCTGTTCACGGAGACCAGCCGGGCGCTCGCCGAGAGAGCCCTGGCGGCGGCACGCACGCGTGGTGTGCCGGTCAGCCTCGACCCGGCGTCGGCGGGTTTCCTGGTGGAGCTGGGGGTGGACCGGTTCCTGACGTTCGCCGAGCAGCTGGACGTGCTGCTGCCCAGCCGGGACGAGGCCTGCCTGCTGACGGGGCTGCCGGACCCGGCGGACGCGGCGGCGAAGCTGAGCCGTCTTGTTCCGCTGGTCGTGGCCAAGGCGGGTGCGGACGGTGCACTGGTGGCCCGGTCCGGCACCGTGGCTGCCCGGGTCCCGGCCGCGTCGGCGATTCCTCGGGACACCACGGGCGCCGGTGACGCCTTCACCGGCGCGTTCCTCGCAGCTCTGGTCGCGGGCGCCGCCCCGGAGGAGGCGGCGGCACTCGGGTGCCGGGCAGGGGCGGAGGCGGTCGGACGGGTGGGCGGCAGACCACCGTGTCCGGGGACCGGCGGGTAGGGGCCGGGCCTTCGCGGCGAGCAGGTGTGCAGGGCTCGAGTAGGCGTGCAAGGGCTACTGGTCTCGCTTTCCGCGCACTGTGGCCGGTGCCGGTGCCGGTGCCGGTGCCGGTGCTCACGCTTGCGGTGTCGGTGCCTACGGCTTCCGGCCCCACGCCGAGATCATCGGGGCGGTGACCAGGTCCATGTCGCCGGCCTCGACATGGGCGAGGTGCAGATCGATCTCCTCGTCGGTGGCCAGCCCCGCGGCGACGAGCCGGTCACGGATCTGGCGGACGGTCGCGGCCTCCAGGGCGGTGCAGGCAGGGGAGGCCACGGGGAAGTAGGCGTCGGCCTCCACCTCCCGCAGCCCCGCCTCGCGGAGCAGTCGCGGCAGCTTACGGCCGTAGGCCAGGTCGGCGCCGCGTTCGGCGAGCAGCTTGCGGAAGCCCTGGCGCAGCCGGTTGGCGAGCCGCTGCTCGGGACCGTGCTCGTCGGGGCAGATCAGGGGCTGGAGCGCGGGGTCCGCGTCCTCGATCAGCAGGCGGCCGCCGGGACGCAGTGCCTGAATCATGGACCGCAACGCCCTTTCCCGATCGGGCACATGGACGAGGACGAGCCGGGCGTGGACGAGGTCGAAGCCGTCGCCCGGCGGTTCCTCGGCACCGACGTCGTGTACGCGGACGTCCACCGGCGGGCGGGCCACGGAAGCGAGCCGCGTGGTGTCGATGTCGGTCGCGACCACCGTGCCCGTCGGGCCCACCCGCTCGGCGAGCCAGGAGACGACGGAGCTGCCACCGGCTCCGACTTCCCAGCAGCGCCAGCCGGGGCGGATGCCCAGGCCCTCGATGTGCCGGAAGGTCGTGGGGTCGAACAGGTCGGCGAAGGCGTCGAAACGCCGGGCCGCCTCGCTCTGCCGATTGTCGAGGAGGTACCCGTCGGATTCCGTCATGCCGCGATCATCCCAGTCACCCGGCTTGTCCGGAGCGCCCGGCAGACCCGCCGACCTACCGCTTCTACCGCTTCTACCGCTTCTACCGAACAGCGACCTGTCCCCTGCCCTGCGACGGTGAGCATGCCGAGGTGAGCGATGGCTCACATCCGTGTTTGGAGGGAACCGAGTTGAGCAGGGGTTCGACACTCCTGGCATGGATGGTGCCCAGGTGAGCGCCCGGTTCAAGGAGCGATCCGACGCGTCCGTCCACAGGCGGGAACCAAGCGGAACTCGACGTTCCCACAGGCTTGCCCGCCCTTTGCCCCCAACTGGCAGACTTGCCGGGCAAGGCGCGCAAGCGTCGCGCGAGGAGATCCACACGAGGAGATCCAGATGTCCATGGCAGGGAATCTGCGGAAGGTCACACGGCTGGACCGGGTCGGCGGCCTGCGCAAGGTCGCACGGCTGGCCAAGCGGCGGCCTCGCGTGGACCTGAGCCATCCCGCCCGGTCGCCGCTGGGCTCCTCGGTGGTGAATTGCGTGATGTACCAGGACGGCGCGCGGGTGCCGGAGTGCGCCGACCTGGAGGACGCCGTACGACTGGTGCGCAAGAGGGGCGACGGGTTCGTCTGGCTGGGGCTGCACGAGCCGACGGCCCGTGAGTTCGCGGGGATCGCCGAGTTGTTCGACCTGCATCCGCTGGCGGTGGAGGACGCGGTCGAGGCACACCAGCGCCCGAAGCTGGAGCACTACGGGGACACGCTGTTCGCGGTGTTCAAGACCGTCTGTTACGTGGAGCACGAAGAGCTCACGGCGACCAGCGAAGTGGTGAACACCGGCGAGATCATGGTGTTCGTCGGCGAGGACTTCGTCGTCACGGTGCGCCATGGCATGCACGGCTCGCTGGGACCGTTGCGGGAGGAACTGGAGTCGGATCCGCAGCAGCTCGCCAAGGGGCCGGCGGCGGTGCTGCACGCGATCGCCGACCACGTCGTCGACGACTTCCTGAGCGTCACGGACGCGGTGCAGGCCGACATCGACCAGGTCGAGACGGAGGTGTTCTCGGAGATCGGCGCGCGGCTGGACCCGGGCCGCATCTACCAGATGAAGCGCGAACTGCTGGAGCTCAAGCGGGCGGTGGTACCACTGGGCCGCCCCGTGGAGGATCTCGCCACCCGGCCCATCCGGGTCGTGGCCCCGGAGATACAGGCGTACTTCCGCGACGTACTGGACCATCTGATACGGGCCAAGGAACAGATCGCCGCGTTCGACGAACTCCTCAACTCCATTCTGCAGGCGCACCTAGCGCAGGTGACCGTCGCGCAGAACGAGGACATGCGGAAGATCACGGCGTGGGCGGCGGTGATCGCTGTGCCGACCATGGTGTGCGGGGTGTACGGTATGAACTTCGACCATATGCCGGAGCTGCACTGGCAGTTCAGTTATCCGCTGGTCATGGTCGTGATGGCGGGAGCGTGTCTGGCCCTGTACCGGGGGTTCCGACGCAACGGCTGGCTCTGACGGCGATGCCCCGGAGCGTCCGGCTCCGCCGCGCGGCTCCGGGTCACCCGCCCCACGCGGGATGGCGCGGGTCGTCGGCCCTGACGAGGACGTCCGCCGTGCCGGCCGGATCCGTCTCGGCCTCGTAGCGCTCGAACGCGGGGAGCGTCCAGTGGTCGGCCTCGGGAGTGCGGCGACGCAGGGCGCCCGGGGTGAGGAGGACGTGCACGGTCAGGTCGAAGGGGAACCAGTGGCGCAACAGGAGGGGGCCGTGGAGCAACAGGATTCCGCCGGGCGGAAGCTGGGAGTAGGGGCTGCGGGTGGCCCGGTCGGTGGCCGGATCCCACAGGTCGGGCAGGACACGGCCGCTGCCGCCGGGATCGAGCGGGCCGAACACCTCGCGCCACAGAGCGGCGGTGTCGAACCATCCGCTGTAGTACGACTCCTCGTCCCGGCGGCCGTGTTCCAGGCGCAGCGAGGCGGGGCGCAGGAAGCCCTCGGTGCCGACGACGAGCGAGGGCCGGCCGCGCACCCGCAGCGCCTCGCCGACCCGCTCGGCGAGGTCTCCGGGCCGGGCGGCCGGGGCCCCGTCGAGACCGACCCGCGGCCAGGCTCCTCCGTCGGCCGGTGCCAGGCCGGTCAGCCGGTCGGCCAGCAGATCGGCGAGCCGGTCCCAGGTGATCGCTTCGAGTCGCACAGAGCCCATGATGCCGGGTGGGCCCGAAGACCGGAGACGGGCGGGCGCCGGCGCCTGACCTGAGCCGGGTCCCCCCGGAGGAGGGCACGGGTGCCGTCTCCGGCCGACCGTCGCCGGGTCGGCCGCCAGCGGCACCGCCTGGGCGGGCCCAGCGAGCGGGGGTACGGCGATCGGTCGGGAGGCAGCGGGCCGAGCACGGCACCAAGGAGGGACACGCCGCTGATGAAGGGGCGGATCGGGAGGCGGCGGGCCGAGCACGCCCCGGGGAGGGACACGCGGCTGGTGACGGGGAAAATACCGCGTATGGCCCTTCCCGCAACTCCCCACTCCCCCGGTCGTCTTGTCGCCGTCCAGCCGCTGAAGCAGAAGCGGTGTGCCGCTTGCCTCCGCGGTCCGCTGTCGTTGCTCGTGCTGGAGGACGGGGCACCTCGTTGTCTGGCTTGTGCCGACCTCGGGCACCTGGTGTTCCTGCCGCGCGGTGACACCGCGCTGACCCGCAGGTCGCGGGAGGAGAGCGGGCTGTCGGTGGTGGTCGTCCGCTACAACCGGCGCAAGAGCCGATACGAGCGGCAGGGCGTGCTCGTGGAAGAGGCTGCTCTGGCGCGGGCCGAGGAGCGCTGCCTGGCGGACGCGGAGGCGCGGCGCCGACGTCGGGCGCGGGACGCGCGGCGCAGGGCGGCGGAGGACGACCGGTTCGCGGCGGCGTTCGCGGCCGAGATTCTCCGGCTGTTCCCCGGCTGCCCGGTGGAGCGGGCCCGGGCGATCGCGGCGCACGCGTCCCTGCGGGGCAGCGGGCGGGTCGGTCGCAGCGCCGCCGGGCGGGCGCTGACCGAAGGGGCGGTGATCTCGGCGGTCGTGGCGGCCGTGCGGCACGTGGACACGCCGTACGACCAGCTGCTGATGAGCGGGGTCGGACGGTTCGAGGCGCGTCGCCGGATCGCCTCGGCCGTGGACGGCGTGCTGCGGGGTTGGCAGGGCGCCGGGGAGGACGTGGGCTGAGGCGGATGGCCGAAGGGTGAGAGAGGAGGCCGTGCGCGGTAGTGCCGAGCGGAGGTGGTCCATGCGACTCACGGCGGGCGGCGTATGGACGCTCGCGTATGGCGTCGCGTCCCTCGGCCATGGTCGGCCGCTTGCCGCGGGCTTTCACTGGAAGTGATGGTGATGCCGGGCTTCCGGGCCCGGGTGGAACGACAAGGGGGTGTGGAGATGATCGACGGGCCGTACTTCGTCCTGGTGGTGCTGGGGATCCTCGGGACCGGGCTGGTGGCGGGCGTCTTCTGCGGGTTCTCGACGTTCGTGATGCGGGGGCTCGCCGCGCTGCCGCCCGCGCAGGGGGTCGCCGCGATGAACGCGATCAACGTGGCCGCGGTGCGACCTGCCTTCATGGCCGTTTTCACGGGTTCGGCGGTGCTGAGCGTACTGATAGCCGTGGTGACGTTCGTGGTCTGGCCGGGCGAGGGGAAGGTGGAGCTGCTGCTGGGCAGTGCGCTGTACCTGGCCGGCTCCTTCGGGCTGACGCTCGTCGCGAACGTGCCCCGCAACGACAGGCTGGCCCGGATGACCGCGGGTGCACCGGAGGCCGCCGTGTACTGGCCGGCGTACGTGCGCGAGTGGACGTTCTGGAACCATGTCCGGACCGTGGCGTCCGCCGCGGCCGCCCTCGTCTACGTGCTGGCGCTCACGTGACAACCCGGCTGCCCCTCTTCTCTTCCCTGCCCTCCCCGGTCCTCCCCTATCCTTCCCTGTCCTTCCCTGTCCTCTCCCTCCTCGCGACCCGGCCCTGCCCCCTGCTGATCAGTGGCGGAGCGGCTTCCGGTCGTGCGCCGGGCGGCTCCTCGGCATGAGCTGTCCGCCGCTCTGCGGGGCTGTCGGGGCGGACGTATCGTGGCCGGAAGAGTGCCGCCCGATGACGCACGGC
This sequence comes from Streptomyces sp. NPDC015139, assembly GCF_043079785.1. Taxonomy (NCBI): domain Bacteria; kingdom Bacillati; phylum Actinomycetota; class Actinomycetes; order Kitasatosporales; family Streptomycetaceae; genus Streptomyces; species Streptomyces sp. NPDC015139. Next base: position 351,079 of record NZ_JBIBUW010000005.1, on the reverse strand, counting down.
CCGCCGTACACCCGGTGCCCTCCGGTGCCGGTACGCGAGGAAGACCGCCATGGCCGATCCCAAGGGGTTCATGACCACGCCGCGCCAGGAGTGGGCGCGGCGGCCCGTCGAGGAGCGGGTGCGGGACTGGGACGAGGTGTACGTCCCGGGAGCGCTGCTGCCGATCATCAGCAAGCAGGCCGACCGCTGTATGGACTGCGGTGTGCCGTTCTGCCACGAGGCCTGCCCGCTGGGCAACCTCATCCCCGAGTGGAACGACCTGGTCTCGCGCGAGGACTGGAAGGCGGCGAGCGAGCGGCTGCACGCCACCAACAACTTTCCGGAGTTCACCGGCCGACTGTGTCCGGCGCCCTGCGAGGCGGGATGTGTGCTGGCGATCAACCAGCCGGCGGTCACGATCAAGAACGTCGAGTGCGCGATCGCCGACCGGGCCTGGGAGGAGGGCTTCACGCCCGCGCGGCCTCCGGAGCGGCTGTCGGGGAGGACGGTCGCGGTCGTCGGGTCCGGGCCCACGGGGCTCGCGGCGGCGCAGCAGCTGACACGGGCCGGGCACACGGTCGCCGTGTACGAGAAGGACGACCGGATCGGCGGGCTGATGCGGTACGGCATCCCCGAGTTCAAGATGGAGAAGCGGCATCTGGAGCGGCGGATCGCGCAGATGCTGGCGGAGGGGACGAAGTTCCGTGCGTCCACGGCGGTCGGGCGGGACATCTCGGCGGCGGATCTGCGGGCGCGGTACGACGCGGTGGTGCTGGCCACGGGGGCGACGGCGTGGCGGGAACTTCCGGCGCCGGGTCGGGAGTTGAGCGGCATTCATCAGGCGATGGTCTATCTGCCGCTGGCGAATCGGGTGTGCGAGGGGGATCTGGAGGTCTCACCGCTGTCGGCGGCCGGGAAGCACGTCGTGATCGTCGGCGGCGGGGACACGGGGGCCGACTGTCTGGGCACGGCGGTGCGCCAGGGGGCGGCGTCCGTGACCCAGTTGGACATCTACGCGCAGCCGGGTGCCGAGCGCGACGAGGACGTCGAGCCGTGGCCGACGTACCCGAAGGTCTACCGTTTGTCGGCCGCGCACGAGGAGGCGCGGGATCTGCGGACGGCGCCGGCGGCGGACGCGGACGCACGGCTGTTCGCCGCGTCCACGCTCCGCTTCACCGGGGACGCGGACGGGCACGTGCGGGAGCTGCATCTGGTGGAGGTCGACGTACGGCGTGAGCCGGTGCCCGGGACCGACCGCGTGCTTCCCGCCGACCTCGTGCTGCTCGCGCTGGGGTTCAACGGGCCGGACCAGGAGGACGGCCTGGTCGACCAGCTGGGGCTGGTGCTCCAGCCCCGCGGCACCATCGCGCGGGACGACGGCTTCGCCACCAATGTCCCCGGGGTGTTCGCCGCGGGGGACGCGGCGCGCGGACAGTCGCTCATCGTGTGGGCGATCGCGGAGGGGCGGGCGGTGGCGGCGGCCGTCGACCGCTACCTCATGGGCACTTCGCAGCTGCCCGCGCCGGTCGCTCCCGGCGACCGGCCGATGAGGGTGTGAGAACGGCACCGAGGCCTTGGGGACGGATCGTACGCCGGGCAGGGGAACCCCGGCCGAACCGCGCGAGGCGCGGGGTCAGGGGCGCCTCTCGTCCGTGCCGGCGACCTTGCCCGTGGCGAGGGCCACACGGTTCCACGTGTTGATGGTGAGGATCAGGGCGAGGACGTGGGCCAGTTCCTCCTCCTCGAACTGTGCGGCGGCCTCGGCGTAGACGGCGTCGGGGACGCCCGCGTCGGAGACCAGGGTCACCGCCTCCGTCAGTGCCAGGGCCGCCTGCTCCTTCGGAGTGAAGAAGTGGCGGGCCTCCCGCCAGACGGCGACCATGTGCAGCCGGTCCTCGCTCTCGCCGGCCTTGCGGGCGTCGTTGGTGTGCATGTGCAGGCAGTAGGCGCAGTGGTTGAGGTGCGAGGCGCGGATCTGGATGAGCTCGACCAGCGCGGGGTCGAGCCCCGTGCGGGCGGCGATGTCGAGGCCGACGATGGCCCGGAAGACCTTGGGGGCGGCCTTCGCGAAGTCCAGGCGCGTACGGGCGGCCTCGGCCGCGGCGATGCCGGCGGTGGTGTCGACGGTAGCGGTGTCAACGGTGGTGTTGGCCTGGGCAGTTGCGGTGGTGTTCGTCGTCATGTCTCCAATTTAGGCCGTGGAAAGACCGGCTGTAGGGTGCATTTCCATGACGGAATCGTGGGTCAATTCCGCGGAGCGGATCGGCGTCGATCTGCACCTGGAGCTGTCGGGACCGGGCGGACGGCGGGCCGCGCTGACCCGGGCCCTGCGGGAGGCGGTGCGCAGTGGGCGGCTCGCGCCGGGCACCCGGCTGCCGCCGTACCGTTCGCTCGCGGCCGACCTGGGCGTCGCCCGCAACACGGTGGCCGACGCCTATGCGGAGCTGGTCGCGGAGGGCTGGTTGACCGCCCGGCAGGGCTCGGGGACGCGGGTCGCGACGGGCATGGCTCACTTGGGGCGGCCGGGAAAGCCGGAGCCGAGGCGGGCCGCGGCACGGACACAGGTGGCCGCGCCGCCACGCGCGCGCGGGCCGCGGCACGATCTGCGGCAGGGGTCGCCGGACCCGTCGGCGTTTCCGCGTACGGCCTGGTCGGCCTCGTACCGGCGGGCGCTGCAGGCGGCACCGAGCGAGGCGTTCGGGCCGGGTGACCCGGCCGGGCGGTGGGAATTGCGGGAGGCGCTGGCGGAATACCTGGCACGCGCGCGCGGGGTGCGTACCGAACCGGGCCGGATCGTCGTCTGCTCGGGTTTCGCGCATGCGCTGCGGCTGCTGTTCGGACAGGGGGCGGGCGGGGTGCTGCGCGGACCGCTGGGCATGGAGGCGTACGGGCTGGACTTCCACCGGGGGCTGCTCGCGACGGCCGGGGTGCGGACGGTGCCGTTGCCGCTGGACGAGCACGGGGCGCGAGTGGAGGCGCTCGGGCGGGAGCGGGCCGTGCTGCTCACGCCGGCGCACCAGTTCCCGACCGGCGGCCCGTTGCACCCGGAGCGGCGGGCAGCGGTGGTCGACTGGGCCCGCGCGCAGGGGACGGTGGTGCTGGAGGACGACTACGACGGCGAGTTCCGGTACGACCGCAGACCCGTCGGCGCGCTTCAGGGCCTCGATCCGGAGCGGGTGATCCACCTCGGCTCGGTCAGCAAGAGCCTGTCCCCGGCGCTGCGGCTCGGTTGGATGGTGCTGCCGGAGCACCTGGTGGGGCCGGTGATCGGGGCGAAGGGCGAACGGGAGGGCTGGGCGAGCGCGCTGGACCAGCTCGCCCTGGCCGACTTCGTGCGCTCGGGGTCGTACGACCGTCATGTGCGGCGCATGCGGCAGCGGTACCGTCGCCGGCGTGACCGGCTCGTCGCGGCGCTCGCCGCGCAGGCGCCGCACGTGGAGGTGACGGGGATCGCGGCCGGGCTGCACGCGGTGCTGCGGTTGCCGCAGGGAAGCGAACGGTCCGTGGTGAAGGCCGCCGCGTGGCAGGGGATCGCCCTCGACGGCCTCGGCGCGTTCCGGCATCCGGAGACGGGGATGCCGCCGTCCGACGGTCTGGTGATCGGGTACGCCGCACCGGCTGAACACGCGTACGGCGCGGCTCTGGACGCGCTGTGCGCGGTGCTGCCACCGGAGTGAGGGCGGTTGGAGCCCGCCAGGCCCCGGGCTCCCGGCCCCGCGGATCTCGCCGCGCGCCTCTCGACTCTCGGCTCCCATCCTCCCGGCTCCCGGCTCCCGGCTCCCGGCTCCCGAGGAGACGGGACCTGTTGCCCCGTCAAGCCCGGCGGCACAAAGGGGGGTCGAGCTCTGTACAGAAACGGTTCAGCAAGGGGCGTCCGCGACCCGGCCTCAGGACAGCAGGAAGTCGGCCTCGCCCGCCTTGGCGCCTTCGATGAACGCGGTCATCTCGTCCGAGGTGTAGATCAGCGCCGGGCCGTCGGGGTCGGTGGACTGGCGCACGGCGATCCGGCCGTCGGCCAGCTTCATCGCCTCCAGGCAGTTCCCGCCGTTCCCGCCGCTCCAGGGCTTGTGCCAGCCCTCGCTGCCCAACTCCCGCGCGGGCATGCCGTTGTAGACGTGTCCGCGCGGCTTGATGCGATCCATTCACAGCTCCTTGCGGAGATCCCGGAGGATCTCCTTCGTGCGTTGCGCCGTAGCGGCCTGCGCCGCCATGCGGTCCATGACCTCCAGGTGGGTCGCCACCTCGGCGCGCGCGTCCAGGTAGACGGCGCCGGTCAGGTACTCGCTGTAGACCATGTCCGGCAGTTCTGACATGGCAAATCGGAACAGCACGAAGGGCCCGTACGTCCCCGGGTGCGGCCCGTTGGCGAACGGGGCGACCTGGAGCGTCACATTGGGCAGCTTCGTGGCCTCGAGCAACTTGTCGATCTGTGCGCGCATCACCTCCGGGCCGCCGATAGGGCGACGCAGGGCGGTCTCGTCCATCACCGCCCAGAAACGGGGGGCGTCTGGACGGGTGAGCAGTTCCTGACGTTGCATGCGCAGGGCGACATGGCGCTCGATGTCGTCCGGGCTCGTCTGGCCGATGGCGCCGGACTTCAGCACCCCGCGCGCGTAGTCCTCGGTCTGGAACAGGCCGGGGACGAAGTGCGGCTCGTAGGAGCGGATGAGGGCGGCCGCACCCTCCAGGCTGACGTACATGGAGAACCAGCCCGGCAGGATGTCGTGGAACCGCTGCCACCAGCCGGGCCTGTTGGCCTCCTCGGCCAGCTGGACGAAGAGCTCGGCCTCGTCGTCGGGGACGCCGTAGGACTTCAGCAGCAGTTGCAGATACGGGATTTTGAGGGAGACCTCGGCCATCTCCATGCGGCGGACGGTGGCGGGGGCGACACGGAGGACGCGGGCGGCCTCCTCGCGCTTCAGCCCGGCGCGTTCCCGCAGGTCCAGCAGGCGCCGGCCGAGGACCACCTGGCCCACCGTCGGCGCGGACCGCGGCTCGCTCACGCTCCCACCTCCACCGAAAGCCTCCACCGAAAGTTCCACGACAGCCCTGCGGCGCCATTCGAAGATTCTTTCGAAGACCGGGTCGGCTCTCCGATGACTCCAATTGGCGCCGCGCGACGTGCTGTTGCGAGCAGTGTGCCACGGCGTCTGACCGAGTCACACAGCACTCTGCAATTTTCAGAGTGATACTTGCCAAGTGTCCATGGCGGGGAGATAGTGGCAGGCGTGATTCCGTCCGCGCCCTTAGGAACAGACGCCGCCGCAGACCGTTCCGGTCTCGGTGACGCAACGGGAGCGACCCCTCCGGGGGGTCCCGCCCAGCGCCGGTTCCGCTTCGAGCTGGCCGCACATCCGGGTTCCGTCGCTCAGGCGAGACGGCTCGCGCACGCCCGGCTGACCGGCTGGTCGGTGTGCGCGGACACCTGCGACAACGCGGCTCTGGTCATATCCGAGCTGGTCACCAACGCGATCGTGCACACCGCGAGCACGCATGTGGTGTGCGAGCTGCACGACCACGACGACATGGTGCGCATAGCCGTGGGCGACGAGGGCTGTGCTCCCGGCGATCCCCACCCGTCCCCGCAGCGCCCTGACGAGGAGCACGGGAGGGGACTGCTTCTCGTCGACGCCCTGTGCCGGGTCTGGGGCGCACACGAACAGGGTTCCGGGCTGCTGGTCTGGGCGGAGCTGGCCCGCGGGACGGACACGTTGCCCGGCACCGGCGCCGGCACCGACATCGGCACCGACATCGACGCGGCCTCCGGCGGCACCGACATCGACACGGCCTCCGGGAGGGACCCGGTCCACGGCACGGGCGCGATCTCCGGCACAGGCGCGCCGCGCGGCACCGCAGAACCGTGCAACGACCTGGGCTGGGGCGCTCGGCCGAAGCCCGGCCGCCCGGAGGACTCCGGCGACGACGACCCGGCCGAGGCACACCGCCACACCCCCGCGCACCACCGGCACCGCGCTGCGGACCAGCCGCTGCAGCGGACCCCGGAGCAGTACGGCCACGGAATCCAGGGAGGCCCGCAGCAGCACGGGCACGGCGGCAACGGCACCCCGGAACAGCGCCGGCACGGGAACCCTGAGCCGTACAGGACCGTGGGCCCCGAGCAGCACGGGCACAAAACCCCTGACCAGCACCGGTACCGCGGGGCCGAGCAGCCCTCGCATCCGGCGTTCGAGAAGCACCGGCACCGCGCGGTGGACCAGCCCCTGCGCCGGGCCCCGGAGCAGCATCGCGCCGGGGAGCGGCCGTGACCGCCGCCGAGGACGGCTTCGGCCGGGGAGCCGGCAGCGGCCCCGAGGGGCCGATCGGCCTGGACACCCTGGTGCGTCTGCAGCGGCGGCGGCCGGCCACGGAGGTACCCCGCCGGCTGCCGATGCCGGAGGGCATGACGGTTCCGCTCGGCTGTGACGCCGTGGCCGTGCCCGACCGTCTCGGCCCGCTCGTCGTCCCCAGGCTGCCGCGGCTGGGCTGTGTGTACGCCGACGGGACGCACTGGTGGTGGATCGTGCCGGCGGACTCCGACCACGCCCTGCGCTGGCCCGCCCCCGCCCACTACGCGCCCGGCGCCCTGATCACCGGCACCGCCCGGCTCATCCACCGCCCGGACGGCACGGTTCCCTACACCCCGCCGATCCCGCTGTACCTGGCCCTGTGCCGGGCGACCGGGACGCCCCCGGACTGGTCGAGGGCCGTGTCGGCGTAGGGGCGGCGCAGGTTCGTCGCAGATGGAGCGCATCCGGCCGCCCGGGGTGAACCCGTCCCCGCGCCACCCGCGCACACTTCGCGCCCCCTCCGCGCCCCCGATTCCTTCCTCTCGCGCCCTGCCGACGTGCCGGGCGCGCCCGCGATAGTGGCCGTTCCGCGACGGTTCGGGAGGTCACGTGGGGAAGCGACGGGGGGCGGCCGAGTCCGCGGTGTCGGAGTCGGAGCGGCTGCTGTTCGGCGGGCCGCTGCGGTACGACACGGGCTGGAACAAGCACGCGGACGCGTTTCTCGAGCTGAACTTCCGGGCGATGGTGGCCCGGCTCCCCGGGATGCTGCTGTCGAGTCTGCGCCTGGCCCGGCAGGCGGATCCCCGGGCCGCCTGGATCGTCCTGGCCGCCGAGGCGGGCCGGGGCGTCGCCCAGGCGGTGAGCCTGCTGGCCGTGAACAGCGCGCTCGGGAGGCTGCTCACCGGCCCGGACATCGCGCGGCGCCTGCACTCGGCCGCGCCCGCCCTGGTCGTCGTCGCCTGTGTGATGCTGCTCGCCGCGCTGCTGCGGGCCGCCTCCGTCTACGCCACCGGGCGGCTGGAGCCCAAGGTGGAGCGGGTGGCGACGGAGCTGTATCTGGAGCGGGCGGCGAACGTGGAGCTGGCCGCGATCGAGGACCACGCGTTCCACAAGCTGCTGGACACGGCACAGTACGGCGCCCGGTCCGCGCGGCGCATGATCGGGTACGGCACCCAGGTCGTCAACGCGATGATCTCGCTGGTCGCGGCGGCGGGCGTACTGACCGTGCTGCATCCGGCGCTGCTGCCGCTGCTGGTCACCATGACGCTGCCGAGCGCCTGGAGCGCGCTGACGAACGCACGGCGCCACTACGAGTCGTTCCACACCTGGGTGCAGCACGCCCGCGCCGGTCAGCTGATCAGCAGCCTGCTCACCGAGCCGGGCGCGGCCCCGGAGATCCGTGTGCACGGGGTGGGGCCCTTCCTGCTGCGGCATTTCCGGGCGATGTCGGAGACCGCCGAGGCGGAGCAGGCCCGGCTCTCCCGGCTGGCCGCCCGGACCGGTCTGATCGCGGCCGCCTGGACGGGCCTCGCCACGCTCGCGACGTACGCCACGCTGGGCGCCCTGCTGCTGTCCGGGGCGATGGCCCTGTCCGTGGCCGGTACGGCGGTGCTCGCGATCCGTACCGGGGCGGCGAGCCTGGACACTCTGGTGCTGCAGATCAACCAGCTGCACGAGGAGGCCCTGTTCGTGGGCGATCTCGAGCGGATGTACGTCGAGGCCGCCGAGCGGGCGATCCCGGTGGGCGGGGAGGCGCTGCCGGAGGATCCCCGGGAGATCAGGTTCGAGAACGTCACGTTCAGCTATCCGGGTGACGCGGCCCGGCCGGCGCTGGACGACGTCACCCTCACCCTGCCCCTGGGCCGGATCGTGGCGCTCGTCGGCGAGAACGGCTCGGGCAAGACGACCCTGGTCAAGTTGCTCGCGGGCCTGTACACGCCGGACCGGGGGCGGATCCTGTGGGACGGGGTCGACGCCGCGCGGGCGGACCGGCGGCTGCTCGCCGAGCGCGTCGCGATGGTGGCGCAGGACTTCAAGAGGTGGCCGTTCACCGCCCGGGTGAACGTGGCGGTCGGCCGTTCCTCCGTGCCCATGACCGAGGAACGGCTGGCCGCGTCGATCGCCGAGGCGGGCGCCGGTGAGGTCGTCGAGGACCTGCCGCGCGGTCTGGACACGCTGCTGGCTCGCGTCTTCAGCGGTGGACACGAGCTGTCCGGCGGCCAGTGGCAGCGCCTCGGCATCGCCCGGGCCGCGTACCGGCGCGGACGGATCCTGATCGTGGACGAGCCGACCGCGGCCCTCGACGCGCGGGCCGAGCTGGAGGTGTTCGAGAAGATCCGGGCGCTGGCGGGCAGCGGGCAGACGGTCGTGCTGATCACCCACCGGCTGGCCTCGGTCCGGCACGCCGATCTCGTGCACGTACTGGAGGGCGGGCGGCTGGTGGAGTCCGGCACCCCGGAGGAACTGCTGGCCGGCGGCGGCGTCTACGCCGAGCTGTACGCACTCCAGGCGGAGCAGTTCACGATGCGGATCCCCGCGCCGAAACCGGCCTGACCCGGCTCGGTGTCACCGGCCGCCGCGCGGACGGCGACGGCGGTGTCACTCGACGGCTTCGCCCCCGCGCACGATCACGAGGAAGGTGTCCGTCGCGAGGTCCATCACGACCTCGGCGGGCAGGCCTTCCTGACGTCGTGCGTGCGCGAACTCCTCCGCGGGCCAGGATCCCCGCGGACCACCGGCGGGAAAGCGTTCGAGCACCGTTCGCCCGTTCACCATCTCGCACCTCCAGAAGCGTCGTACTTGTTGGAGTTAACGCCCTGGAGAGGGGAAACGGCTCGCTCGGTGACGGGACTGAGACATTGTCTACACCTGTTGGGCGCGGACGGTGAGAGTCCGTTCACGTTGTGACAGGAACGGCACCCTCCGTGTCAGTTCTCGTACTCGTCGTGAAGGCGGAGGGGGTCGCTTCCGACCGGGCTCCGGCCGAGCGCGGTCAGGTCGAGCAGGCCGGCGAGGGTGCCGACTCCGTCCAGTCCGTCGTCGTACACCGAGTAGGTGTGGAAGACCCGGTCGTGGTCGCGCAGGAAGCAGCTGACGCCCGGCCGTTCGACCTGGTCCCCGCCCGAGGGGACGGTGGCCTGGAAGTCGCGGTTGAAGTCGCCGTGGCCGGAGGAGTACCAGGGCACCGCCCAGCCCATCCGTGCCTTGAACGGCAGGATGCGGGTGAACGGGGCCCGGGACACGGCCGCGAACGAGGTGTTCCTGGCACGCAGATGCGCGAGGTGGCCGACCTGGTCCAGGAAGGCCGCGCAGCAGGGGCAGCCCTCCTCCCACTCCGGCGCGAACATGAAGTGGTGGACGACGAGTTGCGCGCGGCCTTCGAAGAGGTCCAGGAGGGTGGCCTTGCCGTCGCCGCCCTCGAAGACGTACTCGGGGTCGACCTCGACCATGGGCAGCCGTCGCCGCTCGGCGCCGAGGGCCTCGCGGGCCCGCGTGACCGCCTCCTCCTTCCGCAGCAACTCCTCGCGCGCCGCGCGCCATTGCTCACGCGAGACGATCTCGGGAAGCGACATGGGCCCTCCTGTCCGACGGTCGGTCACGGTGGTGACCGACCTCGGATACGAAACTCATCGCCGCGCGCGGAGATTCTTTTCGGCCGGTTTCCCGGCGGGCCGCGACGGCTCGCCGTCGGTGAGTTCCGTCTCGGGGAAACCGCCTGCTCGGCTGCCGTACGCCTGGACGCGTCGTACGTGCCTGCGGTCGGCCGGGACTGCCGGCTCTCCTTCAACTGCCGTACGGCGGCCGGGACACGATGAGACGGCCGCGGCCGGCTCAGGCGGCGGGTGCCGGCGCCCGCATCCCCTGGAGTTCCAGCTCGGTCAGTGCCGCGCGCAGCTGCCGCACGTGGCGGGGGGTCAGGCGGCCGGTGTCGTCGAGGTGGACGGCGCAGGCCGTCGTCGTGTCCACCAGCCGTTCCAGCACCTCCGCGACGGCGTCCGTCCCCTCGGTGTGCCGGGCCAGGGCGGGCAGTTCGGCAGCGGCGAGCTCGATGGCGGTACGGGCCTCCGCGAGGGTGCGGTAGGCCTCCCGGCGCAACGCCCACCGCTCCGGGCGGTCATCACACCCGGCGAGCGCCCCTGACGTGGGCCCGTCCCCCGCCGGCCGCGCGGCTCGACCGGCGGGCTCTTCCTGTGCCCATCGCCCGGCCAGGTGGGCGGGCCCGCTCGGCGCCCTCCGCCCGGCCCCGTCGGCGGGGTGGCCGGGGTCGCCGAGGACGTGGGCGAGGTAGGCGTGCGCCGCGGTACCGGCCGTGGCGAGGCGGGCCTTGACCGCGCCGCCGCGCCGGCCCGGCACCGGCAGGTGTCCGACGACCAGCACGAGCGCACAGGCCAGGAGCGTTTCACCGATCCGGCTGACGGAGGCCTGCGGCTCCCCGCCGACCATGACGAGAGCGAGCACCAGGACGGTGATGACCGCGGTCAGGGCGGCGAAGTGCCGGACGGCGACCGGTACGAGCGCCCCGCACACCGCGACCAGCAGGAACAGTCCCGCCGGGCGGGGCAGCAACGCGGCGAGACCGGCGAAGACCAGGGCGCCCAGTACGGTCCCGGCGGCCCGGCACAGCACGCGCGAGGCGAGCGGTCCGAGATCGGGCTTGACGAGGAAGACGGCGGTGACGGGCAGCCAGTACCAGTGCTGGTGGTGCCCGTACCAACGGGCGTGGTGCAGCATCTGGGCGATGGCGGCGCTGCCGCCGAAGCAGAGGGCGACCCGCAGCCCGTACTCGCGGCCACCGGCGCCGAACACGGCCCGCGCCACGTCGCGGACGCTCCGGCGCCTGGCGATCAGCCGGTGGTGGGCGCCCTCGGCCCGGTCGAAGGCCTGGGCCGCACGCAGCAGGGCGTCGTCGAGGGCCCGCAGGGCGGGCGTGACGGGGGCCGCGGCCCGCAGGTGCAGCCCGGCACGGGGGACGCGGGGAGCGGGCAGCGGTCCGGCCGCCGTGTCGCCGCGGACGGCGGAGGCGAGCCGCCGGGGCCCTTCGGACGCCCTGGCCGCGACCGGCTCCCCCGCCCAGAAGAGCGCGGTCGCGGCCTCGGCGAGGGGCAGCGCCGCCGCGTACTGGGCGTGCAGCCGGCGCTCGGCTGCCGAGCTCGCGTGCCGGCGCAGCCGAGGTCCGTCGAGTGCGTCCTGCGCGTGGTCGAGGGCGGCGGTGAGCGCGGCCCGCCGGGCGGTGGCGTGGGGGCCGCCCGCGGCGTCGAGGAGCGCGGCGATCGCGTCGTACACGTCGGCGACCGCCGCCCGCTCCCCGTCGAAGCGGAAGTCGCCGGCGGGCGAGCCGGGCGAGGGCAGGGCCAGCCGCAGCAGCATCAGCCAGCCGGCCCCGGCGAGGAAGGCGAGGGCCCGTTGCCAGCCGCTCTCCGCGCCCGGCATCCCGGCTCCGAAGGCGACGGCGACGAGGAGCTGGGTGCCCGCGGCGCTGGCCACGGGTCCGACCGCGCTGACGCCGCCCGCGACCAGCCCGAGTCCGGTGAACGCCAGGGCCAGCGGTACGGCCGTCATTCCCTGCCCGGCGTACGTGCCCACGAGCAGCCCGAGGGCTCCGGCCAGGGCGGGCACTCCGAGGCGCTTGACGGAGGCGCGGCGGCTGCCGGGCCGGTCGTTGATCCCGGCGAGCATCGCGGCGACGGCGGCGAGCACCCCGAAGGACGTCCGTCCACCGAGGACACCGGCGAGCAGCAGCGGCCCGGCGGCGAGCGCGCCCCGGGTCACCGCGCTCCAGGGGACGGGACCGCGCTGGGCACGGAAGGCGTGGGCGAGCCATGGGGGTGCGGCGGGCCGGGACACGGGGCTCCTGTTCGTACGAGGGCAGGGGTGGGCCTTCGGACGACGGTGGCCGGACGGATCCCACGAGGGGCTCTCACGCGGCCGGCACCCGCTGGTGCCGGGCGTGGTGATCCCCACGGTAGGGCGCGTTCCCCGAGCGAACGGGACGATCACGTTTCAGGGAGGTGAAACCTGCCCGGAGGGGCCGGTTTCTTTATGAACGCAATTCCGCTGTACCGTCCATTTTGCCATGAACACAAAGCCGTCATGACCGCAGCGCCCCGGCGATGATCGCCTCGGCTTCGGTGACGGCGGGGACGAGCGTCCCGGGGTCGGGCCGCAGCGCGCCCAGCACCGCGTCGACCGCGCGCAGTCCGGCTCGCTCCAGGAGCCTCTTCTCGTTGGTCACCCACTCGCCGCGTGCCGCGAGTACGGCGTGGGCGGCCTGGGCCGCGGCCGTCGCGACGGCTCCCGCGGTCTCCGTGAGACGGCCGTGGGGAGCGTGGTTGGCCTTGGCGTAGGCGAGGGTGGCGCGGGCGGTGCCGCCCCAGCGCTCCGCGGCGGTGGCGCGCAGCCTGTCCGGGTAGCCCGCCGGGCGGGGCAGGGTCCCCCTGAGAACGTGGTTGACGGCGAGTTCGGCCACGATCAGGTAGGTGGGGATCCCGGCGAGGTGGAACAGCAGCGGCTGCACCCGGAACCGTCCCTGCGCCGCCTCCGCCAGTTCTCGCTCGACCACGTCCAGGTCCCGGTAGTGAACGTCGACCCGGCGTCCGTCGACGGTCAGCCAGGCCCCGCCGTTGAAGACGCCCCCTCCCCAGCCGCCGACCTCGGACACCTCGCCCTCCCACCCGACGGCCCGCAGATCGCCGGGATCGAAACGGCCGCGGTAGTACACGGCCAGATCCCAGTCACTGTCGTCCCGCCGGGTGCCCTGGGCCCGGGAACCGCCGAGGGCCACGGCTTCCACGGCCGGCAGCGAGGCCAGGCGGTCCGCGGTGGTGGAGAGGAAGACCCGGTCGGGAAGGGCGGGCATGCTCGACGGCCTCCTGTGGGGTGCGCGGGTGGGGAGCGTAGAGGGTGGGCGGGGTGCGGGGCGAGCGGATTCCGCGAGCGGATTCGGGCGGGTACCGCGCGTCCGCCGCCGGAAAAAGGGATGCGGGGGACGGTGCGCGCCGCCGATGATCGGGCGAGAGCCTCGGCCTGCCGGCCGCGATCCCTCGACTCCGGTCGCCCGCACCGAGGCCAGAAGACCGAACTCCGAGATCGGGCCGGCGCCTCGGCCCGGCCCACCTCCGGCACCCCGAGCCGGACTCCGCCCCCGACCCCAAAGGAGCCGCCGTGATCCGGCGAGTGACCGCGCCCGGACTCTTCCCGCCGCCCACCTACTCCCACGCCTCCGTCGTCGAGGCGGGCACGAAGCTCGCCTTCCTCGCCGGCGCCGTGCCCCTTGACGAGAAGGGGGAGGTGGTGGGCCCGGGTGACCCCGTCCGGCAGGCCGAGCGGGTGATCGCCAACCTCCGCGAGCAACTGCGTGCGGTCGGGAGCGACCTGGAGCACGTGGTCGTGACCGAGGTGTACGTCGTGAGCGGCGAGCCCTCGGTGCTGTCCGCGGTGTGGGAGGTCGTGGAGGCGTCGGGGCTGAGCAAGGGCCCGCACTCCTCCACGCTGCTCGGCGTCGCCTGCCTCGGGTACACCGGCCAGCTGGTCGAGATCACCGCGACGGCCGTCGTGCCCGAGCGGGAGGACGGCAGCCGGTGACGGCCGAGGCAGTGGTGCTGCGCCGCGCCACCGCGGCCGACGCCCGGGCGGCCGCCGACGTCTGGCTGCGGTCCTTCACCGCCGCGCTGCCGACGGTCGTGCGGCCGCGCACGGACGACGACGTACGGGACTACATCCGGGACGTCGTGGTGCCGCTGCGCGAGACCTGGGTGGCGGAGGCCGCCGGAACCGGGATCGTCGGCCTGATGGTGCTGGACGGGGAGACGCTGTCGCAGCTGTACCTGGACCCCGACTGGCGGGGGCGGGGCCTCGGGGACCGGTTCGTCACCCTGGCCAAGGAGCGCAGCCCCGACGGACTGGTCCTGTGGACCTTCCAGGTCAACGAACCGGCCCACCGCTTCTACGAGCGGCACGGATTCACCGCCGCCGAGTTCACCGACGGCAGCGGCAACGAGGAACGCGAGCCGGACGTGCGCTACGTCTGGCGGCCCTGAGGGGCGCGGCGGGGCCGGCCGCCCGGAGGCTGTCCTCGACCTGGCCGCGGGAGCGGTCGAGGGGGGTGACGACGCCGTGGCCCAGGTGAGCCCTGCCGTCTGTCCCTGGCCGAAGTCCTGCCGTCCGTCCCTGGCCAAGGAGGAGCCGTCACGGCAGTCGTCCCGGTAGTCCGGCCGCGTCCGCCGCCGTGCGCAGTACCTCGCGGAGCATCTCGGTGGTGAGGCGCCCGGTGAAGGTGTTGCGCTGGCTGACGTGGAAGCAGCCGAAGAGGTCAAGACCGTCGAGGGCGACCCTGGTGCCGTGGGCGAAGGACGGGCGGGGACGGGGAACGGTCCAGCCCGCCTCGGCGAACGCGGGCAGCGCGGCCTGCCAGCCGAAGGCACCGAGGACGACCGCCGCCCTCAGCGTGGGGCGCAGCAGCTTGAGCTCCTGGACCAGCCAGGGCCGGCAGGTGTCGCGTTCGCCGGGGGTCGGCTTGTTGGCGGGCGGCGCGCAGTGCACCGGCGCCGTGACCCGGACGCCGTACAGTTCCAGGCCGTCGTCGATGCTCACGGAGGTGGGCTGAGAGGCCAGGCCCACGTCGTAGAGGGCCTGGTAGAGGACGTCTCCGGAGCGGTCCCCGGTGAACATCCGGCCGGTGCGGTTTCCGCCGTGCGCGGCCGGCGCAAGCCCGATGATCACCAGCCGGGCGTCCTCGGGACCGAATCCCGGCACCGGCCGCCCCCAGTACGTCCAGTCGGCGAACGCGGCCCGTTTGGTCCGGGCCACCTCCTCGCGCCAGTCGACCAGCCGGGGGCAGGCCCCGCAGTCCGCGACACGGCGGTCGAGCCGGGCGAGGGCACTGCTGTCGTCCATACCGCCACCGTATGCCCCGGCCGGGCGACCCGACGCAGCCCCGACGGACGAGCCGATCACCCGCGCGACCCCTGGTTCGGGCGCGTGCTGCTTCGCGGGAAAACCCGTCCGGGTCCCCCGACTCCTGGAGTTAAGGTCGGGACATGGCTTCCGAGGATGCGGACGAGAACGTGAACGGTGGGTCCGGCACGCCGGACGGGACGAGCCCCGCCCAGGGTGACCAGCGCTCCGACGCCGATGCCGACGCCTCCGCCGACCAGCCGCTCGATCCGAAGACAGCCGCCGCGGTGGCCGCCGCCGAGGCCGCTGGGGCGGCCAACGGGGAAACGGTCCGGATCGACAGCTGGATCTGGGCCGTGCGGCTGATCAAGACGCGTTCCCTGGGGGCCGCCGCCTGCCGTGGCGGCCACGTGCACGTCAACGGCGAGCGGGTGAAGGCCGCCTACTCCGTGCGCATCGGTGACGAGGTGCGCCTGCGGAACGAGGGCCGGGAACGGATCGTGATCGTCAAGCGGCTGATCCGCAAGCGGGTCGGCGCACCCGTGGCCGCCCAGTGCTACGTCGACAACTCGCCTCCGCCCCCGCCGCGGGAGGCCATCGCCCCCGCCGGTCTCCGCGACCGCGGCGCGGGCCGCCCCACCAAGCGGGACCGCCGCGAGATGGAGCGCCTCCGCGGCCTCGCCGGCCCGCCCGGCCCCTCCGGTTCCCCGGACTTCGACGGCGTCACCGGACTCGGAGGGCATGGTGGACCCGGCGGCCCGGGCGGATCGGGTTCCTCCCGTAAATCCGGTGGACGAGGGAGTGGACGAGGCACGCCGCGAGGATCCGGTGGGCCGGGCGGTTCCCACGGATCGGGCGGACGCTCCCGCTGAGCCGGTCACTCACCGGCCCGCCCCGGAAGACGGCGGACGTGTGCGTACCACCGAGTGCCTGACCGACAAACTCCGACCATGACCCGAGGGACCGCCCGGGATCGCGGAGCAACGGACGCGCCGGCAACGGCACCGCCGACGCACCCGGGAGACACGGAACGCGTCACTGCCGTCGACCGGGCCCGGCCGACGGCGGTGATGCCGGTCAGTGCGGTCACCTTCGCCGCACCAGGCGCAGCACGCCGCACCCCCGTCACGCCTAAACCGTCGGCACCGCCCTCACCCACATGCCGTCGGGTGTCAGATAGGTGGCCACCTCCAGTCCCGCCTCCCCCAGTGCGGATTCGAACTGCTCCTTGGTCAGAGGCCGGGAGAGGAACGTCTGCGTCCAGACGGCGTCGGGGAACACGTACTCGGCGCGGACCGAGTGCACCCCGTCCCCGACGGGCTCCGCCGAGGCGATGCGCACGGTGAAGCCGCTCGGGTCGGCCCGTTCCCGGGGGATGTTCGTGTGGTAGTCCCCGCCCTCCCGCTGGATGAGCACGCAGCCGCCCTGTGCCACGTGTCGGGCGCAGGTGCGCAGGAGGCCTCTGCGGACCTCCTCGTCACCGGTGTGCACGAGGAACGACGCGAGCATCACCACGTCGAAGCGCTCATCGCCCAGGTCGAGGTCCTCTATGGGGCCGCATATGGTGCGCGCCCCGCGGATCCGGGCGAGCATGTCCGCGGACTCGTCCACCGCGGTGACCGTGAAGCCCCGGTCCAGCAGGGCGTGGGTCACCCGGCCCACTCCGCTGCCCAGTTCGAGAATGTGAGCCCCTGCCGGTATCGCGGCGGCGACGATGTCCGGTTCCTCGCCCACCGGCAGCCGCGCGTACAGCTCGACCGCGCAGCCGTCGGGAGTGATCGCACCGGGGCCCGTGCCCTCGTATCCCTCACGCATTTCGACTGTCATGCCTGAACAACGGGTCGTGATCGGGGGGCCGTTCCCGTCCTGGGTTGGTTCACTCGTTCGAGCTATTCGGTGTGGAGCGGGAACCATCCGTGCCCGATGTGCCAGTGGCCGCCCGTCCGCAGATGGTCGCCCACGGCACGTTCCACGGAGGTGCGGCGGGGCAGTTCGGCCACCGGCAGGTCCGGGTCCCCGAAGACGAACTGGACGGGTTCGGTGTCGGCGGGCTCGGTGTCCTCGCGAGCGGTCCGGAAGCGGGACTGGAACCGGACGATGTGGGAGTCCGCGGGCAGGTACCGCGTCAACTGCGGGTCGAGCAGCCAGGAATGGCATACGACGACCTTCGGCCGTTCCTCGGGGAAGTGGCGGGTGAAGAAGGTGCGGGCCAGGGCCAGCGAGCGGTCGCACGCGGACGGGGTCAGCGGGCCGAGGAAGTCGGGGATGTGCAGCAGCAGGCAGGCCTCGCCGGACGCCGCGTCCGTCCCGCGCGCGGCGAGCGCCTGTGCCGTGCGCCGGCCGAGTCGCGCCCGCTCGAACTGCAGCCGCCCCAGCTGGTACAGCTCGCCGCGGAAGTGACGGGCCGGCCAGCGCGGTGACTGGATCCCGGCTCTGCCGTGCCGTCGACGGTGCACCGCGATCTGGCGGCCGAGGTCGGCCAGGGTGCTCCGGGTGATCTCGGCCGGGATGCCGCGTTCACGCTGGTGGGCGAGGGTGCGGGGAAGCGCGGCGAGGAAGACGTACACGGGGAAGGAGTCGGTGAGCTCGGCCGGCGCGGAGGCGAGCAGGCCGCCGAGGTCGGGGGTGCGTCCCACGTCGTCCAGGTCCTGGAAGAGTTCCTCGACGCACGCCTCCAGCAGGCGCAGTGTGCCCGGGTCGCCACTCACTCGGCGTCCCAGCGCGACGAGTTCGTTGATGTCCTCGTGCGGTACGGCGAGGTCGAGCAGCAGGTCGGGAAGGTCGTCGGTGTCCGGCAGCACGGTGGGTCCCCCTTCGGTGAACGGTCACCTGCTCGGTGTGCGGCGAGCGCGCACGTCTGCCCTGTCCGGGGCGGGGCGGGGCGGGGGCGCCGGGTGCGGGTACCGGCGGGCGCTCTCGCCGGGCGTTGTCGCGCATCGGTGTCGAAGAGTACGTTGCAGGCAGGAGTGGTGATCCGATGCGTACGGGCAGTGAACCGGTGACCGCGCGCAGTGCCCTGCGGGCGCGGTTCTGGCTGAGCATGTGGGGACTGGTCTGGGCGATCTTCGGCACGGCGGCGTTCGCCCTCGCCGGGCGTCCCGGCTGGGCGGCCGCGTGCGGGGTGCTGTGGCTGGTGGTCACCGTCGACACGGCCATGATCCTCAGGCACCTCCGGCAGGGTCCGCACTACCAGCCGGGCCGTGACGTTCCGCCGTACCGGCCGCCGGATGCCGGACCGCCGGGGCCGTCGTCGTACCCGGGATCGCGGCCGTATCCGGGCCCGCCGAGGCACCGGCATCCGTGAGGCACCGGCGGCGGGTGACGGCGCCCGGTGACGACGGTCAGTCGTCGAAGTGGGCGGCCTTCAGGTACTGCGGGTTGGGGTCGAGCGCGGCCGCCAGCCGGAAGTGGCGTTTGGCCTGCTCGGGGCGGCCCTGGCGTTCGTAGGTGCGGGCGAGCGCGAAGTGCGCGAACGCGTTGTCCGGTTCGCGCTCCAGCACGATGGTGAATTCGAGTTCGGCGGGCCGCAGTTGCGCCGCGGCGAAGAAGGCACGCGCGCGGAGGAGTCGCGCGGCGGTGTTCTCCGGGTACGCGGCGATGACTCCGTCGAGCAGTTTCACCGCGCCCCGCGGGTCCCGTGCGTTGAGCAGATGCTCGGCGGCACGGAAGTCGATGACATGCGTCTCCGGTGTACGTCCGCTGGAACCGCTGGTCTCGGGCACGGCAGAGTCCTTCCCTCGCTCCGGCGGTTCAACGCCCGCGGACAGGGCCGTTATTCCGGACCGCCGTCCTGCGGACGCCCGTCGCCCGACCTCTCCGCGCCTTCGGGTACCCGGCGTACGAGATCGTCCCACACCTCGGCGACACGCTTGCGCAGCGCGTCGAGCGGTACGTCGTTGTCGATCACGATGTCGGCGATCTCCCGGCGCTGTTCGCGTGAGGCCTGTGCGGCCATACGCGCGCGTGCGTCGTCCTCGGTCATTCCCCTCAGCCGCACCAGCCGGTCGAGCTGGGTCTCGGGGGTCGCGTCGACGACGACCACGACGTCGTAGAGCGGCGCCAGGCCGTTCTCGGTGAGGAGCGGTACGTCGTGGATCACCACGGCGTCGTCGGCCGCGGCGGCTTCCAGTTCCTGGGAGCGGGCGCCCACCAGGGGGTGGACGATCGAGTTCAGAAGGGCGAGTTTCTCGGGGTCGGCGAAGACGATCGAGCCGAGGCGGGGCCGGTCGAGGCTGCCGTCGGCGGCCAGGACGTCCTCGCCGAAGGCCTCGGCGACGGCCGTGAGGCCGGGGGTGCCGGGTGCCACGACCTCGCGCGCGATGCGGTCCGCGTCGATCAGCACGGCGCCGTGCTCCACGAGCAGCCGCGACACCTCGCTCTTGCCGGCGCCGATGCCGCCGGTCAGGCCCACTTTCAGCATGGTCGGAAGCCTAGACGTTCCCCTCGGGGCCTGGGCCTAGGGCCCCGTGACGCGGGCATGATCCAGACGACAGGCCCTAGGGGTGGGGCCGGTGGCGGCCGGTCCCGCGCGGCGGGGCCGCATGCCACGAGGAGAGGCCGCGTCCCACGTGGAGGGTCCGCGTGCGGCTTGCCGAGGTCGCGTGCCACGTGGGCGGCGCGCCTGCGCCGGGGCGGCGCGTGCCGTCAGCCCTCGCCCTCCCGTTCCGCCAGGAACCGCTCGAACTCGCGTCCGATCTCGTCGGCCGAGGGGATGTCCGCGGGCTCGGCGAGCATGTTGCCCCTGGTCTCGGCGCCGGCGGCGGCGTCGTACTGGTGCTCGAGGCCCTGGACGAGCGCGGTCAGTTCCTCGTCGCCCTCCTGGACCTGGCGGTCGATCTCCGTCTGGGTGCGGTGCGCCTCGGTGCGCAGGGAGTGCGCGACGCCGGGCAGGACCAGTCCGGTGGCGGCGGTGATCGCCTCGAGGACGGTCAGCGCGGCGTCGGGGTAGGGGGACCTGGCGATGTAGTGCGGCACATGTGCGGCGACGCCCAGGACGTCGTGTCCGGCCTCCATCAGACGGTACTCGATCAGCGACTCGGCGCTGCCGGGCACCTGTGCCTCGTCGAAGGGGCTGCGGTGGCCGGGGACGAGGTCGGTGCGGTTGCCGTGCGGAGTGAGACCCACGGGCCGGGTGTGCGGGACGCCCATGGGGATGCCGTGGAAGTTCACGGACAGGCGGACGCCGAGCCGCTCCACGATCTGCTGCACGGCCGCCGCGAACCGCTCCCACTCCACGTCCG
The DNA here is from genome assembly GCF_043079785.1 of Streptomyces sp. NPDC015139. Classification (NCBI taxonomy): domain Bacteria; kingdom Bacillati; phylum Actinomycetota; class Actinomycetes; order Kitasatosporales; family Streptomycetaceae; genus Streptomyces; species Streptomyces sp. NPDC015139. The sequence goes on along the minus strand of NZ_JBIBUW010000005.1, from coordinate 330,681 downwards.
GCTCGGGGCCGGACAGCAGGAGGAAGGGGGCGCCCGTGGTGTCCTGGACGAGGCGTACCTCGATGGCCGGGACCTCGTAGTCCTCCCAGCGGTCCCGCTTGAAGGTCAGCAGGGGCCGGCGTGCCCGGTAGTCGACGAGCCGGTCGTGGTCGAAGCGTGCGACGACCTGGTGGGGCATCGAGTCGAGCAGCCGGTCGACGATCTGGTCGCCGGTCTCGCCCGCGTCGATGTATCCGTCGAAGTGGTAGAGCATGACAAGACCGGCCGACTCCTGGGCGAGCGCCATGTCGACGACGGCGACGCCCTTCGGCTCCCATGCGTACAAACCCTGCGGATCAAGCACTGTGACCGCTCCTCCTCGTGTCCAGTGGTGGTCAACGCGCGCCGGGGCGTGGGCATTCCCGCGTCGGCCCGCTGAGCAGGCATCTCGTGCGGGATCCCTTGACGCTCCGTCACATGGTCCGTACCTTCACGAGCAGTGGTGTTCATATGGACGTTCATCGTTCATGTATGAGATCGGCACGAGATTGGTCTCGAAAGGTCGTCGGAACGTCCGGAGTACGACGGCCACATCAGAACCCGACAGGAAGGCACCCCCATGCGCACGCGTACGCTGCTCACCTCCCTGCTCGCCGCGACCGCCGCCACCGGCGGGCTCCTCCTCTGCGCCGGCCCCGCCCCGGCCGCCTCGACCATCGAGGTCGGCACCTCCGCACAGCTCAAGGCCGCTCTGGCCGGCGCCGGACCCGGCGACACGATCCACCTGGCGGACGGCACGTACACCGGCAACTTCAAGGCGACCGCACCGGGCACCGCCACGGCCCGCGTCACCCTCACCGGCTCCCCCGGGGCCGTCCTCACCGCGAGCGGCGGCTACGGGCTGCATCTGAACGGCGCCTCCTACTGGACGGTCAGCGGGCTGACCGTGACCGGCGGCCAGAAGGGCATCATGATCGACGCGGCGAAGGGTGTGGTCGTCGACGGGGTGACGGTGCACGGCCTGGACACGGAGGGCGTGCACTTCCGCACCTCCAGCACCGACGGCCTGATCAGGAACTCGCGGATCTACGACACCGGAAACGACGGCCGCGGCATGGGCGAGGGGGTGTACGTGGGCACCGCGAACACCCTCTCCGACCGGAGCGACCGCATCCAGATCCTGGGCAACACGATCGGACCGGACGTGGGCGGCGAGAACGTCGACATCAAGGAGGGGACGACCGGGGCGCGGATCGTCGGGAACACCTTCGACGGCAGCGGGCTGACCGGCGCCAACTTCGACGACTCCTGGGTCGACGTGAAGGGCAACGACGTCCTGGTGCAGGACAACACCGGCAGGACCACCACGAACGACGGCTACCAGACCCACACCCAGCGGTCCGGCTGGGGCTGCGGCACCGTCTTCAAGGGCAACAAGTCGACATTGACGGGTGCCGGGGGCTCCACTCGGCTGGCGATCGACGTCACCAACGACGGCGCGAGCTGCCGGACGACGGTGTACGGCAGCAACACGGTGACCGGCGGCAAGGGCCTGACGAACATCCCGGTCACCCCCTGACGGGGAGCCTCCTGGCGAGGACATGGCGACCCCGGACCGCCCCACCCCGCCCCGGACGGGACGGGAACGCACCGAGGGGCCGTACCCCGAAAGGTACGGCCCCTCAGCCGACTATCGGCTAAGCCTCAGCGGCAGCGTTCAGCTCTGGCCGCCGGCCAGCTTCTCGCGCAGCGCGGCAAGCGCCTCGTCCGAGGCCAGGGCACCGGAGGTGTCCGCACCCTCGGAGGAGTACGAACCGCCACCCGACGCGGCCGGAGCGGCAGCCTCGCCACCCTCGGCGGCAGCGGCAGCGTCGGCCTCGCGGCTCTTGATGACCTGCTGCTGGTGCTGCTCGAAGCGCTGCTGCGCCTCGGCGTACTGGTGCTCCCACGCCTCGCGCTGGGTCTCGTAGCCCTCGAGCCAGTCGTTGGTCTCGGGGTCGAAGCCCTCGGGGTAGATGTAGTTGCCCTGGTCGTCGTACGACGCGGCCATGCCGTACAGGGTCGGGTCGAACTCGACCGTCGCCGGGTCGGCACCGAAGGCCTCGTTGGCCTGCTTCAGCGAGAGGCTGATGCGGCGGCGCTCGAGGTCGATGTCGATGACCTTGACGAAGATCTCGTCGTTGACCTGGACGACCTGCTCCGGGATCTCCACGTGGCGCTCGGCCAGCTCGGAGATGTGGACCAGACCCTCGATGCCCTCGTCCACACGGACGAACGCACCGAACGGAACCAGCTTCGTGACCTTACCGGGCACGACCTGGCCGATCTGGTGGGTGCGGGCGAACTGCTGCCACGGGTCTTCCTGGGTCGCCTTCAGCGACAGGGAGACGCGCTCGCGGTCCATGTCCACGTCGAGAACCTCGACGGTGACCTCCTGGCCGACCTCGACGACCTCGGACGGGTGGTCGATGTGCTTCCAGGACAGCTCGGAGACGTGGACCAGACCGTCGACGCCACCCAGGTCCACGAAGGCACCGAAGTTGACGATCGAGGAGACCACACCGGAGCGGACCTGACCCTTCTGGAGGGTCGTGAGGAACGTCTGGCGGACCTCGGACTGGGTCTGCTCCAGCCAGGCACGGCGGGACAGGACCACGTTGTTGCGGTTCTTGTCCAGCTCGATGATCTTGGCCTCGAGCTCCTTGCCCACGTAGGGCTGGAGGTCGCGGACACGGCGCATCTCGACGAGGGAGGCCGGCAGGAAGCCACGGAGGCCGATGTCGAGGATGAGACCACCCTTGACGACCTCGATGACGGTACCGGTGACGATGCCGTCCTCTTCCTTGATCTTCTCGATGGTGCCCCAGGCACGCTCGTACTGGGCGCGCTTCTTCGAGAGGATCAGGCGGCCTTCCTTGTCCTCCTTCTGGAGAACAAGGGCTTCGATCTCGTCACCGACGGCGACGACCTCGTTGGGGTCGACGTCGTGCTTGATCGAGAGCTCGCGGCTCGGGATGACACCTTCGGTCTTGTAACCGATGTCGAGCAGGACCTCGTCCCGGTCGACCTTCACGATGACGCCGTCGACGATGTCGCCGTCGTTGAAGTACTTGATCGTCTCGTCGATCGCGGCGAGGAAGGCTTCCTCGTTACCGATGTCGTTGACCGCAACCTGCGGGGTGGTGGCGGTGGTCTCGGTGCTGCTCGTCATGTGGGAAAGGGCTCCGGTACGGACATTGAAGTCGTAGGTACTGCTACGCCGGGAGCCCGTATCGCTCTGAAGAAGCCGGACAGCCAAGGAAGCGCCCCACCAGGAACTGGTGATGGCGCCTCGACAACCGAGGGGACATACAACAGATGCGAGCGCAGCCTGCTACGTCTGAGGTGCGCAGGCCCGCAGCGCAACTTGTAGCATACGGGGGCAGCGGGAAAGGGTCAATGCGCGAAGGCGCACACCCGGGGCGGTTCGCCGCATTTCCGGCAGAAGAATCGTCCCAGGAGGCCACGCGGGCCTCCGGGCCGCCTGCACGACCCCCGGCGGGTTGGACGGAAGATTACGACGAGGGAGCCGATCATCCAAGAGCCGGAAGCGCACGAATCCGGGGAATCCGAGGGGTTCGAACCGGAGGCCACCCGGCGTGACGCCGGGGTCGCGGAGAGCAGCCGGGCGAACCGGGGCTGGTGGGACCGCAACGCCGACGAGTACCAGGTCGAGCACGGCACGTTCCTCGGTGACGACCGCTTCGTCTGGTGCCCGGAGGGCCTGGACGAGGTGGAGGCCGAGCTGCTCGGCCCGCAGGAGGACCTCAAGGACAAGGAAGTGCTGGAGATCGGCGCGGGCGCGGCGCAGTGCTCGCGCTGGCTGGCCGCCCAGGGCGCCCGTCCGGTGGCCCTGGACCTCTCGCACCGCCAGTTGCAGCACGCCCTGCGGATCGGCGGATCGTTTCCCCTTGTCTGTGCCGACGCCGGCGCGCTGCCCTTCGCGGACGGCGCCTTCGACCTGGCGTGCTCCGCGTACGGGGCGCTGCCGTTCGTCGCCGACCCGCGGCTGGTGCTGCGGGAGGTGCGCCGGGTGCTGCGGCCGGGCGGCCGGTTCGTCTTCTCGGTGACGCACCCGGTCCGCTGGGCGTTCCCGGACGAGCCGGGGCCCGAGGGCCTGTCGGTGTCCGCCTCCTACTTCGACCGCACGCCCTATGTGGAGCAGGACGACGACGGCCGCGCGGTGTACGTCGAGCACCACAGGACGCTCGGCGACCGGGTGCGGGACGTCGTGGGCGCGGGCTTCCGGCTGGTGGACCTGGTGGAGCCGGAGTGGCCGGCCTGGAACAGCTCGGAGTGGGGCGGCTGGTCCCCGCTGCGCGGCAACCTGATCCCGGGGACGGCGATCTTCGTCTGCGAGCGGGACTGAGGCGGTTCCCGAGGGGGACCGCAGGCCCTTCGGTGAGGAAAGGCCCGCACGCGCGCGTGCGGGCCTTTCGCGTGCTCGTACGACACTGAGGGTGTGATCCGCTACGACGCCCTGGACGCGCTGCCCGTGCGCTCGGCCCTGCCCGCCCTGACCGACGCCCTGGAGGATGACGGCACCGCCGTGCTGGTGGCGCCGCCCGGCACCGGGAAGACGACGCTGGTGCCGCTCGTGCTGGCGGGGCTGGTCGGGGGCGGGCCCGCGCGGCGGGTCGTGGTGGCCGAGCCGCGGCGGATCGCGGCGCGGGCGGCGGCCCGGCGGATGGCGTGGCTGCTGGGCGAGCGGCCCGGTGAGAGCGTGGGCTTCACGGTGCGCGGCGAGCGGGCCGTGGGGCGGCACACGCGCGTGGAGGTCGTGACGACCGGCGTGCTGCTCCAGCGGTTGCAACGTGACCAGGAGCTGACGGGTGTGGACGTCGTCGTCCTCGACGAGTGCCACGAGCGGCATCTGGACGCCGACACGGCGGCCGCGTTCCTGTGGGACGTGCGGCAGGCGCTGCGGCCGGAGCTGCGGCTGCTGGCGGCGTCGGCGACCACGGACGCGGAGGGGTGGGCGCGGCTGCTGGGCGGTGCGCCGGTGGTCGAGGCGTCGGGTGTCGCGTATCCCGTGGAGCCGGTGTGGGCGCCCGCGGCGCGTCCGGTGCGGCCGCCGCACGGGATGCGGGTGGATCCGGCGCTGCTGGCGCACGTGGCGTCGGTGGTGCGGCGGGCGCTGGCGGAGCGGGAGGGGGACGTGCTGTGTTTCCTGCCCGGTGTGGGGGAGATCGCGCGGGTGGCGGGGCAGCTGGGGGATCTCGGTGACGTCGATGTGCTCCAGGTGCACGGGCGGGCGCCGGCGGCCGTGCAGGACGCGGTGCTGGCGCCGGGGCGGCGGCGCAGGGTGGTGCTGGCCACGTCGGTCGCCGAGTCGTCGCTGACCGTGCCGGGGGTGCGGGTGGTGGTGGACTCCGGGCTCGCGCGGGAGCCCCGGGTGGACCATGCGCGCGGGTTGAGCGGGCTGACGACGGTGCGGGCGTCGCGGGCGGCGGGGCGGCAGCGGGCGGGGCGGGCCGGGCGTGAGGCGCCGGGTGTGGTGTACCGGTGCTGGTCCGAGGCGGAGGACGGCCGTCTGCCGGCGTTTCCGGCTCCGGAGATCAAGGTGGCCGATCTGACGGCGTTCGCCCTTCAGGCGGCCTGCTGGGGCGATCCGGACGCGTCGGGGCTGGCGTTGCTCGATCCGCCGCCGGGCGGGGCGATGGCGGCGGCGCGCTCGGCGCTGACGGCGGTGGGGGCGGTGGACTCCGCGGGGCGGGCCACGGCGGTGGGCGGACGGCTGGCCCGGCTGGGTGTGCATCCTCGGCTGGGGCGGGCGCTGCTGGACACGGCCGGTGCGGGTGCGCCGGTGGTCGCGCTGCTCTCCGAGGAGGTGCCGCGGGAGTACGGGGACGATCTCGCCGCCGCGCTGCGGCGGGCGCGGCGCGGGGGTGACGCGTACGCGGGGCGGTGGACCGCGGAGGTACGGCGTCTGCGGGGTGTCTCCGGGGAGTCGGAGCGCCCGGCGGGGCGGCGCGGGCCGGAGGCGGCCGCCGGGGCGGGAGCGGCGACCGGCGGCACCGGCGCCGGTCCGGTCGCGGGGTCCGGCGGGGAGGACGGGCTGGCCGGGCTGGTGTCCGCGCTCGCGTTTCCCGAGCGGGTCGCGAAGGCGGACGGGGGGTCGTACCTGATGGCCTCCGGGACGCGGGCCGAGGTGTCGGACGGGTCGGGGCTGCGCGGGGCGCCGTGGATCGTCGTCGCCGTGGCCGACCGGCCCGCCGGGAAGGGGCACGCGCGCGTGCGGCTCGGCGCCGCCGTGCCGGAGGACGTGGCGCGGGCGGCCGCGCGGGCGCTTCTGGAGGAGCGCGAGGAGGTGCGCTGGGCGGACGGGGACGTCGTGGCCCGGCGGGTCGAGCGGCTGGGGGCGATCGAGCTGGCCGTGCGGCCGCTGAGGGACGCCGACCCCGCGCTCGTCCGCGCCGCCCTGCTCGAAGGTCTCCGGCAGGAGGGGCCGGAGCTGCTGCGCTGGTCGCCGGACGCGGTGGTGCTGCGGCAGCGGCTGGCGTTCCTGCGCGCGCACCTCGGGGAGCCGTGGCCGGACGTGTCGGACGCGGCGCTGTACGCGCGCGTGGACGAATGGCTTGAGCCGGAGCTGGGCCGGGCCCGGCGGCGGGCCGATCTCGGCCGGATCGACGCCGGCCAGGCGCTCGGGCGGCTGCTTCCCTGGGCGAGCGGCGAAGCGGCGCGGCTGGACGAGCTGGCGCCGGAGCGGATCACCGTGCCCAGCGGGTCCAGGATCCGGATCGACTACCGGGACGCCGAGCGGCCGGTCCTCGCCGTGAAGCTGCAGGAGATGTTCGGACTGCGGCGGACGCCGGCCGTGGCCGGGGTGCCGCTGCTGGTGCACCTGCTCTCCCCCGCGGGGCGGCCCGCCGCGGTCACGGCCGACCTCGCCTCCTTCTGGGCGGACGGCTACCGGGGTGTGCGGGCGGAGCTGCGGGGGCGCTACCCGAAGCATCCGTGGCCGGAGGACCCGGCGGCCGCCGAGCCGACCCGGCACACGAACGCGCGGCTCAGGCGCTGACCGGCTCGGGTGCGGCCGTCTCGCTCGCCTCCGGGTCGTCCGGGTCCTTCGGGCGGCGGGCGCGGGCCTCCAGGCAGAGGGAGAGGGCGAGGAGCAGCAGGCCGAGAATCAGGGATCCCCAGGGGAGGTAGGACGTGAGCATGAGGACCAGGGTGCGGTTGTGCTTCACCAGGGCGACCGTGTGCTCGATGTAGTCCTCGCGCATCTTCACGTGTCCGGCGAAGGCGGTGACCTTGGCGCGGTCGCCGAGCAGGGTGCCGCCGCGCAGTTCCTCCCGGTGGATCTCCTCACCGTAGACGGGTGCGCCGGTGACGGGTTCGACCCAGAACCGGCGGACGGTGGTGTACCAGCGGGTGGTGCCGGTCCTGGCGACGGACTCCGGGGTGATGCCCTTGACCGGCATGGTCTTGGGCATGGGCACCTTGGTCCAGGGGATGGTCTGCTCGAAGTAGTAGACGTCCAGGCCGCGGAAGCTGCGGGTGCCCTTGTAGTGGATGGGGTTGGTGGTGCGGGTCTGCGCGTCGAAGTACTCGTAGTCCCGTTTCTGGGTGAGGAAGGGCCACTTGAACTCGATGCCGTCGCGTCGAACCGGGTCGCCGTCGACGGTCTCTCCGGTGGCGTGCACCGGGTCCTGGCTGTGGGCGTCGAAGATGTAGCGCTCGGGGATGCGGGAGACCATCTTGCCGTCGGGGCCCTGGACGTAGGACAGGCTGTCCCAGACGACGACGGGCCGGTCCGCCGTCCGCTCGATCCTCTTCGCGGCTTCCACGTCGCCCTTGAGGGTCTGGACGATGGTGACCTTGGAGACCTTCTTCGCCCGCATGGTGCCGTAGTCGAGGAGGGTGGCGTCCTTGGCCTCCAGGACCATGTCCTGGTACTGGCCGGCGGGGATCCTGGCCAGACGCGGGAAGGCGTACCAGCGCAGCAGCGGGGACAGAGCCGCGCAGAACACGGCGCAGGCGAGCAGGACCAGGCCGGCCTTGCGGCGCATTCCGGCCTCCCTCCCGGACGGGCGCGGCTACGGGTGCGCGGGCACCGTCGTCAGCAGCGGTTTGGGGGACGTGCCGCCCGTCGGTGCGCCCGTCGCGCTGATCGTGAGGACCAGGGCGAGCGCGAGGACGAGACCGGTCGCGGCGGCTGCGAGGGCGCGCATGCGGGGCCTCCCGGTGGACGGTCGGTGACCTGACCGGTTCCTGATGGATCGTCAGGTGCGGTCAGGTTCGGCACCGTAGCAACGGCCGGGCGAGATGAGAACAGCGGTGCACGCACGAACGAGGGCGCCCTCCCCGCCGGAGCGGGGAGGGCGCCCTGTCGTCGCGTGCGGCCTCAGCCGGAGGCGGACGGGCTCGGGGTGGTGCTCGGGCTGGTGTCCGGGGTCGTGCCCGGGTCGCCGGTGGAGTCAGCGGCCGGCTCGACCTTCAGCTCCACGGTGAGCGTCGCACCGCCGGTGGTGGTGACGCGGAGCAGGAAGGTGCCGGTGGTGTCGTCCGCGTACAGCTTCGGCAGGGTGAGCAGGCCCTTGCCGTCCGTCCGGAGGTCGGTGAGGGTGCGTACCGGCTTGCCGTCGGCGTCCTTGAAGTACGGGCCCTTGTCGTTCTCGGTGGCGTCGGTGTCGGACTTGATCAGGGTGGCGGTGGCCGCGACCTTGTCCGCGACGGCACCCTTGTACGTCGCCTTCAGCTGGACCTGGTCGGCGAACTCGCCGCCCGGGGTGCAGGTGAGCGGGGTGTCGCCGGTGCGGGCGAGGGTGTCGGCGGTGCGCTCGGTGACGGTCGCGGTGTAGTCGACGCCCTTGACCGAGCGGCCCACGACGGTCGCGGTGACCTTGAAGGCGCCGGTCTTCTCGCCGGCCTGGAGCGCCGGGGCGTGCGCGGTGCCCTTGGCGTCCGTGGCGACGGTGGCGACCCGCTCGCCGCCCGTGAAGGTGGCGTCGGTGTCCCCGGTGATGGTGAACCGGACCCTGACCTTGCCGACGGTCTTGCCGGCCTTGGTCTCGGCGCGGGTGCCGATGCGCTCGGCGAAGGCGTCTCCGGCCCTCGCGGTGAGCTTGGCCGTGCCCGCGTCCTCCAGGTGGTCCACCGTGTCGGTGGGGGTCTGCGGAGGCGTCGGCGGCACGGGCGGCTTCGGCGGGGCGGGCGGCTTCGGGCTCTCGCCGCCGCCGGGCTTCTGCGGCTTCTCGTCGGGCTTTTGGTGCGGCGGCTTGCCGGACGGCGGGTCCGAGGGCTTCTTCGGGGACGTGCCGTGGTGCGGGGTGCTGTCGTCGCTGCGGTGCTCCGGCACCGGGCCGGTCCCGTCGGGCACGGTGTGGGTGCCCTTGCGGTAGTACTCCACCCAGTTCAGGACGAGGTTCAGGTAGTCCTGCGAGTTGTTGTAACTGAGGATCGCGCTGTGCAGGCCGGCCGTGGCCGACATGTCCCAGTCGTTGCGGCACAGGTAGTGCCCGGCGGCGAGGGCGGCGTCGTAGATGTTGTTGGGGTCCGCCTTGCCGTCGTCGTTGCCGTCGCGGCCGGCCCAGGCCCAGGTGGACGGGATGAACTGCATGGGGCCGACGGCCTGGTCGTACCGGCTGTTGCCGTCGTACGCGCCGTGGTCGGTGTCCGGGATGAGGGCGAAGCCGTTGCCGTCGAGCTGGGGGCCGAGGATCCGGCCCAGCGTGGTGCCGTTCGCGTCGACCCGGCCGCCGCGGGCCTGACCCGACTCGACCTTGCCGATCGCGGCGAGCAGCTGCCAGGGCAGGTTGCAGCCGGGCTTGGAGGCGCGCAGTTCGGCCTCGGCCCGCTTGTAGGCGTCGAGGACGGTCGCCGGGATGCCGTCCTCGGAGCCGCCCCTGGTGACCGGGGTGCCGATGCTCGACGAGGGGCTGGGCTCGGGGCTGTTCAGCGGCGGCAGGTCCGTGTAGTAGGGCGAGCTGCCGGTGGCGTCACCGCTGGAGTCGGTGGTCAGGTCGGGTGCGGCGGTGGCGGCGCCGGCCGCGGTCTGTCTGCCGTGGTCCTCGCCGGTCGCTCCCGGAGCCTGGGACGCGGACAGAGCCGCGACCGCCGCCGCGGCCACGGCGGTGGTCGCCGCCCCCTTGCGCAGCCGACTGCCGAAATGCGCCGCCATAGAGTGAACCCCTCCCGTGGACGCCGCTGCGTCCGTCTCCGTCTGTCTGCCTCGCTCTGGTGTGACGGTTGACCCGGTGCTGTGGTTGCCCCTGTGCCGCCTTTGCCTTCGTGCGATGTGTGTTCGACCGTGCGCGTGGCACGGCGGACCCAGGTGACCCTACGACAACTTGCTTGGAGGGGGCAGCGGTTCGCGCCCGATTTTCACCGGTTGGCCAACTGCCGTTGTCGTGACGGCGCCCCGGAGGGGGTCACGCATACTGGACGACACGTGATCACCGGTCGCGGTGCCACGGCCGACGACCGTTCGAGGGGGCCCCGTTGCCGTTCACGCTCAGCCACGCGGCGGCCGTGCTGCCCGCACTGCGCCGGGACGGCAGCGGGCGGGCCGGACTGGTGCCGGCGGTGCTCGTCGCGGGTTCCTTCGCGCCGGACCTGACCTACTACACGGCGGGCGTCCTGCCGGGAGCCATGGAATTCGGCGCGGTCACGCACGGGTTCGCCGGGGTCGTCACGGTCGATGTGCTCATCGCGTGGGCCCTGGTGGGGTTGTGGCTGCTCGTCCGGGAGCCGCTGGTCGCGTTGCTGCCCCGGGCACGGCAGGGCCGGCCGGCCGCCGTACTGCGCTGCGGGGCGCCCCGCGCGCGGGTGCGGGCCGCCACTGCGGGCAGGTGGTACGGCTCGGCGGTGCTGGGGGCGCTGACCCATGTGGTGTGGGACGCGTTCACGCATCACGACCGGTGGGGGACACGGCTGATTCCGGCCATCGGACGGGACCGTCCGGCGGGCCTGCCGCTGTTCTCGTGGCTGCAGTACGGCTCGTCCGTGGCCGGGGCCGTGGTGATCGCGGCCGTACTGGTACGGGCGCTGCGGCGGGCGCCGCGTTCCGGGCCCGCCGGGGTGCCGGTGCTGTCCGTGCGCGACCGGTGGTGGGCGCTGGCGGTGCTCGGCGGCTGCGCGCTGGCCGGGGCGGTGCAGCGGGTCGCGCGGTTCGAGGAGCTGCGGGGTGAGCCGGCGCGGGCGTGGGACCTGCTGCCCACCCTCTGTTTCGGGGTGGGCGCCGGATCGCTGCTCGGTGTGCTGCTGTACGCGGTCGGGGTCAGGGTGTGGCGTCCGTGCCGGGTTCCGGACGCCCCTGTGGAGGCCGGGAGCCCCGCTGGGACGGTCGGGTCCGGCCGGGGGCGGCCGGTCTCTCGGTGAGGGACGCGACGAAGACGGTGAGGGTGGGCCGGGGACGTGATCTCGGGAGCGCGGTGAGCGCGAGCGCGAGATAGCCGCGGGTCAGGTCGGCCCACTGGCGCCAGTCCGGGGCGTGGCCCGGGCGGGCGGTCAGGCCGGCGAGTCCGCGTCTGACGCGGTTCGCGGCCCTGCGTACGGTCGTGCCCGGGTCGGCCGGGATGCGGGCGGTGCTTGCGTCGGCCGCGAGGGCCGGGACCGGCGAGGCGGGCATGGCCTGCGCCGAGGCGGTGACCGCCCAGGCCCGGGTGACTGCCTCGGGCGTCCGGCGGTGAAGCATGCGTATACCCATGCCCGCAGTTTTGCGTCTGCGGAGGCCGGGGGGCGTTTTGGCGGGGGCCACGTGAGTGACGCCCCCTCCGGGGGTTCGGCCGACGGGTGGTATCGGCGCCGGGTCGTATGAGCGCTGGTGAGGGGTGGGTCCGACCGGTGCGCCCGGGCGAGGGCCCCGCGTACAGCACCCCTGGCGAGGGCGCCGCCGGCCAGGCCTTTGCGCGGCGGGGGGACCTGGGCGGGCGTTGCGGCGGGCTCGGTTCCGCTGCCGCCGGGAGCGCTCTACGAGCGCCGATGCCCGTGTCCGCGCCGCGGGCTCTACACCCGCTCGGCCCTTACGCGACCTCACGCGACCCGGCGAGGGGCCCCTCCAGTGCGCCGGTGAGGCATGCCTGTCGGTCAGGGGCGCCGGGCGTGGCGCCCCTGACCGACGGGCATCGCGAGGTGCCCGCCCGCTGGGCGCCTGCAGCGGGGCGCCCCGCGCGGCAGGGCTTCCGCAGAGGCGCCGCAGGCACACGCGCCGCAGGCTAGTGCGCTGCCGACTCCCAGTCCGGGCCCACGCCGACCGAGACGTCCAGAGGCGCGCGGAGCTGGACGGCGGCGGCCATCTCGCGGCGGACGATCTCCTCCGCGGCCGTACGCTCGCCCGGGGCGATCTCCAGGACGATTTCGTCGTGGACCTGGAGGAGCATGCGGGACTTGAGCTCCGCCGCCCGCAGCGCGCTGTCCACCTTGAGCATGGCGATCTTGACGATGTCCGCCGCCGTGCCCTGGATGGGCGCGTTGAGGGCCATCCGCTCGGCCGCCTCACGGCGCTGACGGTTGTCGCTGTTGAGGTCCGGCAGGTAGCGGCGGCGACCGAAGATCGTCGCCGTGTAGCCCGTCGCCCGGGCCTCGTCGACCGCCCGGCGCAGGTAGTCCCGGACCCCGCCGAAACGCTCGAAGTAGGCGTCCATCAGGGCGCGCGCCTCGGCCGCCTCGATGTTCAGCTGCTGGGACAGGCCGAACGCGGACAGGCCGTAGGCGAGCCCGTACGACATCGCCTTGATCTTCCGCCGCATCTCGGCGTCGACCGCGGCGGGCTCGACGCCGAACACCTGGGAGGCGGCCGTGGTGTGCAGGTCCTCACCGGAGGTGAACGCCCGGATCAGGCCCTCGTCCTCGGAGAGGTGGGCCATCACCCGCAGCTCGATCTGGCTGTAGTCGGCGGTCATCAGGGACTCGAAGCCCTCGCCGACGACGAAGCCACGGCGGATCGCCCGGCCCTCGTCCGTGCGGACCGGGATGTTCTGCAGGTTCGGGTCCGTGGAGGAGAGACGGCCGGTCGCGGCGACCGTCTGGTTGAAGGTGGTGTGGATACGGCCGTCGCCCGCGATGGTCTTGATCAGGCCCTCGACGGTGACGCGCAGCTTCGCCTGCTCCCGGTGCCGCAGCATGATCACCGGAAGCTCGTTGTCGGTCTGGGTGGCGAGCCAGGCCAGGGCGTCGGCGTCGGTGGTGTAGCCGGTCTTGGTCTTCTTCGTCTTCGGCAGGGCCAGCTCGCCGAAGAGGACCTCCTGGAGCTGCTTGGGCGAGCCCAGGTTGAACTCGTGGCCGGCGGCGGCGTGCGCCTCCTTCACGGCCTGCTGCACCGCGCCGGCGAACATCTGCTCCATCGCCTCGAGGTGCGTGCGGTCGGCCGCGATGCCGTGCCGTTCCATGCGGGCGAGCAGGGCGGAGGTGGGCAGCTCCATGTCCCGGAGCAGGTCGGCGGCGCCGACCTCCGGCAGCCGGGCCTCGAAGGCCTCGCCCAGGTCCAGGACCGCGCGGGCCTGGATCATCAGGGCCTCGGCCTCGGCGCCCTCGTCCGCCCCGAAGGCCAGCTGGCCGTCGGCCGCGGCGGCCGGGACCAGCTCGCGGTGCAGGTACTCCAGGGACAGCGCGTCCAGGTCGAAGGAGCGCCGGCCCGGCTTGACCAGGTAGGCGGCGAGCGCCGTGTCCATGCGGACGCCGTCGATGCTCCAGCCGTGCTCGGCGAAGACGCGCATGGCGCCCTTGGCGTCGTGGAACACCTTGGGGCGGCCGGCGTCGGCCAGCCAGGCCGTGAACGCGTTCTCGTCGGCCTCGTCCAGCTCGGCGGGGTCGAACCAGGCGGCCGCTCCCCCGGCCGCCGCGAGGGCGACCTCGGCGACCGAGCCGGTGCCCAGCGCCCAGGTGCCGACGGTGGCGACGCCCAGGGTCTCCCCGCCGTGCTCGGCCAGCCAGGGGGCCAGCTCGCCGGTGCGCAGGATCGTGCCGTCGAGTTCGACGCCCTCCGTGGTGACCGGGGTGGTCTCGGCCTCCTCGGCGCCGGGGTCGACGGCGAAGAGCCGCTCACGCAGGGACGGATTGCGGATCTCCAGGGTGTCCAGGATCATCGCGACGGCCTTGCGGTCGTACGGGGTCCGCTCCAGGTCCGGGACCGTCCTCGGCAGCTCGACCCGGCGCTCCAGCTCGGTGAGCAGGCGGTTGAGCTTGACGGCCTCCAGGTGGTCGCGGAGGTTCTGCCCGGCCTTGCCCTTGACCTCCTCGACCCGCTCGACGAGATCGGCGAAGGACCCGAACTGGTTGATCCACTTGGCGGCGGTCTTCTCGCCGACGCCGGGGATGCCGGGGAGGTTGTCGGACGGGTCGCCGCGCAGCGCCGCGAAGTCCGGGTACTGGGCGGGCGTCAAGCCGTACTTCTCGAGAACCTTCTCCGGGGTGAACCGCGTCAGCTCCGAGACGCCCTTCGTCGGGTAGAGCACGGTGGTGTGCTCGGTGACCAGCTGGAAGGAGTCGCGGTCGCCGGTGACGATCAGCACCTCGAAGCCCTCGGCCTCGGCCTGGGTGGCGAGGGTGGCGATGACGTCGTCCGCCTCGAAGCCGTCGACCGCGAAGCGCGGCGCGTGCATCGCGTCGAGCAGCTCGCCGATCAGCTCGACCTGGCCCTTGAACTCGTCCGGGGTCTTGGAGCGGTTCGCCTTGTACTCCGTGAACCGCTCGGAGCGCCACGTCTTGCGCGAGACGTCGAAGGCCACCGCGAAGTGCGTGGGCGCCTCGTCACGCAGGGTGTTGGCCAGCATCGACGCGAAGCCGTAGATGGCGTTCGTCGGCTGGCCGGTCGCGGTCGTGAAGTTCTCCGCAGGCAGCGCGAAGAACGCGCGGTAGGCCAGCGAGTGCCCGTCCATGAGCATCAGCCGCGGACGGGTGCCGCCGGGGGTCTTGTCGGTCTTCTTCGATGCTGTCTCTGCCACGTCCCCGATCCTGCCACGCCGCACTGACACTCCGGGCGGGGCGGTTCCGCGGGCCGCCGTCGGTCGCCGGGCCGGCACCGGCGGTGGTTCGGCGTCCGCACAGGGGGCGGACGCCTGGTCAGCGGCGCGTGGGAGGATCGTCGCCGTACTTCTCACACGCTGTCGAAGGGGGAGCGGGCGATGGCGACGAAGCCGCCCAAGGGTGATCCGGTCCAGGACGCGCCGCAGGTCGCGGAGCCGAAGCACGCCGCCGCGGGACTGCCCGCCATCGGGCACACGCTGCGCATCGCCCAGCAGCAGATGGGTGTGCGGCGCACCGCGCTGACGCTGCTGCGCGTGAACCAGAAGGACGGCTTCGACTGCCCGGGATGCGCCTGGCCCGAGCCGGACCACCGGCACAAGGCGGAGTTCTGCGAGAACGGCGCGAAGGCGGTCGCCGAGGAGGCCACGCTGCGCCGGGTCACCCCGGAGTTCTTCGCCGCCCACCCGGTGGCCGACCTGGCCGGCCGCAGCGGCTACTGGCTGGGGCAGCAGGGGCGGCTCACCCACCCGATGTACCTTCCCGAGGGCGGGGAGCACTACGAGCCGGTCGGCTGGGAGCGTGCCTTCGCCATCATCGCCGAGGAGATCGCGGCGCTGGACTCCCCCGACGAGGCCGTCTTCTACACCTCGGGCCGCACCAGCAACGAGGCGGCGTTCCTGTACCAGCTCTTCGCGCGCGAGCTGGGCACGAACAATCTGCCGGACTGCTCGAACATGTGCCACGAGTCGTCGGGTTCGGCGCTGTCCGAGACCATCGGCATCGGCAAGGGCAGCGTCCTGCTGGAGGACCTGCACCGGGCCGACCTGATCATCGTCGCCGGGCAGAACCCGGGCACGAACCACCCGCGCATGCTGTCCGCGCTGGAACGGGCCAAGGCCGGCGGCGCGCGGATCATCAGCGTGAACCCGCTGCCCGAGGCGGGTCTGGAGCGGTTCAAGAACCCGCAGACCCCCAGGGGCATGCTCAAGGGCGCCGCCCTGACCGACCTGTTCCTGCAGATCCGCATCGGCGGCGACCAGGCCCTCTTCCGCCTGCTCAACAAGCTGGTCCTGGAGACGGACGGCGCGGTCGACGAGGCGTTCGTACGCGAGCACACCCACGGGTTCGAGGAGTTCGCCGCGGCCGCCCGTGCCGCCGACTGGGAGGAGACGCTCGCGGCGACGGGTCTGTCCTGGGCGGAGATCGAGGAAGCCCTGCGCATGGTGCTCGCCTCGGAGCGGACCATCGTCTGCTGGGCGATGGGCCTCACCCAGCACAAGCACTCCGTGCCGACCATCCGCGAGGTCGTCAACTTCCTGCTGCTGCGGGGCAACATCGGCCGTCCGGGCGCGGGAGTGTGCCCGGTGCGCGGGCACAGCAACGTGCAGGGCGACCGGACGATGGGCATCTTCGAGCGGCCCGCGCCGGCCTTCCTGGACGCGCTGGAGAAGGAGTTCGGGTTCGCGCCGCCGCGCGAGCACGGCTTCGACGTCGTCCGGGCCATCCGCGCGCTGCGCGACGGGGAGGCGAAGGTGTTCTTCGCCATGGGCGGCAACTTCGTCTCCGCCTCCCCCGACACCGAGGTGACCGAGGCGGCGATGCGGCGCGCGCGGCTGACGGTGCACGTGTCGACCAAGCTGAACCGCTCGCACGTCGTCACGGGCGCGCGGGCGCTGATCCTGCCGACGCTGGGCCGTACGGAGCGCGATCTCCAGGGCAGCGGTGAGCAGTTCGTGACGGTCGAGGACTCCATGGGCATGGTGCACGCCTCGCGCGGGCGGCTCGCGCCGGCGGGTCCGGAGCTGCTGTCGGAGCCGGCGATCGTGTGCCGGATGGCGCGCCGGGTGCTCGGTGAGGGCAGCGTCGTGCCGTGGGAGGAGTTCGAGAAGGACTACGCGGCGATCCGTGACCGCATCGCGCGCGTGGTCCCCGGGTTCCAGGACTTCAACGCGCGCGTGGCCCGGCCGGGCGGCTTCACCCTGCCGCACGCCCCGCGCGACGAGCGCCGTTTCCCGACCGCCACGGGCAAGGCGAACTTCACGGCGGCGCCGGTGGAGTTCCCCGAACTGCCCGAGGGCCGGCTGCTGCTGCAGACCCTGCGGTCGCACGACCAGTACAACACCACGATCTACGGGCTCGACGACCGCTACCGGGGCATCACGGGCGGCCGCCGGGTGGTGCTGGTGAACCCCGAGGACGCGCGGCGGCTGGGGGTCGCCGAGGGGGCGTACGTGGATCTGGTGGGCGAGTGGCGGGACGGCGTGGAGCGGCGGGCGCCCGGGTTCCGCGTCGTCCTGTATCCGACGGCCCGGGGCTGTGCGGCGGCCTACTACCCCGAGACCAACGTGCTGGTGCCGCTGGACGCCACGGCCGACACCAGCAACACCCCGGCCAGCAAGTCCGTCGTCGTACGGCTGGAGCACCGGACACCGGACCTCGGGGACCGCGCGGAGAGCCGTCTGGAACAATCGGCGACCGACTGAGCGTTTGCTCAGCCAGAGACAGGTGTACGACGAACGGAGCCGGGCCGATGGGCGAGCAGCAGCGAGTCAAGTTCCCGCAGGAGATCATCGACGAGTACGCGGCGCTCGGCGTGGACCTGCCCGCCCTGTTCTCGGCCGGTCACCTCGGCACGCGGATGGGTGTGCAGATCCTGGAGGCCGGCCCGGAGAAGGTCGTCGGGACGATGCCGGTGGAGGGCAACACCCAGCCGTACGGACTGCTGCACGGTGGCGCCTCGGCGGTGCTGGCGGAGACCCTGGGCTCGGTCGGCTCGATGCTGCACGGCGGCAGCTCGAAGATCGCGGTGGGCGTGGACCTGAACTGCACCCACCACCGCGGTGTCCGTTCGGGCCTGGTGACCGGCGTGGCCACGCCCGTGCACCGGGGGCGTTCGACGGCGACGTACGAGATCGTGATCAGCGACGAGGAGGGCCGCCGGGTCTGCACGGCCCGCCTGACCTGCCTCCTGCGGGACGTGCGGCAGGGCGACGCGCCCAGCCCCCGCCCCACCACCGACTGACCGCCCTCGCCCGAGTCGCCCCCCTGCCCCACAGCCGCCCCGACAACCTCGCGGCCGTGGGGCCAGCCCCCCTCCGCCTCCCGATCCCGGGCACCGGCACCGGCACCGGCACCGGCACCGGCACCGGCCAAGTGACCGGCCCCCTGGGCCTCTCCCCCCTTCCGTGGCCCCCCGTCTCGGCAGGGCCGTTGCCCCTCGCCGCCCCTCGCCCTTAGCTTCGGCACATGGGACGGCGAGGAGGCCTCCGTACGGGGGCGAGGTTCCTGGTGCTCGGGCCGGCGCTCTCGGCGCTGCTCGTGGTGACCGGCTGCGACCGGTCCGGCGGGGCGCCGCGCACCGCGCCCGCCCCCGCACCCGCCCCGGCGACACCCGGCTCGGCACCGGGCTCGGCGTCGGCGGCCTCCGACGCGGAGCTGTGCACCCGGCTCGTCGCGCACTGGTCGCGCCAGGTGCTCGACAGCGGCACCTACGGCGATTACCAGTCGATGGGCCTGTCCAACGGGCAGTACGAGCTTCTCCGGGACGTCGTGGACGCGGCGCGGGTCGCGAAGCGGCACCAAGCCACCGCGCTTGTCGACAAGTTGATTGACCGTCAGGCGCGCCGGGCGTGCACCGAGCGCTACCGCGACGGGACCCCGAGCGGAGGCCCCTGGCAGTGAGCGGCATCGGCCCCCTGGAACCCGGCGAAGGCACCACCGCCCAGGACAACTCACCTACCGCGCAGGCGCGTGCGGCCGGCCGGTCGCGTGCCGCGCTCGCCGGCCGGTACGCCCGCCACCGGCGGCTGACCCTCTGCCTCGCCGCGCTGGCCGTCCTCCTGGCGGGCGGCGGATACCTCTACGGCAACCGGCCGCGGCAGGCGCCGCCGGCCCCAACTCCCCAGCCGTCGGGGGCGCCTTACCCCGCACAGGTGGTGGACGTGACGTACCTGGAGGACCTGCCGACCGCGACCGGCGCCCCGCCGCACAGCTTCCGCTTCGGGGTGCTGGTGGGCGTGGACTCCGGGCCGCCGGTCACCGTGACCCGGGTGACCCAGCCGTACGCGGGGCTGACGCTGACGACGGACCCCGCGGCACCCTTCCGGACAAGAGCGGGTTCGGCCCGCATGATCACCATAACGATGCACGTGACCGAATGCGGAAAAGTTCCCATGGACGCCGGGATGCCTTTCCTGGACGTAACTCTGCGTAATACGCGTGCAATACAAAACCACAGTTTCATCCTCGGTCCGCGCTACGCGCAGCACCTCTCCCAGGCCCTGAAAGTCGCCTGCAGCAACAGTGTTGGGTAATCACCAAAACCCCCGAGACACCTGAACGGATCTCGATCGGTCCTGCGGGTTCTCACAATGCGGACGGGGCGAAACGGCCGGAATTCCGCCGTTCCCCCCACCGGGTACCGCTCTGCATTACCTCGTGTCATAACAAGAGCGTCACAGCCTTGGTCAGACTCTCCTCCACGTTGTCCACACACGCTTAGAGTCACGGCCAGTCACCGCGCCGCCGGATTCTCCACTCCGGCCCGTCACTCTTCGGCCAGGCGCGCGGCTCGACCGCCTCCACGGGGATGCGGTCGTTCAGCGGAAAGGACTGATCGTGCGTCAACGTTCGCTCATCGCCATCACCGCCGCCCTGGCGGCGGGAGCACTCACCCTCACCGCCTGCGGCTCGCGCGACAGCGGCGACAAGGGCTCGGACTCCAACGGCGGCGGCACCACCGTCGTCATCGGCGTCGACGCCCCGCTGACCGGCGACCTGTCCGCTCTCGGCCTGGGCATCAGGAACTCGGTGGACCTCGCGGCCAAGCAGGCCAACAAGAAGAACTACGTCAAGGGCGTCACCTTCAAGATCGAGGCCGCGGACGACCAGGCGCAGCCCTCTTCCGGCCAGTCGAACGCCACCAAGTTCGTCGGCGAGAAGGACGTCCTCGGTGTCGTCGGCCCGCTGAACTCCTCCGTCGCCCAGTCGATGCAGAAGGTCTTCGACGACGCGAAGCTGGTCGAGGTCTCCCCGGCCAACACCAACCCGGCGCTGACCCAGGGTGACGACTGGCAGAAGTCGAAGACCCGGGCGTACAAGTCGTACTTCCGCACCGCGACCACGGACGCCATCCAGGGACCGTTCGCCGCGCAGTACGTCTACAACAAGGCCAAGAAGAAGAAGGCCTTCATCATCGACGACAAGAAGACGTACGGCGCCGGCCTCGCCGCTACGTTCAGCGACGAGTTCAAGAAGCTCGGCGGCAAGATCGTCGGCACCGAGCACATCAACCCCGACACCAAGGACTTCTCCGCGGTCGCCACCAAGGTGAAGAACTCCGGTGCCCAGGTGGTCTACTACGGCGGCGAGTACCCGCAGGCCGGCCCGCTCAGCAAGCAGATCAAGGCCGCCGGTGCCAAGATCCCGCTGGTCGGCGGCGACGGCATCTACGCCGACGACTTCATCAAGCTGGCCGGTGCCTCCGGCACCGGTGACCTCGCCACCTCGGTCGGCGCGCCGGTCGAGACCCTGCCGTCCGCCAAGGAGTTCGTCGCCAACTACAAGGCGGGTGGCTACAAGGAGGCCTACGCGGCCTACGGCGGTTACTCCTACGACTCCGCCTGGTCGATCATCGAGGCCGTCAAGAAGGTCGTCGACGACAACGGCGGCAAGCTGCCGGACGACGCCCGCGCGAAGGTCACCGAGGCCATGCAGAACGTCTCCTTCGACGGTGTGACCGGCAAGGTCTCCTTCGACGAGTACGGTGACGCGACCAACAAGCAGCTCACCGTCTACTCCGTCACGGGTGGCGCCTGGAAGGCCGTGGAGTCCGGCACCTACAACGGCAGCTGACCCACAACCCGCATCACCTGAGCCGCGCGGGGCGCTGTTCCACTGGCGCCCCGCGCGGACTCGCATCCGGCCTCATCCGTCGAACTTTCCGAACGTCTCGGAGGACTTGCGGTGAACGAACTGCCGCAGCAGCTGGTCAACGGCCTGCTACTAGGATCCATGTACGGGCTCGTCGCCATCGGCTACACAATGGTCTACGGCATCGTCCAGCTCATCAACTTCGCCCACGGCGAGATATTCATGACCGGCGCGTTCGGCGCGCTCACGGTCTACGCGTACATCCTGCCCGACGGCACCTCGATGTGGGTGGCCCTGCCACTGATGCTCATCGGAGCCATCCTGGTGGCAGTCACCGTCGCCGTCGGAGCGGAACGATTCGCCTACCGCCCCCTGCGCACCGCCCCGCGTCTCGCGCCCCTCATCACCGCCATCGGCCTCTCCCTGGCCCTCCAGCAGGCGGTGTGGGCCTGGTACCCGGGCGCCAAGAGCGCCCGCACCTTCCCGAGCATCCCGGGCGGTCCCTTCGAGATCGGTAATGTCACCATCCAGACGGGTGATGTCTTCCTGGTCGCCGCCGCCCCCCTCAGCATGGCCTTCCTCGCCTACTTCGTGATGCGCACCCGCACCGGACGCGGCATGCAGGCCACCGCCCAGGACCCGGACACCGCGAAGCTGATGGGCGTCAACACCGACCGCATCATCGTGATCGCGTTCGCCCTCGGCGCCGCCTTCGCCGCCGTCGGATCGGTCGCCTACGGCCTGAAGTACGGTCAGATCGACTTCCGTATGGGCTTCATCCTCGGCCTGAAGGCCTTCACCGCGGCCGTCCTCGGCGGCATCGGCAACATCTACGGCGCCATGCTCGGCGGCCTCGTCCTCGGTGTCGCCGAGGCTCTGTCCACCGCCTACATCGCGGACATCCCCGGCATGGACAAGTTCGGCAGCCAGTCCTGGGCAGACGTCTGGGCGTTCGTACTCCTCATCCTCGTGCTCCTGTTCAGGCCACAGGGCCTGCTCGGTGAGCGCGTCGCGGACAGGGCGTGACACCGATGACCACACAGACCACCGCAGCAGAGACGCCCAGCACCCCCACGGCCGCCCAGGCCGGCCTGATCGGTCTGCCCGCCCCGCTCGGCCGTGCCCTCGCCACCGGCGGCGGCGTCCTGACGATCGTCTCCACCTTCCTCGCCTGGACCTGGACCGCCGCCTTCCCCGGCGACCTCACGGTCTACGGCTACCCGGGCGGCCTGCAGGTCCTCGTCCTGATCGGCGGCATCCTCACCACCCTCTTCGGCGTCGCCTCCTACGGCGTCAGGGGACTGGGCTGGCTCACCCCCGGCAGCGCCGACAGCGCACTGAAGACGGCCGCGCTCGGCACGTTCGCCACCGCCTGGTACACCGTCCTCGCCATCAGCGCCAAGCTGGGCGGCCTGGTGAACCTGGAGCCCGGCGGCTACGTCGTCGCCGTCGCCACGCTCGCCGCCCTGCTCGGCGCGCTGGCCCTGCCGTTCGAGCGCCCGGAGCCCGAGCCCTTCGACCCGGACGACACCGGCCGCGAGCGGTTCCGCCACCAGAGCCGCCAGAAGTGGAACAACGTCAAGGCGGCCTTCGCCTCCGAGGCCCCGGCCCCGGCCCGCAAGCTGCCGGCCTACGCCGAGATCCTCGTCATCGTGGCCGCCATGGCCCTCGGTCTGATCGTCTTCACCTACGGCATCGGCACCGAGTACGACCAGCTGTTCATCGGCTTCCTCCTCACCGCCGGCTTCGGCTTCGGCGCGCTCGCCAAGGCCGGGCTCGTGGCCCGGGTCTCGGCGATCACCGCCCGCCACCGCAACATCACCATGGCCGGCGCCTTCGCCGCCGCGGCCGCCTTCCCGCTCACCCAGTCCGACGACCAGTACGCGACGATCGGCGTCTACATCCTGATCTTCGCCACCGTCGCCCTCGGCCTGAACATCGTCGTCGGCCTCGCCGGCCTCCTCGACCTCGGTTACGTCGCCTTCCTCGGTGTCGGCGCCTACACCGCGGCCCTGGTCTCCGGCTCCCCCTCCTCGCCCCTGCACGTGCAGTGGCCCTTCTGGGCCTCCGCCCTGCTCGGCGCGGCCGTCGCCATGGTCTTCGGTGTCCTCATCGGCGCCCCGACCCTGCGACTGCGCGGCGACTACCTCGCCATCGTGACCCTCGGCTTCGGTGAGATCTTCCGCATCACCGTCCTCAACATGGACGGCACCTCCGGCCCGGACGTCACCAACGGCTCCAACGGCATCTCCTCGATCCCGAACCTGGACATCCTGGGCTTCGACTTCGGCCAGGAGCACCAGTTCCTGGGCGCCACCGTCGGCCGGTTCGCGAACTACTTCCTGCTGATGCTGCTCATCACGTTCATCGTGGTCGTGGTCTTCCGGCGCAGCAGCGACTCCCGCATCGGCCGCGCCTGGATCGCCATCCGCGAGGACGAGACCGCCGCGCTCGCCATGGGCATCAACGGCTTCCGGGTCAAGCTCATCGCCTTCGCCCTGGGTGCCGCCCTCGCCGGTCTCGCCGGCTCCGTCCAGGCCCACGTCACCTACACCGTGACCCCGGAGCAGTACCAGTTCGCGCACGTCGTGCCGCCCAACTCGGCCTTCCTGCTGGCCGCGGTGGTCCTCGGCGGCATGGGCACCATCGCCGGTCCGCTGGTCGGCGCCGCGCTGCTGTACCTGATCCCCGCCAAGCTCCAGTTCCTGGGCGACTACCAGCTCTTCGCCTTCGGCGTCGCGCTCGTACTGCTGATGCGCTTCCGTCCGGAGGGCCTCATCCCCAACCGGCGCCGGCAGCTCGAGTTCCACGAGGACACCGAAGCGCCCGCCGTCCTCAGCAAGGCAGGGGCCTGACCACGATGACTACCGACACCACCACCAAGGACGCCGCCCCCGGCGCCTCCACCCCCGGCGAGGTCGTCCTCGACGCACGCGGCGTCACCATGCGGTTCGGCGGCCTGACGGCCGTACGGAACGTCGACCTCACCGTCAACAGCGGCGAGATCGTCGGTCTGATCGGCCCCAACGGCGCCGGCAAGACGACCTTCTTCAACTGCCTGACCGGCCTGTACATCCCCACCGAGGGCGAGGTCCGCTACAAGGGCGGGGTGCTGCCGCCGAAGTCCTTCAAGGTCACCGCGGCCGGCATCGCCCGCACGTTCCAGAACATCCGTCTGTTCGCCAACATGACGGTCCTGGAGAACGTACTCGTCGGCCGGCACACCCGCACCAAGGAGGGCCTGTGGTCCGCGCTCCTGCGCGGACCGGGCTTCCACCGCGCGGAGAAGGCCTCCCGCGACCGGGCCATGGAGCTGCTGGCGTTCGTGGGCCTGGACAAGAAGGCCGAGCACCTGGCCCGCAACCTCCCCTACGGAGAGCAGCGCAAGCTGGAGATCGCCCGCGCCCTCGCCAGCGAGCCCGGTCTGCTGCTCCTCGACGAGCCGACGGCCGGCATGAACCCGCAGGAGACCCGGGCCACCGAGGAACTGGTCTTCGCCATCCGGGACATGGGCATCGCCGTCCTCGTCATCGAGCACGACATGCGCTTCATCATGAACCTGTGCGACCGGGTGGCCGTGCTCGTGCAGGGCGAGAAGCTGATCGAGGGCGACAGCGCGACCGTCCAGGGCGACGAGCGGGTGATCGCCGCCTACCTGGGCGAGCCCTTCGAGAACGCGCCCGGCGACGACGAGGTCGCCGAGGTCGAGGCTGCCGAGGCGCAGGCCGAGACCACGACGGACGCCGCGCCCGGCAAGGAGAACGACCGATGACCGCACTGC
The DNA here is from genome assembly GCF_043079785.1 of Streptomyces sp. NPDC015139. Lineage (NCBI taxonomy): Bacteria > Bacillati > Actinomycetota > Actinomycetes > Kitasatosporales > Streptomycetaceae > Streptomyces > Streptomyces sp. NPDC015139. The sequence goes on along the minus strand of NZ_JBIBUW010000005.1, from coordinate 306,104 downwards.
TCGAAGTCGAGGACCTGCGGGTCGCCTACGGCAAGATCGAAGCCGTCAAGGGCATTTCGTTCAAGGTCGAGGCCGGCCAGGTGGTCACCCTGATCGGCACCAACGGCGCCGGCAAGACCACCACCCTGCGCACGCTGTCCGGTCTGCTCAAGCCGGTCGGCGGCCAGATCAAGTTCAACGGCAAGTCGCTGAAGAAGGTCCCCGCCCACCAGGTGGTCTCGCTGGGCCTCGCCCACTCCCCCGAGGGGCGGCACATCTTCCCGCGCATGACCATCGAGGACAACCTGCGCCTCGGGGCGTTCCTGCGCAACGACAAGCCGGGCATCGAGAAGGACATCCAGCGCGCCTACGACCTGTTCCCCATCCTCGGGGAGCGCAGGAAGCAGGCGGCCGGCACCCTCTCGGGCGGTGAGCAGCAGATGCTGGCGATGGGCAGGGCGCTGATGTCCCAGCCGAAGCTGCTGATGCTGGACGAGCCGTCCATGGGTCTGTCGCCGATCATGATGCAGAAGATCATGGCGACGATCGCCGAGCTGAAGTCCCAGGGCACCACGATCCTGCTGGTCGAGCAGAACGCCCAGGCGGCGCTCTCGCTCGCCGACCGGGGTCACGTCATGGAGGTCGGCAGCATCGTCCTGTCCGGCACGGGCCGGGACCTGCTCCACGACGAGTCGGTGCGCAAGGCCTACCTCGGCGAGGACTAGGCGCTCGGCCGGCCCGTCGTGACCGGTAACGCGCAATTGCCCGCGCCCCTTCCTCGGGGGCGCGGGCAATGTCGTGTGCGCGGGGGCGGGCGTCAGCCGTTCTTCGCGGCCTTCTTCTCCTCGTTGTCCGCGATGACGGCCTCGGCGACCTGCTGCATCGACATCCGGCGGTCCATGGACGTCTTCTGGATCCAGCGGAAGGCGGCCGGCTCGGTCAGGCCGTACTCGCTCTGCAGGACGGACTTCGCCCGGTCGACCAGCTTGCGGGTCTCCAGCCGCAGCGTGAGGTCGGCGACCTCCTGCTCCAGCTGCTTCAGCTCGGTGAAGCGGGAGACGGCCATCTCGATGGCCGGCACGACATCGCTCTTGCTGAACGGCTTGACCAGGTACGCCATCGCGCCGGCGTCGCGGGCGCGCTCGACGAGGTCGCGCTGCGAGAAGGCGGTGAGCATCAGGACCGGCGCGATGGACTCCTCGGCGATCTTCTCGGCCGCGGAGATGCCGTCCAGCTTGGGCATCTTCACGTCGAGGATGACCAGGTCCGGCTTGTGCTCGCGGGCCAGCTCCACGGCCTGCTCACCGTCGCCCGCCTCCCCGACGACGGTGTACCCCTCCTCCTCCAGCATCTCTTTCAGATCGAGCCGGATCAGGGCCTCGTCCTCGGCGATGACGACTCGGGTCGTCAGCGGAGGCACGTGCGACTTGTCGTCGTCGGGCGCGTCCACGGGCTGGGGCGACTCGGGGGTCACGGGGGCTCCTCGTTCAGGGCAGGGGCACTGCTGACAAGAGCCTACCTAGCTGCGGTAAGGTGGGGGCACGGCGGGGTTACCGTCGGCCTTTGTTTTACAGGAAGCCCCGGTAGCCCAGCGGTAGAGGCACGGTGCTCAAACCACCGACAGCGTGGGTTCGAATCCCACCCGGGGCACTTTTCCTAAGATTCCAAGGTCGCGCCACAATGCGGATGTACACGTTCTCGTGAACATCCGCTTTTTGCTGCACCCGGCGAAATTCTGTGCCGCGGATTGATCACCGCCCTGCGTGCGATGCCAAGACACACCGGGTGTCCCGGAAGACCGCCCGGCCTACGCCTACCTGCTGGGCCTCTGTCTTGGCGACGGCCATGTCGTCTCCAAGCCCAGGCAGCACTACCTCGCGCTGACCTGCACCGCCTCGTGGCCCGGTCTGGTCGATGCCGCCGAGGACGAGGACGCCATGCGCCGGGTCCTGCCCGGGCCGAGTGTCAGCCGCACCGGGCGTGCGGGCTGCCTCGTGGTCAAGTCCTTCACCAAGCACTGGTGCTGTCTACTGCCCCAGCACCGCCCCGGTAAGAAGCACGAGCGAGCGATCGTGCTCGGGCCTTGGCAGCGGGTCGTCGTCGACGCCCACCCGTGGGAGTTCGTCCGCAAGGCCTCCGTGGCGCTCATGGACGCCCACGTCGGCCCCAAGTACTGAGAAGGGCGCTACTTCGGGCTGTCGTCCTCGCCGATGTGGTGGACTCGGACCATGTTGGTCGCGCCGGGGACGCCGGGCGGGGAGCCGGCCGTGATGACCACGATGTCGCCCTTCCGGCAGCGGCCGTACCTGAGGAGCAGGTCGTCCACCTGGTCGACCATCGCGTCCGTGGAGTCCGCGTGCGGGCCGAGGAAGGTCTCGGCGCCCCAGGTGAGGCTGAGCTGGGAGCGGGTGGCCGGCTCGGGGGTGAAGGCGAGCAGCGGGATCGGCGAGCGGTACCGGGAGAGCCGGCGGGCCGTGTCGCCCGACTGGGTGAACGCCACCAGGAACTTCGCGCCGAGGAAGTCGCCCATCTCGGCGGCGGCCCGGGCGACCGCACCGCCCTGGGTGCGCGGCTTGTTCCGTTCGGTCAGCGGCGGCAGGCCCTTGGCCAGCATGTCCTCCTCGGCCGCGGCGACGATCTTCGCCATGGTGCGCACGGTCTCGACGGGGTACTTTCCGACGCTGGTCTCGCCGGAGAGCATCACCGCGTCGGTGCCGTCGAGGACCGCGTTGGCCACGTCGGACGCCTCGGCGCGGGTCGGCCGGGAGTTGTCGATCATCGAGTCGAGCATCTGGGTGGCGACGATGACCGGCTTGGCGTTGCGCTTGGCGAGTTTGACGGCGCGCTTCTGGACGATCGGCACCTGTTCCAGGGGCATCTCCACGCCGAGGTCGCCGCGCGCGACCATGAGGCCGTCGAAGGCGGCGACGATGCCGTCGAGGTTGTCGACGGCCTGGGGCTTCTCGATCTTGGCGATCACCGGGAGGCGCCGGCCCTGCTCGGCCATGATGCGGTGCACGGCCCTGACGTCGTCGCCGCTGCGGACGAAGGAGAGGGCGACGACGTCGAAGCCGGTGCGCAGCGCCCAGCGCAGGTCGTCCTCGTCCTTCTCGGAGAGGGCGGGGACGGAGACGGCGACGCCGGGGAGGTTGAGGCCCTTGTGGTCGGAGATCACTCCGCCCTCGATCACGCGGGTGTGCACGCGGGGGCCGTCGACCGAGGTGACCTCCAGGCAGACCTTGCCGTCGTCCACGAGGACGCGTTCGCCGGGGGTGACGTCGGCGGCGAGGCCGGCGTAGGTGGTGCCGCACCGGTGGCGGTCGCCCTGGACGCCGTCCTCCACGGTGATGGTGAAGGTGTCGCCGCGTTCAAGGAGTACGGGGCCTTCGGCGAAGCGGCCGAGCCGGATCTTCGGGCCTTGAAGGTCGGCGAGAAGTCCGACGCTGCGGCCGGTCTCGTCGGCCGCCTTGCGCACCCGCTGGTAGCGCTCCTCGTGGTCGGCGTGCGTGCCGTGGCTGAGGTTGAAGCGGGCGACGTCCATTCCGGCCTCGACCAGTGCCTTGATCTGGTCGTACGAGTCGGTGGCGGGCCCCAGAGTACAGACGATCTTTGCTCGGCGCATGGTTCGAGCCTAGGCCTTACCCGCGGGTAGAGAATCTGGGCCGCATGACGACTCAACCACCTTTGCGTGAAGCCTTCTTGACAAGTGTTGAATTGTGCGACGGCCCGCTCCTATGAGCGAATTCCCTGGGTGCCGGCCAGGAGTTCGGGGAAGAGGTCACCAGATCGCAACCTCCCGGACCTGTTGCCGCACGTCATGCCCAGGTCAGAATCTACGCGCGTTGTCGACCGTTCGCCGAGGAGCCGAGAGATGCCGTTGAACCGCCGGAAGTTCCTGAAGAAGTCCGCCGCCACCGGAGCGGGAGTGGCGATCGCCGGTGCGGCGGCGGCTCCTGCGGCCGAGGCGACCGAGCGGACGAAGCCCGGTCACCCGGCGAAGCGGTACTCCCTGACCGTGATGGGCACGACCGACCTGCACGGCCACGTCTTCAACTGGGACTACTTCAAGAACGCGGAGTACTCCGACAAGGCCGGCAACGCCACGGGCCTGTCCCGGATCTCCACCCTGGTCGACCAGGTGCGCGCCGAGAAGGGCCACTGCAACACGCTGCTGCTGGACGCCGGTGACACCATCCAGGGCACCCCGCTGACGTACTACTACGCCAAGGTCGACCCGATCACCGCCAAGGGCGGCCCCGTGCACCCGATGGCGCAGGCCATGAACGCGATCGGGTACGACGCCGCCGCGCTCGGCAACCACGAGTTCAACTACGGCATCGAGACCCTGCGCCGGTTCGAGGAGCAGCTCGACTTCCCGCTGCTCGGCGCCAACGCGGTCGACGCCAAGACGCTCAAGCCGGCCTTCCCGCCGTACTTCGTCAAGACGTTCCACGTGCCGGGCGCCAAGCCGGTCAAGGTCGCCGTCCTCGGCCTGACCAACCCGGGCATCGCCATCTGGGACAAGGCCTACGTCCAGGGCAAGCTGAAGTTCGAGGGCCTGGAGGAGCAGGCCGCGAAGTGGGTGCCGAAGCTGAAGGCGCTCGGCGCGGACGTGGTCGTGGTCTCCGCGCACTCGGGCACCTCGGGCACGTCGTCGTACGGCGACCAGGTGCCGTACGTGGAGAACGCGGCCGCCAACGTGGCCAAGCAGGTGCCGGGCATCGACGCGATCCTGGTCGGCCACGCGCACCTGGAGATCCCCGAGCTGAAGGTCGTCAACGAGAAGACCGGCCGGACCGTCGTGCTGTCCGAGCCGCTGTGCTACGCCGAGCGGCTCACCCTCTTCGACATCGAGCTGGTGTTCAGCAAGGGCCGGTGGGAGGTCGAGTCGGTCTCCGCGTCGCTGCGCAACTCCAACTCGGTCGCCGACGACCCGAAGATCACCAAGCTGCTCACCGACGAGCACGCCAAGGTCGTCGCGTACGTGAACCAGGTCGTGGGCCGGGCGACCGAGACGCTGACCACGGTCGACGCCCGCTACAAGGACGCCCCGATCATCGACCTGATCACCAAGGTCCAGGAGGATGTGGTCAAGGCCGCGCTCAAGGGCACCGAGTACGCCTCGCTGCCGGTGATCGCCCAGGCCTCGCCGTTCTCCCGTACCTCGGAGATCCCCGCGGGCGACGTGACCATCCGGGACCTGTCGAGCCTGTACGTGTACGACAACACGCTGGTGGCGAAGCTGATGACGGGCGCCCAGGTGCGCGCGTACCTGGAGTACTCCGCGGAGTACTACGTCCAGACCGCCGCCGACGCCGCCGTCGACGTGGAGAAGCTGACCAACGCCGGGGGCCGTCCGGACTACAACTACGACTACGTCTCGGGACTGGCGTACGACATCGACGTCGCCCGGCCGGCCGGTTCGCGGATCAAGAACCTGACCTTCGGCGGGGCGGCGCTGGACGACGCCCAGCAGTTCGTGCTCGCGGTGAACAACTACCGGGCCAACGGCGGCGGCGCCTTCCCGCATGTCGCCACGGCCAAGGAGCTGTGGTCGGAGTCGACGGAGATCCGTACCCGGATCGCGGAGTGGGTCACCGCCAAGGGTGTGCTGGACCCGAAGGACTTCGCCTCGGTGGACTGGAAGCTGACGCGCGACGGCACGCCGATGTTCTAGCGTCTCCTCGCTGACGGGCCGACGGCGTCGGCGCTCGCCTGCGCGAGCGCCGGCGCCGTTTGCGTGCCGCGCACCGCCCGCACGGGCGGTCAGCCGTCGACGAGCGGGGTCAGCTGCCGTACCGGGCGGGCCTTCGGCACGCGGGCGCGGGCGTCGTCGAGGCCGAAGCTGGTGAAGGCCGTCCGGGTGGGCAGCGGGTACGTCTCCTTGCCGGTGAGCGTGTTGAGGATGGTGGCACTGCGCCAGGCGGCGAGGCCGAGGTCGGGGGCGCCGACGCCGTGGGTGTGCAGCTCGGCGTTCTGCACGTGGATCGATCCGGTCACCGAGGGGTCGAGGACGAGCCGGAACTCCTCGTCGATGCGCGGGCGTTCGCTGCCGTCCCGGCGCATGTAGGGGTCGAGTCCGGCGAGGATGCGGTCGAGGGAGCGCTCGCGGTAGCCGGTGGCGAGGACGACCGCGTCGGTGGTGAGCCGGGAGCGGCTGCCCTGCTGGAGGTGCTCCAGGTGGAGTTCGACCTTCGTGGTCGCGATCCGGCCAGCCGTGCGGACCTGGACGCCGGGGGTGAGGACGGTGTCGGGCCAGCCCCCGTCGAGGGTGCGCCGGTACAGCTCGTCGTGGATGGCGGCGAGGGTGCCCGCGTCGATGCCCTTGTGCAGCTGCCACTGGGCGGCCACCAGACGGTCGCGGACCGGCTCGGCGAGGGCGTGGAAGTAGCGGGTGTAGTCGGGTGTGAAGTGCTCCAGGCCGAGTTTGGAGTACTCCATCGGCGCGAACGCCTCGCTGCGGCCGATCCAGTGCAGTTTCTCGCGGCCGGGCGCGCGGTGCCGCAGCAGGTCGAGGAAGATCTCGGCGCCGGACTGTCCGGAGCCGACGACGGTGACGTGGCCGGCGGCGAGGACGGTGTCGCGGTGGGCGAGGTAGTCGGCCGCGTGGACGACGGGCACGCCGGGCGCGTCCACCAGGGGCTTGAGCGGGTCGGGCACGTGCGGGACGGTGCCGACGCCGAGGACGATGTTGCGGGTGTGGGTGCGGCCGAGGGCCTCGGCCTCGCCGTCGGCGTCGAGCTGGGTGAAGTCGACCTCGAACACGTCCCGTTCGGGGTTCCAGCGGACGGCGTCGACCTGGTGGCCGAAGCGCAGCCCGGGGAGGCTCTGTGCGACCCAGCGACAGTAGGCGTCGTACTCGGCGCGCTGGATGTGGAAGTGCTCGGCGAAGTAGAAGGGGAAGAGCCGCTCGCGGTTCCTGAGGTAGTTCAGGAAGCTCCAGGGGCTGGTGGGGTCGGCGAGCGTCACCAGGTCGGCGAGGAAGGGCACCTGGATGGTGGCGCCGTCGATGAGCAGGCCGGGGTGCCAGTCGAAGCCGGGGCGCTGTTCGTAGAAGACGGCGTCGAGTTCGGCGAGCGGGTGGGCGAGGGCGGCGAGGGAGAGGTTGCACGGGCCGATGCCGATGCCGACCAGGTCGCGGGGGGATGTGGGTTCGTGGCGCGCGGGGGTGGTCATCCGGTGGTCGTTCTTTCTGCGAGTTCGAGGAGCTGGGCCAGTTCGTCCGGCCCGGTGTGGGGGTTGAGGAGGGTGGCCTTGAGCCAGAGGCGGCCGCCGAGGCGGGCACGGCCGAGGACCGCCCGGCCCTCCTCCAGCAGCCCGCGGCGTACGGCGGCCACGGTGTCGTCGTCGGCGCCGGCGGGCCGGAACAGGACGGTGCTGATCACGGGCCGGCCGTACAGCTCGAAGCCGGGGTGCGTGTGGACGAGGGCCGCGAACTCGCGGGCGCGGGCGCACACCTGGTCGACCAGGGCGCCCAGTCCGCTGCGGCCCAGGGTCTTCAGGGTGACGGCGATCTTGAGGATGTCGGGGCGGCGGGTGGTGCGCAGTGAGCGGTCGAGCAGGTCGGGGTATCCGGCCTCGGTGTCGTCGTCGGCGTTGAGGTAGTCGGCGCGCTGGTGGAGGGCGGCGAGTTCGCGGGGGCGGGCGACGGCGAGGAGGCCGGCGGCGACCGGCTGCCAGCCGAGTTTGTGCAGGTCGAGGGTGACGGTGTGGGCGGCTTCGAGTCCGGCGAGCTTGTCACGGTGCCGGTCGCTGAAGAGGAGGCCTCCGCCGTAGGCGGCGTCGACGTGCAGGCGGGCACCGTGGGCGGTGCACAGCCCGGCGATCTCGGGGAGCGGGTCGATGAGGCCGGCGTCGGTGGTGCCGGCGGTGGCGGCGACCAGGAGGGGCCCGGTGAGCCCGGTGAGGACGTGGTGCAGCGCGGCCGGGTCGAGGATGCCGTCCGGCGCCGGGACGACGACCGGGTCGGGCAGGCCGAGCAGCCAGGCGGCGCGCGGCAGCGAGTGGTGGGCGCCCGCTCCGCAGACCAGTCGCAGGCCGCTGCCGTGCGCCTCGCGGGCGAGGAGCAGGGCGAGCTGGTTGGACTCGGTGCCGCCGGTGGTGACGAGGGCGTCGGCGAGGCCGGCGGTGTGGGCGAGGGCGCGGGTGACCGCGGCTTCCAGGGCGGAGGCGGCCGGGGCCTGGTCCCAGGAGTCCAGGGAGGGGTTCAGGGCGCTCACGGCGAGGTCTGCGGCGGTGGCCACGGCCAGCGGCGGGCAGTGCAGATGGGCGGCGCACAGCGGGTCGGCGGGGTCGGCGGCGCCCGCGGCGAGCGCGTGCACGAGGGCGCGCAGGGCGTCGGGGTCGCCGTCGTCCGGGAGGACGTCCCCGAGGGTGTCGGCGAGGCGGGCGGCGACGGCCTCCGGTCCGCCGGCGGGCAGTGGTCCGCCGCGCGCCCGGCCGCCGGCCGCGAGCGCGTCGAGGACGGTGTCGAGGAGCGGCCGCAGGGCGTCGGGGCCGTCGGGTCCCGAGGCGAGGGGCGGCGCCGTGCTCATGGGTTTCCTCCGGGGCGCGGGAACGGGGTGCGGAGGCTTCGGCACGGACGTTTCCGTACGCGGTTTCCAGCTTGTACGGGAAGGGTGCCCCGCGTCCCGAAAGCCCGGGGATCAGTACCCGAAAGTGGGTACTGCCGTGCGAGGAAAACGTGTGGGGGAGGTGGCACCGCGCGCTAACGTCGGTCGGATGGTTGACGCGTGGATGATCGACGTGCCCGGTGAGCGGGTGCTGGTGCGCGAACTCGGCCCGGCGGACGAGGGGCCGCTGCTCACCCTGTTCGAGGAGTGCGAGGACTGGTTCGTGGCGGCGACGGGGCTGCCGTCGGGGCCGGGTGACGTGCAGAGCCTGTTCTACGCGCTGCCGGAGGGCGCGGACCCCGAGGACAAGGTGCTGCTGGTGCTGGAGCGGGACGGGGTGGTCGCGGGCGTGGTGGACGCCGTGCGGAACCATCCGGAGCCGGGTGCCGTGGCGGTGGGCCTGTTCCTGCTGGCGCCGTGGGCGCGGGGGCGCGGCCTCGGCCGGGCGCTGGCCGCTTCCCTGCTGGCCCTGGCGGGGGGCGGCACGGTGGTGACGGCCACGGTGCCGCCCGGCTGGGCCCCCGGTGAACGCTTCCTGCGGCGGCTCGGGTTCACCCTGGACGCCGTTCCGGCGGCACGGCCGGATCCGGCCGGCCGGCGCCCGGGCCCGCGCGGGGCGGGCGTACGGCGGGCGGTTCTGCGGCCCGCCGGGGCCGAGGCCGCGGGCGGGCCGGGTGAGGGGGCGCGGCTGTGAGCCGCGGGCGGGCCGGGAGCGGCCGCGCCCGCCGCCTCGCCGTTACGCCTCCTGGTCCGTCTTCCCCTCGCCCTTCCCCTTCTTGGCCTTCTCGCTCTTGTCGCTCTTGTCGCTCTTCTTGGCCTTGTCGCGCTTCTCGGGGGTGCCGGCCGTCGCCGGGGTCTCGGCCCCCTCGTCGCCCGGGCCCCGTCCGTCGCGCACCCGGAGGGCGCGGGACAGGTCGTCGAGGCGGTCGGCGAGGGTGCGGCGCAGGGCCGGGGTGAGGCCGGCGTCGAGCAGGCAGGCCTCACCCAGGCGGACATGGTCGGCGTCGACGGCGTGGGCCGGGAAGGCGAAGCGGCCGGCGGCGACGGCGATGGCGGGGCCGCGGCGGGCGGCGACGGGGACCGCGGCCTCGTAGAAGCGCGGCACGTACTCCCGTACCAGCTCGGCCTGTTCGGGCTTCCAGAAGCCCTGGGCGGTGGCCGTGAACAGGTAGTTGGACAGGTCGTCGCCGGTGAACATCGCCTCCCAGGCGGCGCGCTTGGCCTCCGGGTCGGGCAGGGCGGCGCGGCAGCGGGCGGCGCCCTCCTGGCCGGTGGCGCTCGGGTCGCGGTCCAGCTCGGCGGCGATGGCCGCCTCGTCGGTGGCGCCGAGCACGGCGAGCCGGGCGAGGACGCGCCAGCGCAGGTCGGGGTCGAGTTCCGGTCCGCCGGGCACCGTGCCGTCGGCGAGCCAGGCGGCGATGGTGTCGGGGTGGGCGGCCACGTCGATCAGGTGCCGTACGGCGATCAGGCGCAGACCGGGGTTGTCGCCGTCCTCGGTGCGCCGCAGCAGGTCGCGGCAGAGGGAGGTGAGCGTGGCCAGCGCGGCCGGGCGGTCCTCGGGTGCCAGGTACTGGTCGGCGATCTGCCCGGAGGCGAAGCCGAGGACGCCCTGGACGAGGGCCAGGTCGGTCTCGTGCGGGAGATGGGCGCGGGCCGTCTCCAGGTAGGCGGCGGGCGGGAGTTCGCCGTCGCGTACGGCGTCGCGCAGGGCGTTCCAGGCGATCGCGCGGGTGAGCGGGTCGGGCAGGCCGGACAGCCCGGTGCGCAGCGCGTCGAAGGAATGGTCGTCGAAGCGGACCTTGGCGTAGGTGAGGTCGCCGTCGTTGAGCAGGAGCAGCGCGGGACGCTTACCGATGGGCTGCGGGGCGGCCTGGGGGACGTCGAGGTCCAGGCGTTCGCGGAGCACGAGGCGGCCCTCGTCGGCGAGGTCGTGGTCGTAGAGGCCGGCGGTGAGGCGGTGCGGGCGGCTGCCGGCGCGGTCGACGGCCAGCGTGCAGGTGCCGTCGGCGGCGGCGATGACGGGCGTGAGCGTGTCGACGCCGGTGGTGCGCAGCCAGCTGTCGGCCCAGGCGTGGACGTCGCGGTCGGTGGCCGAGGCGAGGGAGTCGATGAAGTCGGCGAGGGTGGCGTTGCCGAACTTGTGCCGGGCGAAGTGGGTGTTGATGCCGGCGAGGAAGTCCTTCTCGCCGAGCCAGGCGGCGAGCTGGCGCAGCGCGGAGGCGCCCTTGGCGTAGGAGATGCCGTCGAAGTTGAGGAGCGCGGAGGCGGTGTCGTCGACGGCCTCGGGGGCCACCGGGTGGGTGGTGGGCCGCTGGTCGGCGTCGTAGCCCCAGGGCTTGCGGGTGACGCCGAACTCGGTCCAGGGGCCGGTGAACCGGGTGGCCTCGGCGGTGGTCTGGTAGCCCATGTACTCGGCGAAGGACTCGTTCAGCCAGATGTCGTCCCACCACTTGAGGGTGACGAGGTCGCCGAACCACATGTGGGCCATCTCGTGGGCGATGACCATGGCGCGGGTCTGCCGCTCGGTGTCGGTGACGGCCGAGCGGTAGACGAAGTCGTCGCGGAAGGTGACCAGTCCCGGGTTCTCCATGGCGCCGGCGTTGAACTCGGGGACGAACGCCTGGTCGTAGGAGTCGAAGGGGTAGGGCTCCTCGAACTTCTCGTGGTAGCGGTCGAAGCACGCGCGCGTGACGTCGAGGATTTCGTCGGCGTCGGCGTCGAGGTGCGGTGCGAGGGAGCGGCGGCAGTGGAGGCCGAAGGGCAGTCCGCGGTGCTCGGAGTGGACCGAGTGCCAGGGGCCGGCGGCGACGGCGACGAGGTAGGTGGAGATCGTCGGGGTGGGCGCGGCCTGCCAGACGCCGTCGGCGCGCTGCTCGGTGACGCCGTTGGCGAGCACGGTCCAGCCCTCGGGTGCCTGCACGGCGACCTCGAAGACGGCCTTCAGGTCGGGCTGGTCGAAGGCGGCGAAGACCCGCTGGACGTCGTCCATGAACATCTGTGTGTAGACGTACGTCTCACCGTCGCTGGGGTCGGTGAAGCGGTGCATGCCCTCGCCGGTGCGGGAGTAGCGCATGACCGCGTCGACGCGCAGTTCGTGCGCGCCCGCGGTGAGGCCGGTCAGCGGAAGCCGTCCGTCGTGCAGCGAGTCCGGGTCGAGGGGCTGCCCGTCCAGCGTGACGTCGCGCAGCTCGGCGGGCTTGAGCTCGACGAACGTGTCCCCGTCGGACCGCGTGGTGAAGCGGATCACGGTGCGGGAGCCGAAGGTGTCCTCACCGGTGGTGAGATCCAGTTCGACGGTGTAGCGGTGGACGTCGAGGAACTGTGCTCGGAGCTGCGCCTCATCGCGCGTGAGTACGGACATGCAGGCCATGCTGCCTGATGGGACCGGCAACGCACAGGGGCGGGCCGGTACACGGCTTTTGTCCGACCCGTGCCCCTCGCGGATCAGCGGCCGTGGGTGTCCTCGGCGATGCGCTCGTGGTGCCGGATCACCTCGGCGATGATGAAGTTCAGGAACTTCTCGGCGAACGCGGGGTCGAGTTTGGCGTTCTCGGCGAGGCGGCGCAGCCGCTCGATCTGCCGGGCCTCGCGCGCCGGGTCGGCGGGCGGCAGCTGGTGCACGGCCTTGAGCCTGCCGACCTGCTGGGTGGCCTTGAAACGCTCGGCGAGCATGTGGACGACGGCCGCGTCGATGTTGTCGATGCTGTCGCGCAGCCGTGCCAGTTCCTGGCGGACCTCGGGGTCCACGTCACCGGTGCCGGTGTTGCTGGTGGTCATGGGCGTCCACCCTATGCGTTCGCCGGATCATCCCCGGGGAGTGTCCGGAGAGTGGATCATCGGGGGATCGCCGGGGTCGGGGACGCGGTCGCTCCAGCCGCCGGGGACGCTGCGGCCCTGCTGGGCGCGGAAGCGGACGGGGGCGAGGCCGACGCGGCGGGTGAACAGCCGGGAGAAGTAGGCGGGGTCGTCGTAGCCCACGCGGCGGGCGACGGCGGCGACGGAGAGTTCGGTGGCGGCGAGGAGTTCCTTGGCGCGTCCGAGGCGGATGCCGAGGAGGTAGTCCTTGGGGCTGCATCCGGCGGCCCGGCGGACCGCGCCGCGCAGTTCGGCGGTGGTCATGCCGTGCCGGGCGGCGTGGCCGGCGACGGTGAGGGGCATGCAGGCGTCGCGGGCCAGCGCCTCCAGTACCTGGTCGCCGTCGGGGGCGAGGTCCGCGCGGGCGCGGCGCAGGGCGACGAGCAGCTCGTGCACGGCCGCGCCGGTCTCCACCTCCAGCAGGGGGTTGCCGCGCCGGGCGGCGCGGGCGATGCGGGCGACGACCCGGCGGGGTCCGGAGGCGTCGGAGAGCGGGACGACGGGCCGCTCGGGCTCGATGTAGCCCAGTTCGGTGTACGTGGGGGTGGCGGGTCCGGCGAAGTCGACGAAGCCCTCGTCCCAGCCGGTGTCCGGATCGGGGGCGTAGTGGTGGGGCACGCCCGGGGTGAGCCAGAGCAGGGCGGGCGCGGTGACGGTGGTGCGGCGGCCGTCGGCGCCCCGGTACCAGCCGCCGCCGGAGCTGATCACGACGGCCACGTGGTGGTCGAGGGTGCGCGGGCCGACGGTGGGCAGCGGGCCGTGCTGGAGGCCGACGCCGAGGCAGACCAGTCCGAGCCGGTGGTGGGCGGGGCCGGGGCTGAAGAACCGCATCCAGGTCTGGTACATCGATGCTCCTCCCGGCGTCGGCGGCGGTGGATCTCCGTCCCGGCGGATTTTTGTCCAAGCAGCGCCGATCTTCGTCCATGGCGCCGAGCGCCGCCAGGGCCGAGGCTGGGGCGCGTGGGCGAGGTGGGGGCGGGAGCGGACGCATGAGCGCATTCACGGTGGGGGAATCGGACTTCCTGCTGGACGGGCGGCCGGTGCGGCTGCTGTCGGGGGCGCTGCACTACTTCCGGGTGCACGAGGGGCAGTGGCGGCACCGGCTGGCGATGCTGCGGGCGATGGGCCTGAACTGCGTGGAGACGTACGTGCCGTGGAACCTGCACGAGCCAGCTCCGGGGCGTCACCGGGACGTGGGGGCGGTCGGCCGGTTCCTGGACGCGGTGCGGGAGGCGGGCCTGTGGGCGATCGTGCGGCCGGGGCCGTACATCTGCGCCGAGTGGGAGAACGGCGGGCTGCCGGCGTGGGTGACGGGTGAGCTCGGCGCACGCGCGCGTACCCGTGACGAACGTTTCCTCCGGCACGTCCGGAGCTGGTTCCAGCGGCTGCTGCCCGAGATCGTCCCCCGGCAGGTGGACCGTGGCGGCCCGGTGCTGATGGTGCAGGTGGAGAACGAGTACGGCAGCTACGGCAGCGACGCCGGCTACCTGGCGGAGCTGGCCGCGCTGCTGCGCGCCGAGGGTGTCACGGCCCCGCTGTTCACCTCGGACGGCCCGGAGGACCACATGCTGACCGGCGGCTCGCTGCCCGGTGTGCTCGCCACGGTGAACTTCGGCTCCCACGCGCGCGAGGCCTTCGCGACGCTGCGCCGTCACCGGCCGGCGGGCCCGCTGATGTGCATGGAGTTCTGGTGCGGCTGGTTCGACCACTGGGCCGGCGAGCAGGTGGTGCGGGACCCCGGGGAGGCCGCGGGGGCCCTGCGGGAGATCCTGGAGTGCGGGGCGTCGGTGAACCTCTACATGGCGCACGGCGGGACGAGCTTCGGCGGCTGGGCGGGGGCCAACCGCGGCGGGGACCTGCACGAGGGCCCGCTGGAGCCGGACGTGACGTCGTACGACTACGACGCCCCCGTGGACGAGTACGGCCGGCCCACGGAGAAGTTCCGGCGCTTCAGGGAGGTGCTGGCCGCGTACGCCGACGCCCCGCTGCCCGGACCTCCGCCGCGGCCGGCTCCCCTGGGCGCACCGGCCGAGGCCGCGCTCACCGGCTGGGCGGGTCTGGACGGCGTACTGGAGGCGCTGGGCGGCGCGGAGACCGTGACGCCGGTGCCGCCCTCCTTCGAGGATCTCGGGATCACCCGGGGGCTCGTCCGGTACGCGGTGGACGTGCCGGGGCCGCGGCAGCCGTACCCGCTGACCGTGCGGGGCCTGCGGGACCTCGCCACGGTGTACGTCGACGGCGAGTGGGCCGGGGTGCTCACGGAGGAGGAGCCGCGGCTTCAGGAGCCGGTGGCGGGCCCCGCGCGCGTGGAGCTGTGGGTGGAGTCCCTGGGCCGGGTGAACTACGGGCCGCGCTCGGGTGAGCCCAAGGGCATCACCGGGGGTGTCCTGCACGAGCGGCAGTACCTGCACGGGACACGCGCGCGCGGGCTGGATCTCGACGCCTTCGCCGACGGGGTCGGACGGGTGGCCTTCGGTCCCGTGCCCGAGGCGGGTGCCGGCGCGGCGGGGCTGTACCGGGGCACGGTCACCGTCCGCGGGGCGGGGGACGCCCGGCTCGAACTGCCGGGCTGGACGCGCGGCTTCGCCTGGATCAACGGCTTCGGCCTGGGCCGCTACTGGTCGGTCGGTCCGCAGCGGTCCCTGTACGTCCCCGGGCCGGTGCTGCGCGAGGGCGAGAACGAGGTGTGGCTGCTGGAGCTCCAGCGGACCGGCCAGGAACGGCCGGCGCCCCACCTGCTGCCCGTGTGACCGGCCGGGCGCCGCCCTTACAGTGGAGTCCGGGCGTCTTTGGGGGTGCGGACGTGGCGAACGGCGGACCGGTCCAGCACGGCTACCCGCACCTGGAGACGGTGCGGGCCGCGATCACGGCGCTCTACCGGCGGCTGTCCCGGGACAGCGTCCAGACGTTCTCGACCAGCGTGGCCCCCGCCGACGTGGCCTTCTGCGACACCGACGACCTGCACCTGGGGGCGCAGCGCGTCGCCCACGAGATGGTGCGGCACTTCCGGCTGCCGGACGCCCGGCTGGTCGTCTGCTTCCGGGAGATGACCCATGCGGCGAACGTCGAACTGACGGCGGGGCCCGAGTACTTCGTCGAGCTGAACGACCGCTTCCGCACCCATCGCAGGGACATCGGCGCGGCGCTCGCCCACGAGGTGGCCCACGTCTACCTGCACCGCCTGGACCTGTCGTTCCCCACCACGGCCGAGAACGAGATCCTCACGGACACGGTGACGGCCTACCTCGGCGCGGGCTGGCTGCTGCTGGACGCCTTCCGGGAGGACGGGGTCTCCTCGCAGAAGCTGGGCTACCTCACCCCGGAGGAGTTCGGTTACGTCCTGGCCAAGCGGGCGCTGCTCTTCGACGAGGACCCCTCGGTGTGGTTCACCAGCCCGCAGGCCTACACCGCCTACGGCGAGGGCATGGCCCTGGCCCGCCGGGACGAGCAGCAGCCGCCGCTGACCGCGGCGGGCTGGGCGGGCCGACGCCGCTACGCCCACGACCGCCGGCACACCTCGGGGGTCCGGCCGACGGCGCCCTACGCCTTCGCCCCCGACCCCGCCGGACAGCTCCGTGTGTCGTTCCCGTGCCCGACCTGCCACCAGCGGATCAGGGTGCCGGTACGGGGGCGGGTCCGCGCGCGGTGCGGGCTGTGCCGGACGGTGCTGGAGTGCGACACGTAGGCCGGCCGGTCCTCGTTAGCCTGGGCTCATGACGAAGCGGGACGGGGCGGAGCGCGCGGAGGTTCTGCGGCGGCTCGTGGAGGTGGGGCGGGCCCACGGCGCGGTGACGGTGATGTTGCACTCGGCCCTCGCCGCGCGGCGGGGACTGAACGCGACGGAGGTGCGGACCCTCGACCACCTGCGGCGCGAGGGCCCGCTGACCGCCAAGGACCTGGCCGGGCTGACCGGTCTCGCCCCCGCCTCCGTCACCGGTCTGCTCGACCGCCTGGAGGCCAAGGGCTTCGTCCGGCGGGTCAAGCACCCGACGGACAGGCGCCGGGTGGTCGTCGAGCTGAACGAGGAGGAGCCCGCCGGGCCGGCCAGTTTCCTCGACGACTGGGCGCGGGAGGTCGCCGAGGCCTGCGCGGAGTTCGACACCGGCGAACTGGAGACCGTGATCCGGTTCCTGTCGGTCATGGACGAACGCCAGCGCGCGGCGGCGGCCCGGCTGACCGCGCCGCCTTCGTGACGGACCACTCCTGACCGGCCACCCCTGACCGGCCGATCGCGCCACCCGCACGGCCGACCGCGCCCTTCATGGGCCGCCGGCTTTGCCGCTAGGCCCCGTAGACCGCCCCGGGCGGTTTTGCGGCCGACAGCAGTTCGCGTGCCAGCTCCCCCGCCCCGGCCGGTGTCCACCGCGCCCCCTTGTCGGCGGTGGGGCCGGGCCGCCAGCCCTCCATGACGGTGATCCGGCCGCCCTCCGCCTCGAACACCCGGCCGGTGACACCGGCGCTCGCGGCCGAGCCGAGCCAGACCACGAGCGGGGAGACGTTCTCCGGCGCCATGGCGTCGAAACCGTCGGCCGGCGCCGCCATGGCCGCGGCGAAGGTGCGTTCCGTCATCCGGGTGCGGGCGGCCGGGGCGACGGCGTTGACCTGCACGCCGTAGCGGGCCAGTTCGGCCGCCGCGACGAGGGTGAGGCCCACGATCCCGGCCTTGGCCGCGCTGTAGTTCGCCTGGCCGACCGAGCCCAGCAGGCCGGCCCCGCTGCTGGTGTGCACCACCCGGGCCGCCGGAGTGCGCCCCGCCCTGGCCTCGGCCCGCCAGTGGACGGCGGCGTGCTTCAGGGACAGGAAGTGGCCCTTGAGATGGACGCGGATCACCGCGTCCCAGTCGTCCTCGTCGAGGTTGACCAGCATCCGGTCGCGCAGGAATCCGGCGTTGCCGACGAGGGTGTCGAGCCGGCCGTACGTCTCCACGGCGGTCCGGATCAGGGACTCGGCACCCGCGCCGGTGGCGATGTCGCCGCCGTGCGCGACCGCCTCACCGCCCGCGGCCCGGATCTCCTCGACCACCCGGGCCGCGGGGCCGTCCGGTCCGGGGCGGCCGTCGAGACCGACACCGAGATCGTTGACGACGACCCGCGCCCCCTCGGCCGCGAAGGCCAGCGCATGGGCGCGGCCGAGCCCGCGGCCCGCTCCGGTGACCACGACGACCCGCCCGTCGCAGATCCCGCCCGTCCCGGCCGATTCGTCATCGTCCATCTCAGCCCTCCAGGGGTGTGGTCGAGGCATCCGTCGCGGGGTGTCCGGCGGCCTCGCCGGCCGCTTCCCGGCCGTCCGGCCGCTCGGTCGTACCGACGGCCGCCGCGTCCAGGAACGCGGGCCGTTCGCCGCCTCCGTGGACCTGAAGGCTCGCCCCGCTGATGTACGCGGCCGCGTCGGAGGCGAGGAAGACCGCGGCGGCGCCCACGTCGGCGGGGGCGGCCAGCCGGCCCAGCGGAACGGTGCGGGAGACGGCGGCGAGACCGTCGGGGCCGCCGTAGTGGAGATGGGCCAGTTCGGTGCGGACCATCCCGACCACGAGCGTGTTGACGCGGACCTCCGGCGCCCACTCCACGGCCATCGAGGCGGCCAGCCCGGCGAGGCCCGCCTTGGCCGCGCCGTAGGCGGCCGTACCCGGCGAGGGGCGCGCTCCGCTGACGCTGCCGACCATCACGACCGAGCCGCGGCTGCGGCGCAGGTGCTCGTAGGCGGCGAGGGACGCGGTCAGCGGGGTGATCAGGTTCAGCTCGACGATGCGCGCGTGCCGTTCGGCGAGCGCGACGGCGTCGGCACCGGGCTCGATCAGCGGCCGGTACGGCGTTCCGCCGGCGTTGTTGACGAGCACGTCGAGGCGGGGCAGCGCGGCGAAGAAGGCGCGGACGGCGGGCGGATCGCGCAGGTCCAGCGCGGTGAACCCGACACCTTCCAGGGGCTCTTCGGGGGGTCTGCGGGCACAGGCCAGGACCCTGGCCCCGGCTTCGGCGAAGGCCCGCGCGATCCCGGCGCCGACGCCCCGGGTGCCGCCGGTGACGACGACGGTACGGCCGTGCAGCGAGCTGTCCACAGGGTGCGCCGCCGAGTTGTCCACAGGCTCTCCCGCTCGTCTTCGCCGACTGCTAGCTTCGAAGCCTCACACCTAACAAATGTTTGGTGGAAAGGCGTTGAGTGCGAAGGTAGCTGATGCGTCCATGGGTGTCTCCACCTCGTCCCCGGAAAAGGGGATTTCGCTCGTCACGGTCGACTTCCCGCCGGTGAACGCGCTGCCGGTGGCCGGCTGGTTCGCGCTGGCCGAGGCCGTCCGCGCGGCGGGCCGCGATCCGGGGGTCCGGTGCGTCGTGCTGGCCGCCGAGGGGCGCGGCTTCAACGCGGGCGTGGACATCAAGGAGATACAGACGGCCGGCCGCCGGGCGCTGATCGGCGCCAACCAGGGGTGCGCCGAGGCCTTCGCCGCGGTCTACGAGTGCGAGACACCGGTGATCGCGGCGGTGCAGGGCTTCTGCCTGGGCGGCGGGATAGGCCTGGTGGGCAACGCGGACGCGATCGTGGCGAGCGAGGACGCCACCTTCGGCCTGCCGGAGCTGGACCGGGGCGCGCTGGGCGCCGCGACCCATCTGGCCCGGCTGGTCCCGCAGCACCTGATGCGGGCGCTGTACTTCACCGGGCGCAGAGCGACCGCCGCCGAGCTGCACGGGCACGGTTCCGTCTGGCGTGTGGTGCCGCGCGCGGACCTGCCGTCGGCGGCACTGGAGCTGGCCGGGGAGATCGCCGCCAAGGACGGGCGGTTGCTGCGCATGGCCAAGTCGGCCATCAACGGCATCGATCCGGTCGACGTGCGCCGCAGCTACCGCTTCGAACAGGGCTTCACCTTCGAGGCCAATCTCAGCGGGCTGGCCGACCACATCCGCGACACGTTCGGGAAGGAGGGCGCGTAGATGGGCGACAAGACGATGACCGCGGACGAGGTGGTCGCACGACTGGAGAGCGGCATGACGCTCGGCATCGGCGGCTGGGGGTCGCGCCGCAAGCCGATGGCCCTCGTCCGTGCGCTGCTGCGGTCCGGGATCAGGGACCTGACGGTCGTCTCGTACGGCGGCCCGGACGTCGGCATGCTGGCCGCGGCCGGCCGGATCGGCCACCTGGTCACGGCCTTCGTCACGCTGGACACGATCCCGCTGGAGCCGCACTACCGGGCGGCACGCGAGGGCGACGGCCTCCGGCTCACGGAGGTGGACGAGGGGATGTTCCTGTCGGGCCTCCGAGCGGCGGCACAGCGGCTGCCCTTCCTGCCGGTGCGGGCCGGGGTCGGCTCGGACGTGATGCGGGTCAACCCGCGGCTGCGGACGGTCACCTCGCCTTACGAGGACGGGGAGACGTTCGTGGCCATGCCCGCCCTGCGGCTGGACGCGGCCCTGGTGCACGTCGACCGCGCCGACCGGCTGGGCAACGGCCAGTGCCTCGGCCCGGACCCGTACTTCGACGACCTGTTCTGCGAGGCGGCGGACGCGGCCTACGTCTCCTGCGAACGGATCGTGGACACCGCCGAGCTGACCAAGGAGGCGGCTCCGCACTCGCTGCTCCTCAAGCGGCTCGCGGTGACCGGCGTGGTGGAGGCACCCGACGGCGCGCACTTCACCTCCTGCGCGCCGGAGTACGGGCGGGACGAGGAGTTCCAGCGGTACTACGCGTCCACGCCGTGGCCGGAGTTCGCCGGGCGGTTCCTCGGCCGGGACGAGGACGCGTACCGGACCGCGGTGCACGAGTGGCGCGAGGAGCAGGGGCGATGAGCGTCACCCGGGCCGAGTACTGCGTGATCGCCTGCGCCGAGGCGTGGCGGGGCGCCGGCGAGATCCTGGCGAGCCCGATGGGCCTGATCCCCTCGCTGGGGGCCCGGCTGGCGCGGCTCACCTTCGCACCCGATCTGCTGCTGACCGACGGCGAGGCGCTGCTGGTCCGCCCGGACGGCACACCCGAGGGCTGGCTGCCCTACCAGCAGCACCTGACCCTGGTGGCGGGCGGGCGCCGGCACGTGATGATGGGCGCGAGCCAGATCGACCGGTACGGCAACCAGAACATCTCCTGCGTCGGCGACTTCGAGCACCCCCGCCGGCAGCTCCTCGGGGTGCGCGGGGCGTCGCTCAACACGCTCAACAACCCGACGAGTTACTGGGTCCCCCGGCATTCGCGCCGGGTGTTCGTGGAGCGCGTGGACATGGTGTGCGGGGTGGGGTACGACCGGGCGGCGGAGCTCGGCGCCACGGCCCGCTTCCACCGTGTCGTCCGGGTCGTCTCCGATCTCGGGGTCTTCGACTTCTCGACACCGGACCGCTCGATGCGGCTCGCCTCGCTGCATCCCGGGGTGAGCCCGGAGCAGGTGCGGGAGGCCACGGGCTTCCCGCTCGCGGTGCCGGAGCGCGTGCCGTTCACCCGGGAGCCCGGGGCCGAGGAGCTGCGGCTGATCCGTGAGGTGCTGGATCCGGCCGGGGACCGGGCACGCGAGGTGCCGGAGGGGGCGAGGGACTGATGGAGACCGCGCTCACCCGGCTGGTCGGGGTCCGCCATCCGATCGTGCAGACCGGGATGGGGTG
Source organism: Streptomyces sp. NPDC015139 (assembly GCF_043079785.1). Taxonomy (NCBI): domain Bacteria; kingdom Bacillati; phylum Actinomycetota; class Actinomycetes; order Kitasatosporales; family Streptomycetaceae; genus Streptomyces; species Streptomyces sp. NPDC015139. The sequence goes on along the minus strand of NZ_JBIBUW010000005.1, from coordinate 285,082 downwards.
GGTGGCCGGGCCCAGGCTGGTCTCGGCGGCGGCGAACGCGGGTGCCCTGGGCATCCTGGCCTCCGCGACGATGACGCTCGACCAGCTGCGCGAGGCCGTACGGGAGGTGAGGTCGCGGACCGGGGCGCCGTTCGGGGTGAACCTCCGGGCCGACGCGGGCGACGCGGCCGACCGGGTGCGGATCATGCTGGAGGAGGGCGTCCGGGTGGCCTCCTTCGCCCTCGCCCCCTCACGTGAGCTGATCACCGCGCTCAAGGAGGCCGGGGTGGTGGTCGTCCCGTCCGTCGGGGCGCGGCGGCACGCCGAGAAGGTGGCCGCGTGGGGCGCGGACGCGGTGATCGTGCAGGGCGGCGAGGGCGGCGGGCACACCGGTGAGGTGGCGACGAGCGTGCTGCTGCCGCAGGTGGTGGACGCGGTGCGGATACCGGTCGTGGCGGCGGGCGGTTTCTTCGACGGGCGGGGGCTGGTGGCGGCGCTGGCGTACGGGGCGGCCGGGGTCGCGATGGGCACGCGGTTCCTGCTCACCTCCGACTCGACGGTGCCGGACGCGGTGAAGGCGAGGTATCTGGCGGCGACGGTGCGGGACGTCACGGTGACGCGCGCGGTGGACGGGCTGCCGCACCGGATGCTGCGCACGGAGCTGGTGGACGCGCTGGAGCGGTCGGGCCGGGCGCGTGCCTTCGCCCGGGCGCTTAGGGAGGCGGCGGGTTACCGGCGGCTGTCGGGGCTGAGCTGGCGGCAGCTGGTCCGTGACGGGCTCGCGCTGAGACACGGCAAGGAGTTGTCCTGGGGCCAGGTGCTGCTGGCCGCGAACACGCCGATGCTGCTCAGGTCGGCGATGGTCGAGGGGCGTACGGACCTCGGAGTGATGGCGGCCGGCCAGGTGGCCGGGGTGATCGACGATCTGCCGTCGTGCGCGGAGCTGGTGGACGGGATGATGGCGCAGGCCGGGGAGATCATCGGTGCGCTCCGGACGGGAGGTGCTTCGACGCGCGCGTGAGCCGAGGCGCCCGGGGCGGCTCCCCCGCCGGGGGGCGCGGACCGTGGGCGGCGTTCGGCTGGCGGGGGCCGGGTTCAGAGCCGTTCGATGATCGTCACGTTGGCCTGGCCGCCGCCCTCGCACATGGTCTGGAGGCCGTAGCGGCCGCCGGTGCGCTCCAGTTCGTGCAGCAGCGTCGTCATCAGGCGGACGCCGGTCGCGCCGAGGGGGTGGCCGAGGGCGATCGCGCCGCCGTTGACGTTGACCCTTCCGGGGTCGGCGCCGGTCTCCTTCAGCCAGGCGAGGACGACCGGCGCGAAGGCCTCGTTGATCTCCACCAGGTCGATGGCGTCGATGGTCAGTCCGGTCCTGCGCAGCGCGTGTGCGGTGGCCGGGATGGGGGCGGACAGCATGCGGACGGGGTCCTCGCCGCGTACGGAGAGGTGGTGGACGCGGGCGCGCGGGCGCAGCCCGTGGTCGCGTACCGCCCGTTCGGAGGCGAGCAGCAGGGCGGCGGCACCGTCGGAGACCTGGGAGGAGCAGGCGGCGGTGATGGTGCCGCCGTCGACGACGGGCTTCAGCCCTGCCATCTTCTCCAGGGAGGTGTCCCGGCGCGGCCCCTCGTCGACCGTGACGGAGCCGTGGGGGACGATCTCGCGTGCGAAGCGGCCGGTGTCGATCGCCCGGATCGCCCGCAGGTGCGAGCGCAGGGCGAACTCCTCCTGCTCCTCGCGGCTGATGTGCCACCGGGCGGCGATCATCTCGGCGCCGGTGAACTGGTTGACGGGCTGGTCGCCGTAGCGGGATCGCCAGCCGGCGCTGCCGTGGAAGGGGCCCTCGGTCAGCCCGAGCGGGGCGGCGGCCTGCCGGGAGGCGAAGGCGATGGGGACCTGGGTCATGTTCTGCACGCCGCCCGCGACGACCAGGTCCTGGGTGCCGGACAGCACGGCCTGCGCGGCGAAGTGCACGGCCTGCTGGGAGGAGCCGCACTGCCGGTCGACGGTCACGCCCGGCACCTCCTCCGGCAGCCCGGCGGCGAGCCAGCAGGTGCGGGCGATGTCCCCGGCCTGCGGTCCGACCGCGTCCAGACAGCCGAAGACCACGTCCTCCACGGCGGCCGGGTCGATGCCGGTCCGCTCCATCAGCGCGGTGAGCACATGCGCGCCCAGGTCGGCCGGGTGCACCCCGCCGAGCCCTCCCCCGCGCCGCCCGACGGGCGTGCGGACCGCTTCGACTATGTAGGCCTCGGCCATGGCGACTCCCCTGCCTGGAAGGGACATTGGGTGGGCTCTATCCGCTCTGCTCGTCGCGTACGGCGATCCCGTCGAGCACCATCGACAGGTACTGGCGGGCGATCTCCTCGGGGCTGTGCTGTCCCCCGGGCCGGTACCAGGAGGCGGCGACCCACACGGTGTCCCGCACGAAGCGGTAGGTGAGCCGCACGTCGAGGTCGGCGCGGAAGACTCCTTCGGCGACGCCGCGTTCCAGCGTGCTGAGCCAGGCCGTCTCGAACCGGCGCTGTGACTCGGCGAGGAACGCGAACCGGTCCTGGGCGGTGAGCTGCCTGCTCTCCTTCTGGTAGATGGCGACGGCGGCCCGGTGCCGGTCGATCTCCCGGAAGGACTCGGTGACCAGCGCCTCCAGCGTCCGGCGGGGCCCGAGTCCGGAGGCGAGGACGGTGTCGTAGCCGTCCCACAGCTCGTCGAGGAAGGTCCGCAGGATCTCCTCGAGCATCGACTCCTTGGAGTCGAAGTGGTAGTAGAGGCTGCCCGCGAGCATCCCCGCGTGGTCGGCGATCCTGCGGACGGTGGTGGCGTTGTAGCCGTGCTCGGCGAACACCTCGGCGGCGGTGGTGAGGAGTTCGCCGCGCCGGGCGGCCGCGGCGGTCACCTGGGGCTTCTTCTTGGTCGGCACGCCCCCATTGTGGTCTGCCCGGGTCATCACGCGTGCCGGCTGCTGACGGAGACGACCTCGCCGGTCATGTAGGAGGAGTAGCCGGAGGCGAGGAACACGATCACGTTGGCCACCTCCCAGGGCTCCGCGTACCGCCCGAAGGCCTCGCGGGCGGTGAGTTCCGCCAGCAGTTCGGCGGAGGTGACCTTCACCAGGTGCGGGTGCATGGCGAGGCTCGGGGCGACCGCGTTGACCCGCACGCCGTACGCGGCCGCCTCGACGGCCGCGCAGCGGGTCAGGGCCATCACCCCGGCCTTGGCGGCGGCGTAGTGCGCCTGCCCGGCCTGGGCGCGCCAGCCGACGACGGAGGCGTTGTTGACGATCACCCCGCCGCCGGTCTCCCGCATGGCGCGCAGGGCCGCCCGGGTGCAGCGGAAGGTGCCGTTCAGGGTGACGTCGAGGACGCGGGTCCACTGCTCGTCGGTCATGTCGGCGAGCTCCGCGGTGCCGCCGAGTCCGGCGTTGTTGACGACGACGTCCAGCCGGCCGTGCTCGGCCGCGGCCGCGTCGAAGAGGGCCCGCACCTGTGCCTCGTCGGTGACGTCGCACGGTACGGCGCTCACCGCGCCCGGGAACTCGCGGCCCAGCTCGGCCTCGTACTCCTTCAGCCGGCGCGTGTGGGCGTCGCTGATGAGGACCCGTGCGCCCTCCTCCAGGAACCGGCGCGCGGTCGCGCCGCCGATGCCGGCACCGGCCGCCGCGGTGACGACGGCGGTGCGCCCCCGCAGCAGTCCGTGCCCGGGTACGTAGGCCGGGCTCTCGACGCCTGTCATGGGGCCACGCTAACCTACCAAACACTTGTTAGGGAAGGTTGGTGACGGCGACCGTGGACCTGACCCACTCCGAGGACGACGAGAAGTTCCGCGCCGAGGCCCGGGCCTGGCTGGAGGCGCACGTGCCGCGCACACCGCTGCCGTCCCTGGAGACGGCGGAGGGCTTCGCGGCGCACCGCGCCTGGGAGGCCGAGCTGGCCGCGGACCGCTGGTCGGTGGTGTCCTGGCCGGAGAAGTACGGCGGCCGGGACGCCGGGCTGCTGCGCTGGCTGGTCTTCGAGGAGGAGTACTGGGCGGCGGGCGCGCCGGGCCGGGTCGGGCAGAACGGCGTCAGTCTGCTCGCGTCCACCCTCTTCGACCACGGCACGGAGGAACAACGCGCGCGCGTGCTGCCGCCGATGGCCTCCGGCGAGGTGGTCTGGGCGCAGGCCTGGTCGGAGCCGGAGGCGGGCTCGGACCTGGCCTCGCTCACCTCCCGGGCGGTGCGCGCCCCGGGCGGCTGGCGCCTGAGCGGGCAGAAGACCTGGTCCTCCCGGGCGGCCTTCGCCGACCGGGCCTTCGGGCTGTTCCGCAGCGATCCGGCGGCCGAGCGGCCGCACCAGGGGCTCACGTACCTGATGTTCGACCTGCGGGCCCCCGGCGTCACCGTCCGTCCGATCCGCCGCCTGGACGGGAAACCCGCCTTCGCGGAGCTGTTCCTGGACGAGGTGTTCGTGCCGGACGAGGACGTGATCGGCGAGCCCGGCCGGGGCTGGCGGATCGCGATGTCCACCGCGGGCGACGAACGCGGCCTGACCCTGCGCTCCCCCGGCCGGTTCCTCGCCGCCGCCGGCCGGCTGCTGGAGTTGTGGCGGGCCCAGGGCAGCCCCGGGCGGGCGCGGGCCGGGGTGGCGGACGCCGTGATCGGCGCCCGTGCCTATCAGCTGTTCACCTACGCGGCCGCCTCCCGCCTCCTGGACGGCGCCGCGCTCGGCCCGGAGTCCAGCATGAACAAGGTGTTCTGGTCCGAACTCGACCTCGCGCTGCACGAGACGGCACTCGATCTCCTCGGCGAGGAGGGCGAGCTGGCGGACACGGCGTGGGCGGAGGGGTACGTGTTCTCCCTCGCGGGCCCCATCTACGCCGGCACCAACGAGATCCAGCGGGACATCGTCGCCGAGCGCCTGCTCGGCCTGCCGAAGGGACGCCGCTGATGCGCTTCCTCCTCGACACCGAGCAGGGGGCCTTCGCCGACTCCCTGCGCGCGATGCTGACGGCCGCGGACACCGCGTCGGCGGTACGGGAGTGGAGCCGGGGCGAGCGCGCGGGCGGCCGTGCGCTGTGGCGCCGGTTCGCGGACGCGGGGGTGTTCGGGCTCGCGGTCCCCGAGGCGCGGGGCGGCTGGGGCCCGCGCCCGGTGGAACTCGCCGTGGCCTGCGTCGAGTCGGGCCGGCACACGCTGCCGGGACCACTGGCCGAGACGGTGGGCGCGGCCGTGCTGCTCGCCTCCCTGGACGACCCGGCACCGGCCGGCCGGTTCCTGCCCGGGCTGCTGTCGGGCGAGTCGATGGCGACCCTGGCGCCGGCCGGGTCGTACGCCCTGGACGCGGAGGCGGCCGCCGTCCGGCTGGCGGTGCACGGCGCCGGCGGCGCGGCCCGTCCCCCCGCCGGCCGCGGCACCGGCCTCGCCGAGGTCCGCCTCGCTCCCGCCCCCGCCGGCTCGCGTCCCTCGCTGGACCCCGCGCGCCGGCTGTCCCTCCTGCCGTCCGGCGGTGAGCTCCTCGCGAGCGGCCCCGGGGTCGGCCCGGCCGTGGAGCACGCGCTCACCTGGGCCCGGCTCGCCACCGCCGCCCAGGCCCTCGGCACCGGGCTCGCCCTGCTGGGCCGGACGGTCGCGCACGTCGGGCGGCGCACCCAGTTCGGCGTGCCCATCGGCTCGTTCCAGGCGGTCAAGCACCGCCTCGCCGACGCGAGGATCGCCCTGGAGTTCGCCCGGCCGCTGCTCTTCGGCGCGGCGACCACCCTGCGTCCCGCCGATGTGGCGGCCGCCAAACTGAAGGCCTGCGAGGCGGCGTACGGCACCGCCCGCGCGGCCCTCCAGCTGCACGGCGCGATCGGGTACACGGCCGAGGACGACCTGTCCCTGCTGCTGACCAGGGCCCGCGCCCTGCGCTCGGCGTGGGGCACACCCGAGGAGTGCCGGGACGCGGTCCTCGAGGGCGCGGCCGGCGCGGCGGCGGGCCCGGGCCGGTGACCGTTGGCTCAGGCCGGCGGCACGATGCCCGCGGCGCGTGCGGCCGCCAGCCACTGCGGGAACTCGCCGACGAGACGGTCGTACAGCTCGGAGTCCGACACCCGTCGCGGGTCGCGGCCCGCGTGGAAGAAGCCGGCGTTGTCCACGGGCCGCTTGCCGGGCACCGCCAGCTCGTCCAGCTTGCGCAGGAACTCGAACTGCCGGCTGCCCGGGTCGCCGAAGCCGACGAACTGCCAGAACAGCGGGAGCCTCGCCGCCTTGCACAGGTAGCGTTCGGCGGCGAGCTTGTTGATCGGGCCGCCGTCGGTCTGGAAGACGACCAGCGCGGGCGCGGTCGCGCCGCTGTCCAGGTAGTGGTCGATGACGGCGTCCATCGCCAGGTGGTAGCTGGTCTTGCCCATGTGCCCGAGTGAGGCCGCGATCCGCTCGACACGGCCCGCGTGGCCGTCGAGGGCGATGTCGGTGACGGCGTCGACGTCGGTCGAGAAGAACACCACGGGCACCCGGCCGTCGTCGTCCAGGTGCGCGGACAGGCCCAGCACCCGGTCGGCGAGCGCCTGCACACTGCCGTCCTGGTAGTACGGCCGCATGGAGCCCGAGTAGTCGACCACCAGGTACACGGCGGCCCGCAGCCCGTCCAGGCCGTGCTTGCGCAGCGACACCCCCGCCGACCGGTAGGCGCCCACCAGCGCGGGTGCCGTCTCCTCCACCTTGCGCAGACTGATCGCGGCCATGGTCCCCCCTCGCCGTACGGGCCGCCGAGCCTACGTGATCACGCGCCCCTGGTGTCCCCGCGGCCGCCACCGTTCGCTATTTTGTTCGCCGCCGTCCCCACCGGCTCGTTTCCTGCCCAGCCTTCCTCCAAGGAGCCGGTTGTGACCGCCGAGTCAGCCGTCACCACGTGCTATCGCCATCCCCGGGTGGAGTCCCACGTCCGCTGCACCCGCTGCGACCGCTACATCTGCCCGTCCTGCATGCGCGAGGCCGCGGTCGGCCACCAGTGCGTGGGGTGCGTGAAGGAGGGCGCGCGGACGGTACGGCAGGCGCGGACCGTGTTCGGCGGCCGGATCAGCGCCGTGCCGCTGGTGACGTACGTCCTGATCGGGCTCAACGTGCTCGCCTACCTGGCGGAGCTGGCGCGGCCCTCGGTGGTGGACCGGTTCGGCATGCTGGGCGCCGGGCTGCGCGACACGGACGGCGCGCACTACCTGTGGCAGTACCCGTACGGCTCGATGCACGCCGAGGGCCTCGTGGGTGGTGAGTGGGAGCGGCTGCTGACCGGCGCCTTCCTGCACATGCCGCCGGACGACGGCATCGGCGTGCTGCACATCGTGATGAACATGGCCTCGCTGTGGACCGTCGGCCGTGTCGTGGAGGCGCAGCTGGGCCGCGTCCGCTATCTCGCCCTCTACCTGCTGTCGGCGCTGGGCGGGTCGGTCCTCGTCCTGCTCGTCGACCCGGAGGCCCTGACGATCGGCGCGTCGGGCGCGATCTTCGGTCTCGGCGCCGCCTACTACGTGATGGGCCGCCGCCTCGGCTACGACATGCGGTCGGTCAACCAGCACATGGGCGGCCTGCTGCTCTGGCTGGTGCTGTCCGCGTGGGTGACGTCCTGGGAGGCGCACCTCGGCGGGCTGCTGGCCGGCGGCGCCGTGACACTGGCCTACGCGTACGCTCCCCGGGACGGGCGCCGCACCCTCGTCCAGACGGGCGCCTGCGTGGCCCTGCCGGCGTTGCTGCTCATCCTGGCGCTGGTGAAGGTATCGGATCTCACGGGAGGGGCCGGCGTATGAGACGAGCCGGAATCCTGCTGTTCGCGGCCGTACCGGTCGTCGTCACCGCGGCGGTGTACGCCGCCACCCCCGACGGGTCCGGCGACTCCGGGGGCACGCGCCTGTCCGCCGCCCGGCAGGCCCGCCAGGAGGCCAAGACGCGGGCCGAGACGGAGCGCGCCGAGGACGCGGAGGTCGTCGCCGACGCCCCGGCCGGTCTGGAGGCGCCCGCGAAGAAGGAGCTGGCGCAGCGGCTCGTGGCGAGTGCCGAGAACTCCACGCTCGACTGGCGAAGCGCCTACGGCTACATCGAGGACATCGGCGACGGGCAGGGCTACACCGCCGGCATCATCGGCTTCTGCACCGGCACCCACGACCTGCGGACCCTGGTCGAGCGCTACACCGAGGCCCACCCGCACAACGGGCTGGCGCGCTACCTGCCCGCCCTGCGCAAGGTCGACGGCACGCCCTCCCACAAGGGTCTGGAGCCGGGCTTCGTCCCGGCGTGGAAGCGGGAGGCGAAGGTCCCCGCGTTCCGCGACGCGCAGGAGAAGGAGCGCGACCGCGTCTACTTCGAGCCGGCCGTCCGGCTCGCCAAGCTCGACGGCCTGGGCACGCTGGGCCAGTTCGTCTACTTCGACGCGATGGTCTTCCACGGCCCCGGCACGGGCCCGAACAGCTTCTACGGGTTGCGCGAGCGCGCGCTCGCGGAGGCCGACAGCCCCTCCGAGGGCGGCAGCGAGAAGAACTACCTGGACATCTTCCTGGACGTGCGCCGCAAGGCCATGAAGGCGAGGAGGGCCACCATCGACACCTCCCGCATCGACACGGCCCAGCGGGAGTTCCTCTACGACGGCAACCTGGACCTGCGCACGCCGCTCCGGTGGAAGGTGTACGGGGAGTCGTACCGGGTGCCGTAGCCGCGAGGCTGCCGGACATGCGGCGGCGCCCGCCCAAGAGTCCGGTCGGGGACAGGTGGGCGGGCGCCGTCAGTGTTCCGTACGCCTTTGTACGGGACGTCTCGTGAGGGCTTGTCAGGCCCTCGGGCGGGTCAGACCGCGAGCGCGCGGTCGGTCGGGCGGATCGGGGCCGGCAGGTCGCTGGCGCCGGTCAGGAAGCGGTCGACTCCGCGGGCCGCGGAACGGCCCTCGGCGATCGCCCAGACGATCAGCGACTGGCCGCGGCCCGCGTCACCGGCGACGAACACGCCGGGCACGTTGGTCTGGAAGGCGGCGTCGCGGGCGACGTTGCCGCGCTCGTCCAGCTCCAGGCCGAACTGCTCGACCAGGCCGTTCTCCCGGTCGATGCCGGTGAAGCCCATGGCGAGGGTGACCAGCTGGGCCGGGATCTTGCGCTCGCTGCCCGGCTTCTGAGTCAGCTTGCCGTCGACGAACTCGACCTCGGCCAGGTGCAGCCACTGCACGTTGCCGTCCTCGTCGCCCTCGAAGTGGGTGGTGGAGGCGGAGTAGATCCGCTCACCGCCCTCCTCGTGGGCCGAGGTGACCTTGTAGAGGATCGGGAAGGTCGGCCAGGGCTGGTTCGTCGCGTGCCGCTCGTCGTTCGGGCGGGGCATGATCTCCAGCTGGGTGACGGAGGCCGCGCCCTGGCGGTGGGCGGTGCCCACGCAGTCCGCGCCCGTGTCGCCGCCGCCGATGACCACGACGTGCTTGCCCTCGGCCGAGACCGGGGCGGTGACGTAGTCGCCCTCCTGGACCTTGTTCGCCAGGGGCAGGAACTCCATCGCCTGGTAGATGCCCTTGAGTTCACGGCCCGGCACCGGCAGGTCGCGGGCGGTCGTGGACCCGGCGGCGATCACGATGGCGTCGTACCGCTTCTTCAGGTCGCGGGCGTTGATGTCCCGGCCGACCTCGACACCGGTACGGAAGCGGGTGCCCTCCGCGCGCATCTGCTCGATACGGCGGTTGATGTGCCGCTTCTCCATCTTGAACTCGGGGATGCCGTACCGCAGGAGGCCTCCGACGCGGTCCGCGCGCTCGTAGACGGCGACGGTGTGACCGGCCCGGGTCAGCTGCTGGGCGGCGGCCAGGCCCGCCGGGCCCGAGCCGATGACCGCGACCGTCTTGCCGGACAGCCGCTCGGGCGCCTGCGGGGCGACGTCACCGGTCTCCCACGCCTTGTCGATGATCGAGACCTCGACGTTCTTGATGGTGACCGGCGACTGGTTGATGCCGAGCACGCACGCCGACTCGCAGGGGGCCGGGCAGAGCCGGCCGGTGAACTCCGGGAAGTTGTTCGTGGCGTGCAGCCGCTCCGACGCCGCCGACCAGTCCTCGCGGTAGGCGTAGTCGTTCCACTCCGGGATCAGGTTCCCGAGCGGACAGCCGTTGTGGCAGAACGGGATGCCGCAGTCCATGCAGCGGCTGGCCTGCTTGCTGATGATCGGCAGCAGGGAGCCGGGGACGTAGACCTCGTTCCAGTCCTTCAGGCGCACGTCGACGGGACGGGACTTGGCGACCTCACGGCCGTGGTTCAGGAAGCCCTTCGGGTCAGCCATTGGTCGCCGCCTCCATCATCTTCTCGGTGATCTCGGTCTCGGAGAGACCGGCTCGCTCGGCGGCGTCCTTGGCGGCGAGCACTGCCTTGTACGTGCTGGGGATGATCTTGCTGAAGCGCTCCGCGGAGGCCTCCCAGTCGGCGAGCAGCTTCCCGGCGACCGTGGAGCCGGTCTCCTCGGCGTGCCGGCGCACCACGTCGTGCAGCCACTGCTTGTCCGTGTCGTCCAGCGCCTCGACGGCGTCGACGTTGCCGACGTTGACGTTGTCGCGGTCGAGGTCGATGACGTAGGCGACGCCGCCGGACATGCCCGCCGCGAAGTTGCGGCCGGTCGGGCCGAGGACGACCGCGTGGCCACCGGTCATGTACTCGCAGCCGTGGTCGCCCACGCCCTCGGAGACGACCAGCGCGCCTGAGTTGCGGACGCAGAACCGTTCACCGGTACGGCCGCGCAGGAACAGCTCGCCGCCGGTGGCGCCGTAGCCGATCGTGTTGCCCGCGATGGTCGAGTACTCGGCGAGGTGGTCGGCCGCGCGGTCCGGGCGGACGACGATCCGGCCGCCGGACAGGCCCTTGCCGACGTAGTCGTTGGCGTCGCCCTCCAGGCGCAGCGTGACGCCGCGCGGCAGGAACGCGCCGAAGGACTGGCCGGCGGAGCCGGTGAAGGTGATGTCGACGGTGTCGTCGGGCAGGCCCGCGCCGCCGAACTTCTTCGTCACCTCGTGGCCGAGCATGGTGCCGACCGTGCGGTTGATGTTGCGGATGGCGACCTGGGCGCGCACCGGCTGCGCCTCGGTCGCGTCGCTCGCGGCCAGGGCGTCGGCGGCGAGCTTGATCAGCTCGTTGTCGAGCGCCTTCTCCAGGCCGTGGTCCTGGGCGATCAGCCGGTGGCGGACAGCGCCCTCGGGCAGGTCCGGCACGTGGAACAGGGGCTCCAGCTCCAGGCCCTGCGCCTTCCAGTGGTCGACCGCGCGCCCGACGTCCAGCACCTCGGCGTGACCGACGGCCTCCTCGATGGAGCGGAAGCCCAGCTCCGCGAGCAGCTCGCGGACCTCCTCGGCGATGAACCGGAAGAAGTTGACCACGTGCTCGGCCTGGCCGGCGAAGCGCTCGCGCAGCGTCGGGTTCTGGGTGGCGATGCCGACCGGGCAGGTGTCCAGGTGGCAGACGCGCATCATGATGCAGCCGGAGACGACGAGCGGAGCGGTCGCGAAACCGAACTCCTCGGCGCCGAGCAGTGCGGCGACGACCACGTCGCGGCCGGTCTTCAGCTGGCCGTCGGTCTGCACCACGATCCGGTCGCGCAGGCCGTTGAGCAGCAGGGTCTGCTGGGTCTCGGCGAGGCCGAGCTCCCAGGGGCCGCCCGCGTGCTTCAGGGAGGTCAGCGGGGAGGCGCCGGTGCCGCCGTCGTGGCCGGAGATCAGGACGACGTCCGCGTGCGCCTTGGACACACCGGCCGCGACCGTGCCGACGCCGACCTCGGAGACCAGCTTCACGTGGATCCGCGCCTGCGGGTTCGCGTTCTTCAGGTCGTGGATCAGCTGGGCGAGGTCCTCGATGGAGTAGATGTCGTGGTGCGGCGGCGGCGAGATCAGACCGACACCCGGCGTCGAGTGACGGGTCTTGGCGACCCACGGGTACACCTTGTGGCCGGGCAGCTGGCCGCCCTCGCCGGGCTTGGCGCCCTGGGCCATCTTGATCTGGATGTCGTCCGCGTTGACCAGGTACTCGGAGGTCACGCCGAAGCGGCCGGAGGCGACCTGCTTGATCGCCGAGCGGCGCGCCGGGTCGTACAGGCGCTCCGGGTCCTCGCCGCCCTCACCGGTGTTGGACTTGCCGCCCAGCTGGTTCATGGCGATGGCGAGGGTCTCGTGCGCCTCCTTGGAGATGGAGCCGTACGACATGGCGCCCGTGGAGAACCGCTTGACGATCTCGCTGACCGGCTCGACCTCGTCGACGGGGATCGACGGGCGGTCCGACGTGAAGCCGAACAGGCCGCGCAGCGTCATCAGGCGCTCGGACTGCTCGTTCACTCGGTCGGTGTACTTCTTGAAGATGTCGTAGCGGCCCGTGCGCGTGGAGTGCTGGAGCCGGAAGACGGTCTCCGGGTCGAACAGGTGCGGCTCGCCCTCGCGGCGCCACTGGTACTCGCCGCCGATCTCCAGCGCGCGGTGCGCGGGAGCGATGCCGGAGGCCGGGTAGGCCTTGGCGTGGCGGGCGGCGACCTCCTTGGCGATGACGTCGATGCCGACGCCGCCGATCTTGGTGGCGGTGCCGTTGAAGTACTTCTCGACGAACTGCTGGTCCAGGCCGACGGCCTCGAAGACCTGGGCGCCGCGGTAGGAGGCGACGGTGGAGATGCCCATCTTGGACATGACCTTCAGGACGCCCTTGCCGAGGGCGTAGATCAGGTTGCGGATGGCCTGCTCGGGCTCGGCGCCGGACAGGAAGGTGCCGGCGCGGACCAGGTCCTCGACGGACTCCATCGCCAGGTAGGGGTTCACGGCGGCCGCGCCGAAGCCGATGAGCAGGGCGACGTGGTGGACCTCGCGGACGTCGCCGGCCTCGACCAGCAGACCGACCTGGGTCCGCTGCTTGGTGCGGATGAGGTGGTGGTGGACGGCCGCGGTGAGCAGCAGCGACGGGATCGGGGCGTGCTCGGCGTCCGAGTGCCGGTCCGACAGGACGATCAGCCGGGCACCGTTGTCGATGGCCGCGTCGGCCTCGGCGCAGATCTCCTCGATGCGGGCGGCGAGCGAGTCGCCGCCGCCGGAGACCCGGTACAGGCCGGAGAGGGTCGCGGCCTTGAAGCCGGGCATGTCGCCGTCGGCGTTGATGTGGATGAGCTTGGCCAGCTCGTCGTTGTCGATGACCGGGAAGGGGAGGGTCACCGAGCGGCACGAGGCGGCCGTGGGCTCCAGCAGGTTGCCCTCCGGGCCCAGCGACGAGCGCAGGGAGGTGACCAGCTCCTCGCGGATGGCGTCCAGCGGCGGGTTGGTGACCTGCGCGAACAGCTGGGTGAAGTAGTCGAAGAGCAGCCGCGGGCGCTCGGACAGGGCTGCGATGGGCGAGTCCGTGCCCATGGAGCCGATCGGCTCGGCGCCGCTGCGGGCCATCGGCGCGAGGATGACGCGCAGCTCTTCCTCGGTGTAGCCGAAGGTCTGCTGGCGGCGGGTGACCGAGGCGTGGGTGTGGACGATGTGCTCGCGCTCGGGCAGGTCGCCCAGCTCGATCTCGCCGGCCTCCAGCCACTCCGCGTACGGCTTCTCGGCGGCGAGGGACGCCTTGATCTCGTCGTCCTCGATGATGCGGTGCTCGGCGGTGTCGACGAGGAACATCCGGCCGGGCTGCAGCCGGCCCTTGCGGACGACCTTGGCCGGGTCGATGTCGAGGACGCCGACCTCGGAGCCGAGGACGACGAGGCCGTCGTCGGTGACCCAGTAGCGGCCGGGGCGCAGACCGTTGCGGTCGAGCACGGCGCCGACCTGGGTGCCGTCGGTGAAGGTGACGCAGGCGGGGCCGTCCCAGGGCTCCATCATCGTGGAGTGGAACTGGTAGAAGGCGCGCCGGGCCGGGTCCATGGAGTCGTGGTTCTCCCACGCCTCCGGGATCATCATCAGCACGGAGTGGGGCAGCGAGCGGCCACCGAGGTGGAGCAGCTCCAGCACCTCGTCGAAGGACGCCGAGTCGGAGGCGTCGGGCGTGGCCACGGGGAACAGGCGCTCGAGGTCGCGGTCCCCGAAGAGCTCGGAGACGAGCTGGGACTCGCGGGCGCGCATCCAGTTGCGGTTGCCCTTGACGGTGTTGATCTCACCGTTGTGCGCGACGAAGCGGTACGGGTGCGCGAGCGGCCACGACGGGAAGGTGTTGGTGGAGAAACGCGAGTGGACGAGCGCGACGGCCGACGCGAAGCGGCGGTCGGACAGGTCCGGGAAGAAGGGCTCCAGCTGGCCGGTGGTCAGCATGCCCTTGTAGACGATCGTCCGGGCGGAGAGGGACGGGAAGTACACGCCCACCTCGCGCTCGGCGCGCTTGCGCAGCGCGAACGCCTTGCGGTCCAGCGCGATGCCCTCGCTGGCGCCGTCCTCGACGAAGATCTGCCGGAAGGCCGGCATGGTGGAGCGGGCGGTGGCGCCCAGCAGCTCCGGGGCGACCGGGACCGCGCGCCAGCCGAGGACCGTGAGGCCCTCCTCGGCCGCGATCGTCTCGATACGTGAGACGGCGTCCTCGGTCCCCTCCTCCGGCAGGAAGGCGATGCCCACGGCGTAGGAGCCGGCCGCGGGGAGGTCGAATCCGGCCACCTCACGGAAGAAGGCGTCCGGCACCTGGGAGAGGATGCCCGCGCCGTCGCCGGAGTCGGGCTCGGAGCCGGTGGCGCCGCGGTGCTCCAGGTTGCGCAGTACGGTGAGCGCCTGCTCGACCAGCGTGTGCGACGCGTCGCCGGTGAGAGTGGCGACGAAACCGACGCCACAGGCGTCGTGTTCGTTGCGGGGGTCGTACATACCCTGTGCAGCAGGGCGAGCATCCATGAAGGACCAGTTCTGGCCATTCGCGGAATGCTGGGACGGCTGGCGCGGCGTACGCATCGGCTCTCCCGTCGTCGTCATGTGGCATGTGGCAAGTGCCGAGGGACGACGTTGGCCCTCTGCGATAAGTGCAAAATTTCGTGCAGGTTACATGATGGATCCGGACTCGGGAACCGGATACTCCGTTCCACCATGCGGACGCCACGGGGTCCGTGGCCGGGGTGCCACACGGGTGCGGCGGGGTGCCGCGCGGGCGGCGAAACGTATGCGGGGGACCACTGCGGACGAGATCGGTCGGATCGGTGCCCGTCGGCCCTGGGGGCGGGGAAAGCCTCGTCGGCCCACCCCGCGGGGATGCGGCGGGCGTCGTTGCCCGCAGTGCTTACGGCTCATGCCCGCCGGTTAAGCATTCGAAACCAGCGAGTAACGGCTACTTATACAGCTCCATGCATAAGTACCGGCGGCGCTATCCTACGGCCGTTCCGAACAGGCTGCCCAGGACGTACGTCACACCGGCCGCCGCGCCACCGAGAGCGAGCTGCCGCAGACCGCTGTACCACCAGCTCCGTGCGGTCACCTTGGCCACGACGGCACCGCAGCCGAAGAGGCCGGCGAGAGCGAGCAGCACGGCGGGCCACAGCGCGGTCGCGCCGAGCAGGTACGGCAGCAGGGGCAGCAGGGCACCGAGGGCGAACGAACCGAAGGACGAGACGGCCGCGACCAGGGGCGAGGGCAGATCGCCGGGGTCGATGCCCAGCTCCTCGCGGGCGTGTATCTCCAGGGCCTGCTCGGGGTCCTTCGACAGTTGCCGCGCCACCTCCCGAGCCAGCGCGGGCTCGACCCCGCGGGCGACGTAGAGCGCGGCGAGCTCGTCCTCCTCGTCCTGGGGGTGCTTGCGCAGCTCACGGCGCTCGACGTCGAGCTCGGCCTCGACCAGCTCGCGCTGGGAGGCGACGGAGGTGTACTCGCCGGCCGCCATGGAGAAGGCGCCGGCGGCGAGGCCCGCGAGCCCGGTGAGGACGATCGCCTGCTGACCCACCGAACCGCCGGCCACACCGGTCATCAGGGCGAGGTTGGAGACCAGGCCGTCCATCGCGCCGAAGACGGCGGGGCGCAGCCAGCCGCCGTTGACGTCGCGGTGGGTGTGGTTGTCGCGGTGCGCCTCGTGCAGCGCGGCCTCGGTGTCGATGATGGCCATGCGGGACCCCCGGGATAGCTTAGCCAAAGCTAACTTTGGACGAGTTCTACTTTTTGATAACCCCGAACCTACGCTGATCATTCCGATCCCGCCAGCAAGGAAAGGCTGGGCTAACCTGCGCTTTTGCCGTCGGTCGCTCGTTCGTGCGATGAGCTGCTCAGATGCCGAGTGGGTGACTCCGCGTCGGGGGAGGCTCGTGGCGACGGCTGTCGTGGGACACATCCGCAAAGTGGTCCTGCGAAGGAGGCCGCCCGATGGTGTCGATCGCCCGTACTCCCCCGGTCCCGGCGCCCGGGGACGCCGCCGAGCTCCGCGAACGGGCCCGCGGCGCCCTGCTGGGCCTTGCGGTCGGTGACGCGCTGGGGGCGCCCGCGGAGAACCTCAGACCGTCCGAGATCCGCGCGCGCTGGGGCCGTATCACCGGGTACGTCACCGACAGGCCGTCCGGCACGGACGACACCGAGTACGCGATCTTCTCCGGGCTGCTGCTCGCCCGGCACGGCTCCGCGCTGGCCCCGGCCCATGTGGAGGCGGCCTGGCACGAGTGGATCGCGGACCGGGCCGAGGGCCCCTTCCGGGGCGCGGGCTTCAGCGAACGCGGCACCCTGGAGAACCTCCGCCGGGGCCTGGCCGCGCCCATCTCCGCCCAGCACCGCCATGCCTGGAGCGACGGGCTCGCGATGCGGGCGGCTCCTTTCGGGGTCTTCGCGGCGGGACGCCCCGGGGAGGCGGCCCGGCTGGTGGCCGTGGACGGCTCGATCAGCCATGAGGGCGAGGGCATCTACGGCGGCCAGGCGGTCGCCGCGGGAGTGGCCGCGGCGATGGCGGGAGCGCCGGTGACGGTGGTGATCGCCTCCGCCCTCGCGGTCGTCCCGGACGACTCCTGGACGGCCCGCTCCCTGCGGCGCGCGGTCACCGTGGCCCACCGCGGCGAGCGGGCGGTCCGCTCCGCGGTGGTCATCGGCGGCTACCCCTGGACCGACCTGGCCCCGGAGGCGGTCGCCCTCGCCTTCGGCGCGTACGCGGCGGCGGACGGCGACTTCCGGGAGGCGGTGCTGACGGCCGTCAACATGGGCCGCGACGCCGACACGACGGCGGCGGTGGCCGGCGCGCTGGCCGGGGCCACCCAGGGGCTGGCCGCGATCCCGCCCGACTGGGCGTCCGCCATCGGTCCCGCCCGCGGCCGCTGCCTGCCCTCCATGGCGGGCCACCACGTCCTGGACGTGGCGGAACTCCTGGTGCCGGGCGAGGGGGGCAAGTGGGGCGCGGACGTCGTCCTGCCGGAGGTACTGCCAGAACCCCTGCGAGGGCTGCTCCGG
The DNA here is from genome assembly GCF_043079785.1 of Streptomyces sp. NPDC015139. Lineage (NCBI taxonomy): Bacteria > Bacillati > Actinomycetota > Actinomycetes > Kitasatosporales > Streptomycetaceae > Streptomyces > Streptomyces sp. NPDC015139. The sequence goes on along the minus strand of NZ_JBIBUW010000005.1, from coordinate 267,815 downwards.
GGGCCCGCTCCCGACCCTGTCCCCGACACCTCGCAGCACGTCCACGAGGTCAGGCAGGTGCTGCCGCAGAGCCTCGGGCGGGAGGCGGCGCCCGCCACGGAGAGCACGCCGGCACCGCCCATCACGGACAGCCCACCACGGCCGGCCGCCGTGTCCGCGGCCGCCGCCGACGACGCACCGCAGCCGGCCGCCGCGCCGACGGCCGCCCCGGCCTCCCTCCCGTCCGCCTCCCGACCGGCCACGGCCCCGGCTTCCCTGCCCCCGGCCCCCGAGCCGGCCGGCCCACCACCGCACACGCCCGCCGAGTTCCCGACCGGACAACCCCCGGCACTCGTCCCCACCACCGGGCCCTGCGAGCACCCCTCAACCCCGGCGCCCACTCCCCCACCCACCGAACGACCCACCGAACGACCCCCCGCCCTCCCCACCACCTCCACGACCACCGAACGCCCCCCGGCCCTGCCCACGGCCCCCGAGCCGGCCGGCCCACCACCGCACACGCCCGCCGAGTTCCCGACCGGACAACCCCCGGCACTCGTCCCCACCACCGGGCCCTCCGAACGCCTCTCAACCCCGGCGCCCACCGAGCGACCCCCCGCTCTCCCCACCACCTCCGCGTCCGCCGAACGCCCCCCGGCCCTGCCGCCCGCCGAACAACCGATCCCCCTCCCGACCACGCCCCGGCCGAGCGGACACTTCCCCCCACCCGCGCCCGCGGCCGAGGCCGAGGCCGCCGAGCGACCCGGCGCGCTCCCCCTCGCACCCCGGCCGACCGGACCGAGCACGCCCCCGCCGTCCGCCTCCGGGCCCACCGACCCACCCGCTCCTGTTGCGTCCGCCCCCCACCCCGCGGACGCGACCCCGCCCCTCCCGGCCCGGCCCGGCGCGGGGGGCCCGGGTGCCGGGGAACAGAGCCCGCTGGTCGGGGCCGGGAACGGTGGGGCGCAGGACAGCGAGGGCCGGTCGTGAGCGCGCGCCGGGTCGAGGGACTCCTTCTCGGTCTGGCCGCCGGAGACGCCGCCGGCTGGCCCGCGGCGAGGCACCGTGCCGCCCGCATGCCCGAGTGGACCCGCCGTCTGACCCGGGAACTGGACACCTTCGCGGAGCAGAACGCCACCACCACCCTCCCGGTGCCGATCGCCCTCAACCAGCCCCCCGAGCCCCTCCGCCTCGGTCCCTCCGACGACGCCGAGTGGGCCGTGTTCGCCGCCGAGGCGGTGCTGCGGGCCGGCGACGACGACGTCCTCGGCGATCTCAGCCGGGAACGCCGTATGCGCGCCGCCATCGACCTCACCTGGACCGCCGTCGCCTGCGAGGTCGCCGCCGCCGCGGAACGCGCCCCGGAGATCGAGGCGGCCGTCCTCCCCCTGCGCGCCCGCATCTCCGTACGGGCGGGGCTCGGCAACCTCGCCGCCGGCCTGCGCCCGCCCGCCACCGGCCACGACAACCCGCACTACTTCGACGACGCGGCCTGCGTCCGCGCCTGCGTCCTCGCGGTCGCCCACCCCGGAGACGCCCGACGCGCCGCCGCCCTCGCCGAGTTCGACGCCCGGTACACCCAGGACGGCGACGGCGTGCACGGCGCCCGCGCGATGGCGGCGGGCCTGGCGCTGGCCCTCGCCGGAGCGGACACCGGCACCTGCGTGACCGCCGCGCTCGCCGAACTTCCCGCGGACACGGAGATCGGCCGCAACACCCGCCACGCGCTCGCACTGGCCGAGGACGGCGAATCGGCCTTCGCCCTCGTCCCGCTCCTCGAACACCAGATCGTCGACCACGTCTACAGCTACGGCATCGCCGCCGCCGAGACCGTCCCCGTCGCCCTGGCCCTCGCCACCGCCGCGCGCGGCCGTATCGCCGAAGCCGTACCCGCCGCCGCCTGCCTGTCCCGGGTCGCCGACTCCGCCCCCGCCCTCGCGGGCGCGCTGACCGGCGCCCTCGGCGGCGGCGCGGCGATCCCGCAGACCTGGCGGGACGCCTGCCGCACCCTGTCCGGCTGCGCCCTGCCCCGCCTCACCGGCACCGACCTGGTGGAACTCGCCGGACTGCTGGAAGCCGCGCAACCGGCCCTTCCGGGAGGATGATTCGGGCATGACGCCCGAAGAACCCAAAGACCCCGAACGAGCCACCGACCCTCCGCGATCCGCGGAGGCGGACCGCGGCGAACCGCCCCGGCACGGACTCGACGAGCGGATCACCGCAGCTCTCGTGGGTGCCGCCGTGGGCGACGCCCTCGGCGGCCCGGTCGAGGGCTACTCCCCCGACCAGATCACGGAACGCCACGGCGGCCGGATCCACGGCGTCGTCGGGCCCTGGCACGGCGCCGACTGGCGCACCGCCCGCCCCATCGCGCCGTACCACAAGGGCGACGGCCACGTCACCGACGACACCCTGATGACCCACGCGCTGATCCGGGTCTACGACCGCGTCCGCGGCCACCTCGACGCGTACGCGATCGCCGACCACCTGGTCCCGGACCTGATGACGAACCCCCGCTGGATCCCGGAACTGGAGGCGGAGGCGCTGCCCCTGCACCGCGTCTTCCTCGCCGAGAAGTGGCTCGTGGCCCGGCTCGCCTACGGCCACGTCGATCCCCGGGAGGCGGGCACCGGCAACATCGTCAACTGCGGCGCGGCGATGTACATGGCCCCCGTCGGCCTGGTCAACGCCGCCAACCCGGCCGCAGCGTACGCCGAGGCGCTGGACGTCGCCGGTGCGCACCAGTCGTCGTACGGCCGAGAGGCGGCCGGGGTCTTCGCCGCGGCCGTCGCCGCCGCCACCGCACCGGACGCCACCCCGGACTCGGTCGTGACGGCCTGCCTGTCCCTCGCCCGGGACGGCACCCGCACGGCGATCGAGAAGGTCTGCGAAGTGGCGTACGGACACAGCGACTTCGAGTCGGCGCTCGGCCCGCTGCGCACGGCGGTCGCCCCGTACGACACGGTCGGCCCCGACTACCGCGCGCCCTCCCTCGGCGCCCGCCGCCCCTCCCGGCTGCACTCCATCGAGGAACTCCCCGTCGCCCTCGGCATGTTGCTGGTCTCCGGCGGCGACTACCGGCACGCCGTCCTCGGCTCGGTGAACTACGGCCGCGACTGCGACTCGATCGCGACGATGGCCGGGGCCCTCGCGGGCGCCCTCGGCTCCCCCGTGCCCGAGGACTGGGCGAAGACCGTCGCGGAGGCGAGCCGCCTGGACCTGTGGGCACCGGCCCGCACGCTCACCGCCGTCACCCGCGAGGTCTTCGAACGGGACGTACTGCGCCGCCGCTCCCACGAGCGGGCGTTCACCGCGCTCGGAGGCCGCCCGTGCTGCGCCTGACCTGGGTCCAGCCGGAGGACCTCCTGGGCCACGAACTCCGCCAGGCCCGGCTGGACGGCCGGGAGCCGGCGGCGGTCGCGGCGCGCTGGCGCGCGGCCGGCGGCCCGGACGCGCCGGACCGCGCGGGGGCGTCCCCGCACCGCGTGTCCCGGTACCTGCGCCTGCTGGCCGAGGACCTGCTGGACGAACTCGCCGACCTGCCGAGCAGACTGGCCGAGGACGAGCCGACGGACCTGCCCGGGATCAGGGCCGCCTGTCCGGACTGGCCCGCCGCACGGGACCTCGCCGGGCCGGCCCCGGCCGCCCTGGAGGCCGCCTGGCTGGGCCGGGCCATCGGCTGCCTGCTCGGCAAACCGGTGGAGAAACTCCCGCTGGACGGTGTCCGCGCCCTCGCCCGGGCCGCCGGGAACTGGCCCCTGACCGGGTACTTCACCGCCAGGGGCGTCCCCGCCGCGCTTCTCGACGCCCACCCCTGGAATCGGCGCTCGGCCGCCACCTCCCTCGCCGAGAACATCGACGGCATGCCCGAGGACGACGACCTCAACTACCCCCTGCTGAACCTGCTGCTCCTCCAGCGCCACGGGAAGTCGTTCACCACCGCGGACGTGGCGCGGCTCTGGCTGGACGAACTCCCGCCCGGCCGCACCTTCACGGCGGAGCGCATCGCCTACCGCAACCTCCTGAGCGGTATCGAGCCCCCGCACACCGCACGTCACCGCAACCCGTTCCGCGAGTGGATCGGCGCCCTGATCCGCGCCGACGTGCACGGCTGGAGCAACCCCGGCGACCCGGCCGCCGCCGCCGAACAGGCACACCGCGACGCCGTCCTCACCCACACCGCCAACGGCGTCTACGCGGCGATGTTCACGGCCGCCGTCATCGCCACCGCCGCCGCGGGCACCCACGACGTCCACGGCTGCCTGCGCGCCGGCCGTGCGGTGGTTCCGCCCCGGTCCCGGCTGGCGCGAGCGGTCGACCACGCCGTCCGGCTGGCCGCCGCGCACGAGGACTTCGACACGGTCGTGGACGAACTCCACGCCACCTACGCCGCCACCCACCACTGGGTGCACGCCGTCCCCAACACCGCCCTGGTCGCCGCCGCCCTCAGCCACGCGGACGGCGACTTCACCGGGTCCGTCGCCCGCGCGGTGTCCGGCGGCTGGGACACCGACTCGGCCGGCGCCACCGCCGGCAGCGTCGCCGGGCTCCTGGCCGGCGACCCCGCGGCTCTCCCCGACCGCTGGCGGGCCCCGCTGAAGAACCGGCTCGCCACCACCGTCGGCGACTTCGACGGCACCGGATTCGACTCCCTCGCCCACCTCACCCACCTGGTCACCCACCCGGAGGCGACCCGCTCATGACCCATATCGCCGTCCTCGGCAGCACGAACATGGACCTCGTCGCCTACGTCGGCAAGGCCCCGCAGCGCGGGGAGACCGTGACGGGACGGGAGTTCCGCACGGTCCCCGGCGGCAAGGGCGCCAACCAGGCCGTCGCCGCGGCCCGCGCCGGCGCCACCGTCTCGATGATCGGCGCCGTCGGCAACGACGCCTTCGGCCTGCGCCTGCGCGACACCCTCGAACACTCCGGGGTGGACACCGACTCCCTGCGCACCGTCGAGGGCCCCTCCGGCACCGCACACATCGTGGTCGACGACGAGGGCGGCAACTCGATCGTCGTCGTCCCCGGCGCGAACGGCACCGTCGACCACCTCTCCCCCGGCGACGAGGGGGTGATCGCCTCCGCCGACGCCCTGCTGCTCCAGCTGGAGATCCCCCTGGCCGCGGTCGTCGCGGGCGCCGAGGCGGCCCGCCGGCACGGGGTCCGCACCGTCCTCACCCCGGCCCCCGCCCAGCCCCTGCCGGCCGAACTCCTCGCGGCGACCGACCTGTTGGTGCCGAACGAGTACGAGGCGGTCACCCTCACCGGCCGCACCGACCCGCGGGAGGCCGCCGCCGCCCTGCTGGACCAGGTCCCGGAGGTCGTCGTCACCCTCGGCGCGACCGGCAGCCTCTACCTGGCGCGAGGCGTCGAACCCCTGGTGGTCCCGGCGCCCCAGGTGCCCGCCGTCGACTCCACGGGTGCGGGCGACACCTTCGTCGGCGCGCTCGCGGTGGCCCTCGCCGAGGAGAAACCGGTGCGGGAGGCCCTGTCCTGGGCGGCCGCCGCGGCGGCGATCTCCGTCCAGCGGGCCGGGGCGTCCGCGTCGATGCCGTACCGCCCGGAGATCGAGGCGCAGTACACCGCATGAGGACGACGACGCCCACACCCCCCGCCCTGGACGGTCTGCGGGTCCTGGACCTCGCGACCCTGTTCGCCGGCCCGCTGGCCGCCACGATGCTCGGCGACTTCGGCGCCGAGGTGATCAAGGTCGAGCACCCGCGCAGGCCCGACCCCTCCCGGGGGCACGGCCCCGCCAAGCACGGGGTCGGCCTGTGGTGGAAGGTGCTCGGCCGCAACAAGCGGACCGTCACCCTCGACCTGTCCACGTCCGGCGGCCGCGCCACGCTGCTGCGGCTCGCCGCCGGTGCCGACGTGGTGATCGAGAACTTCCGCCCCGGCACCCTGGAGAGATGGGACCTGGGCTGGGACGAGCTGTCGGCGGCCAACCCGCGGCTCGTCCTCGCCCGGGTCACCGCCTTCGGCCAGTTCGGCCCGTACGCCCGCCGCCCGGGGTTCGGCACCCTCGCGGAGGCGATGAGCGGCTTCGCCGCGATCACCGGCGAGCCGGACGCGCCGCCGACGCTCCCGCCCTTCGGGCTCGCGGACTCCGTCGCGGGCCTGGCGACCGCGTGCGCCGTGCTGACGGCGCTCGCCGCACGGGAGCGCACCGGCACGGGCCAGGTCGTCGACATGGCGATCATCGAGCCGATCCTGTCGGTCCTGGGCCCCCAGCCCACCTGGTACGACCAGCTCGGCTACGTCCAGGAACGCACCGGCAACCGGTCCGCGAACAACGCCCCGCGCAACACCTACCGCACCGCCGACGGCGCCTGGGTCGCCGTCTCCACCTCGGCGCAGTCGGTCGCCGAGCGGGTGATGCGCCTGGTGGGCCGCCCGGAGCTGATCGGGGAACCGTGGTTCGCGACCGGCGCCGACCGGGCCGCCCACGCCGACGTGCTGGACGAGGCGGTCGGCTCCTGGATCGCCGTCCGCGACCGCGCCGAGGTGCTGGCGGCGTTCGAGAAGGCGGAGGCGGCGGTGGCCCCGGTCCAGGACGTCCGGGACGTCCTCGCCGATCCGCAGTACCAGGCCCTGGACACGGTCACCACCGTCCCGGACCCCGAGCTGGGCGCCCTGCGCATGCAGAACGTCCTCTTCCGCCTCTCCGCGACCCCCGGCGCGATCCGCTGGGCCGGCCGCCCGCACGGCGCCGACACCGAGGCCGTGCTCACCGAGGCGGGCCTCGGCCCGGACGAGATCGCCGCCCTGCGCGCGGAGGGCGCCCTGTGACCCCGACCCCGCTCACCTGGCTCTACGTCCCCGGCGATCGCCCGCGCGTCGTCACCAAGGCGCTCGTCGCGGGCGCCGACGTCGTGGTGATCGACCTGGAGGACGCCGTCGCCCCGGACCGCAAGGAGTACGCCCGCGCGGCCACGGCCGAGCTGCTCCGCGCCCCCCAGCCGGTCCCGGTGCACGTCCGCGTCAACGCCCTGGACGGCCCCTGGGCGGCCGCCGACCTCACGGCGCTGGCCACCCTGCCGGGCGTCCGCGGGCTGCGGCTGCCGAAAGTGACCTCGCCCGGCCAGATCAGGCAGGTCGCGGTGGCGACGCCGCTCCCGCTGTACGCCCTGCTGGAGTCGGCCCTCGGTATCGAGCACGCCCACGAGATCGCCGGCGCCCACCCGTCCCTGCGGGGCATCTCCCTGGGCGAGGCCGACCTCCGGGCCGACCTGGGGGTCCGGGCCGACGCGGGTCTGGACTGGTCCCGCTCCCGCGTGGTCGTCGCCGCCCGCGCGGCCGGCCTCGCCCCGCCGCCGCAGTCCGTCCACCCCGACATCCGCGACCTGGACGGCCTCGCCGCGTCCTGCGCCCGCGGCCGCGCCCTCGGCTTCCTGGGCCGTGCCGCCATCCACCCCCGGCAGCTGCCGGTCATCGAGCGGGCCTATCTCCCCACTCCCGCGGAGATCGAGCAGGCCGAGACGATCATCAAGGCCGCGGCGGCGGACCCGGGCGCCCAGGCCCTGCCCGACGGCCGCTTCGTCGACGCGGCGGTGGTCGCCCTCGCCCAGCGGACCCTGTCGCTGGCCCGCAGAGGGTGACGGGACCCCGCCACCGCGGCCCCACGCCCGGAACACACCGAGGGCGCCCGGAGATCCCGGGCGCCCTCGGTCACGTACGACCCGCGGTCAGCTCTTCTTCGGAGCGGACTCGGCGGTCTCCTCCGTCACCTGCCCGGCCTTCCCGTCGGCGTCGGCGACGGATTCCGTGCCGTCGGACGGGCCGTCCGGGACACCGTCGGCCGGCTCCCCGGGGGCGTCCTCGGCCGAACCGGTGGCGGAACCGACCGCCGCAGTCTCGGAGGCGCCGTCGGAGGCACCCGGCTCGACGACGGCCTCACGCCCGGGCCGGATCCTCGACGACACCACGATGTACGCCACGGCCAGCAGGAAGACGAACAGCGCGGTCCAGTCGTTGAGGCGCAGGCCCAGGATGTGGTGGGCGTCGTCGACGCGCATGTACTCGATCCAGCCGCGGCCCACGCAGTACGCGGCGACGTACAGCGCGAACGCCCGGCCGTGTCCCAGCCTGAAGCGGCGGTCGGCCCAGATGACGAGGAGCGCCACGCCCACGCACCACAGGGACTCGTAGAGGAAGGTCGGGTGGTAGTAGCCCGGCACCCGGCCGCCCTCGGAGGAGGTGATGTGCAGCGCCCAGGGAACGTGCGTCTCGCGGCCGTACAGCTCCTGGTTGAACCAGTTGCCCCAGCGGCCGATGGCCTGCGCGAAGGCGATGCCGGGCGCGACGGCGTCGGCGTAGGCGGGCAGGGGGATGCCACGGCGCCGGGCGCCGATCCACGCGCCCAGCGCACCGAGCGCGATCGCACCCCAGATGCCCAGGCCGCCTTGCCACACCTTGAAGGCGTCCACCCAGTTGCGGCCGTCGCTGAAGTACAGCTCGTAGTCCGTGATCACGTGGTACAGCCGGCCGCCGATCAGCCCGAACGGCACGGCCCAGACCGCGATGTCGGCGACCGTTCCGGAACGTCCGCCACGGGCGATCCAGCGCCTGTTGCCGAGCCAGACGGCGACGAACACACCGATGATGATGCAGAAGGCGTAGCCGCGCAGCGGGATGGGGCCGAGGTAGTACACCCCGTGCGACGGGCTGGGAATGTAGGCAAGTTCCATGACAGGTCCGACGCTACCGTGCCGGGCGGTGGGGACGGCAAGCCGCCCGGCTACGGGTCCATAACGGGGGCGTGAGAAACGCTTACCCGTTGGCGGCGTCCTCCACCATCTGCTTGAGCTTGGCCGGGGTCATCGTCTGGTCCTGGTAGATGTTCTTGCCGTTGAGCAGGACCGTCGGCGTGCCGCCGAAGTTTCCGGCCTTGAAGGCCGCGTGGGACTTGTCGACCCAGCTGTTGTGGGTGCCGTCCTTCACACACGTGCGGAAGGCGGGCGTGTCCAGGCCCTTCACCTTGCCGGCCAGCTCGATCAGCCTGGCGTCGTCACCGAAGGCGTCGTCGGTCTCCTTCGGCTGGTTCGCGTACAGCACGTCGTGGTAGTCGCGGAACTTCCCGGCGTCCTGGGCGCAGGCGGCGGCGTTCGCCGCGCGCAGCGAGCCGGTGCCGCCGAGGTTGCCGTCGATCAGCCGGACCAGGTGGTACTCGACCCGCAGCTTCCCGGCGTCCGTCAGCTCGTGGAGCGTGGGCCGGTACGCCGCCTCGAAGGCCTGACAGGCCGGGCAGCGGAAGTCCTCCCAGACGGTGAGCGTCGACTTGGCGCCGTCCTTGCCGACCGGGATCGCGAGGCTGTCCTTGCCCTGCGCGCCCGAGGGCGCCACGGCCGGGCCCGCGCTGCCGCCCTTGTCCTTGCCGGCGTTCGCGGCGAGCACGCCGATCACCGCCGCGAGGGCCAGGACGCAGACGACGCTCGCGCCCACGATCAGCGTGCGCCGACGCCTGTCCGCGGACTTCTGCTTCTCACGCTCGACCGCCAGCCGCTCCCGGGCGGTGCGCTTTCCGTCACGGTTCTTCTCGCTCACACCCCCAGAACGAACCGGGGAGGCGCAGCGCGCCTCCCCGGACCGAGGTCCACTCGTTCGAGTGACCGAATGTTCCACGGTGGTCGTGCGGGATGTGCTGATAGGACAGGTGACCTGCGGTTACGCCTGTCCGCGCACGCCCTTGGCGAGTTCCCCGGCGAGCGCGCGGACCGCCTCCAGGCCGGTCGCGTCGTCGGGTGCGTCCAGCATCCGCTTCACGAAGGCCGAGCCGACGATGACGCCGTCGGCGAAGCCGGCGACCTCGGCGGCCTGGGTCGCGTCCGAGACGCCGAGTCCGACGCACACGGGCAGCGCGGAGCCGGCGGCGCGGGTGCGCTCGACCAGGTCCTGGGCCTGTGCGCCGACCGACTCGCGGGTGCCGGTGACGCCCATCAGCGAGGCGGCGTAGACGAAGCCGCTGCCCGCCGCGGTGATCCGGGCGAGCCGCTCGTCCTTGCTGCTGGGGGCGACGACGAAGACGGTCGCGAGGCCGTGCTTCTCGGCGTGCTCCCGCCACAGGGCGGACTCCTGCACCGGCAGGTCGGGCAGGATGCAGCCCGCGCCGCCCGCCTCGGCCAGCTCGGCCGTGAAGCGCTCGACGCCGTAGCGGTCGATGGGGTTCCAGTACGTCATGACGAGCACGGGCTTGCCGGTGGCCGCGTGGGCCTCCTTGACCGTGCGCATGACGTCCGCGATCTTGACGCCGCCGCGCAGGGCGATGTCGTCGGCGGTCTGGATGACCGGTCCGTCCAGGACGGGGTCGCTGTGCGGCAGACCGACCTCGACGACGTCGGCCCCGCCGTCGAAGACGGCCTTGATCGCCTCGATGCCGCCGTCCACGGTCGGGAACCCGGCGGGGAGGTAGGCGATGAGCGCGGCCCGGCCCTCCGCCTTGGCGGCGGCGAGCGTGTCCGCCAGCAGCTGGATGTTGCCGCTCACTTGGCGTCCCCCTCGATCTCGGCGGTGTCGGCTTCGTTGGCGGCCACCTCGGCGTCGGTGTCGTAGAGGCCGAAGTAGCGCGCGGCGGTGTCCATGTCCTTGTCGCCGCGCCCCGACAGGTTGACGACGATCAGGCCGTCCCTGCCCAGCTCCTTGCCGACGTCCAGGGCGCCGGCGAGGGCGTGGGCGCTCTCGATGGCCGGGATGATGCCCTCGGTGCGTGACAGCAGGCGCAGGGCCTGCATGGCGGCGTCGTCGGTGACCGCGCGGTACTCACCGCGGCCGGAGTCCTTGAGGTAGGAGTGCTCGGGGCCGATGCCCGGGTAGTCCAGACCGGCCGAGATCGAGTACGGCTCGGTGATCTGGCCCTCCTCGTCCTGCAGGACGTAGGACCGGGAGCCGTGCAGGATGCCGGGCTCGCCGGCGGTCAGGGTGGCCGCGTGCTCGCCGGTCTCGATGCCGTGGCCCGCCGGCTCGCAGCCGATCAGGCGGACGCCGGCGTCGGGGATGAAGGCGTGGAAGAGGCCGATGGCGTTGGAGCCGCCGCCGACGCAGGCGATCGCCGCGTCGGGCAGGCGTCCGGCGCGCTCCAGGATCTGGCGGCGGGCCTCGACGCCGATCACCCGGTGGAAGTCGCGCACCATGGCCGGGAAGGGATGGGGCCCGGCGACGGTGCCGAAGAGGTAGTGCGTGCGGTCGACGTTGGCGACCCAGTCGCGGAACGCCTCGTTGATGGCGTCCTTCAGGGTGCGGCTGCCGGACTTCACGGCGACCACCTCGGCGCCGAGCATGCGCATGCGGGCCACGTTGAGGGCCTGGCGCTGGGTGTCGATCTCGCCCATGTAGATGGTGCAGTCGAGGCCGAAGAGCGCGCAGGCGGTGGCCGTCGCGACGCCGTGCTGGCCGGCGCCGGTCTCGGCGATGACCCGGGTCTTGCCCATGCGCCTGGTGAGCAGGGCCTGGCCGAGGACGTTGTTGATCTTGTGGGAGCCGGTGTGGTTGAGGTCCTCGCGCTTGAGGAACACCCGGGCGCCACCGGCGTGTTCGGCGAACCTGGGCACCTCGGTGAGGGAGCTGGGGCGGCCGGTGTAGTGGACGAGCAGGTCGTCGAGCTCGCGGGCGAACTCGGGGTCGGCCTTCGCCTTGTCGTACTCGACGGCGACCTCGTCCACGGCGGCGACGAGCGCCTCCGGGATGAACTTGCCGCCGAACGCGCCGAAGTAGCCCTCGGCGCTGGGCACCTGGCCGGTGGGATCGGGGATGAAGAACTCGCTGGGCATACGGATACCTCGCAGGGGCCGGTGGCCCCGGGTCGCTGGGCTTGGGGTACGGGTACGCGTGCGCCGGCCTCGCCGGTGTTCTCCCACCCGCCCGGCCCCGCCTGTCGGCAGGGCCCGGACAAGCACCCTCCCGGGCTACCGGGCTCCGCCCACCGCACGACTTCCGCCGGCGGACCGGCGGACCGAGCCACGATCCGGCCAGGTCACCGCCGGCCGGCCGGCCACCGGTCGTCCCGGGGTCCGTGTCCGATCGACGGTCGCCGACCCGGCGGGGCCGTTCTGCGATCGGCGACCCGACGGGGCGCGGTCCTTGACCGGCCGCTCCGGTCGAGCGGTCACGAACCCGGTGGGCCGTTCTCCGGGCGACCGGCTCACGACCCCGTGGGGACCGCATCCGATCGGCCGTGTCACGAACCCGGTGGGTCGCTCTCCGGTCGGCCGCGCACGACCCCGAAGGGGCCGCGTCCGGACAAGGATCCCGTGGGGCGCTCCCGACGGCCGAGCCGTGGGCCGGACCGGGCGCGAGCCCGCAGGGCCACCCGCGTCGCGGACCCGGGTGGGTCACCGCTCGGCGGGCCGAGCAGCGAGCCGTCGCGGGCCGGAAAGCCGGTGGGTGGGCGAGGGCCGAGGGGCCGGAGCCCCGGGTCGGCCCGGGTGGGGCGAGGGTGGGGGTCAGCCGAGGGCCGGAAGAATACGGCCGCTCAGCCGGCGCACACGGCGGGACGCCATCGCATGCCGTTCACCTGGCCGGGCTCGTCGCCGATCACATAGCGGACCCGCCGCCCGTGCACCCGTCGCGCGGGGGCACGGCAGCCGCGGGGCCGGCAGCCGCGGGCGAGGCGGGCATACGGGTCCCGCGTCGCCGGGGTGATCGGAAGCATCATCGGCACCAAGCCTACCGAAGGATCAGCCCCGGCCGTGCCGGAGCGCGGGGTGCTCGCCCGCGGCGACCAGGTCGGAGACGGCGGCCTTGGGGTCGCGTCCGGTGACGAGGGACTCGCCCACCAGGACCGCGTCCGCACCGGCGTTGGCGTAGGCGATCAGGTCGTGCGGTCCGCGGACACCGGACTCGGCGACCCGCACGAGGTGGTCGGGGATCTCCGGGGCGACCCGCTCGAAGGTGCCGCGGTCGACCTCCAGCGTCTTGAGGTTGCGCGCGTTCACACCGATGATCTTGGCGCCCGCGTCCACGGCCCGCTCGACCTCGTCCTCGTCGTGCACCTCGACGAGCGGGGTGAGCCCGATGGACACGGCCCGCTCGATCAGCGACTCCAGGGCCGGCTGGTCGAGGGCGGCCACGATCAGCAGCGCGAGGTCGGCGCCGTACGCCCGGGCCTCCCACAGCTGGTAGGACGTGACGATGAAGTCCTTGCGCAGGACCGGGATGTCCACGCGCGCGCGGACGGCCTCCAGATCGTCCAGCGAGCCGCCGAAGCGGCGCTGTTCGGTGAGGACGGAGATGACGGCCGCGCCGCCCGCCTCGTAGTCCGCGGCCAGCCCGGCCGGGTCGGCGATCGCGGCCAGCGCGCCCTTGGAGGGGCTCGAGCGCTTGACCTCGCAGATCACCTTCACGCCGTCGCCCTTGAGCGCGGCCACCCCGTCCTTGGCGGCGGGGGCCTTGGCCGCGCGCTCCTTGAGCTCGTCGAGGCTGACGCGTGCCTGCCGCTCCGCGAGGTCGGCACGGACTCCGTCGATGATCTCGTCGAGCACACTCACGCGAGCGGCCCCCTTCCGGACGGTGGTTCCTTCAGGTTCTGAAAACCTCTGGTCACTGCGATGGTATCCGCAGGAACGGGGTGGCCTCGCATCCGGCGGACGGCGGTCCCACTACCTGGACATTTCACCCCGTGACCGCCCGGCGGGCCACCGGGCGGACCGCGCGGCGGCCCGACCGTCGGGGCCGTCTCACGGACGCAGCCACGCTCCGGCCGGCAGGTTCCGCAGCACGGTGAACGCCAGCAGCAGGGTGCCGATCGCCCACAGGTGCGCCGGGCCGAGGGCCGGCCGCAGTGGCCGGTCGCGTGCCGCCCGGACCACCCAGACGGCCCACAGCACGGCGAAGCCCACGTAGGCGACGACACCGGCCGCGTTGTCGTGCAGGGCGGTGCCGAGGTCGCCGTGGACGAAGGCGTGCGCGCTGCGCAGTCCGCCGCAGCCGGGGCAGTAGAGACCGGTGAGCCGGAAGAGGGGACAGACCGGGTAGTGGCCGGGCTCGTTGGGGTCGACCGCGCCCACGTAGGCGAAGGCCCCGGCGACGGCCGTGAACAGCCCGGCCGGAACGGCGAGCCGCCGCCATGCCGGGGCGGGCGGGACGGGGTGCGGAGCCGGGGCGGGGACCGGGCGGCTGTCGGCGTTCACGTCGGCATTCTGCCCCGCCGGCCCCGGCACGCGCGCGTGCGAAGCGGCCGCCCGGCCGGTCGTACGGCCCTCGGCCCCGGGCGGCCCGGCACACGACGAGGGGCGGCCCGCACCCTTCCGGATGCCGGGCCGCCCCTCGTGGCAGGCCTTGGGGGCTCAGCCCTCGACGCCGGCCGGCTCGCGGGTCGCGACGGGAGCCTTCTGGGGAAGGGTGTGCGCCTCCTTGGGCATGCCCAGACCCATGGCGCGCATGACGCCGCCGACGACACCGCCGAGGGCGATGATCACCATGCCGGCCCAGAAGCCGAGCGGCTGGGCCATCACCATGAAGGCGCCCGCGACGCAGAAACCGATGAAAGCGATAGTGACACCGGTCCAGGCGGCCGGGGTGTGACCGTGGCTGCTGCCCGCCATGACTTGCTCCTCGTTGCTGTGTACGTGTCGTACTACGTGTCCGTACGGTTCCGAGCCCGCCCGTCACTTCCGAGCCGGACGCTCTCCTCCATTGTCCCGTACGGGCGCGGCTGCCGGACGCGGGGGTGGCGTCTGGTTCGCCACATTCCCGGGCGGCCCGACCGTGGGGTCGCTCAGGCGCCCGTGGGGTCCTCGCCGCGGTCCAGGGCCTTCCAGATCTCCTCGGGGCGCTCCGGGTCGGCCGGGCGGGCGGTGCGGCGCGGGCGGTCGGTACCGCGCTCGTAGCGGCCGGACATGGCGGGCCAGCGGCTGCCGAAGCGCAGCGCGAGCAGGCCGGCGAGCAGGATCAGGGCACCGCCGACGGCCGCGACGTAGGGCCAGCCGGTGTGGCTGAGGGCGGCGACCGTGGCGGAGGTGTCGCCGCTGGCCTGGGCCGCCTTCTCGTCCAGCACGGAGGCGTCGGAGGCGGACATGAGGGCGGCGGCCACGATGCCGGCTCCGGACAGCGCGAGCAGGGCGGAGACGAGGAGGCGGCCGGCCCTGCGGACGGCGAAGACGGCGACGAGCGCGGCGAGGCCCACTATGGCGAGGGCCGCGGGGACGCCGGTGACGTCGCTGCCCTTCACGGTCAGCGGGAACGCGCCGCCGGCCACCGTCGCGGTGCCCTCCGCCCAGCGCTGCCGGGTCGCGAGCAGCGCCACGGCCGCGCCGAGGGCACCGAACAGGAGGGCCGCGGCGAGGCTCCGCCGGCCGGACCGGGTGGGAGCGGCGGCTTCGGAACGGGGGTGGGGAACAGCAGTCACGTAGTCCACTATCGCCTGAACCCCGGGCGAACCGTCACCCGGGGTTCCATGAGATGCGCCCTACTCGGCGGAACCGAGCCGTCCGTCCAGGCGGTTGGCGGTGTGCACGGCACGCAGGACCGCCGCCGCCTTGTTGCGGCACTCCTGGTCCTCGGCCACCGGGTCGGAGTCGGCGACGATGCCGGCACCGGCCTGTACGTAGGCCGTGCCGTCCCGCAGCAGGGCGGTGCGGATGGCGATCGCGGTGTCGGAGTCGCCGGCGAAGTCGAGGTAGCCGACGCAGCCGCCGTACAGGCCGCGGCGGGAGGGCTCCAGTTCGTCGATGATCTGCATCGCGCGCGGCTTGGGGGCGCCGGAGAGGGTGCCCGCGGGGAAGCACGCGGTGAGCACGTCGAAGGCCGTACGGCCCTCGGCCACCTGGCCGGTGACGGTCGAGACGATGTGCATGACGTGCGAGTAGCGCTCGATGGACATGAAGTCGACGACCTCGACCGAACCCGGCTCGCAGACGCGCCCGAGGTCGTTGCGGCCGAGGTCCACCAGCATCAGGTGCTCGGCACGCTCCTTGGGGTCGGCGAGGAGTTCGTCGGCGAGGGCCTGGTCCTCCTGCGGGGTGGCGCCGCGGTGCCGGGTGCCGGCGATGGGGTGGACCATGGCCCGCCCGTCCTCGACCTTGACCAGGGCCTCCGGGGAGGAGCCGACGACGTCGAACCCGTCGAAGCGGAAGAGGTACATGTACGGCGAGGGGTTGGTCGCCCGCAGCACCCGGTAGACGTCGAGGGCGCTCGCCGTGCAGGGCGTCTCGAACCGCTGGGAGGGCACGACCTGGAAGGCCTCGCCGGCCCGGATGCGCTCCTTGACGTCCTCGACGGCCCGCCGGAAGTCCGGGCCGCCCCACAGCGCGGTGTACTCGGGCAGCTCGGAGGGCGGCAGGACGGCCGGGGGCTGGGCCACCGCGCGCGTGAGGTCGGCCTCCATGGCGTCGAGACGGGCCACGGCGTCCGCCCAGGCCTCGTCGACGCCGGTGTCCAGGTCGTTGTGGTTGATCGCGTTGGCGATCAGCAGGACCGAGCCCTCCCAGTGGTCCATCACGGCGAGGTCGCTGGTCAGGAGCATGGTCAGCTCGGGCAGCCGCAGATCGTCGCGCTCGCCGGGGCCGATCTTCTCCAGGCGGCGGACGATGTCGTAGCCGAGGTAGCCGACCATGCCGCCGGTGAAGGGCGGCATGCCCTCCTGGTGGGGGGTGTGCAGGGTCTGGATGGTGGCCCGCAGGGCGGCGAGCGGGTCGCCGTCGACGGGGACGCCGACCGGCGGGTCGCCGAGCCAGTGCGTCCGCCCGTCGCGCACGGTGAGCGTGGCCGCCGAGCGGACGCCCACGAAGGAGTACCGGGACCAGGAGCGGCCGTTCTCCGCGGACTCCAGCAGGAAGGTGCCGGGGCGCTCGGCGGCGAGCTTGCGGTAGAGCGCGACCGGGGTGTCGCCGTCGGCGAGGAGCTTGCGCGTGACCGGGATGACGCGCCGGTCGGTGGCGAGCTTGCGGAAGGTCTCGAGGTCCATGGCCGTCGACCTTACTGACCGGTGCGGTCGGGGCCGGAATCGGCGTCCTTGAGCAGGACGTCCTCGTCGAAGCAGGTGCGCGCGCCGGTGTGGCAGGCGGCGCCCACCTGGTCGACCTTGACCAGCACGGTGTCGGCGTCGCAGTCCAGCGCGACCGACTTCACCCACTGGAAGTGGCCGGAGGTGTCGCCCTTGACCCAGTACTCCCCGCGGCTGCGGGACCAGTAGGTGCAGCGGCCGGTGGTGAGGGTGCGGTGCAGCGCCTCGTCGTCCATCCAGCCCAGCATCAGCACCTCACCGGTGTCGTACTGCTGGGCGATGGCGGGGACGAGGCCGTCGGCGCTGCGCTTGAGGCGGGCGGCGATCTCCGGGTCGAGGCCGCTGGGCGGGGGCGTGCTGGTCATGGGTGCCATTGTGCCGCGCGGGAGGGGTGGTGACCGTCCGTGTCCACTGGGCGGACCCTGCGCGCGGTCGTAGGCTGAGTCCATGTCGACCTTCGCCAAGCGTGAACGGCTCCTGCTCGCCGACCTCTTGGAAACCGTCGGTCCGGACGCCCAGACCCTCTGCGAGGGCTGGCGGACCCGGGACCTGGCCGCGCACGTGATCGTGCGTGAGCGCCGTCCGGACGCGGCGGGCGGCGCGCTGATCAAGCCGCTCGCGTCGCGCCTGGAGAAGGTGATGGCGGAGTACACCGCGAAGCCGTACGAGGAGCTGATCCAGCTGATCCGTACCGGCCCGCCCCGCTTCTCACCCTTTCAGCTCAAGCAGGTGGACGAGGCGGCGAACGTCGTCGAGTTCTACGTCCACACGGAGGACGTGCGCCGTGCCCAGCCGGACTGGGGCCGGCGGGAGCTGGACACGGTGTTCCAGGACACGCTGTGGTCCCGGCTGGAGCGCATGGCGCGGCTGATGGGCCGGGGCGTGCCGACGGGTCTGGTGCTGCGCCGTCCGGACGGCCAGACGGTGGTGGCGCACCGCGGCGCGCCGGTGGTCACGGTGACGGGTGAGCCGTCGGAGCTGCTGATGTTCGCCTACGGCCGGCAGGACGCGGCCGCGGTGGAGGTGGAGGGCGACGCGGAGGCGATCGAGACCCTGCACGAGTCCCGGCAGCTCGGCATCTGAGGGGGCACCTCCCGTGATCAAGGTCGCGATGACCCACGTGTACGTCGACGACGTGGCCAGGGCGCACGCCTTCTACACGGACGTCCTCGGCTTCGAGACGCGCGTCCACATGGATCTCGGCAACGACACGCTGTTCGTCACGGTCGGGGCGCCGCAGGGGGCCCAGCCGGATCTGCAGCTGCTGCTGGAGCCCGGCCAGGGGCCCGTCGCGGAGCCGTACCGCAGGGCGGTGTACGAGGCGGGTCTGCCGTGCATCGTCTTCTCGGTGGACGACCTGGCGGCCGAGTACGCCCGGCTGACCGGCCTCGGTGTGCGGTTCGCGCACGAGCCGCAGGAGCAGGGTCCGGTGCTGGCGGCGGTGCTCGACGACACGGTGGGCAATCTCGTGCAGCTGGTCCAGCCGAAAGGCTGACGGTCAGCCGGGCAGTTCCGCGCGGCGCAGGCCGGGGACGGCGAGGGCGACGACCCCGCCGAGACCGCAGACGACCGCGCTGACGACGTAGACCGGGCCGAGGCCCCACGTCCCGATCGCGGCGGCCGCGAACGGCATGCTCAGCGGGGCGAGGCCGAGGCTGACCAGTCCGGCGACGGCGGTGACCCGGCCGAGGTAGGCGGGGTCGGCGCAGGTCTGCAGCAGGGCGCCGCACAGGGCGCCGCTGAGCCCGGCGAGCAGGCCCACGAGCGCGGCCACGGCGACGGCGCCGGCGAGGGCGGGGACGAACCCGAGGGCGCCGATGGCCACCGAACCGGCCGTGCAGGCGCAGCCGATGACGACGCCCGCGCGCGGCACCCGGCCGCGCACCGCCAGCAGCAGCGCGGCGGCGCCCGCGCCGACCCCGAAACCGGCGAGGACCCAGCCCATGCCGGAGGCTCCCCAGCCGCGCCGGTCGGCGAGCAGGGTGAGACCGACGTTGAGCGGGCCGACGAAGCCGAAGTCGCCGAGGGCGATGGCCAGCATCAGCGGGGCGAGGACGCGGTGGTGGCGGATGTACCGCAGGCCGGCCGCGAGATCGTCCCGGGCGGTGGTGCCGCCCGCGCGGGGCGTGTCGTCCGCGGGCAGGTCGCGGACGCGGACGGAGATCAGCAGCGGCACGGAGACGGCGATGAGCAGCCCGGCCAGGGCGAACGCGGCGGACGCCCCGCCGACGGCCACGCCGAGCCCGCCGAGCGGGGCGCCGAGCACGTTGGAGAAGCGGATGGCGAGACCGCGCATGCCCTGGACCCGGGCGAGCTGGCCCTTGCCGGTGAGGCGGGCCGGGAGGGCGCCGACGGCGGGCATGAACACCGCGTCGACCGTGCCGAAGACCAGGGCCAGCAGGGCGAGCGGCCACAGTCCGGGGCTGGTGAGGAACAGCAGGGCGGCCACGGCGAGGACGGCCGCGCAGCGGACGGCGTCGCTGCCGATGACGACCCGGCGGGGGCCGAGCCGGTCGGCGATCACTCCGCCGCCGAGCATCAGCACGGCCCGGGGCAGCGCGCTGGCGGACATCACGAGTCCGGCCTGGGCCGGGGAGCCCGCCTGGACGGCGGCCCAGGACAGGGCCAGGTAGTAGACGCCGTCGCCGAGCATGGAGGAGGTGTAGGCGGCGAGCCAGCGCAGCACGTTCGGGTCGCGGTGGGCGGGCGCGTCGGCCGCGGCGGCGGCGGGCGCGGGTATCAGGGTGTCGGTCACCGGGGGTCCCTTGTCAGACGCGGAACGGAAATCCGTACACGTGCAGCGCGACGTGCTCGCGCCCTTCGGTGTCGCCGGCGGCCTCGCGGGCCCGCCCCTGCTCGTCGTAGCGCCTGAGCAGGTCGTGCAGGTCCTTCTTCAGCTCGCCCAGTTCCTCGGCGGTGAGCCGGAGCAGGGACTCGGAGTCGTGGGCGGCCTCGTTCCACTCCGCGCCCCAGTGGGCGCGGGCGTCCAGGTATCCGCGGTACATCTCGGCCCGCTGGTCCAGGAACATGCGGGAGGCGGCGAGGTGTGCGGCCGCCTTCTCGGGGGCGTCGCGGAAGTCCTCGTCGCGGATGGAGACCGTCTCGGACGAGGGCTGCCACCAGCGTTCGCGGCCGTCCGCGCGTTGCGGGTCGGCGGCCTCGATCAGTCCGTGCTCGGCGAGCTTGCGCAGGTGGTAGCTGACCAGGGAGACGGCCTCGTCGACCTGCTCGGCCAGCTGGGAGGCGGTGGCCGTCTCGGCGACGAACAGCAGCCGGTAGAGCTTCATGCGCAGCGGATGGGAGAGGGCCTTGAGGGTGCCCGTGTCCGTGATCCGCCGCTCTTCCCGACTCGCCATACCGCGACCCTAAATACGAAAGAGAAGTTGCACAACTTATTTTGCGCAACTTCTCTTTCGTTTTCGGCCGTTACACGAAGCGGTGCCGGGCCGACGGGATGTCAGCGCACGGGGTGCCCCGCCTCGCGGAGGGTCTGCTTCACCTCGCCGATCCGCAGGTCGCCGAAGTGGAACACCGACGCGGCCAGCACCGCGTCCGCGCCCGCCGTGACGGCCGGCGGGAAGTGCGCGAGGCTGCCCGCGCCGCCGGACGCGATCACCGGGACCGTGACGTGCTTGCGGACGGCCGCGATCATCTCCAGGTCGTAGCCGTCCTTGGTGCCGTCCGCGTCCATGGAGTTCAGCAGGATCTCCCCCGCACCCAGCTCGGCCGCCCGGTGCGCCCACTCGACGGCGTCGATGCCGGTCCCCCGGCGGCCGCCGTGGGTGGTCACCTCGAAGGATCCGGACTCGGTCCGGCGGGCGTCGACGGAGAGGACCAGCACCTGCCGGCCGAAGCGCTCCGCGATCTCGCGGATCAGCTCGGGACGGGCGATGGCCGCGGTGTTCACGCCCACCTTGTCGGCGCCGGCCCGCAGCAGCTTGTCCACGTCCTCGGCCGTGCGGACACCGCCGCCGACCGTCAGCGGGATGAACACCTGCTCCGCGGTGCGGCGGACCACGTCGTACGTCGTCTCCCGGTCGCCCGAGGAGGCGGTGATGTCCAGGAACGTCAGCTCGTCGGCGCCCTCGGCGTCGTACACCTTGGCCATCTCGACGGGGTCGCCCGCGTCGCGCAGGTTCTGGAAGTTGACGCCCTTGACGACGCGGCCGTTGTCCACGTCCAGGCAGGGGATGACTCGGATGGCCAGGGTCATGCCGTCACTCCTCGGAACGCCTCCACCTCGACCTCGACGACCAGGCTGGGGTCCACGAAGCCGGAGACGATGATCATGGACGCGGCGGGCCGGACGGCGTCGAACAGCTCCTTGTGGGCGCGGCCGACCTCGTCGACGTCACGGGCGTGCGTGAGGTACATGCGCGTGCGCACGACGTCGTCACGGCCGAGCCCCAGCTGCCCGAGCGCCCCCAGGGCGACCTTGAACGCGTTGACCGCCTGCTCGTACGGGCCGCCCCCGGCGATCTGCCCGTCCACGATGGACGTGCAGCCCGAGACCAGGACCAGGCCGTTCGGCAGCTCCACCGCGCGGGAGTAGCCAAACTGCTCCTCCCAGGGCGCGCCGGTGGACACGCGTCGGACGTCGCTCACTCGGCCACCGCCTCCAGGGCCTCTTCCAGGGTGAACGCCTTCGCGTACAGGGCCTTGCCGACGATGGAGCCCTCGACGCCGAGGGGAACAAGACCGGCGATGGCGCGCAGGTCGTCCAGGGACGACACACCGCCGGAGGCCACGACCGGGCGGTCGGTGACCGCGCAGACGTTCCTCAGCAGCTCCAGGTTCGGGCCCTGGAGGGTGCCGTCCTTGGCGATGTCGGTGACGACGTAGCGGGCGCAGCCCTCCTTGTCGAGGCGCGCAAGCGTCTCGTAGAGGTCGCCGCCGTCGCGGGTCCAGCCGCGGCCGCGCAGGGTCGTGCCGCGCACGTCCAGGCCGACCGCGATCTTGTCGCCGTGCTCGGCGATGACCTTGGCGACCCACTCGGGGGTCTCCAGGGCCGCGGTGCCCAGGTTGACCCGGGTGCAGCCGGTGGCGAGGGCGGCGGCGAGGGTGTCGTCGTCGCGGATGCCGCCGGACAGCTCCACCTTGATGTCCATCGCGCGCGCGACCTCGGCGATCAGCTCCCGGTTGTCACCGGTGCCGAACGCGGCGTCCAGGTCGACCAGGTGCAGCCACTCGGCGCCCGAGCGCTGCCAGGCGAGGGCGGCCTCCAGCGGCGAGCCGTAGGAGGTCTCGGTCCCGGACTCGCCGTGGACGAGTCGCACGGCCTGGCCGTCGCGGACGTCGACGGCGGGGAGGAGTTCGAGCTTGGCCATGGTCTACAGGGTTCCGATCCAGTTGGTGAGGAGCTGCGCGCCGGCGTCGCCGGACTTCTCGGGGTGGAACTGCGTCGCCCACAGGGCGCCGTTCTCCACGGCGGCCACGAACGGCTCGCCGTGCGTCGACCAGGTGACCTTGGGGGCCTCGATCACCGGGTTGTGCGTCTCCAGGGCCCAGTCGTGGACGGCGTAGGAGTGCACGAAGTAGAAGCGGGCGTCGGCGTCGAGGCCCGCGAAAAGCCGCGAGCCGACCGGGGCGTCGACGGTGTTCCAGCCCATGTGGGGCACCACGTCGGCCTGGAGCGGGGCGACCGTGCCCGGCCACTCGTCCAGCCCCTCGGCCTCCACGCCGTGCTCGATGCCGCGCGCGAAGAGGATCTGCATGCCGACGCAGATGCCCATCACCGGGCGGCCGCCGGACAGCCTGCGGTCGACCACCCAGTCGCCGCGGGCGGCGCGCAGACCCTGCATACAGGCGGCGAAGGCGCCGACGCCCGGCACGAGCAGGCCGTCGGCGTTCATCGCCCGGTCGAAGTCACGGGTGATCTCGACATCGGCGCCCACACGCGCGAGGGCGCGCTCGGCGGACCGGACGTTGCCGAAACCGTAGTCGAAGACCACGACCTTCTTGGTGCTCAATTCCACACCTCCAGCCGCAGGACGCCCGCGACCAGGCACATGCCCGCGCCGATGGAGAGCAGCACGATGAGGCTCGCGGGCATCTTCTGCTTCACGAAGGAGACGATGCCGCCGACCAGGAAGAGGCCGACGACGATCAGGAGGGTCGACAGACCGTTCATGGCTTAGAGAGCGCCCTTCGTGGAGGGGAGGATGCCGACCGCGCGCGGGTCGCGCTCGGAGGCGTAACGGAGCGCCCGGGCCAGCGCCTTGAACTGGCACTCCACGATGTGGTGCGCGTTGCGCCCGTACGGCACGTGCACGTGCAGCGCGACCTGCGCCTGGGCGACGAAGGACTCCAGGATGTGCCGGGTCATCGTCGTGTCGTACTCGCCGATCATCGGCGCCATGTTCTCGGGCTCGGTGTGCACGAGGTAGGGGCGGCCGGAGAGGTCGACGGTGACCTGGGCGAGGGACTCGTCCAGCGGGACCGTGCAGTTGCCGAAGCGGTAGATGCCCACCTTGTCGCCGAGCGCCTGCTTGAAGGCGGCGCCGAGCGCGAGGGCGGTGTCCTCGATGGTGTGGTGGGAGTCGATGTGCAGGTCGCCGTCGGTCTTCACGGTCAGGTCGAACAGACCGTGCCGGCCGAGCTGGTCGAGCATGTGGTCGTAGAAGCCGACGCCGGTGGCGATGTCGGTCCTCCCGGTGCCGTCGAGGTCTATCTCGACCAGGACCGAGGTCTCCTTGGTGGTGCGCTCCACGCGTCCTACGCGGCTCATGCCTCAAGCTCCTTCTTCACTTCACGTACCGCGTCCAGGAACGCGTCGTTCTCCTCCGGGGTGCCGGCGGACACCCGCAGCCATCCCGGTACGCCGTTGTCCCGGACGAGGACGCCCCGGTCGAGGATCCTCCGCCAGGCGTCCTGGGCGTCGCCGAACCGGCCGAACTGCACGAAGTTGGCGTCGGACTCGGTGACGTCGTAGCCGATCGCGCGCAGCTCGGCGACCAGCCGGTCGCGCTCCGACTTCAGCTGCTCGACGTACCCGAGCAGCGTGTCCGTGTGCTCCAGCGCGGCCAGCGCGGTCGCCTGGGTGATCGCCGACAGGTGGTACGGCAGCCGTACGAGCTGGACCGCGTCCACCACGGCGGGGTCGGCGGCGAGGTAGCCGAGGCGGAGCCCGGCGGCGCCGAACGCCTTCGACATGGTGCGGGAGACGACCAGGTGCGGGCGGCCCGCGAGCAGCGGAAGCAGCGAGTCGCCGTGGCTGAACTCGACGTACGCCTCGTCCACGATCACCATCGACGGCTTGGCGGCCTGGGCCGCCTCGTACAGCGCGAGGACCGTCTCGGGCGGGACCGCGTTGCCGGTGGGGTTGTTGGGGGTGGTGATGAAGACGACGTCGGGCCGGTGCTCGGCGATCGCCCGCCGCGCGGCGGCGAGGTCGATCGTGAAGTCCTCGGCCCGCGGACCCGGGATCCAGCCCGTCCCCGTCCCGCGCGCGATGAGGGCGTGCATCGAGTACGACGGCTCGAAGCCGATCGCCGTACGGCCGGGCCCGCCGAAGGTCTGCAGCAGTTGCTGGATGACCTCGTTGGAGCCGTTGGCCGCCCACACGTTCGCCATGCCGAGCGGGTACTTGCCGGTCTTCGTCAGGTAGGCGGCCAGCTCGGTGCGCAGCCGGACCGCGTCCCGGTCGGGGTAGCGGTTCAGGCCGCGGGCGGCCTCCCGCACCCGCTCCGCGATCCGCTCGACCAGCGGTTCGGGCAGCGGGTAGGGGTTCTCGTTGGTGTTCAGCCGTACGGGGACGTCCAACTGGGGCGCGCCGTAGGGGGACTTGCCACGCAGCTCGTCCCGTACGGGAAGATCGTCGATCCGCACGTCGCTCACTTGCTCTCGGGTACCTTCCAGCCGAACCTGGCCTTGATCGCCGCGCCGTGGGCCGGCAGGTCCTCCGCCTCCGCCAGCGTGACCACGTGGTGCGCGACCTCGGCCAGCGCGTCCTTCGAGTAGTCGACGACGTGGATGCCGCGAAGGAAGGACTGGACGGACAGGCCCGAGGAGTGGCAGGCGCAGCCGCCGGTGGGCAGGACGTGGTTGGACCCGGCCGCGTAGTCGCCGAGCGAGACCGGTGCCCAGGGGCCGACGAAGATCGCACCGGCGTTCCTGACCCGGTCGGCGATCCGGGCGGCGTCGGCGGTCTGGATCTCCAGGTGCTCGGCGCCGTACGCGTCGACCACCCGCAGGCCCTCCTCGATGCCGTCGACGAGGACGATCGCGGACTGCCTGCCCTTCAGCGCGGGCACGATCCGGTCGTCGATGTGCCGGGTGGCCGCGACCTGCGGCTCCAGCTCCTTCTCCACCGCGTCCGCCAGCTCCTGGGAGTCGGTGACGAGGACGGCGGCGGCCAGCGGGTCGTGCTCGGCCTGGCTGATCAGGTCGGAGGCCACGTGCACCGGGTCGGCCGTGTCGTCGGCGAGGATCGCGATCTCGGTCGGGCCGGCCTCGGCGTCGATGCCGATCTTGCCGGTGAAGTGGCGCTTGGCGGCGGCGACCCAGATGTTGCCGGGGCCGGTGACCATGTTCGCGGGCGGGCAGGACTCGGTGCCGTGGGCGAACATCGCGACGGCGGTGGCGCCGCCCGCCGCGTAGACCTCGTCGACGCCGAGCAGGGCGCAGGCGGCGAGGATCGTCGGGTGCGGCAGACCGCCGAACGCGGCCTGGGCCGGGGAGGCGAGCGCGATGGACTCGACGCCGGCCTCCTGCGCGGGCACGACGTTCATGACCACGGAGGAGGGGTAGACCGAGCGTCCGCCGGGCGCGTACAGACCGACGCGCTCGACCGGTACCCACTTCTCGGTCACGGTGCCGCCGGGCACCACCTGGGTGGTGTGGGTCGTACGGCGCTGCTCGCGGTGGACCATGCGGGCGCGGCGGATGGACTCCTCCAGCGCGGCGCGCACCGCCGGGTCGAGGCCGTCCAGCGCCTCGGTGAGCGCCGAGACCGGGACGCGGACGGATTCCAGCCGTACTCCGTCGAATTTCTCGGCGAAGTCGATCAGCGCCGCGTCGCCACGATGATGCACGGCCTCGCAGATCGGACGCACCTTCTCCAGGGCGGCCGCAACGTCGAAGTCGGCTCGGGGCAGCAGGTCGCGCAGGGCGGGGCCCTCGGGAAGGGCGTCACCGCGCAGATCGATTCGGGAAATCACAGTCCCAATTCTCTCAGACCGGCGTCCGGAGCCGTTCGCGCGTATCAATGGCTGATACAGAGCGTGGGCCAATCGCCGGTACATAGGGTGGCCGGAACCCGGAAGATCACGTTCACCAGGAGTGTTCCGGGCGTCACGCACCGGGCATGAACGCCAGTACGACACAGGTGACCCAGCAGTGGCCCGAACGGGCGAGGAGAGAAGGAACAGCGGTGACCGAGGGGACCGGCAGCCACGCCGGGGACCTGCCCGAGGACCTGACCGCGGCCGAGGCGGGCATGTGGCAGGCCTTCCGCAACGGCAGCGTGTACGACCTGAGCAGCGGGGACGCCGCCGTGGACGATCCGCACGGCGGACACCCCTGGGGGCCCGGGCGGACCGTCCGGGCGCGCATCGTCGCCTGGCTGCTGCTGGACGGACCGCCGGCGCTCGCCGGCCGGGTGTCCGCCCTGAAACTCGTCGGCGTCCGGATCACGGGCACCCTGGAGCTGGCGGGCGGCACGGTCACGCCGTACGTGGAGCTGCGCGGCTGCCGGTTCGACGACGAGGTCCGGCTGCCGGAGGCCCGGTTCACGACCGTGCGCCTGGTGGACTGCTCGGTGCCGCGGCTGGAGGCGGCCCGGGTGCACACCGAGGGCGATCTGCACCTGCCGCGCTGCCGGTTCCAGAACGGGATCCGGCTGACCGACGCGCACATCGGCACGGATCTGCTGCTCAACCAGGCGGTCGTGTACCGGGACCGCGGCGGGCGGTCGATGGCGGCGGACGGCATGACCGTCGGCCAGGACCTCCAGGCGGAGATGCTGGAGTCGCACGGCGAGCTGAGCCTGCGCGGTGCCAAGGTCGGCGTCTCGCTCAGTCTGCGGGGCGCGCGGCTGGCCAACCCGTACGCCCGCCTCGCCCTGAACGCGCCCCAGCTGACGGTCGAGCGCACCCTGTACCTGACCCCCGCCGGGGTGGGCAGTCCGCTGCTGAGCGGGACGACACCGGCGCGCGGTACGCGGATCCAGCGGTTCGAGTGCCGCGGCGGGATCCGGCTGGACGACGGGCGGTTCGGCGACGCCGTCGACCTGGAGCGGGCGCGGTTCACCTTCACCGACGACCAGGAGCTGTCGCTGCGCCGGGTGCAGACGCCCGAGCTGCGCTTCCTCGGGGACAAACCGCAGCGCGGCAAGGTGGTGCTGTCGGGGGCGCGGGTCGTGAACCTGGTGGACCGGGCGAGCAGCTGGCCGGACGCCGGGAACCTGCACATGGGCGGATTCGCCTACGAGAGCCTGGTACCGCAGGGGCCCTTTCCACTGACCCGGCGCCTGGACTGGGTGGCGGCGGCCACCGCCGAGTACGCCCCGGAGCCGTACGAGCGGCTGGCCTCGGTGCTGCGGGCGGCCGGGGAGGACGAGGACGCGCGCGAGGTGCTGCTCGCCAAGCAGCGCCGGCGCCGGGAGACGCTTCCGCTCGCCGGGAAGTTCTGGGGAGTCGTCCAGGACTGGACGGTCGCCTACGGCTACCGTCCGGGCCGGGCGGCGGTGTGGATGGCGGTGCTGTGGGCGGCGGGCACGCTGGCGTTCGCGCACGCCGCCCATCCGCCGGTGAACCACGACGGGCACCCGTCCTGGAGCCCGGCGCTGTTCACCCTGGACCTGCTGCTGCCGGTGATCGACCTGGGTCAGGCGGGCCAGTGGCAGCTGCGCGGCGGCTGGCAGTGGCTGGCGGCGGCGATGATCCTGCTCGGCTGGATCCTGGCGACGACGGTGGCGGCGGGGGCGACCCGGCTGCTGCGACGGAGCTGACACCGCCGCGGCACCCTTGCGCACCGCGGGACCACCGGACGTGCGCCGGATCTTCACCCTTTGCGTACAGGTTCACCACAATGGTTGAACCATCACCTTTTACTGCTCCTTGACCATAGGACGTACAACCTTACGTAACTTCCGTGGACCCTCTGGCGCGCCCTGGACCTGCGGACTTTCAATGGTCGACACCATGGCTCTGCTGCCCTCGTTCATCCGCCCCACCCGGATGACCAAACGCCCCGCGCGCCCGGCCGGACCCCCGGCCGCGGACGAGGCCGTGCTCGACGCGCCCGACGACCGCCTCTCGCCCGCGCTGGTCACGGCCGCCCGCGGCGACCACACCGGCGCGGCCGCGCTGCTGGCCGCGACCCGGGCCGCTGCCGAGTGGGAGAACCGCGACCGGTACGTCAGACGCCTCGCCGCGTTCGCGCGCTCACGCCCCGAATGGTTCGAGAACTGGCGTACGGCCGCCCCCGGCGACCCCGACGCCCTGCTGCTGGACGCCCAGCTGGCGGTGGACCGCGCCTGGCCCTCACCGGCCCGCGCCGAACTGCTGCGCGAGGCGAGCCCGCTCATCACGGCGGCCGCTCGCGCCGACGACCGCGACCCCGTGCCGTGGCGGATCGCCCTGGACCACGCCCGCGGCTCCCGGGCCGGGCACCGGTACTTCGAGGAACTGTGGGAGGCGGCGGTCCGGCGCGCCCCGCACCACTACGGCTGCCACGTGGCCGCCCTGCGCTACCTGGCCGCGCTCTGGCACGGCTCCCACCACGCGTGCTTCGACTTCGCCGACCTGGCGGCGCAGGACGCCCCCGCCGACTCGCTCGTCCAGGCGCTGCCGGCCCGGGCGGCCTTCGGCTACCTGACCGACGGCTGCGGCCCCCAGATGGGCCGGGCGCGGCTCGACGCCGCGGCGGACCGGGCGGTCGCCCTCTCGGTCCGCCTCCCGGCGGCCGACCCGTGGCCCGCCGAGGTCCGCAACAAGCTCCTGTACGTCCTCCTGCGGCTGGACCGGCGGGACGACGCGGCCACCCAGGCGCGCCTGATCGGCCCGTACGCCACGTCCTTCCCCTGGGACCGGTTCTCGGACGACCCGCTCGGCCACTTCCTGCGCTTGCGCGATCACCTGCTCACGGGCGGCCCGGAGCCCGTCCCGGCGGGGCTGGTGCCGGGGCCCGCGGACCCGCTCGGTGACCACCGAGGACACGTCCGCGCCGGTGACCACTAGGCTGGGGCGCCGTGACCACCGTCCGTCTCCCCCTCTTTCCGCTGAACTCGGTGCTGTTCCCGGGGCTCGTGCTGCCGCTGAACATCTTCGAGGAGCGTTATCGCGCCATGATGCGCGAACTGATGAAGACCCCCGAGGACGAGCCTCGCCGCTTCGCCGTCGCCGCCATCCGCGACGGGCACGAGGTGGCGCCCAGCGCCCCGGGCATGCCGGATCCCACGGCACAGCCCGACCGGGGCCCGGCAGCCGGCTTCGGCCCCGACCCCCTCAAGGCCGTCCACGCCGTGGGCTGTGTGGCGGACGCCGCGACCATCCGCGAGCAGGCCGACGGCACGTTCGAGGTGCTCGCGACCGGCACGAGCCGGATGAGGCTGCTGTCCGTCGACGCCTCGGGTCCGTACCTGACGGCCGAGCTGGAGGAGCTCACCGAGGAGCCCGGCGAGGAGGCCGGCGCGCTGGCCGAAGGGGTCCTGCGCTCCTTCCGCCAGTACCAGAAGCGCCTGGCGGGCGCCCGCGAGCGCTCGCTGACCACCGGTGCCGAACTGCCGGACGACCCGAGCGTGGTGTCGTACCTGGTGGCGGCCGCGATGGTGCACGACACCCCGACCAAGCAGCGGCTGCTCCAGGCGCCCGACACCGCGTCCCGGCTGCGGGACGAGCTCACGCTCCTGCGCGCCGAGACGGCCATCATCCGCAGCCTGCCGTCGTTGCCCGCGTTCGAGCTGACGCGGACGCCGACGAGCCTGAACTGAGGAAGACCGGGATGGCGAAGAAGCCGAAGAAGCAGCAGCAGTCCGGGGGGACGCCCGCGACGGTGGCCCTGACGGCGGCGGGCGTGGACTTCACGGTCCACGCCTACGACCACGACCCGTCCCACCCCTCCTACGGCGAGGAGGCGGCCGAGGCGATGGGGGTCTCCCCCGACCGGGTCTTCAAGACGCTGGTCGCCGACGTGGACGGCGCCCTGGTCGTCGGCGTGGTCCCGGTGGCCGGCTCCCTGGACCTGAAGGCCCTGGCGGCCGCGGTGGGCGGCAAGCGTGCCGCCATGGCCGACCCGGCGCTCGCCGAACGCACCACGGGATACGTGCGCGGGGGCATCTCCCCCCTCGGCCAGCGCAAGAGGCTGCCGACGGTCCTCGACGGCTCGGCGCAGGGGCACACGACGATCTGCGTCTCGGCCGGCCGGCGGGGCCTCGAGGTGGAACTCGCCCCGACGGACCTGGCCAAGCTCACGAACGCGGTGACGGCGCCCATCGGGCGGGGGTGACCGCACCGGCCCGTCCGGGCGCCGCCCCGGTCACTGCAGCTCCGGGTCCCGGGGGCCGAACAGCGCCGTGAGTCCCAGGTGCACCAGAACCGCGGCGAGCGGCCAGGCCAGCAGCGCCCCCTTGGCCGACAGCTTCAGCGGCGCCGGGAACGTCACCCCCTTGCCCACCGCCTTCGCATGGGCGAGCACGTCCGAGGTCGGCCCCAGCCACACCCCGAGCCGCCAGGCCACCAGCGAGCCGAGCAGTCCGCCGAGGCCCAGTGCCACCACCAGCGGGACACCGCCACGCCGCCGCAGCAGGAAGACGACGACCGCACTGACCAGTCCCAGTCCCAGGCCGAGCAGCGTGAACGTGCCGTCCACACCGGCCGCCTGCTCCCCCTCGCTGTCCTTGAGGTAGACGACCCAGCCGCCGCCGCTCTCGTCACCGACCAGCGGCACGTGCGGCGCCAGCCACCACCACAGCAGCCCCAGCAGCAGCCCGCAGACCGTCATCGCCACCGTGATCACGGCGGCTTCCCGCACTTCGGTCTTCATGCCGGGGCCGTCCTGTCCGTACGTTCCCGCGCCCGGTGACCCGGCGGGCGGCGACGCCTGCCAGACCTGGTGCGGGGAGTTGTCATGCGGCGGCGGAGGCGGAGTAAGCGGTGCGGTCACCCTGACATCGTGCCAGGTCGCGCTGTGGGCCGCGTCACCGGACGGCGGCCCTGCGGTACGCCCAGGTCGCCACGGCCAGCGAGACCACTCCGACACCCGCGCACACCCCCAGGTCAACCAGGACGACGGCCCAGTCCGGGTGTGCCCCGAAGGTCCGCGCGTACGCCTCCACGCCATAGGTCGACGGCAGCAGATCACGGGCCAGCCGGACGATCTCCGGCATCCGGTCGGCCGGCAGCACACCCAGCAGCAGCGCCGCCGACATGCCCAGCTGTCCGAGCAGCGTGGCCAGTTCCGGCCGGGGCGCGAGCAGCCCGCAGGCGGCGCCGAGACCGGCGAGCGCGGCCCCGGCGAGCGGGATCACGGCCACCAGGATCCACAGGTTGGCCAGCGGCAGCCCGAACAGCACGCAACCGAAGACGGCGGTCACCAGGGTCCCCGGCACGGTGAAGGAGGCGTACGCCGCCGCCGCGCCCAGCACCACCGCGGCCGGCGGCACCGGCAGGGTGGCGTAGTGGTCGAGCCCGCCGCTGGCCCGCAGCTGCCCGAAGTACTGCGACAGCAGGTTCAGCGCCACGTACGCGACGACGAGCACGGACGAGCCCGCCACCACGAACTGGGCCTCACCGCCGCTGTCGACGACACCCCGCATCATCACCGTGATGCCGACGGACTGGAAGGTGGCCACGAACAGCAGCGGGATGCGGGCCACCCGGGCCCGGGACAGCTGCGCCCGGTAGACGGCCACCAGCGACGGCCACAGCCGGGCGGCCGGACCGAGCTCGGCAGCGCCGCGCGCCGTCTCCGGCACGGCCCGGGCACCGCCCGGCAGAACCTCGGCGGGTACGGCACTCACGACGAGCTGCTCCTCTTCCGTACGGCGGTCGCGCACATCGCTGCGCATCCGGCGCCCCGCGCGCTCACGTCTTCACCAGCCCCTGCCGGGCGGCGCCGCCCAGCTCCAGGTAGACGTCCTCCAGGCTGGGCGTGGCGAGCGTGAAGTCGTCCAGCGCGGCGAAGGCCGCCCCACCGGTCACCGTGGCGACCGCGGCGCGTGCCTCCTCGGGCGCGAGCCGGAGCGTCCAGCGCCGACCGGACTCCACGGCCCGCTCGCGCAGGACGGCGACCTCGGGCACCTCCAGCGGCGCGTGCTCGCGCCACACCAGCTCGACCCGCACCTCGTCGGCGACCCGCTCCTTGAGCCCCGCCGGGGTGTCGCAGGCGATGACCCGTCCCTCGTCGAGCACGGCGACCCGGTCGAGCACGGTCTCGGCCTCGATGACGTTGTGGGTCACCAGCACGACGGTCGTACCGCGTTCCGCGCGCCGCCGGTCCACGGCCGCCCAGACCGCGCGCCGGGCCACCGGATCCATCCCGGTGGTCGGCTCGTCGAGCACGAGCAGCGGCCGCTCCCCGACCAGGGCGGTGGCGAAGCAGGCGAGGCGCCGCTGCCCGCCGGAGAGCTTCTTCAGCGGCCGTCCCGCGATCGGGGTGAGCCCCAGCTCCTCCAGGACGGCGTCCCGTTCGGCCCGCGCCCGCCGTACCTCCAGGCCGCGCAGGCGTCCGGTGGTCTCGGCGGCCAGGGAGACGGTCAGCTCGTCCAGGGCGGTGGACTCCTGGCCCAGGTAGGCGAGGATCCGCGCGGCCCGCTCCGGGTGCCGTACGACGTCGTGGCCGAGGATCTCCACCTGGCCGGCGTCCGGCCGCAGCAGGCCGGTCAGCTGCCGTACGAGGGTGGACTTGCCGGCGCCGTTCGGCCCGAGCAGTCCGAACACCTCGCCGCGGCGCACGTCCAGTTCGACCGCGTCGGTGGCCCGCACCTCGGGGATGCCGGGCGCGCCGCGCCGCCCCCGGACGGCCGGATAGGTCTTGCTGAGCCCGCGCACGCGTACGACCTCGTCGTCCCGGAGGTCCTGTCCCGCGCGCGTACTCACAAGGGACGAGCCTAAGGGGTCCGGGGCCCTCACTCGTCCCCGGGGCGGCCGCGGGGGTTTCAGTCGACGGCGGGCGCGTGCTGTTCCCCGGCCGCCGGGACGTCGATCTCGCGCCAGAAGCCGGCCCGGATGGCGTAGCGGTCGTGCTCGTCGATCTGGTCGTCCTTGTGGGCGAGCAGACCGAACCGGGCCGCGTACCGCAGCAGCTCCCCGTCGATGCGGTGCGGGACCCGCGGGTACATCTGCGACAGCTTCTGCAGCTGCCCCTGGTCGCCGAGGCGGGAGATCCAGCGGCGGGCGAAGACCTGCCCGACCTCGTACGGGTCGCCGCCGACGGTCGTGATGTCCTCCTCGCGGTCGGCCCAGCGCTGCTCGGCGGTGGTGAGCTGGGCGAGCGTCGGCATGGAGGCGACCTCGGGCGGCTCGGGCACCGCGCCGGGCCGGTCCACCCAGCCCTTGTCGGAGGACCAGCGCAGGGTCGCGGTGGTGGGGGCCTGGGCGGGCTGGGTGCCGGGTGCGCGCAGCGCGGCGAGGTCCTTGGGGGTGGGGACGCCCTTGGGGGCGGGAACCCGCTCCTGGACGCCGTTCTCGGCGGCGGTGGCGGCCGGCGGGTGCGGGACCTGCTCGGCGGTCCGGTCGGCCGCGGCGGCGAGCGCGGACTCGGGCAGCGGGGCGGAGAGGATCGCGGCGATCTCCGGGCGCGGCACGGGCGGCGGCGCGCAGACGCCGGTCAGCTCCTTGGCGCGGACGGCCTGGGTGATCCAGGCCCGGTCCAGCACGCGCCGCTCGTCGGCCTCGGCGACCAGGTCCTCGGACTGGTTGTAGTCGCCGTCGGCGGCCTGGACGGCCCACAGGTGGACGGCGACGCCGTGCTCCTTGGCGGCCATCATGCCGGGCAGCAGATCGCCGTCGCCGGTGACCAGGACGACGTCGGAGCAGGCGCGGTTGCGGGCCAGCTCGGTCAGTTCGGCGTGCATGGCGGCGTCCACGCCCTTCTGGGCCCAGCGTCCGTCACTGCGGGTGAGGGCGCCGAGGCGGACGGTCACCCGGGGCATCACGCGCAGCCGGCGGTGCTCCGGCTGGGGGACCCGGTCGGGGGCGCCGTCGAACCAGTAGATGCGCAGCAGGGGCCGCTCGGTCTCGGACTCCGCGCGCACGCGCAGGGCCTGGATCAGTGCGGTGTGGTCGACGGTGATCCGGGACCGCGAGGGCTCGCCGGCGAGGAGGCTGGCGGCGGCACCCAGCAGATACCCGGCGTCCACCAGGACGATGCAGCGGTCCACGCGACTCACCCTCTTCCCGGGAGGCTTTGCTTCGGACTTCCTTCGAGTCTGCCCGACGGCGCGGGGGTTAACGGCCCGAACTCGATCTTCGGCGTGGCGTTTGCGGTCCTCGCTCGCCCACCTGCCCTGTCACACACGGTAATTATCCGACATGCGCCTGATGTCAGCGTATGTGAATCTGAAGCCGGCCCTGGCCCCTAGATCCCCCACAGGAGGCAGATCACCATGGCCAAGAACAAGAACCGCAAGCAGGCTGGCCCGCAGAACCGCGCTCAGCAGACCGAGCACGCACAGCGTCCTACGGCCGAGGAGCACGAGCCGGTGTCGCACATCCAGGGCAGCCCCGCGGATGTTGCACGTAAGCAGCAGAAGCGATTCGGCCACAACTAAAGGGCGGTTGAAGCCCAGGCACGCAGAGGGGCGCACCCGTTGTGGGTGCGCCCCTTCGCGTGCCGCGGCGTCCGGGACGGACCGCCGGGCCGTTCAGCCCGCCAGGCAGGACGGGCCGAGCAGCACCTTCAAGTCGCCGAACAGGGCCGGATCCGGCTTGACCCGGTGCCGGTCCAGGCGCAGCACGGTGGTCTTGCGCGGGCCCTGGAGCTTGATCCGGACCTCGCTGTCGCCCTTGTGGTGGCTGAGGATCTCGCCGAGGCGGCTGACCATCGGCGGAGTGACCTTCACCGCCGGGATGGTGAGGACCACGGGGGCGTTGGTGCCCGCGTTGGACAGGTCCGGGACCATCAGCTCCATGGCGACGAGGCGGGGCACGTCCTCCCGCTTGTCGAGGCGGCCCTTGACGAACACCACGGCGTCCTCGACGAGTTGCGTGGACACCAGCTGGTAGGTGGCCGGGAAGAACATGCACTCGATGGAGCCGGCGAGGTCCTCCACGGTGGCGATCGCCCAGGCGTTGCCCTGCTTGGTCATCTTGCGCTGGAGGCCCGAGATGATGCCGCCGATGGTGACGACCGCGCCGTCGGAGTGCTCACCGCCGGTGAGCTGGGCGATGCCCGCGTCGGCCTTGTCCGACAGCACGTGCTCCAGGCCGAAGAGCGGGTGGTCGGAGACGTAGAGGCCGAGCATCTCGCGCTCCTGGGCGAGCAGATAGGTCTTGTCCCACTCCTCGTCGGTGAACTGCACGTCGAGGCCGAAGCCGGGCTCGCTGCTGGTCTCCTCGCCCATGCCGCCGAAGAGGTCGAACTGCCCCTCGGCCTCCTTGCGCTTGACCGCGACCACGTTGTCGATCATCGGTTCGTACTGGGCCGTGAGCCCCTTGCGGGTGTGGCCCAGGGTGTCGAACGCCCCGGCCTTGATCAGCGACTCCGTGGTGCGCTTGTTGCACGCGACCGCCTCGACCTTGTCGAGGTAGTCGGGGAAGGAGGCGTACTTGCCCTTGGCCTTGCGGCTGTTGATGATCGACTCGACCACGTTGGTGCCGACGTTGCGCACGGCCTCCAGGCCGAAGAGGATCACGTCGTCGCCCTGGGCGGCGAAGTTGTGCACCGACTCGTTGACGTTGGGCGGGAGCACCTTGATGCCCATGCGGCGGCACTCGTTGAGGTAGATCGCCGACTTGTCCTTGTCGTCCTTGACCGAGGTCAGGAGCGCGGCCATGTACTCGGCGGGGTAGTTCGCCTTCAGATAGGCGGTCCAGTACGACACCAGGCCGTACGCGGCCGAGTGGGCCTTGTTGAAGGCGTAGCCGGCGAACGGGACCAGGACGTCCCACAGGGCCTGGATCGCCTCGTCGCTGTACCCCTTCTTCCGGGCGCCGTCCTGGAACAGGACGAAGTTCTTCGCCAGTTCCTCGGGCTTCTTCTTGCCCATCACGCGGCGGAGGATGTCGGCCTCGCCGAGCGAGTAGCCCGCGATGATCTGCGCGGCCTTCTGCACCTGCTCCTGGTAGACGATCAGGCCGTAGGTGACGGCCAGGACCTCTTCGAGGGGCTCCTCCAGCTCCTTGTGGATCGGGGTGATCTCCTGGAGCTTGTTCTTGCGCAGCGCGTAGTTGGTGTGCGAGTCCATGCCCATCGGACCCGGCCGGTAGAGCGCCGACACGGCGGAGATGTCTTCGAAGTTGTCGGGCTTCATCAGGCGCAGCAGCGAGCGCATGGGGCCGCCGTCGAACTGGAAGACGCCGAGGGTGTCGCCGCGCTGGAGCAGTTCGAAGGTCGTCGGATCGTCGAGCGGGAGGCTCAGCAGATCGATGTCGACGTCCTTGTTGGACTTCACCATCTTGACGGCGTCGTCCATGATCGTGAGGTTGCGCAGGCCGAGGAAGTCCATCTTCAGCAGGCCGAGCGACTCACAGCTCGGGTAGTCCCACTGCGTGATGGTCACCCCGTCGGTGTGGCGCACCCACACCGGGACGTGCTCGGTGATGGTCTCGCTGGACATGATCACGCCGGCCGCGTGCACACCCATCTGCCGGACGAGGCCCTCGACGCCCTTGGCGGTGTCGATGACCTTCTTCACGTCCGGCTCGTTCTCGTACATCCCGCGGATCTCGCCCGCCTCGCCGTAGCGCGGGTGCGAGGGGTCGGTGATGCCGTTCAGGTCGATGCCCTTGCCGAGGACGTCGGCGGGCATCGCCTTGGTGAGCCGGTCGCCCATGGCGTACGGGTAGCCCAGCACGCGCGCGGAGTCCTTGATCGCGTTCTTGGCCTTGATCTTGCCGTACGTGCCGATCATGGCGACCTTGTCGGCGCCGTACTTCTCCGTCACGTACCTGATGACCTCGACGCGCCGGCGCTCGTCGAAGTCGATGTCGACGTCGGGCATGGAGACGCGCTCGGGGTTGAGGAAGCGCTCGAAGATCAGGCCGTGCGGGATCGGGTCGAGGTCGGTGATGCCCATGGCGTAGGCGACGATCGAACCGGCCGCGGAGCCTCGGCCCGGGCCGACCGCGATGCCGTTGTTCTTGGCCCACATGATGAAGTCGGCGACGACGAGGAAGTAGCCCGGGAACCCCATCTGGATGATGACGTCCATCTCGTACTCGGCCTGCTTCTGGCGGTCGTCGGGGATGCCGCCCGGGAAGCGGCGCTCCATCCCGCGGCGGACCTCCTCCTTGAACCAGGTCACCTCGGTGTACCCGTCGGGGATGTCGAACCTCGGCATGAGGTTCTTGGCCTCGAACATGCCGGTGGTGTCGACCATCTCGGCGACGAGGAGCGTGTTGGCGCAGCCCTCCTGCCAGGCGTCCGAGGAGTCGATGGCGTACATCTCGTCCGTGGACTTCAGGTAGTAGCCGGTGCCGTCGAACTTGAAGCGGTCCGGGTCGGAGAGGTTCTTGCCGGTCTGGATGCACAGCAGGGCGTCGTGCGCCCCCGCCTCGTGCGCGTACGTGTAGTGCGAGTCGTTGGTGACCAGCGGGGGGATGCCCAGCTTCCGGCCGATGTCCAGCAGGCCGTCGCGGACCCGGCGCTCGATCTCGATGCCGTGGTCCATCAGCTCCAGGAAGTACTTGTCCTTGCCGAAGATGTCCTGGTACTCGGAGGCCGCCTTCAGGGCCTCGTCGAAGTGCCCGAGGCGCAGCCGGGTCTGCACCTCGCCGGAGGGGCAGCCGGTGGAGGCCACGACGCCCTCGGACCACTGGGCGATGGTCTCCTTGTCCATCCGGGGCCACTTCTGCAGCCAGCCCTCGGCGTAGGCGTCGGAGGAGAGGCGGAAGATGTTGTGCAGCCCGGTCCGGTTCACGGCCCACATCGTCTTGTGGGTGTAGCCGCCGGAGCCGGAGATGTCGTCCCGCTTCTGGTGCGGCTGGCCCCAGAGGATCTTGCGCTTGTTGCGCCGGGACTCGGGGGCGACGTACGCCTCGATCCCGATGATCGGGGTGATTCCGGCCTTCTTCGCGGTGTGGAAGAAGTCGTACGCCCCGTGCAGGTTGCCGTGGTCGGACATCGCGATGTGCGTCATGCCCATCTCGTTGCAGGCGTCGAACATGTCCTTCAGCCGCGCGGCACCGTCCAGCAGCGAGTACTGGGTGTGGACGTGCAGGTGCGTGAACGGCGGCTTCGACACGGTTTCGGCCTCCAAGGAAAACGGGCGTCGACGATCTTCCGACCGGCTGCGGACCGACTGCGGACAGTCTGGGGGACAGCGTCGAAGTCTATGCCCCGGTACTGACACGCGCGGGCCTTCCCCGCGTACCTTCATGCGGGAACCGGGCACTCCCGCGTGGCGTCGCCCGTTGGAGACGGCGGAAGCGCCGTCCGACCCGTACCTGCACATTCACGCACCACCCGTCCTGCACCAGGAGGCACCCCGCGATGTCGGTCCCCCAGCTCAACGACGAGCAGCGCGGCGAGGAGATCCTCGCCGTCTTCGACACCGCCTTCGGCCGGCTCCTGGCCGCCGACCCGGCCGCGTTCCGGGTGAAGTTCCGCAAGATGGCGGCCTCCGCGTTCGCGTTCTACCGGGGCACGGCGTGCCTCTTCTACCACGACCTCGACGCCGAGAAGCGCGGCGGACCGTACCTGGACGACCGCACCTCGCGCGTGTGGATCCACGGCGACCTGCACGCCGAGAACTTCGGCACGTACATGGACTCCAACGGCCGCCTGGTCTTCAACGTCAACGACTTCGACGAGGCCTTCGTCGGCCCCTTCACCTGGGACCTGAAGCGCTTCTCGGCCTCGATCGCGCTCGTCGGGTACGCGAAGGCGCTCAGCGACGAGCAGATCACCGAGCTGGTGACGGTCTACGCGGCCGCCTACCGCGAGCGCGTCCACGCCCTGGCCACGGGTGCCAAGCGGGACGAGGTGCCGCCCTTCACGCTGGACACCGCGCAGGGTCCGCTGCTGGACGCGCTGCGTGACGCCCGCTCCCTCACCCGCTTCGGGCTGCTGGACTCGATGACCGAGATCCGCGACTTCGAGCGCCGCTTCGCCTCGGGCGGCGGTGCCATCGAGCTGGACGCCGCCACCCGCTACAAGGTCCTGGCGGCCTTCGACGGCTACCTGGAGACGCTGCCGGACTCCTCGCTGGCCCGCCCGGACTCGTACCGCGTGAAGGACGTCGTCGGCCGCCGGGGCATCGGCATCGGCTCGGCGGGCCTGCCATCGTACAACATCCTGCTGGAGGGCCACAGCGACGCCCTCGAGAACGACGTGGTGATCTACATCAAGCAGGCCCAGACCCCGGCCGTCTCCCGGCACATCACGGACCCGGCGATCGCGGAGTACTTCCAGCACGAGGGCCACCGCACGGTGATCTCCCAACGCGCCCTGCAGGCGCACGCCGACCCGTGGCTCGGCTGGACCGAACTGGACGGCACCGGCCAGCTGGTCGCCGAGGTCTCGCCGTACGCGGTCGACCTGGACTGGGGCGACATCGACGACCCGGAGGAGATCGCGGCCGTGGTCGCCGACCTGGGCCGGGCCACCGCCACCATGCACGCGGCGGCCGACGACCAGTCCGGCGAGTCCCTGGTCCCGTTCTCCACCGAGCGGGCCATCGACGCGGCGCTCGCGGCCGACGAGGAGGGCTTCGCGCCGCTCCTGGTGGACTTCGCGCACGGGTACGGCGCACGCGCGCGGGCCGACCACCAGATCTTCCTCGACCTGTTCCGCAACGGCCGGATCCCGGGGCTGTGACGTCCCGTACGCACAGGCACCCTTTAAGGGTCCCTTACTCGCGTACGTGACACACTCTCCTCTCGCTATGGACATTTCCGGGACCCAGCTCAGAGCCGTGCGCGCGGCGCTGTTCACGGCCTTCGCCGTGACGCTCAGCACCGCGTCGCACGTGCTGCTGTCCCGGGCCCCGCTGCCGGTGGCGACCGTGACCGCGGTCGCCGCCGGGGTGTTCGTCACCGCGTACGCACTGGCGGGCCGCGAGCGCGGCTTCGGCCGGATCGCGGCCCTGCTCGTCCCGCTGGAGCTGGCCGCCGACACGGTGTTCACCACCGGCCAGGACGCCTGCTACGGCCGGGCCGGCGGCCCGATCGCCGGCCCGCTGCACGCGTTCGGTCTGGACGTGCTGTGCGAGGGGCGGGTGGGCACCCCGCTGGCGCAGGTGGCCGGCGGCCCGGACCGGGCGGCCGCGCTGCTCTCCCACGCCAGCCCCGCCGCCGCCTGGCTGCTGCTCGCCGCGCACGTCGGTGTGGGCCTGCTCGCCGCCGCCTGGCTGCGCCGGGGCGAGCGGGCGCTGACGCAGCTGCTGCGCGCGGTCGCCGCCACTACCTTCCGGCCGCTGCTGCTGGCGGTGGCCGCGGTCACCGTGCGGCCGGCGCCGGTGCGCCGGCTGCCCCGCCCGGCCCCGCGCCGCGGCACCGCCCGCGACCGGCTTCTCGTGCACTCCCTGGGACGGCGTGGACCTCCGTGCTCGCCCGTCGCCGCCCTCGCCTGAGCGAGGACCGCGTCCCTCGTGGCCGGCCCGGCGAGCCGAACGGCTCCGCCGCGGGCGACGGCCGCTGAGCACGACCAGTCCCCCACACGTATCCGCGTACGGCACGTGCGCGTCCCACATGGAGATCACCAAGATGAGCAAGCGGAACAGCCAGACGGCGAAGACGGCGGCCCGGGAGCGGCTGCGCGAGGAGCGCGAGCGGCAGGCCAAGCGGGACAAGGCCAGGCGGCAGGTCGTCGTGGCCGCCTCGGTGGTGGCCGTGCTGGCCGCGGCCGGCGGCATCGGCTACGCCGTCGTCCAGATGAACAAGCCCGGTTACTGGGAGGGTCTGAAGGACGCCAAGGTCACCGCTCCGGCCAACACCTCGGGCACGGACGGCACGACGGTCGTCATAGGAAAGGACACCGCCAAGAAGACCCTGAAGGTCTACGAGGACCCGCGCTGCCCGGTCTGCGCCCAGTTCGAGCAGACCGTGGGCACCACGGTGAAGAAGGACCTCGACGACGGCAAGTTCAAGATGCAGTTCATCGGCGCCACGTTCCTGGACCGCGGCGAAGGCGAGGGCTCCAAGGACGCGCTGAGCTCCCTCGGTGCCGCGCTGAACGTCTCCCCGGAAGCCTTCCTCGAGTACAAGAGCGCGCTGTACTCCACGAAGTTCCACCCGCAGGAGGCGGACGACAAGTTCAAGGACGACGACTACCTCATCAAGATCGCCGACACCGTCCCGGCGCTGAAGAACAACGCCAAGTTCGACGACGCCGTGAAGAAGGGCACCTACGACGCCTGGGCGATGGCCATGTCGAAGACCTTCGACACCAACAAGGACGGTGTCACCGGCACTCCGGGCTTCGTCATGGACGGCAAGAAGCTCACCGCCGACAGCCAGGGCACCCCGCTGCTGACGGTGGCCGACTTCAACCGGGTGGTGGGCGCGGCCCTCAAGGGCTGACGGCTCCTCACCAACGGGCCTCGACGTGAAGAGTGGGCGAACATTCGACGTTCGCCCACTCTGGCGCATACCGATCAGTAACCTGATCGGTCGTGACCAGTCGATACAGATCATCCGAGGCGTCCCAGGGCCTCAACTCCTCTTCGCCCCGCCGCCGTACGGTCGTCAAGGCCGCGGCGGCGACTGCTGTCCTGGCAGGACCGCTGGCCGCCGCGCTCCCGGCCCGCGCCGCCACGGACGCCCCCGCCTTCCTGCACGGCGTCGCCTCCGGCGACCCACTGCCCGACGGCGTCCTGCTGTGGACCCGTGTGACCCCCACCCCGGACGCGATACCCGGCTCGGGCGTCGGCCCGGACACCCAGGTCAGCTGGGTCGTCGCCAAGGACAAGGCGCTGACGACCGTCGTCGCCAGGGGCTCCACCACCGCGACGGCCGCCTCCGACCACACGGTCAAGGCCGACATCCGCGGTCTGGACCCGGCCACCGACTACTGGTTCCGCTTCACCGCCGGCGGCACCGACTCCCCGGTGGCGCGCACCCGCACCGCGCCGGCGGCGGACGCGGCCGTCTCCTCCCTGCGCTTCGGCGTGGTCTCCTGCGCCAACTGGGAGGCGGGCTACTTCTCCGCCTACCGCCACCTCGCCGCCCGCAACGACCTGGACGCCTGGCTGCACCTCGGCGACTACATCTACGAGTACAAGTCCGGCGAGTACGCGGCCCGCGGCAAGGTCGTACGCCCGCACGCCCCGGCGAACGAGATCCTCACCCTCGCCGACTACCGGACCCGGCACGCCAAGTACAAGACCGACCCCGACCTCCAGGCGCTGCACCTGAAGGCGCCGGTCGTCGCGATCTGGGACGACCACGAGTTCGCCGACAACGCCTGGTCGGGCGGCGCGGTCAACCACACCGAGGGTGCGGAGGGCACCTGGACGTCCCGTCAGGCCGCCGCGAAGCAGGCCTACTTCGAGTGGATGCCGGTCCGTCCCGCGATCGCCGGCACCACCTACCGCCGGCTGCGCTTCGGCAAGCTCGCCGACCTGTCCCTGCTGGACCTGCGCTCGTTCCGTTCCCAGCAGGCCGGCACGGCCAGCGGTTCGGTGGACGACCCGGACCGCACGATCACCGGGCGGGCCCAGCTCGACTGGCTGAAGGCCGGGCTGAAGGCGTCCGACACCAAGTGGCGGCTCGTCGGCAACTCCGTGATGATCTCGCCGTTCTCCTTCGGCTCGCTCTCCGCCGACCTGTTCAAGCCGCTCGCCAAGCTGCTCGGGCTGCCGCAGGAGGGCATCGCGGCCAACACCGACCAGTGGGACGGCTACACCGACGACCGCCGCGAGCTGCTGGCCCACCTGCGCTCCAACGCCATCGGCAACACGGTCTTCCTGACCGGTGACATCCACATGGCGTGGGCCAACGACGTGCCGGTGGACGCGGGCACCTACCCGCTGTCGGCGTCGGCGGCCACCGAGTTCGTGATCACCTCGGTGACCTCCGACAACCTCGACGACATCGTGAAGGTCCCCGAGGGCACGGTCTCCGCGATCGCCTCGCCGGTCATCAAGGCCGCCAACCGGCACGTCCACTGGGTGGACACCGACCGGCACGGCTACGGCGTCCTGGACATCACCGCGGACCGCGCGCAGATGGACTACTACGTCCTGTCCGACCGCACCAGCCCGGACGCCACGTCCAGCTGGACGCGCTCGTACCGCACCCGCAGCGGCACGCAGAAGATCGAGCGGACCTACGACCCGGTGTAGGCGCCCACCGGAGCGTCCCGCTCAGCCCAGCGACTCGAGGAAGCCGAGCGCCACCCGCCAGGTGGCCTCGGCGGCCTCCGCGTCGTAGTCCGGCAGCTCGGGGTCGGTGTAGAGGTGGCCGGCCCCGGCGTAGCGGTAGATCTCGACGTCGGCGCCCACCCGCCCCATCTGCAGGTACCAGGCGCTCAGCCAGTCGTCCGTCTCGAACGGGTCCGGCTCGGCCACGTGCAGTTGCACCGGCAGCCCGTCCGCCTCCGCGTTCGGCGCGATGTCCGAGGTGCCGTGCAGGAGCAGCAGCCCGCGCGCCTTGTCGTCGCCGAGGGCGAGGGTCTGGGCGATGGAGGCGCCGAGCGAGAACCCGGCGTAGACCAGGCCCCGGTCCGAGTACGGCGCCGCCGCCAGCACCGCCCGCTTGAGCAGCTCCTCCTTTCCCAGCTCGTCGTTGTACGCCATGCCCTCCTCGACGGTGTCGAACGTGCGTCCCTCGAAGAGGTCCGGCGTCCACACCTCGTGGCCGGCCGCGCGCAGCCGGTCCGCGGCCTCGCGCACCGCGGGCCGCAGGCCGTAGGTCGAGTGAAAGAGCATGATGTTCATGAGGCCATGGTGCCAGCCGGGATCGGCCCGGCCCCAGCGCGGCCCTGCCCGGGCCGTGCCGCAACTCACATGTTCATGAGCCCGCGAGACCGGTTAGGCGCGGAGGCATGGAGAACGTACTCCGTCCCTTGATCGTGCTCGGCGGCTCGGTGCTGCTCACGGTGGCCATCGGCTGGGCCACCGACCTGCTGCTGCGCAAGGCCGACGAGCGCAACGCCGAGACCCCGCTGTGGCAGCTGCTGCGGCGCGCCCGCATCCCCTACCAGCTCGTCCTGTGCGCCGCGCTGCTCAGAGGCTCCTACGACCAGACGAAGGTGCTGGAGGCCCACCACGTCGGCATCGGCCGGACGCTGACCCTGGTGCTGATCGGCTCCGCGGCCTGGCTCGTCATCCGGATCGCCGCGGCGATCGTGGAGACCTCCTACAGCCGCTACGCGCGCGCCCACCGGGACGTGGCCCGGGTGCGCCGGGTGCGCACGCAGGTCGAGCTGATCATGCGGGTGGTGTCGGCGGTCGTCATCGTCGTGGCGATCGCCTCGATGCTGCTGACCTTCCCGGCGATGCGCGCGGCCGGTGCCTCACTGCTGGCCTCCGCCGGCATCCTGGGCATCGTGGCCGGTGTCGCCGCCCAGTCGACGCTGTCGAACCTGTTCGCGGGGCTCCAGATCGCCTTCGGCGACATGGTGCGCATCGGCGACACGGTCGTCGTGGACGGCGAGTGGGGCACGG
Source organism: Streptomyces sp. NPDC015139 (assembly GCF_043079785.1). NCBI lineage: Bacteria > Bacillati > Actinomycetota > Actinomycetes > Kitasatosporales > Streptomycetaceae > Streptomyces > Streptomyces sp. NPDC015139. The sequence goes on along the minus strand of NZ_JBIBUW010000005.1, from coordinate 223,191 downwards.
TCGAGGAGATCACCCTGACCTTCCTGACGGTCCGCACCTGGGACGAGCGCCGGATCACCATGCCGGTGTCGTACTTCACGTCCAAGCCGTTCGAGAACTGGTCCCGCGGCACCCCGCAGATGACCGGCATCGTCTACTGGCACCTGGACCACAGCGCACCCGTCGAGGCGATGCGCGAGAAGCTGCGGGACATCCTGCGCCAGTGCCCGGCCTGGGACGGCCGCGCCTGCAACCTCGTGGTGACCGACACGACCCCGAACAGCATCCAGGTGCGGGCACTGGTGACCGCGAAGGACGCCGACGACATCTGGACGGTGCGGGTCGCGGTCCGCGAGGAGATGATCACCTGGCTGTCCACCGAGCACCCGTACGCGCTGCCGCGGGTCAACACCTCCGACGCGGTCCTGCCGCCCTACCGGGTCCCGTCCCCGGACAGCTCCTCGCTCCGCAAGGCGTACGACTTCCCGCGTACGGGCCGCGGCTGACGAGCACCGCCCGCCGGGGCGGGCCGGCCTCAGCGCAGACTGCGTACGTCGAGATGGCGCAGCACCCGGTCCACGATCTCCGGGTCCGCCCCCGGTTCGCTCCGCGCCGCCAGCACCTCGTGCCGGGCGGCGCTGAGCATCTCGTTCTGGATGCGCCGCACCCGCTTGATCCGCTTGGCCCGCTGGTGCTGCGCCTCTCGGCGCTCCTCCTCCCCCATGTCCGGGCTGATCCGGATGCCGATGTCGAAGGCCCGCCGCAGCATCTGCTCGGACAGCTCCTCGGGCAGCTCCTCCACCTGTTCGATCTCCTTCAGCCTGCGCTTGGCCGCCTTCGCGGCCCGCACCGCGAGCTCCTTCTCGAAGTCCTTCTCGCGCTCGGAGTCCGCCTGCACCCCGAGCCGCTTCACCAGCCACGGCAGGGTCAGCCCCTGGAGCACCAGGGTGGCGACGATCACCCCGAACGCGATGAAGATGATCTCGTCCCGGTCGGGGAACGGCGTCCCGGCGTCCGTCTCCAGCGGCACGGCCAGCGCCAGCGCCACGGAGGCCACCCCGCGCATCCCGGACCACCACATCACGACGGTCTCCCGCCAGCTCACCGGGATCTCCTCGTCGTAGTCGCGGCGGGCGTGCAGCCGCTTGGTGAGCCAGGTGGCGGGCAGCAGCCACAGCAGCCGTACGACGACCACCACGCCCACCACCGCGGCGGCCCAGCCGAGCATCTCGCCCCACCGGCCCGCTGCCGTGCGGATCGCGTTGTGCAGCTCCAGGCCGATGAGCCCGAAGGCGACGCCCGTGACGAGGGTGTCGATGATGTCCCAGAAGGTGTGCCCGGCGAGCCGGGTCATCACGTCGTCGGCGTCGGTGGCGTACTCGGCGAGGAACAGCGCCGTGGTGAGCACGGCGAGCACCCCGGAGCCGTGCAGCTTCTCCGCGAGGACGTAGGAGGCGTACGGCACCAGCAGGGTCATGCCGATCTGGAGCGTCGGGTCCCCCAGCAGATCCATCAGCCTGTTCGCGCCCCAGCCGAGCACCAGTCCCACGGCCAGCGCGACGACGGCGGACAGCACGAGGTCGAGACCGGCCCGCCAGGGTGAGAAGGTGCCGCTCACGGCGGCGGCGATCGCCACGTGGTACAGCACGATGGCGGTGACGTCGTTGAAGAGCCCCTCGCCCTCCAGGATCGACACCAGGCGGCGCGGCAGCCCGAGCTGTCCGGCGACGCTCGTCGCGGCGACCGGGTCGGGCGGGGCGATCAGCGCGCCGAGGGCGACGGCCGCGGCGATCGGCAGTCCGGGCACGATCGCGTTGGCGACGAACGCCACGCACACCGTCGTCACGAACACCAGGGCGACGGCCAGCAGGAAGATCGGGCGGATGTTGGCCGCGAACTGCCGCCAGGAGGTGCGGCGCACCGCGGCGTAGAGCAGCGGCGGCAGCAGACCCGGCAGGATCAGCTCCGGCGGGATGTTCACGTTGGGGACGAAGTCGGCCACCGCCAGCGCCCCGCCGAACAGCGTCATCAGCACGGGCGCCGGCAGTCCCAGCCGGTCTCCCAACGGCACGCTCACCAGGGCCCCGAGCAGCAGGACGAACAACAGAGCCAACTGATCCACGGCCGGCGCTCCGGGGGTCGACGATCACACGCAGGCCTCAAGCCTGCCATCCGCCCGGCGGGAAAGCGTGGCTCTACAGAGCGCGGCGCATCGCCCGGTGCGGTATGCCCGCGTCGGGGAACTCCGGGCCGTACGCCTCGTAGCCGAGGCGCTCGTAGAAGCCCAGGGCGTGGGTCTGGGCGTGCAGGTCCACCGCGGCGAGGCCGCGCGCGCGGGCCGCGTCCTCGACGGCCCGCACCAGGGCGGCGCCGACCCCGAGCCCGCGCGCGTCCTGGGTGACGGCCAGCCGCCCGAGGGAGCCCACCGCCGGGTCGCCGCCGGTCTTCGCGGCCGCCGCCTCCCCGTGCAGCAGCCGCCCGGTGCCGAGCGGCACGCCGTCGGCGCGGACCGCCAGGACGTGCACCGCTACGGCGTCGTACGCGTCGTACTCGATGTCCTCGTCGACGCCCTGCTCGACGACGAAGACCTCCTTGCGGACCGCGAAGCAGGCCTCGCGGTCGGCCGGGTCCTCGGCGACCCGCAGGGTGTACGGGCCGCTCATGCCCACGTCTCCGCGCGGACCTGCTCCAGGGCCTTCTCCAGGTCCTCGGGGTAGGCGCTCTCGAACTCCACCCACTGGCCGTCCCCGGGGTGCTCGAAGCCCAGCCGGACGGCGTGCAGCCACTGGCGGGTCAGCCCCAGCCGCTTGGCGAGGGTCGGGTCGGCGCCGTAGGTGAGGTCGCCGACGCAGGGGTGGCGGTGGGCGGACATGTGGACCCGGATCTGGTGGGTGCGGCCGGTCTCCAGCTTCACGTCGAGCAGGGAGGCGGCGCGGAAGGCCTCGATGAGGTCGTAGTGGGTCACGGAGGGCTTGCCCTCGGCGGTGACCGCCCACTTGTAGTCGTGGTTCGGGTGGCGGCCGATCGGGGCGTCGATCGTGCCGCTCGTCGGGTCCGGGTGGCCCTGGACCAGGGTGTGGTACTTCTTGTCGACCGTGCGCTCCTTGAACTGGCGCTTGAGCGACGTGTAGGCACGCTCCGACTTGGCGACCACCATCAGTCCGGAGGTGCCGACGTCGAGGCGGTGCACGATGCCCTGGCGCTCGGCGGCGCCGGAGGTGGAGATCCGGTACCCGGCGGCCGCGAGACCGCCGATGACGGTCGGTCCGCTCCAGCCGGGGCTCGGGTGTGCGGCCACGCCCACGGGCTTGACGATCACGACCACGTCGTCGTCGTCGTGCACGATCTCCATGCCCTCGACCGGCTCGGCCACCACCTGGACCGGCGCGGGCGCCTGCGGCATCTCGACCTCGAGCCAGGCCCCGCCGTGCACCCGCTCGGACTTGCCGACCACCGCGCCGTCGACCTGGACCTTGCCGGCCGCGGCCAGCTCCGCCGCCTTCGTGCGGGAGAAGCCGAACATGCGGGAGATGGCGGCGTCGACGCGCTCGCCCTCCAGGCCGTCGGGCACGGGCAGGGTACGGACCTCGGGAACTGTGCTCACCCGTCGAGTATGCCGGACCGGCCGGACGCTCCCGCACGGGCCTGTGGACAACTCCGCCGCGGGAGCCGCCGGCGCGGTCCTGGTGCGCCGGCTCAGTCCTTGTGGACCGTGCCGTCCGGGTCCAGGCCGCGGAAGGACAGCAGCACGATCAGGATGCCGCCGCAGACGATCGCCGAGTCGGCGAGGTTGAACACCGCGAAGCCCTTGGGCGCGATGAAGTCCACCACCTCGCCCTCGAAGATCCCCGGGGCCCGGAAGATCCGGTCGGTGAGGTTGCCGAGCGCGCCGCCGAGCAGCAGGCCGAGGGCGACCGCCCAGGGGAAGCTGTACAGCTTGCGGGCCAGGCGGATGATGACCACGATCACGGCGGCGGCGATCAGCGTGAAGATGATCGTGAAGGCCGCGCCGAAGCCGAAGGCGGCGCCCGGGTTGCGGATGGCGTGCAGCTCCAGCAGGTCCCCGACGAGCCGGATCGGCGCGCGGCCCTCCAGCTTCGACACCACGAGCAGCTTGCTGATCAGGTCGACGGCGTAGGCGAACGCGGCGACCGCGAACAGCACGGCGATACGGCGCCCGCGGCCCGTGCGCCGCTCCGCCCGGGTCTGCTGCTCGCCCACGCCGGTCGCGCCGGCCGCCGCCGTCCGCTCGCCGCTGTCTTCCGGGGTGTCCGGCGTACCGATGATGCGCTCCGCCTCTGCCACGTGAGTCCCTCAACCTAGGTGCCTGACTGAGGACGAGAGTACGGCACGTGCCGAGGGGCCCTCATGCTCAGGAGCGGCGTTCCTGCTTCTGCTTGCACTCCACGCACAGGGTGGCTCGCGGGAAGGCCTGCATCCGGGCCTTGCCGATGGGGTTCCCGCAGTTCTCGCACAGGCCGTAGGTGCCCGAGTCCAGGCGTTCCAGGGCGTGCTCGTTCTGGGTCAGCATCTCGCGCGCGTTGGCGGCCAGCGCCATCTCGTGCTCGCGCGTGATGTTCTTGGTGCCGGTGTCGGCCTGGTCGTCGCCCGCGCCGTCCCCGGAGTCGCGCATCAGGCCCACGAGGGACGCCTCGGAGGTGCTGATCTCGGTCCGCAGCCGCTCCACCTCCGACAGCAGCTCGGCGCGGGCCTCGTCGACCTCTTGCGGGGTCCAGGGGTCCTCGCCGGGGCGCACCGCCAGCTCGCCGGGCTCCGCCGCGGCGACCCGCGCCTTGGGAACGGCGGACTGCGCCGTCGTGGCCGTGCCAGGAGTCTTCTTCGCAACCACTGTCGTGGCTCCCGTCTGCCTTGCGGCCCGCGCCGCGCCCGCTTCCTTGGCCGTGCTCTTCGCGGCCGCCCTCGTGGAGACGTCCGCACCGTCCGCCTTCCCGGCGGCGACCTTCCTCGCCGCCGGCCTCTCTTCGGCCGGCCCTCCCTCCGCCGGCCTGTCCGCCACGACCTTCCCGGCGACAGCCTTGCTGCCCGTCCCCTTCCTGGCCGGCGTCTTCGCCTGTGCTTCGCCGCCCCGCGCCTTCCCGGCCGCCGCCCGGTGAGCCGTCGTCCTCCCGGCCGCCGCCTTCCCGGCCCGTGACTTCTCGGCCGGCGTCCTGCGGGCCGGTGCCTCCACGGCCCGCGGCTCCTCGGCCGGCGTCTTGCGGGCGGATGCCGTCACGGCGGGCGTCTCTTCGGCCGACGGCTTGTGAGCCGATGCCGTCATGACGGGCGTCTCTTCGGCCGCGGGCTCGTGGGTCCGCGTCTTCTCGGCCCGCTGCTTCGTGGCGGTCGTCCTTCCGCCCGGCCGCTTCCCGGCGCGTGCCTTCCCGCCCGCCGCCTTCTCCGTCCCGGCCACCGGCTCGTGGGCCGTCGCGCTGTCGGCCTGCGACTTCCCGGCCGAAGGCTGGTGAGCCGAAGCCTTCCCGGCCGACGTCTTCCCGCCGGCCGCCTCCTTGCCCGCCCCCTTCTCGGCGGACGGCTCGTGGCCCGGAGCCTTCCCCGCCGGGGCCTTGCCGGCCCGTGGCCGGTCGGCCGGCCGCTCGTGGGCCGTCGCCTGCTCGGCGGGGGTCTTTCCGGTCGGCGGCTCGTGGGCCCTGGCCTTCTCGGCCCGCGGCTTCCCGGCGGGCGCCGCGTCGCCCGGCCGCTTCTCGGCCGCCCTCTCGTCCGGTGTCGTCCTGGCCCGTGGCTTCTTCGCGGCCGTCCGCGAGGCCGCCGTACGCGCGGGGACGCTTTCCGTGCTCTCCCCAGTGGGCGTCGTCCTCGCCGCGGCCTTCCCGGCCTGCTTCTTCCCCGCGGTCCTCCGGTCGTCCGCGTGTGCGGTGACCGTCGCTTCGGCCGACCCCCGCACGGCCCTCTTCTTCGCGGTCGCGGCCGTCTCCTTCGCCGCCGTGCTCGGCGCCCCCGCGCGCGTGCCCTTCTTCTCGGCGCCGGAGGCGGCCGCGCCCCTGGGCCGGCTGGTCGCCGGCTGCTCTACGGCGGTCTTTTTCGCCACCATGGCCGCGGCCCCTTCACATATTGTGATCTCGCACGCGAATCGTGCTGGGACGATAAATCGACTTGAGTCCCGCGGCAACGGGGCACACCGCCCGATTCGCCCGCCCGCACCCCCCGCGCAGCGGGCCTGCATCCGTTGTGCCCAGCTCCCCGCCGGGTAATCCGCCGAGCCGTACCCGCACGCCAGGAGCCCGGCCACCCCCTCGCCATTCGGGTCACCCCGGCCGGTCCCGCGGCCGGTGCTCCCACCACCCGGAAATCCGGTCGGCCACGGTCCGCGCGGCGCCGTACACTGGGCGGAGCGAAAAGCGTGGATGGGGACGAGTAGCGGCGTAGGCGGCCGAGAGCGACCCGGGGACGGTGTGAGCCCGGGGGTCAGCGCGACGTGAAGATCACCCCGGAGCCGCCGGAGGAAAGCCGCAGCCCACGGGCCGAGGCGAGTAGAACCGGCTTCGCGACCCCAATGAGGGGGCTCACCGGCGTGTACGGCGCGGCGGAGGGCCAAGGAGGGTGGTACCGCGGGAGCGCGCCGCATACGGCGTAGACAGGAACGAAGGCTCTCGTCCCTCCGACGGAAGGCAGCAAGTCCGTTGGAGGATGCTCGCAGATGACAGCGCCGACGTACCGCCAGGTGCCCGCCCAGGTCGACCTGCCCGCGCTTGAGCACGCGGTGCTCGACTTCTGGCGCGACCAGAAGATCTTCAGCAAGAGCCTGGAGCAGTCCGAGGGCCGCCCGGAGTGGGTGTTCTACGAGGGGCCGCCCACCGCCAACGGCATGCCGGGCGCCCACCACATCGAGGCGCGCGTCTTCAAGGACGTCTTCCCCCGCTTCCGCACCATGCGCGGCTACCACGTGGCCCGCAAGGCCGGCTGGGACTGCCACGGCCTGCCCGTCGAGCTGGCCGTCGAGAAGGAGCTGGGCTTCTCCGGCAAGCAGGACATCGAGGCGTACGGCATCGCCGAGTTCAACGCCAAGTGCCGCGAGTCCGTGACCCGGCACACCGACGCCTTCGCCGAGCTCACGACCCGCATGGGCTACTGGGTCGACCTGGACGACGCCTACCGCACCATGGACCCCGAGTACGTGGAGTCGGTGTGGTGGTCGCTGAAGGAGATCTTCGGCAAGGGGCTGCTGGTCCAGGACCACCGCGTCGCCCCCTGGTGCCCCCGCTGCGGCACCGGCCTGTCCGACCACGAGCTGGCCCAGGGCTACGAGACGGTCGTCGACCCGTCCGTGTACGTCCGCTTCCCGCTCACCTCCGGCCCGCTCGCCGGCGAGGCCTCGCTGCTGGTGTGGACGACGACCCCCTGGACCCTGGTGTCCAACACGGCGGTCGCCGCGCACCCCGAGGTCACCTACGTCGTCGCGACCGACGGCCAGGAGAAGATCGTCGTCGCCGAGCCGCTGGTCGCCAAGGCGCTCGGCGAGGGCTGGGAGCCGACCGGCCAGTCCTTCACCGGCGCCGAGATGGAGCGCTGGACCTACCGGCGCCCGTTCGAGCTCGTGGAGTTCCCGGAGCCGGCGCACTACGTGGTGAACGCCGAGTACGTGACGACCGAGGACGGTACGGGTCTGGTCCACCAGTCCCCGGCCTTCGGTGAGGACGACCTCAAGGTCTGCCGCGCCTACGGCCTGCCCGTGGTCAACCCGGTCCGCCCGGACGGCACCTTCGAGGAGGACGTCCCGCTGGTCGGCGGCGTCTTCTTCAAGAAGGCGGACGAACAGCTCACCGAGGACCTTCAGCAGCGCGGCCTCCTCTTCAAGCACCTGCCGTACGAACACAGCTACCCGCACTGCTGGCGCTGCCACACCGCGCTGCTCTACTACGCGCAGCCCTCCTGGTACATCCGCACGACGGCGATCAAGGACCGCCTCATCCAGGAGAACGAGGGCACCAACTGGTTCCCGGACACGGTCAAGCACGGCCGCTTCGGCGACTGGCTGAACAACAACATCGACTGGGCGCTGTCCCGCAACCGCTACTGGGGCACCCCGCTGCCGATCTGGCGCTGCGAGGACGACCACCTCACCTGCGTCGGCTCCCGCGCGGAGCTGACCGAGCTGACCGGCTCGGACCAGTCGGCCCTCGACCCGCACCGCCCGTTCATCGACGACGTCACCTTCGCCTGCCCGGAGTGCGCGAAGCCCGCCACGCGCGTGCCGGAGGTCATCGACGCCTGGTACGACTCGGGTTCGATGCCGTTCGCGCAGTGGGGCTACCCGTACAAGAACAAGGAGCTGTTCGAGAGCCGGTACCCGGCCCAGTTCATCTCCGAGGCGATCGACCAGACCCGCGGCTGGTTCTACACGCTGATGGCCGTCGGCACCCTGGTCTTCGACAAGTCGTCGTACGAGAACGTCGTCTGCCTCGGCCACATCCTCGCCGAGGACGGCCGCAAGATGTCCAAGCACCTGGGCAACATCCTGCAGCCGATCCCGCTCATGGACCAGCACGGCGCGGACGCGGTCCGCTGGTTCATGGCGGCCGGCGGCTCCCCGTGGGCGGCCCGCCGGGTCGGCCACGGCACCATCCAGGAGGTCGTCCGCAAGACGCTCCTCACGTACTGGAACACGGTCGCCTTCCAGGCCCTGTACGCCCGTACGTCGAACTGGGCGCCCAGCGCCGCGGATCCGGCCCCGGCCGAGCGCCCGCTGATCGACCGCTGGCTGCTGTCCGAGCTGCACGCGCTCACCGACCAGGTGACCCAGGCGCTGGAGGCGTACGACACCCAGCGCGCCGGCAAGCTGCTCTCGGCGTTCGTGGACGACCTGTCCAACTGGTACGTCCGCCGTTCGCGCCGCCGCTTCTGGCAGGGCGACAAGGCCGCGCTGCGCACGCTGCACGAGGTGCTGGAGACGGTCACCAAGCTGATGGCGCCGATCACCCCGTTCATCACCGAGCGGGTGTGGCAGGACCTGATCGTCCCGGTCACCCCGGGCTCGCCGGAGTCCGTGCACCTGGCCCCCTGGCCGGAGGCGGACCTCTCCGCCATCGACCCGGAGCTGTCCCGGCAGATGGTCCTGGTGCGCCGGCTGGTGGAGCTGGGCCGCGCCACGCGCGCGGAGTCGGGCGTCAAGACCCGCCAGCCACTGTCCCGCGCGCTGATCGCGGCGAGCGGCTTCGACTCCCTGGACCGCGAGCTGCACACGCAGATCACCGAGGAGCTGAACGTCTCCGCCCTGGCGTCGCTGTCCGAGGTCGGCGGTTCCCTGGTGGACACCACCGCCAAGGCCAACTTCCGGGCGCTCGGCAAGCGGTTCGGCAAGCGGGTGCAGGACGTGGCCAAGGCGATCGCCGGCGCCGACGCGGCCGCGCTGTCCCTCGCGCTGCGCGAGGGCACGGCGTCCGTGGAGCTCGACGGCGAGACGGTCGCTCTCGCCCCGGACGAGGTGATCATCACCGAGACCCCGCGCGAGGGTTGGTCGGTGGCCTCCGACTCCGGCGCGACGGTCGCCCTGGACCTGGAGATCACCGAAGAGCTGCGGCAGGCCGGTCTGGCCCGTGACGCGATCCGGCTGATCCAGGAGGCCCGCAAGAACAGCGGCCTCGACGTGGCCGACCGGATCGCGCTGCGCTGGACCTCGAACGACCCCGCGGTGATCGCCGCGCTGTCCGAGCACAGCGAGTTGATCGCCGATGAGGTGCTGGCCGCCGACTTCGCGCAGGGCGACGCCGACGACACGTACGGATCCGCCTTCACGGACGAGGGGCTGAGCCTGGTCTTCCGGCTGCGCAAGGCGTAGGCGCCCGACTCCGTCAGAAGGGCCCGGTCTCCGTTCGGAGGCCGGGCCCTTCTCCGTGTCCGGGTCCTTCTCCAGGAGCCGGTCTCAACACGCGTAAAAAGGGCGGGACCCCGGATCGTGTGATCCGGGGTCCCGCCCTGAACTCTGCCGACGCCTACGGCGTACTACACACCGTGCCCGGTGCTCAGTTGTCGTCCTCGTCGATCAGGAACCCGCGCATCGGCGAGGGAGCCTGGCCCATCGGGGACGGACCCTGCGGACGGACCGGGGCCATGGGCTGGGTCATGGCCGGGGTCATCTGCTGCTGGCCGCCGTAGGACGGGGCGGACGGAGCGGGCGAGCCGCCCATCGTCTGGTTGCCGCCGTAGGACGGGGCGCTCGCGCCGGCCGGGGCCATGGAGGGCGCCGGGGACGGCGGCAGCGACGCGGTCGCCGGAGTACGCGGAGGCGCCAGGGAGTCGTCGGCCTGGGTCTCCAGCTGACGCAGCTGGGACTCGAGGTACGACTTCAGACGCGTGCGGTACTCGCGCTCGAAGCCGCGCAGGTCCTCGACCTTGCGCTCCAGCGTGGCGCGGGCGGACTCCAGGGAGCCCATGGCGACGCGGTGCTTCTCCTGCGCGTCCCGCTCCAGGGCGTCGGCCTTGGCACGGGCGTCGCGCTCCAGACCCTCGGCGCGGCTGCGGGCCTCGCCGACGATCTTGTTGGCCTCGGAGCGGGCCTCGGCGATCGCCTGGTCGGCGGTCTGCTGGGCCAGCGAGAGGACACGGGCGGCGCTGTCGCCACCGGGGCCCTGACCGGGGCCGCCCATCGGACCGCCCATGGGGCCGCCCATCGGGCCACCCATCTGCTGCTGCATGGGCGGCTGACCGCCCATGGGGCCCTGGCCCATCGGACCCTGACCCATCGGCCCCTGGCCCATCGGCCCCTGACCCATCGGCCCCTGACCCATCGGACCCTGACCCATCGGCCCCTGACCCTGCGGGCCGCCCTGGCCGCTGGGGCCGGCAGGCAGCTGCGGGGCACCGCTCGGCAGCTGGGGCGGGCCACCCATGGGGCCACCCATCTGCTGCTGCGGCGGGCCCGATATGCCGGCGGGCACCGGCGCGCCGGGACCTCGCATGCCCTGCTGCTGAGGATGCTGCTGGTCCTGCTCCGGAGGCTTGCGCATGTTCTGCTGGTTCTGGGCAGCAGCGCGCGTGGCCGCGGCCAGCTTGGCGCGCAGGTCCTCGTTCTCGCGGAGCAGACGGGTCAGTTCGGCTTCGACCTCGTCGAGGAAGGCATCGACCTCGTCCTCGTCATAGCCTTCTCGGAGGCGGACGGTCGTGAACTGCTTGTTCCGCACGTCCTCGGGGGTCAACGGCATCTCTTCACCTCAACGTAGTCATCGGCAGTCGGCAAGACCGTATCGTCCACATTCATCTCGCTAGGCTCGTGAGGGAGATGAGAATGTAGACGATGATCATCAGTACGAAGAAGGACAGGTCGAGCGCCACGCCCCCGAGACGCAGCGGCGGGATGAACCGCCGCAGAAGCTTCAACGGTGGATCGGTGACAGTGTAGGTGGCCTCCAGTACGACCACCATCGCCTTGCCGGGTTGCCACGAGCGGGCGAACTGGAACACGTAATCCATGACCAGCCGGAAGATGAGCACGACGAGGAACACCATCAGCGCGATGTAGATCACCTGCGCGAACACGCTCATGGCCTGCTTTTCCCTCTCCCCTGCTCCGTGCTCTTCCGCACTTGGTCCGGTGGTGCTTCTCAGCTCTGGTTGAAGAACCCGCCCTCTGCGATGCGGGCCTTGTCCTCCGCCGTGACATCGACGTTAGCAGGAGACAACAGGAACACCTTCTGCGTCACCCGCTCGATGCTGCCGTGAAGACCAAACACCAAACCGGCCGCAAAGTCGACAAGTCGCTTTGCGTCTGTGTCATCCATCTCAGTCAGATTCATGATCACCGGGGTGCCCTCACGGAAGTGTTCCCCGATGGTACGGGCCTCGTTGTACGTCCGGGGGTGAAGCGTGGTGATCCGGTACGGCTCTCGTTCCGACACGACCTTGGGCATGATCACCGGTGCGTTCTTCTCCAGGGACTGGCGTTCTTGTGTGATGGATGCCACGGGCGCGATACGCGCCGGACGTCCGGATTCCGCGGCGAGCGAGGTCGCTCGGGCCATCGGCTCGCGCTGCGCGGGCGGTTGCACGATTCGCACCTCTTCGTCCCTTTGGGACTGATGTGCACCGTGCGCCTGGTGGGACGGCTCGTGCCGTCGGTGGTCCCGCTCGGGCTCCGGGTCCAGTTCGGGCTCGAAGTCGTCGTCGGGGTCGAATCCGCGGCCGTCGTACCCATCGTCCTCCACGAGGCCGAGGTAGACCGCCATCTTGCGCATCGCGCCGGCCATGCTCTGAGTCCTCCGCTCTGTGGTGGATCGGCTGACGACTGCCAAGTGCCTGCGATCCACGAGGTCGTTGCGCCCGGTTTACTGGGCATTGACCATATTTTCTGCTGTGGTCCGACTTCTTGGCGACGTTACCCGAGCCTGGGTCGGACTCCGAGTACCGCAGTGCCGACGCGCACATGTGTCGCTCCGGCCGCCACGGCCTGTTCGAGGTCCGCACTCATCCCTGCGGACACCATGGTTGCAGCCGGATGAGCTCGGCGCAGGTCAGTCGACAAATCCATGAGCCGCCCGAACGCCGCCTGTTCGCGCCCCGCGTACTCCCCGGAGAGCGGGGCGACGGTCATCAGTCCGTCGAGCCGCAGCCCGTCGGCCCGCGCCACCAGATCGGCCAACTCTTCGATTCCGTCGGGGCCGATCCCACCGCGCTCGCCGCGGCCGCTCGCGTCGGCGTCGAACGCGACCTGGATCAGGCAGCCCACCTCGCGCCCGGCCCGCACCGCCTCCTTCGACAGCGCCGTGACCAGCCGGGAGCGGTCGACGGACTGCACGACGTCGGCGTACCCGACCACGGAGCGGACCTTGTTGGTCTGGAGCTGGCCGACGAAGTGCCACGAGAGGGGCAGATCGGCACAGGCCTCCGCCTTCGGTGCCGCGTCCTGGTCGCGGTTCTCGGCGACGTGGCGCACGCCGAGCTCCGACAGGATCCGCACATCGCTCGCCGGGTAGGTCTTGGTGACCACGATCAGGGTCACCTCCTCCCGCTCGCGCCCGGCCGCCACGCACGCGGCGGTGATGCGCTCCTCCACCTTCGCCAGATTCGCGGCGAGTTCGGTTCTACGGTCCGTCATGCCCCATCAGTCCAGCCACACATAGCCCGCGAGCCGCCCGGTCGTGCGGTCACGGCGGTACGAGAAGTGGTCGTCCGACTCCAGCGTGCACACCGGCGACTGCGCCCGGTCGCACACCCCGAGCCGGTCGAGCTGCGCGTGCACCCCGGCGCTCACGTCGACCGCCGGCGTGCCCCAGCCGGTTACCGCGTGCGCCGCCGGCTCGACGGCGGCCACCTCTGCGCGCATCTGCTCCGGCACCTCGTAGCACCGGCCGCACACGGCCGGTCCGGTGCGGGCGACGATGCGCTCCGGTTCGGCACCGAGTCCGGTCATGGCCCGTACGGCGGCGGGGACGACACCCTTGGTCATGCCGGGCCGGCCGGCGTGGGCGGCGGCCACCACCCCGGCGACGGGGTCGGCCAGCAGTACCGGCACGCAGTCGGCGGTGAGGACGGCGAGGGCGAGTCCGCGACGGACGGTGACGACCGCGTCCACCTCCGGCACCGGCCGCTCACCCCAGGGCTCGTCGACCACGGCCACGTCGGCGCCGTGCACCTGGTTCATCCAGACGACCCGGCCGGCGTCCAGGCCCAGCGACTTCGCCGCCAGCTCCCGGTTGCCCCGCACCGCCTCGGGCGTGTCGCCGACCGCGCCGCCGAGGTTGAGCTCCTCATACGGAGCGGCGCTCACCCCGCCCCACCGGTCGGTGAAGGCGAAGTGCGCGCCGCTCACGCTCTCGCGCTGTCCTATCACTTGAGGAAGTCCGGCACGTCCAGCTCCTCGGCCCCGCTGTCCGAGTAGGTGCGGGGGGCCGGGGTGACCGGCGGGACGACCGGGATCTCGGCAACCGGCTCGGGCGCCTGCTCCGGCTCCTCCTTCGGCTTCACGCTGCCGAGCGAGCCGAAGGACGGGCGGCTGGGCTCGGCCGGCCGCGCCGGGGCGGGCTCGTCGCGGCGGGGCGCGGAGGAAGAGGAGGCGGAGGCCGAGCCGAGCACGTTGTCCCGGCGGGCCGGCGGCTGGCCGCCGTCGAAGCCGGCCGCGATCACGGTGACCCGGACCTCGTCGCCGAGGGCGTCGTCGATGACCGCGCCGAAGATGATGTTGGCCTCGGGGTGGGCGGCCTCGCTGACCAGCTGGGCGGCCTCGTTGATCTCGAAGAGGCCGAGGTCGGAGCCGCCGGAGATGGAGAGCAGCACACCGCGGGCGCCGTCGATGGACGCCTCCAGCAGCGGCGAGGAGATCGCCATCTCGGCCGCAGCCACCGCGCGGTCGTCGCCGCGGGCCGAACCGATGCCCATGAGGGCCGAACCGGCCTCGGACATGACCGACTTGACGTCGGCGAAGTCGAGGTTGATCAGACCGGGGGTGGTGATGAGGTCGGTGATGCCCTGGACACCGGAGAGCAGGACCTGGTCCGCGGACTTGAAGGCGTCCAGGACCGAGACCTGGCGGTCCGAGATGGACAGCAGCCGGTCGTTGGGGATGACGATGAGGGTGTCGACCTCTTCGCGCAGTTCTGCGATGCCGTCCTCGGCCTGGTTCGCGCGGCGCCGTCCCTCGAAGGTGAACGGGCGCGTCACCACACCGATGGTGAGGGCGCCGAGGGAGCGCGCGATGTTGGCCACCACCGGCGCGCCGCCGGTGCCGGTGCCGCCGCCCTCACCGGCCGTCACGAAGACCATGTCGGCCCCCTTGAGGACCTCCTCGATCTCCTCGCGGTGGTCCTCGGCGGCCTTGCGGCCGACGGCCGGGTTGGCTCCGGCGCCGAGTCCGCGGGTGAGTTCACGGCCGACGTCGAGCTTGACGTCGGCGTCGCTCATCAACAGCGCCTGTGCGTCGGTGTTGATGGCGATGAACTCGACACCCTTGAGACCGACCTCGATCATCCGGTTGATGGCATTGACACCACCGCCGCCGACACCGATGACCTTGATGACTGCGAGGTAGTTCTGCGGTGCTGCCACGTCGAAGGCCTCTCGCCTCGAATTACGTTGTCGTCGCGGTGCGGGGTTCCCCGCGCCGGTACGACAGATGCCGAATGGGACGGTCCGTAGCGCCGACCCGAACCCTAACCCTGAAGTTTAGGGTTACCAGTGTGTCTGTTCCTTGAAGTCTCTGAACAGGACACTAAGTCGACAAGTGGCGCCCGTTCAACGAACACGCCGAACCTCCCGTTTTTCTTTTCACCCTATGTGATCAGCCATAGCGGTGCCCAACCAGGGTGCTGGCCTGCGCTGATGTGCGTCAACTCGCCGATGACGCAGGGGCGGTGGGGACGCTCACGTCGAAGTGCCGCGCACCGGGAGCTGCTTTCATGAGTGCTGTGAGGGCTCGTGCCTTGGCGCGGCCGTTCTCGCCGCTCCCCCAGGCGACCGTGCGCCCGTCGGCCAGGGCCAGCGAGATGGCGTCGTAGGAGCGGACTTGGACGGCCCGGGTGCCCCGTGCGACGGCGGCCGGCAGTTCTCCGGCGACCCGGACCGCCTCGACCACGAGCCGGTCGGTCCCGAAGCGCCGGAAGCTCGCGGCGCCCGAACCGGTGCGGGAGACGGACATTTCCAGCATCGGAACGCCCCTCGGCGCGTCCGGAACCGTGGCGAACCGGACACCGTCGTCGTCGACTTCGACGAAATCGCCGCCTTTTCGGACAAGCAGCACCGGAGTGCGCTCCACCACTTTCAGGCCGATTCCGTGCGGCCAGGCACGCACCACGTCGACGGTGTCAATTCGGGGCAATTTCCGGCGAAGTCGGGCTTCGATGGTGTCCGTGCCGACGGAAATCATCGGGGCACCCACCGGAACGGCGGCCGCCGCGCGCACCTCCGCCGGGGTCAGCACGCGCGTGCCGGACACCGAGACGTGCCCGACGCGCAGCCAGTGGGAGCCGTACAGCGCCCAAGTACCACCGGCGCCCAGGAGGATGACGAGCACGGCCAGGACGGCGAGCGCGCGCAGCCGCCGCCCTCGGAGCCTCCGGGCGGGCGGCGGGCCGGACGACTCCTGCTGGCGGTCTCCGCGCTCGGCGGTCGTCGGTCCGGCCACGCTCACTGCCCTTTCGTCATATGGTCCTAACGGCGTGAGGCGATCGCCTCGTACACCATGCCGACGAGCAGTTCGTCGGCGTCCCGGCGGCCGAACTCGCTTGCCGCGCGGGACATCTCGTAGAGCCGGTGCGGGTCACCGAGCACGGGCAGGACGTTCTGCTGCACCCACTCGGGCGTGAGCTCCGCGTCGTCGACGAGGAGCCCGCCGCCCGCCTTGACCACCGGCTGGGCGTTCAGCCGCTGTTCGCCGTTGCCGATGGGCAGCGGGACGTAGGCGGCCGGGAGCCCGACGGCGGAGAGTTCGGCGACGGTCATCGCGCCCGCGCGGCAGAGCATCAGGTCGGCCGCGGCGTACGCGAGGTCCATCCGGTCCAGGTAACTTACCGGGAGATAGGGGGGCATCCCCGGCATCTGGTGCACCTGCGGCAGTTCGTTCTTCGGGCCGACCGCGTGCAGGATCTGGATGCCGGCCTGCTGGAGCCACGGGGCGACCTGCTGGACGACCTCGTTCAGCCGCCGGGCGCCCTGGGAGCCGCCGGACACGAGCAGCGTGGGCAGGTTCGGGTCGAGGCCGAATCGGGCGCGTGCCTCCGGGCGCACGGCGGCGCGGTCCAGGGTGGCGATCGAGCGGCGCAGCGGGATGCCGATGTAGCGGGCGTCGCGCAGCTTGCTGTCCGGGGTGGAGACGGCGACCCGGGCCGCGTACCGCGAGCCGATCTTGTTGGCCAGGCCCGGGCGGGCGTTGGCCTCGTGGATCACGATGGGCACACCGAGCCGCTTGGCGGCCAGGTAGGCGGGCAGGGCGACGTAGCCGCCGAAGCCGACCACGGCGTCCGCCTTGGTGCGCTCCAGGATCTGCTCGGCGGCCTTGATCGTGCCGCGCAGCCGGCCCGGGACCGTGATCAGTTCAGGGGTGGGCTTGCGCGGCAGCGGCACCGCCGGGATCAGCGCCAGCTCGTAGCCGCGCTCCGGGACGAGCCGCGTCTCCAGACCGCGCTCCGTGCCCAGGGCCGTGATTCCCACGGTCGGGTCCTGCCTGCGCAGGGCGTCCGCGAGGGCGAGCGCTGGCTCGATGTGGCCGGCGGTCCCCCCACCGGCGAGTACGACATGCACCGAAATTCACCGCTCTCCGGACGAACGCGCCGCTGTGGCACGCCGTCGCATCGTGTTCCATCTCCGAGGCCCCCGCTCGGCACCGGAGCCTCCCGCCCGCTTTCTACCAAAGCGAGGTTGCCGCGTCGCAAGCGCCGCCCGCGCAGCGGGCTCGTCGCGTGCGAAGGCGATCAGCAACCCGATGGCGAACATGGTCGGCAGCAGGGCGGACCCTCCGTAGGAGAACAGCGGGAGGGGGACGCCGGCGATCGGCAGCAGGCCGAGCACCGCACCGATGTTGATCACCGCCTGGGCGGTGATCCAGGTCGTCACACCTGCCGCGGCGTACCTCACGAAGGGGTCCTCCGTGCGTCCGGCCACGCGGATACCCGCATAGCCTAGAGCCGCGAACAGGGCGAGCACCGACAGCGTCCCCGACAGGCCCAGTTCCTCACCGGTGACGGCGAAGATGAAGTCGGTGTGGGCTTCGGGTAGTTGGCCCCATTTTTCCACACTCGCACCGAGACCGGATCCGAAGAGTCCGCCGGAGGCCAGGGCGTAGATGCCGTGCACGGCCTGCCAGCAGTCGGCCACGCCCGCCTTGGGCTCCGTGGCGCCGATGCAGGCGAGACGGGCCATCCGGTTGGGGCTGGTCTTGATCAGGACCACACCGATCAGGCCGGCGATCGACAGCACGCCGGCGAACAGCCGGGTCGGCGCGCCCGCGAGCCATAGCAGACCGAACAGGATCGCCGTGAGAATGATCGCGGTGCCCATGTCGCCACCGAGCATGATCAGCCCGAGCAGCATGAAGGCGACCGGCACCAGGGGCACCAGCATGTGCTTCCACTGGGTCAGCAGCTTCTTGTCCTGCTTGCGGGCGATCAGGTCCGCGCCCCACAGCACGAGGGCGAGCTTGCCGAACTCGCTGGGCTGGATCTGGAAGGAGCCGCCGAGGGAGATCCAGTTCTGGTTCCCGTTGACCGCCATCCCTATCCCGGGCACCTGCACCAGGACCATCAGGAACACGGCGCCGGCGAGGATCGGGTAGGCCAGGGCCCGGTGCAGCTTCACCGGCATCCGGGAGGCGGCGAACAGCAGCGCGCCGCCGATGAGCGCGGCGAGCGCCTGCTTGCGGAAGAAGTACGACCCGGGCAGCGACAGCTGCAGCGCGGTGATCTGGGAGGCCGAGTAGACCATCACCAGACCCAGCACGGTGATCAGCACGCTGCCGCCGAGGATCAGGTAGTAGGCGGTCAGCGGCCGGTCCCAGGCCCGTTTCGCGCGCCCGTAGAAGCGCTGTACGGGGTTCTCGCGCGCGGGACGGGACACGGCCGGGCGCCGGGACGCCCGCTGCACGGGTGGCCGGCCGGTACGGCTACTGGGCATCGGCGCCTCCGCTGCGCGTCGACCGTCCCACGCGTCCCTCCCTAGATCCGCCCGGCGGGCGGCCGGGGTCAGGCGCGCAGTTCGCGGACCGCCGCCGCGAAAGCGTCACCGCGCTGGTTGTAGTTGGTGAACATGTCCATGGAGGCGCAGGCCGGGGCCAGCAGCACCGTGTCGCCGGGCTGAGCGAGCCGCTTCGCTTCCGTCACCGCCTGGAGCATCGCCCCAGTGTCGGTCCGGTCGAGGTCCACCACGGGTACTTCCGGGGCGTGTCGCGCGAGGGCCTCGCGGATCAGCGCGCGGTCGGCACCGATCAGGACGGCGCCGCGCAGCCGCTTGGCCGACGTGGCGACGAGTTCGTCGAAGGTCGCGCCCTTCGCCAGACCGCCCGCAATCCATACGATCGGTTCATATGCCGCCAACGAGGCTTCCGCGGCATGGGTGTTCGTCGCCTTGGAGTCGTCGACGTACGCGACCCCGTCGATGTCGGCCACGTGCGCGATGCGGTGCGCGTCGGGACGGAAGTTCCGCAGGCCTTCGCGGACGGCGGCGGCGGGCACCCCGAAGGCGCGCGCGAGGGCCGCCGCGGCAAGGGCGTTGGCGATGTTGTGCGGGGCCGGCGGGTTGACGTCGGACACCTCGGCCAGCTCCTGCGCGTTCTTGTGCCGGTCCGGCACGAAGGCGCGGTCGACGAGGATGCCCTCCACGACCCCGAGTTGGGAGAGCCCGGGCGTGCCGAGGGTGAACCCGACGGCGCGGCAGCCCTCCTCGACGTCGGCCTCGCGCACCAGGTCCTCGGTGCGCGCGTCGGCCACGTTGTAGACGCAGGCCACCTGGTTGCCCTCGTAGACGCGGCCCTTGTCGGCGGCGTACGCCTCCATGGAGCCGTGCCAGTCGAGGTGGTCGGGGGCGAGGTTGAGGACGGCCGCGGAGTGGGCGCGCAGGGAGGGCGCCCAGTGCAGCTGGTAGCTGGAGAGCTCCACGGCGAGCACGTCGTACCGCTCCTCGCCGAGGACCGCGTCCAGCAGGGAGACGCCGATGTTGCCGACGGCGGCCGTGCGCAGGCCCGCGGCCGCGAGGATGGAGGCGAGCATCTGCACGGTGGTGGTCTTGCCGTTGGTGCCCGTCACGGCCAGCCAGGGGGCCGCGTCGGGTCCCCGCAGGCGCCAGGCCAGCTCGACGTCGCCCCAGACGGGCACGCCGGCCTTCCCGGCCGCCAGGAACAGCGGCTTGTCGGGCTTCCAGCCGGGCGCGGTGACGATCAGCTCGGTGCCCTCGGGCAGGGTCGCGCCGTCGCCGAGGCGCACGGTGATCCCGAGCGCCTCCAGCTCCGCGGCCTGTTCGCGCGCGCGTGCGTCGTCACCGTCGTTGACGACCGTGACGACCGCCCCGCGCGCGTGCAGCACCTTGGCCGCCGGGACGCCGGAGACGCCGAGCCCGGCGACGGTGACGCGCTTGCCCTGGAGTTCGAAGGTCCCGGAAGGCACCGAGGAGGTCACTTGTCCGCTGCCCATCCTGCGTAGAAGAGGCCGAGTCCGACAATCACACAGATACCCTGGATGATCCAGAATCGGACCACCACGAGGACCTCGGACCAGCCCTTGAGTTCGAAGTGGTGCTGGAGTGGCGCCATCCGGAAGACGCGCTTGCCGGTGAGCCGGAACGAGCCGACCTGGATGACGACCGACATGGTGATGAGGACGAACAGGCCGCCCATGATGGCCACCAGCAGCTCCGTGCGGGAGAGGATGGCCAGGCCGGTGAGGACACCGCCGAGGGCGAGCGAGCCGGTGTCGCCCATGAAGATCTTCGCGGGCGAGGTGTTCCACCACAGGAAGCCCAGGCAGGCGCCCATCAGCGCGGAGGCGACCACGGCCAGGTCGAGCGGGTCGCGCACCTCGTAGCAGGCGCCCGGGTTGGTCAGGGTCTGCGCGTTGGCGCAGGACTCCTGGAACTGCCAGACGCCGATGAACGTGTAGGCGCCGAAGACGAGGACGGAGGCGCCGGTGGCGAGGCCGTCCAGACCGTCGGTCAGGTTCACGCCGTTCGACATGGCGAGGATCATGAACAGCGCCCAGAGCACGAACAGCACCGGGCCGATCGACCAGCCGAAGTCCGTGATGAAGGACAGCTTGGTGGAGGCCGGGGTGTTGCCGCGGGCGTCGGAGAACATCAGCGACAGCACCGCGAAGCCGATGCCGACGATCAGCTGGCCGGCCATCTTCGCCTTGGCCCGCAGGCCCAGCGAACGCCGCTTGACGATCTTGATGTAGTCGTCGAGGAAGCCGACCAGGCCCATGCCGAACATCAGGCCGAGGACCAGCAGACCCGAGTAGGTCGGCGTGTAACCGGTGATGAGCTTGCTCAGGAAGTACGCGGCGATCGTCGCCAGGATGAAGGCGATGCCACCCATGGTCGGCGTACCGCGCTTGCTGGCGTGCTCGCGTGGGCCGTCGTCGCGGATGTACTGGCCGTAGCCCTTGCGGGCCAGCAGCTTGATCAGCAGCGGAGTGCCGACCAGCGTCAGGAAGAGGCCAATGACTCCTGAGAACAGGATCTGCTTCATCATCGGGCGGCAACCTCACCCTCGGCACCGGACTCGACGAGCGCCTGGGCAACGCTCTCCAGCCCCACCGAACGGGACGCCTTCACGAGTACGACGTCCCCCGGGCGCAACTCGCTGCGCAACAGGTCGATCGCCGCCTGTGCGTCGGACACGTGCACCGACTCCTCACCCCACGAACCCTCGTTATATGCGCCCAGTTGCAGCCAGGAGGCCTCAATCCCCCCGACGGCGACGAGCTTGCTGACGTTGAGCCGGACGGCCAGCCGTCCGACGGCGTCGTGCTCGGCGAGCGCCTCGTCCCCCAGCTCGGCCATCTTGCCGAGCACCGCCCACGTGCGGCGCCCCTTGCCCATGGCCGCGAGCGCCCGAAGGGCGGCCCGCATGGACTCGGGGTTGGCGTTGTAGGCGTCGTTGACGATGGTCACGCCGTCCGGGCGCTCGGTGACCTCCATCCGCCAGCGGGAGAGGGAGCCCGCCTCGGAGAGCGCGAGGGCGATCTCTTCCGCGGACATGCCCAGCTCATGGGCGACGGCGGCCGCGGCGAGCGCGTTCGACACGTGGTGCTCACCGTACAGGCGCATGGTCACATCGCTTGCACCGGAGGGTGTGTGAAGTCTGAAGGCGGGCTGTCCGCTGTCCGTGAGTCGCACGTTCTCGGCGCGTACGTCCGCTTCGGCCGACTCTCCGAAAAGGACCACCTTCGCCTTGGTACGGGAGGCCATCGCCCGGACCAGCGGGTCGTCGGCGTTGAGGACCGCCGTACCGCCGTCCGCCGCCGGGGGCAGCGCCTCGACGAGTTCGCCCTTGGCCTGGGCGATCTGCTCACGACCGCCGAACTCGCCGATGTGGGCGGTGCCGACGTTGAGCACCAGGCCGATCCGCGGGGGCGTCAGTCCGGCGAGGTACTGGATGTGCCCGATGCCGCGGGCGCCCATCTCCAGCACGAGGAACTTCGTCTCCTCGGTGGCGGACAGGGCGGTCAGCGGCAGCCCGATCTCGTTGTTGAGCGAGCCCGGCGTGTACACCGTCGGCGCCTTGCGCCCGAGCACCTGCGCGATGAGGTCCTTGGTGCTGGTCTTGCCCGCGGAGCCGGTCAGGGCGACGAGGGTGGCGCCGAGCCGGCGTACGACGTGCCGGGCGAGGGCGCCGAGGGCCGTCTGCACGTCCTCGACCACGATCGCGGGGACACCGACCGGCCGGGACGCCAGCACGGCGACCGCACCGGCCCCGGTGACCTGAGCCGCGTAGTCGTGGCCGTCCACGCGCTCGCCGACGAAGGCGGCGAACAGGCTGCCGGGGACCACCTCGCGGGAGTCCCGGACCACCGGTCCCGTGACCTGGACGGACGGATCCGGTATGTCGTGCGTCTGCCCGCCGACGACTTCTGCGATCTCGGCGAGGGAGAGGGCGATCACAAGTTCATCCCTGGGTCTTCTGGATAGCTTCGCGGAGCACCTGGCGGTCGTCGAAGGGACGGACCACGCCGGCGATGTCCTGGCCCTGCTCGTGGCCCTTGCCCGCGACCAGCACGGTGTCGCCGGGCTGCGCCCGGCCGACGGCGGCGGCGATCGCGGCGGCCCGGTCCTCGAAGAGGAGCACCTCGCCGCGCTCGTGCGCGGGCACGGAGGCCGCGCCCTGGAGCATGGTCGCGAGGATCGCGAGCGGGTCCTCGGAGCGGGGGTTGTCGGAGGTCAGCACGGCCGTGTCGGACAGCCGGGCCGCAGCGGCGCCCATCGGGGCGCGCTTGGTCTGGTCGCGGTCGCCGCCGCAGCCGAGGACGACGTGCAGACGACCCTTGGTGACCTTGCGCAGCGCCTTGAGCACCGACTCGACCGCGTCGGTCTTGTGGGCGTAGTCGACGACCGCGAGGTAGGGCTGCCCGGCGTCGACGCGCTCCAGCCGGCCGGGGACGCCGGGCACGGCGGCGACGCCGTCGGCGGCGACCTGCGGGTCGATTCCGGCCACGGCGAGGGCGACGATCGCGGCGAGGGTGTTCGCCACGTTGAAGGGCCCCGGCAGCGGCGACCTGGCGTGCACGCGCTCGCCCTGGGGGCCGACGACGGTGAACGTCGAGTCCATGGGACCGACCTCGACCCCCTCGGCGCGCCAGTCGGCGTCGGGGTGGCCCTCGGCGGAGTACGTGACGACCGGGACGGTCGCCTCGGCGGCGAGCCGGCGGCCGTACTCGTCGTCGGCGTTGACGACGCCGAGTTTGCTGCGCCGCGGGGTGAACAGCTGTGCCTTGGCCCGGAAGTAGTCCTCCATGTCGGAGTGGAACTCCATGTGTTCCGGGCTGAGGTTGGTGAACACGGCGATGTCGAAGACGCAGCCGTCGACCCGGCCGAGGACCAGGGCGTGGCTGGAGACCTCCATGGCGACCGCCTCGACGCCGCGTTCGCGCATGACGGCGAACAGGGCCTGGAGGTCGGTGGCCTCGGGGGTGGTGCGCTCGGACTTGATGCGCTCGTCGCCGATCCGCATCTCGACGGTGCCGATGAGGCCGGTGCTGCGGGTGGTCTTCAGGCCGCCCTCGACCAGGTAGGCGGTGGTGGTCTTGCCGGAGGTGCCGGTGATGCCGATCTGGAGCAGTCCGCGGCCCGGCCGGCCGTAGATGGTCGCCGCCAGTTCGCCCATCCGCGTGCGCGGGTCGTCGACGACCAGGACCGGCAGTCCGGTCGCGGCGGCGCGTTCGGCGCCCGTCGGGTCGGTGAGCACGGCGGCCGCGCCCAGGCCGGCGGCCTGGGTGACGAAGTCGGCTCCGTGCAGGCGGGCGCCCGGCAGCGCGGCGTACAGGTCGCCGGGGCGGACGGCGCGCGAGTCGTGGGTGATCCCCGTGATCCCGGCGGAGTCGGCGGGCGCGGCGGTACCCAGCTGATCGGCGAGCTCCGCGAGGGGTGTGGCGGAGACCTGAACCGGTCGCGGCGGTCCCGGATATGTCACGGAAGCGCCCTTCTGGGTGGTTTGGGACTGATCAGCGTGTGGCACGGCGGTGAGCGTACCGGGCGCACCCGCTCCGGAGCGAAGTGGAGGGTTCTCGGCCCCTTGGTTCCCGGCGTTCGGGGTGATCGTTGTCACGAGCTCGTTCCTGGTGTTTCCGGGGCGCTGATCAGGGCTTGATCAGGGCTTGTAGTCGACGGGCAGGTTGGCGGACTTCGCGCCGGTCGGCGGGACCTGGAGGGTCTTCAGGGCGAACTCCATCACCTGCTTGTAGATGGGCCCGCAGATCTGGCCGCCGAAGTAGCTGCCGACGGTGGCGTTCTGGATCGCGCAGTAGACGGTGATGCGCGGCTTGTCCGCGGGCGCGAAACCGGCGAACGACGACGTGTAGCCGCGGTACCTGCCGGTGGCCGGATCCACACGGTTGGCCGTGCCGGTCTTGCCCGCGACCCGGTACCCGGGGATGCGGGCCTTCACGCCCGTGCCCTGCTCGTCGTCCACGACGGACTCCAGCATCCGGGCGAGTTCCCTGGCGGTCTTGGCGCCCACCACCCGGGTCTCCTCGGGTTTCGGCGCCGGGGTGAAGCGCCCGTCGGCGCCCTTGGTGCCGCGCAGCAGGGACGGCTCGACCCGGACGCCGCCGTTGGCGATGGTCGAGTACACGGAGGCGGCCTGCATCGCGTTGATGGAGAAGCCCTGGCCGAAGGGGATCGTGTACTGCTGCGAGGTGGACCACTTCTGCGGCGGGGCGAGGATGCCGCGTGTCTCGCCGGGGAAGTCGAGCCCGGTGTAGCCGCCGATGCCGAACTTGCGCAGGTACGAGTAGAGGACCTTGTTGGCCTCGGGCTGCGTCTTGCCGAGTTCGCCGGTGGCCAGGATGGTGCCGATGTTGCTGGACTTGGCGAGGACGCCGTTCAGCGTGAGGTTCCAGGTGTCGTGGTCGATGTCGTCCTGGAAGAGACGGTCCCCGCGGTGCAGCCGGTTGGGTACGACGACATGGGTGAGCGGGGTCGCCACGTTCCGTTCCAGCACGGCCGCCATCGACATGACCTTCGCCGTGGAGCCGGGCTCGTAGGCGTCCTGGAGGGCCGCGTTGCCCATGGCGTCGCCGTCGGCCTTCGACAGGTCGTTCGGGTCGAAGCCGGGAGAGTTCGCCATGGCCAGGACCTGTCCGGTGCGGGTGTCCTGGACGACGACGTACCCGCGGTCGGCCTTGGACTTCTTCACCTGCTCGCTGATCGCGTTCTGCGCCGCCCACTGGATGTCGCGGTCGATGGTGAGCTCGACGTCGGAACCGGGCACGGCGGGCGTCTCCGTGGACCCTGCCGTGGGCACCTCGCGGCCGCCGGACTGGGCGTAGCGGACCTTGCCGTCCTTGCCGGAGAGCTGCTTGTCCAGCTGCTGCTCGACGCCGCCGCCGCCCTTGCCGTCGGCGTTGACCCAGCCCAGTATCCCGGCGGCGAGATCGCCGTTGGGGTACACGCGCTGGCTGCTGGGGTCGGCGAAGACGCCGGCCAGCACGTTGACGGTGCCGCGGTCCGTCTCGGACTTCTTGGTGAGCGCGCTCTTGAGGTCCTTGATCTGCTTCCAGACCTGCGGAGTCTGCCGGGTGGCGAGCCGGGCGTAGCGGGAGTCGGGGTTGGCGGGCCGGAGCTTCTTGAGGAGCTTGTCCCGGTCCTGGCCGAGGATCGGCGCGAGCAGCGTGGCGGCCTGCTCGGGGCCGTCGTCGACCTTCAGCTGCTTGGCCCGGAACATCGTCGGGTCGGCCGTGATGTCGTAGGCGTCCTCGCTGATGGCGAGGGCCACGCCGTTGCGGTCGGTGATGCCGCCGCGTTCGGCCGTCAGAGTGTGGACCACGTAGCGGTTCTGCTCGGCGCGGGCCGCGTAGGCGCTCGCGTCGACGGCCTGGACCTGGAGCAGCCGGACGACGAACGCGAGCAGCACCAGGGTCAGGGCGAGGGCGACCAGGCGCAGCCGGGGCCGGGGGCTGCCGAGCCGGAGCGGCGGCGGGGGCATGGGCCGGGACCCGCCCGGGCGGCGGGCCGGGCGGGCGGCGGGCCCGGGCCGGCGCCGGACGGCCTCCCGCGGCCGGGGTGGCCTGGCGGGCGCGGGCACGCGGCGGCGCGGCGGTTCCCTGTCGGACACTTCCGTCACCTGCCGGGGGTCGGGGTGGAGGCGGACTGGGGCTGGGCGGGCGGCGGCGCCGGGGCGGAGGCCGTGGGCGCGCCCTGGGGCCGGGCGGGCGGCGCGGGGGTGGCCGCCGTGGGGGCCGGGGACGTGGAGAGGCCGACGGCCGGGTCCATGGTCGGGGGTGCTCCCGGCCCGGTGAGGACGGCGGGCTCGGGGGCGGCGGGGCTCGGGACGCCCCTGACCCTGCCGTCGGGGTCGAGGAAGGCGGGGTCGCCGCCGGGGATCATGCCGAGCGCGCGGGCGCGGCGCTGCAGGGCGTCGGGGGACGAGTAGGCGTCGATGTCCCGCTGCAGGGCCTGTTCCGCGTCGGTGAGGTTCTTCGTCCGCCTCTGCAGGTCGGCGAGGCGGAACGAGCCCTCGCTGAGCGCGGAGTTCAGCACCAGCAGCCCGATGAGGCCGCCGCCGAGAAGCAGGACGACGAGGAGGACGAACGGAGCGCGGGCCGCCCTGGCGCGGCCGGCCGGGAAGAGCCGGGCGAGCCGGGCCGCCCGGCCTTTCAGTGCGGGTTTGCTGCCCATCACTCCCCCAGCGGGGCGGGGTGGCTCCCCCGGTCGGTCGGGGAGGTGCTCCCCCTGCGGGTGGGGGAATGGAACCGACCCGTGTCGCTCACTCGGCGTCCTCCCTGATGCGCTCGGCGCCCCGCAGCCGGGCGGGTGCGGCGCGGCGGTTCTCGGCGACCTCTTCCTCGGTGGGAAGTTCGGCACCGCGGGTGAGCAGCTTGAGCCTCGGCTGGTAGCGCTCGGGCACGACCGGCAGCCCGGGCGGCGCGGTGGACGCGGCTCCGGCCGCGAACACCTGCTTGACCAGGCGGTCTTCGAGCGAGTGGTACGACAGCACGGCGATGCGTCCGCCGACGCCGAGGGCCTTCACGGCGGCCGGGATCGCGCGCTCCAAAACGGACAGTTCGCCGTTGACCTCGATGCGCAGCGCCTGGAAGGTGCGCTTGGCCGGGTTGCCGCCGGTGCGCTTGGCGGCCTGCGGCAGGGAGTCCCGGATCAGCTCCACGAGCCGTGCGCTGTTGCTGAACGGCTCCTTCTCGCGCTCGCGGACGATCGCCGAGACGATCCGCTTGGCCTGCTTCTCCTCGCCGTACGCGCGCAGGATGCGCACGAGTTCGCCCGCCGGGTAGGTGTTGAGGACCTCGGCGGCGCTGATGCCGGTCGTCTGGTCCATGCGCATGTCCAGCGGCGCGTCCTGGGCGTAGGCGAAGCCGCGGTCGGCCTCGTCGAGCTGCATGGAGGACACGCCGAGGTCGAACAGCACGCCCTGCACGCGCGGGACGCCGAGCCGCCGCAGCACCTCGGGGAGCTCGTCGTAGACGGCGTGCACGAGGGAGGCGCGGTCCTGGTACGGCGTCAGCCGCTCGCCGGACAGGCGCAGCGCCTCCTTGTCCCGGTCGAGGCCGATCAGCCGTGCCTCGGGGAACCGGGCCAGCAGTGCCTCGCTGTGGCCGCCGAGGCCGAGGGTGCAGTCGACGACCACGGCTCCCGGGCGCTCCAGGGCGGGCGCCAGCAGATCCAGGCACCGCTGGAGCATCACCGGGACGTGTCGACTCTGGCTCAAGGGGGCCTCTCAGGATCCGGCGTGGCCGTACGCACCGCCGGGTCCCCGCCCGCTCGTGAACGGGAGGCCTGCCGGCGCCGGAAGCGACAGCCGACCGGAAGCGGGAGGAGGCCGAGCCGTACGTACGCGCCGCGCACGTGGGGAGACGGTCCGGGCGGGTGCCGGGGTCTCCGGGGACTTCACCAGCAGGGAGGGCCTCGCCTCCCGCTTCGCGCCACTTTAGTCCACCCTGTCTCGCGGTCAATCAACCGGCCTGCGCGTCGCGTACCGCCTCACGGCCGGGACCACAATTCGAACGGGTTCATCCGGGTGACACCGGGTTCGCCTTCCTGTGGGTTGGCTCACAACAAGCGGTGATGGCGTTCTTTGTCCCCCCTCACATCGGGCCGGACCAGTACGTGACCAGTAACGTCGTCGGCATGACGACTTCTGCAGCAGTGCCCACCGGACCCGAAGGGGCCATAACGACCGGCGGTACCGTCACCGACCGCCTCGTGGACGCGAACCAGCATTACGCCGAAGCCTTCACCGACCCCGGCATGGACGCCCGCCCGGTTCTCCACGTCGCCGTCGTCGCCTGTATGGACGCCCGGCTCGACCTGCACAAGGCCCTCGGCCTGCAGCTCGGCGACTGCCACACGATCCGCAACGCGGGCGGCGTGGTCACCGACGACGTGATCCGCTCCCTGACGATCAGCCAGCGCAAGCTCGGCACCCGCAGCGTCGTGCTGATCCATCACACCGGCTGCGGCCTGGAGTCCCTCACCGAGGAGTTCCGCACCGAGCTGGAGATGGAGGTCGGCCAGCGTCCGGCGTGGGCGGTGGAGTCCTTCCGGGACGTCGACCAGGACGTGCGGCAGTCGATGCAGCGGGTGCGCACCTCGCCGTTCCTGCTGCACACCGACGACGTACGCGGGTTCGTCTTCGACGTGCGCACCGGTCTGCTGCGTGAGGTCGACCCGGTCTGACCGGAGCACCGGCCGGCCGCCCCGGACCGTCCCGCCCTCCCCGTATCGAAAATGTGGTCGGAAAAGCCGTAAGGCCGACATCGTGCGGGCAGTTGTCCACAGGCGAGTGACACGAATCGGTAACGGCAGCAAGAATGCGGGGTGTGGCGTCACGCGGAACTGTTTCCGCGTGGTGTCCGTGTTTCGGGGTGGGCCGGTTTCGCATCACAGAGCGTCGGCCCGGCAATGAACGGGCCGAGGAGGGCCGGGTGACGACCTATGACGATCGAGCGAGCCTCACTGATCTGACCGCCACGGTGGAACGGGTGCGCGGTTCGGTGGAAGGCGTGATCGAGGGCAAGCCCGAGGTCGTACGACTCGCGCTGACCGTGCTGCTCGCCGAGGGCCACCTGCTGATCGAGGACGTGCCCGGAGTCGGAAAGACGATGCTGGCCAAGGCACTGGCGCGGTCCATCGACTGCTCCGTGCGGCGTATCCAGTTCACGCCCGACCTGCTGCCCTCGGACATCACGGGTGTGTCCATCTGGGACCAGCAGCGCCGGGACTTCGAGTTCAAGCCGGGCGCCATCTTCGCGCAGATCGTGATCGGCGACGAGATCAACCGCGCCTCGCCGAAGACCCAGTCGGCGCTGCTGGAGTCCATGGAGGAGCGGCAGGTCACCATCGACGGGCAGACCTACGAACTGCCCAGCCCGTTCATGGTGGTGGCCACGCAGAACCCGGTCGAGATGGAGGGCACCTACCCGCTGCCCGAGGCGCAGCGCGACCGGTTCATGGCCCGCGTCTCCGTCGGGTACCCGAGCGTCGAGGCCGAGTTGCAGATGCTCGACGTGCACGGCGGGGTCAGCCCGCTGGCGGACCTCCAGCCGGTGGCGCACGCGCACGAGATCGTGAAACTGGTCGAGGCGGTGCGCGGGGTGCACGTCTCCGAGGCGGTCCGCCGGTACGCGGTCGAGCTGGTCGCGGCCACCCGCAGCCATCCCGACCTCAGACTCGGCGCCTCCCCGCGGGCCACGCTGCATCTGCTGCGCGCGGCGAAGGCGTCCGCGGCCCTCGCCGGCCGGGAGTACGCCCTGCCGGACGACCTCCAGGCCCTCGCCGTCGCCGTCCTCGCCCACCGGCTGCTGCCCACCGCGCAGGCCCAGCTGAACCGCCGTACGTCCGAACAGGTGGTGCTGGAGATCCTCCAGCACACCCCGGTGCCCGCGACGCCCGGACAGCAGAGCGGCTTCGGCGGGCTCGGCCGCGGCGTGCCGGCCTATCCCCAGCAGCCCCCGCGGGGTCTGTGATGGGCGCCGGGGGGGCCGGACAGGCGGACGCCGACCGCGGGGAGGCGGGCGGCGTCCGTACGGCCCTGGCGGGGCTCACCACCCGCGGCCGTTCCTTCCTGGCCGCCGGGATCGCCGCCGCGATCTGCGCGTACGTCCTCGGCCAGAGCGACCTGCTGCGGGTCGGCCTGCTGCTGGCCGCGCTGCCGCTGGTCTGCGCGGCGGTGCTGTACCGCACGCGCTACCGGGTGGCCGCGAACCGCCGGCTCTCCCCCGCGCGTGTGCCGGCCGCCGGCGAGGCCCGGGTGCACCTGCGCATGGACAACGTCTCCCGGCTGCCCACGGGGCTGCTGATGCTCCAGGACCGGGTGCCGTACGTCCTCGGTCCGCGGCCCCGGTTCGTGCTGGACCGGGTCGAGCCGGGCGGCAGCCGCGAGGTGTCCTACCGGGTCCGCTCCGACCTGCGCGGCCGCTACCCGCTGGGCCCGCTGCAACTGCGGCTCACGGACCCCTTCGGGATGTGCGAACTGACCCGGTCCTTCTCCACGTACGACACCCTGACCGTGATCCCGCGCGTGGAACCGCTGACACCGGTCCGGTTCAGCGGCGAGGCCATGGGCTACGGCGACGGGCGGCAGCGCTCGCTCGCCCTGGCGGGCGAGGACGACGTGATCCCGCGCGGCTACCGCTACGGCGACGACCTGCGCCGGGTCCACTGGCGCTCCACCGCGCGCTACGGCGAGCTGATGGTGCGCCGCGAGGAACAGCCCCGGCGGTCCCGGTGCACCGTGCTGCTCGACACCCGGGGCGGTGCCTACGAGGGCGCGGGCCCCGACTCGGCCTTCGAGTGGGCGGTCGCCGGTGCCGCCTCGGTGCTGGTGCACATGCTCGAACGCGGCTTCTCGGTCCGCCTGCTGACGGACGGCGGGAGCTCGGTGCCCGGGGAGGGCGCCGACGGGTTCGCGGGCGCCGGCCAGGAGACGGCGGAGGCGGCCGGACTGATGATGGACACCCTCGCGGTGATCGACCACTCCGACGGCACGGGCCTGTCCCGGGCGTACGACGTGCTGCGCGGCGGCAACGAGGGGCTGCTGATCGCCTTCCTCGGCGACCTGGACGAGGAGCAGGCCACGACGGTCGCGAAGATGAGCCGGCGCAGCGGCGGTGCCGTCGCCTTCGTGCTGGACCCGGACACCTGGGTGCGCGAGGCGACCGACGTGCCGGGCCCGGGTGACCGGCACGCGGAGCGGCTGCGCATGCTGCGCGAGGCCGGCTGGACGGCGCTGAGCGTGCCGCGCGGCGCCGCGCTGAACGATCTGTGGCGGCAGGCGGACCGGGAACGCTCGGGTCTGACCGCCGTCGGCGGGGAGGCACGGGGATGAGCGGGCGGGCACGACTGGCCCTGTGCGCCGCCGCGGCCACGCTGATGGCCTCCTGCGCGCTGCTGCCCCTGGTGGCCGAGCCGACCTGGCTGCTGCAACTGGTGCCGCTGGTGGCCGTGCAGACCGGGGTGGGAGCGGCGGCCCGACGGGTCCCGCTGGGCCGGCCCCTGACGGTGGCGGCGCAGGCGCTGGTCACCCTGATGCTGCTGACGCTGGTGTTCGCACGGGAGCACGCCCTCGCCGGGCTGATCCCCGGGCCGGACACCTTCCGGTACCTCGCCGAGCTGCTCCAGCAGGGTTCGGACGACGTCAGCCAGTACGCCATACCGGCGCCGCTCACCGACGGCATCAAGCTGATGCTGATCGGCGGCGTGCTGCTGATCGGCCTGCTGGTGGACACGATCGCGGTGACCTTCCGCAGCGCGGCCCCGGCCGGGCTGCCGCTGCTCGCGCTGTACTCGGTGGCCGCCGGACTGTCCGACGGCGCTGCCGACTGGCTGTGGTTCCTGGTGGCGGCGGCCGGCTATCTGATGCTGCTGCTCGCGGAGGGCCGGGACCGGCTCGCGCAGTGGGGCCGGGTCTTCGGCGGCGCGCCCCGCTCCCCGGGCTCACCGGACCCCGGCGTCGCGGCCCCCGTGCGCACCGGCCGCCGGATCGGCGCGGTCGCGCTGGGCGTGGCCCTGCTGGTGCCGGCGGCCCTGCCCGCGATGCAGGGCGGACTGCTGGACGCGGCGGGCACCGGCGTGGGGGCGGGCAACGGCAACGGCAACGGGGGCACCATCTCCGCGGTCAACCCGCTGGTCTCCCTGCGCGACAGCCTGAACACCGACAACGACCGCCGGGTGCTGTCGCTGCGGACGAGCACGAGCGACATCTCGGACCTGTATCTGCGGATCGTCTCCCTCGACGAGTTCGACGGCACCACCTGGACGCCTGCCCGGCGGCACGTCGTCGGGGTGCCGGACGAGCTGCCCACGCCCGTCGGCCTGGGCACGGACGTCAAACGCGGCAAGGTGCGGACGACGGTCACGGCGGCGGACTGGTACGCGCAGAACTGGCTGCCGATGCCCTACCCGCCGAGCGAGGTGAAGGTCGCCGGCCGGTGGCGGTACGAGCCCGTCGGGATGACGGTAGTCGGCGATCACGGCCAGAGCACCCGCGGGGAGACGTACCAGGTGACCAGCCTGAACGTGCGGCCGAGCGCGGAGCAGCTGGCGGACGCCCCGGAGCCGCCGGCGGCCCTGGAGCGCGAGTACACCCGCGTGCCGTCCTCGCTGCCCAAGGAGGTCTCCCGCACCGCGAAGGAGATCACCTCGGGCGCGAAGAGCCACTACGAGGAGGCCGTCCGGCTCCAGGACTACTTCGCCGTCAACGGCGGCTTCCAGTACGACACCCAGGTGAAGGTCGGCCGCGGTCCGAACGCCATCGTGAACTTCCTGGAGCAGAAGGAGGGCTTCTGCGTCCACTTCTCCTTCGCGATGGCGGCGATGGCCCGCACCCTCGGCATCCCGGCGCGGGTCGCGGTGGGCTTCGCGCCCGGCACCCCGCAGGCCGACGGCACGGTGTCGGTGAGCGAGAGGGACGCGCACGCCTGGCCGGAGCTGTACTTCGAGGGCATCGGCTGGACCCGCTTCGAGCCGACCCCGACCCGCGGCACCACACCGTCGTACACCCAGTCGGACACCCCCGGCGACGCGCAGCCGGACCCGGCCCTGCCGTCGAAGAACGCGTCGTCGGAGCCTTCGGCGGCGGCCTCGCCCAGCGAGAGCTGCGCGAACGAGCTGCGCCGGCTGCAGGCCTGCGACAGCCCGTCGGCCGCGGCGGCCCCGCACCCCGGGAACGGCGGGCCGAGCCCCTGGTGGTGGCTGCTGATCGTGCCGGGGGTCCTGGTGGCACTGGCGATCCCGCTGTCCCCGCTGCTGTGGCGGGCGCGGACGCGGTCCCGGAGACTGGGCGGACATGCGCGGACGCCCGAGGGCGCGGCGGCGCACACGCTGGCCGTCTGGCAGGAGCTGACCGACAGCGCCTGGGACCACGGCATCCCGCCGGACGAGTCGCTGACCCCGCGCGGTGCGGCCGCCCGGATCGTGCGGCTCGGGCATCTGGACCCGGCCGCCGGGGCTTCGGTGCACCGGGTGGCGGACGCGGTGGAGCAGGTGCTCTACGCTCCCCGGCCGAGCCCCACGGCGGGTCTGGCGCAGGACGTGCGCCAGGTGGTCGGCGCGCTGGCCGGCAACGTGAGCACCGGGACCCGGCTGCGGGCGCTGTTCCTGCCCCGCTCGGCCGCACGGGTGCTGTGGGCGGTGTCGGCCCGCTGGTCGGCGCTCAGGGCCCGGGCCGCCTCGGTCCGGCCGCCGCTGCGCCGGCCGTCGGGACAGCGGAGCTAGGACCTGCCGTTCGGATCAGGCCGGCCTGGCTCACGGGGCCTTGTCGGCCGGCCCGAGCGGGGCGTGGTGCGTGCAGCCGCAAGGCGGAGGAGGGCGGCGACGCGGAGCGTCGACAACCGACGACAACGCCGCGGACGCGCTTGCCACGCCCCGCGACGCGGACACGATCCGAACGACAGGCCCTAGGGCCCCTGGCCGCCGCCCGTCCTCGGGAGGACGGCGGCCACGGGCAGGTGGGGACGGGCAGGTGAGACCCGGTCGCGCGCGAGGACACGGCCGGCCCACCACGGAGCGGACACGGCCGGAAGGCCGCCGCCCCGGGAACACGATCGAGGGGTGACCACCTGCCGGTGGTCACCCCTCGGGTGCGCTGTCGTCGTCCGCGGTGAACCGCGGGTCAGTGGCCCTGTTCGTCCCGGCGGCGCTGCCAGCGCTCCTCGATCCGGTCCATCATCGAGCGCTTCGGCCGTGCCTGGCGGCGAGCGGCGCCGGCGGGCTGCTCCCCCGGTTTCGGCGCCTTGCGCCATCCGGTGACGGCGAGCACGGCACAGCCCAGCATGACGAGGAAACCCACCACGCTGACCCAGATCAGCTGCGCGACCATTCCGGCCATGAGGAGCGCGATACCCACGAGGAAGCCTGCGACCGCCTGGTAGACCCGACGCCGGGTGTACGTGCGCAGTCCGCTTCCCTCAAGCGCCGACGCGAACTTGGGATCTTCGGCGTACAGCGCTCGCTCCATCTGCTCGAGCATGCGCTGCTCGTGCTCCGAGAGCGGCACGGAGTCCTCCTCATCGTGCAGTCGCCGGGGCGACCCGGGGGGTCCCTTCAGGATAGGCAGGGAATCGCCCCCGTGAAACCCGCCCCACTACGCCAGTTGGCCAATCGGAACCCGTCATGACGACCCCGACTCGCTGAGGCTTCCATTCCCCGGCGGCCGACCCGTCATGCCGGGCGGTGTACCTCGATCATACGGCGCAAACCCCTCGATCGGGGGGCTTGTGGCGTACTCCATCCGCCGCCGAGCCCCTGATCAGCGGCGGGGTCCCGGCAGTGCGCTCAGGCCCCGGCCGCACCCGGCGTCTCGCCGAGCACATGCAGCTGGGTCGCGACGGAGCGGAAGGCGGGCAGTTCGGCCGCGGCGGCCTCCAGCTTGAGGAGCGCGTCGCGGGCGCCGGGCTCGGTGTCGACCAGGACGCCGGGCACGAGGTCGGCGAAGACCCGCACGCCGTGCACGGCCCCGACCTTCAGGCCGGCGCTCTCCACCAGCTCGGTGAGCTGCTCGGCGGTGAAGCGGCGCGGCATCGGGTCACCGGTGCCCCAGCGGCCGTCCGGGTCTTCCAGGGCCTGCTTGGCCTCGGTGAAGTGGCCGGCGAGGGCGCGGGCGAGCACGGCACCGCCGAGGCCGGCGGCGAGCAGGCTGAGGACACCCGCGGGCCGCAGCGCGGCGACGGCGTTGCGCAGGCCCGCGGCCGGGTCGTCGACGTACTCCAGGACGCCGTGGCACAGCACGACGTCGTAGCCGCCGCGCTCGGCCACGTCGAACAGGCCGAGGGCGTCCCCCTGGACGCCCTTGACCCGGTCGGCGACGCCGGCCTCCGCGGCGCGGCGCTCCAGCGCGAACAGCGCGTTCGGGCTGGGGTCGACCACGGTGACCCGGTGGCCGAGGCTGGCGACGGGCACGGCGAAGTTGCCGCTGCCGCCTCCGGTGTCGAGGACGTCCAGCGCGTCCCGCCCCGTGGCCTTGACCCGGCGGTCGAGAGCGTCCTGCAGGACCTCCCAGACCACGGCGGTACGGAGGGAGACGCGGGGGCGCATCGGGTCCGACACGGCAGTTGACTCCTCGGCAGGACGGAAGGCTTCAGGCGAACTCCACCCTATTGCCTCCGCCGCCGGAGCAGGTCACCGCGGCCGTGGACGGCCGGTGCGTCTCGTACGGCGGACCTCCGGTGATCAGCCCGCGTCCGGAAGGTCACCGCGCGCTCCCGGTCCGTCGCGCTCCCCGGCGTCCTGGCGGGGCTGGGGCAGGACCGGCTGGAGGACCAGCATCCGCTCGACGAGGCGGAGGAACATCGCCACGTCACGTATGAGGTCGTCGGCGTCCCGCCGGCCGGCCGCGCCCTGGATGCCGGCCTCGGCGCGGGCGCGGCGGGCGGCGCCGGCGGCGAACAGCGCGCTCCACTCGGTCAGCTCGGGGGCGATCTCGGGCAGTACCTCCCAGGCGCTGCGGATCTTGGCCCGTCGGCGGGGGGACGTCTCGGGGCGGCCGCGGGCGGCGAGCACCGCGGCGGCGGTGCGCAGGGCGGCGAGGTGGGCCGTCGCGTAACGCTCGTTCGGCGTCTCCAGGACGGTGGCCTCCTCCAGGCCGGAGCGGGCCTGGGCGAGCAGGTCGAGGGCGGCGGGTGGGGCCGTGGCCCGGCGGAGCACGGGGTGCACGTCGCTCGCCGGGCCGGTCAGTGAGGGGGCAGGGCCGGTGGCGCGGCGCCGGCGGGCGGCGGCTGCGGAGGAGTTGGCCATGACGAACCTCCTGTCGTCTGGGTGACGGCACAGGTGCCGTATGTGCCCATCGTGAGGTATGCCACTGACAATCCGTTCTGACCTGGGGTTTTGCTTCGATCGAAGGTTCGGGCGTATTTTTGCACTGACCAGTCAGTTCAAATTTGCCAACCAGGGGGGCTTGTGGACGGCGTGGACGTCACAGCCGAAGGCCTCGGGCTCAAAGGGCCACGGGGGTGGGCCTTTCGCGGCATCACCTTCGACGCGCAGCCCGGATCACTGATCGCGATCGAGGGACCGTCCGGCTCCGGCCGCACGTGTCTGCTGCTCGCGCTCACGGGACGGATGAAGCCCACTGAAGGAGTGGCCGCGGTCGGCGGGTTCAAACTCCCCCGGCACATGGGGGCGTTGCGCCGCGTGGCGGCGGTGGCCAACGTGGCCGGGGTGACCGACCTCGACCCGGCCCTGACCGTGGGCGAGCACCTGCGCGAACGGGCCCTGTTGCAGAGCAGGTTCGGCGACTCGCTGCGCGAGGTGCTGAGGCCCCGCGCCCAGCGCGGGCACGAGGCGCGGCTGCGGATCGACGCGGCCCTGGCCGCCGCCGGGCTCGATCCGGAGACGCTGCCCAAGGGCTCCCGGACGGCCGTGCGCGACCTGGAGCGGCTCCAGGAGCTGCGCCTGTCCGTCGCCCTCGCCCTGGTGGGCCGGCCCCGGCTGCTCGGCGTGGACGACATCGAGACGAAGCTCTCGGACGCCGAGCGCGCCGAGGTCTGGGACCTGTTGCGGTCCCTCACGCGCGCGGGGACGACGGTCGCGGTCGTGTGCCGCACCGCTCCCGAGGGCTGCGTCACCGTGTCGACCGCGGCGGGGGACGCCGGGCGGAAGGAAACCAAGGCCGAGCCGGAGGGCACAGGCACCCCCACGGACACGGGCGCCGAGCCGGAGCCGGACACCACCGGGCCGGACGCCGCAGAGCCGGACACCACCGGGCCGGACACCACCGGGCGGGACACCACCGAACCGGTCACCGCCGGGCCGGACATCGAGGCGAAGGAGGGGACCGGCGATGCGCTCACCGAGGCTGGCCGCGCTTGAGCTGAGGCGTTTCGGACGGGGGAAGCTGCCCCGCGCCGCCCTGGTCGCGCTGCTCGTGCTGCCCCTGCTCTACGGCGCCCTGTACCTGTGGTCGTTCTGGGACCCGTACGGCCGCCTGGACCGCATCCCGGTGGCCCTGGTGAACGACGACAAGGGCGCCACGGCGGGCGGCAGGAAGATCACCGCGGGCGACGACATCGTCGACGGGCTGCGCGACAGCCGGACCTTCGAATGGCACGAGGTCGACGACGAAGAGGCCCGCAAGGGAGTGGAGGACGGCACCTACTACCTGTCGCTGACCATGCCGGCCGACTTCAGCGGCCGGATCGCGTCCAGTTCGGGCGACTCCCCCGAGACCGGCGCCCTCCGGGTGCGCACCAACGACGCGAACAACTACATCGTCGGCCAGATCTCCCGCACCGTCTTCGGCGAGGTGCGCAGGGCCGCGTCCACGAAGGCCTCCCGGGGCTTCCTGGACAAGATCTTCGTGTCCTTCTCCGACATCCACGACAAGACCGTCACGGCCGCCCAGGGCGCCGACAAGCTGAACTCCGGCATCGGGAAGGCGGAGAAGGGCTCCAAGGACCTCGCCGACGGGCTGAAGGACGCCAAGGGCGGCAGCGGCAAGCTGGCCACCGGCCTGAAGAAGCTGGACAAGGGCTCCGGAGACCTCCGCACCGGTGCCCGGCAGGTCGCCGACGGCACCCAGCGGCTCGCCGACAAAGTCAACCCCGTCTACGCCGAGGCCGGCCCGTTTTTGAAGACCAACGAGAAGACCATCGGGGACACCGCCAGGCTGGTCGCCGACTCGGCCAAGACGGTCGAGGACAACCTCGACCACCTCGTGAAGCTCGCGCCGGGCGCCGCGAAGGCCGCCCACGCCTCCTCCGCCGTCCTCGACAAGATCTACGCGGCGCGCTGCGAGACCGCCACGCTCCCCGACCCGGCCTGCCCGGAACTGAAGCGGGCCAAGACCGCCGCCGCCGACGTGGCCGACGTCGCCGACGACCTGAACACGCTCATCGCGGACCAGGACGGCGACCTGAAGACGATGCGGGACAACCTCGGCACGCTCCAGAAGCAGGCGCGCGCCCTGGAGGCCCGCGCACCGCACCTCCACGAGGACGTCGAGGACGCCGTCAAGAAGATCAACAAGCTGAACACCGGCGCGCACCAGGTCGCCACCGGGGCCGAGAAGCTGCACACCGGACTCGGCACCGCGTCCACCGGCGCGGTCGCCCTGGACAAGGGCATCGGCACCGCGGAGTCGGGCGCCCAGACGCTGAACGGCGGCCTGTACAAGCTGTCCGACGGATCGGGGAAGCTGGCCGGCGGGCTGCACGACGGCGCGAAGAAGATCCCGGACTACGGCAAGCAGGACCGCGACCGGCGCACGGACGTCATGGCCGACCCGGTCCAGCTGGCCTCCCGGGACCTGCACAAGGCCCCCAACTACGGCACCGGGTTCGCCCCGTACTTCATCCCGCTCTCCCTGTGGGTCGGCGCGATGGTGGCCTACATGCTGATCCCGCCGCTCAACCGGCGTGCCCTGGCGGCCGGTTCCTCCTCCTGGCGGATCGCGCTGGCCGGCTGGCTGCCGGTGGCCGCGGTGGGCGTGCTCCAGGTGGGCGC
This sequence comes from Streptomyces sp. NPDC015139, assembly GCF_043079785.1. Classification (NCBI taxonomy): domain Bacteria; kingdom Bacillati; phylum Actinomycetota; class Actinomycetes; order Kitasatosporales; family Streptomycetaceae; genus Streptomyces; species Streptomyces sp. NPDC015139. The sequence continues at coordinate 184,182 of NZ_JBIBUW010000005.1, read as the reverse complement.
CCTGATGGCCGTACTGCACTGGGCGATCGGTCTGCAGATGCCGCGCGCGGCCGGCACCATCGGGTTCCTGTTCCTGGTCACCGCCACGTTCGCGGCGATCGTGCAGTGGCTGAACGCCCGGTTCGGCGCGGCCGGCCGGATCCTGGTCCTCGCCCTGCTGATGCTCCAGCTGACCTCGGCGGGCGGCACGTACCCCGTGCAGACCAGTCCGGGCTTCTTCAACGCGATCCACCCCTACCTGCCGATGAGCTACATCGTGGAGGCGCTGCGCCGGCTGATCACGGGCGGCGGGCTCGGTCCGGTCTGGCAGGCGTGCGGCGTGCTCCTCGTGTTCACCGCGGGAGCGCTGGCGCTGACCGCCCTCGCGGCCCGGCGCCGCCAGGTGTGGACGCTGGACCGGCTGCACCCGGAGCTGAGCCTGTGATCCCCGAAGCGTCCCTGCACGCGCGCGTACCTGTGACAATCGGGGCCATGGAAAGCAGCAGCACCAGGTCCGGCGGCAGCACGCGCCGCGAGGCCACCCGGCAGAAGCTCTACGAGGCGGCCGTCACGCTCATCGCCGAACAGGGCTTCTCCGCCACCACGGTGGACGAGATCGCCGAGCGGGCGGGCGTCGCGAAGGGCACGGTCTACTACAACTTCGCGAGCAAGTCGGTCCTCTTCGAGGAGCTGCTGCGGCACGGCGTGGGCCTGCTCACCGCCTCGCTGCGGGAGGCGGCGGAGCGGACGGCCGCGGAGGGCGGCAGCAGGGTGGACGCGCTGGACGCGATGGTCCGCGCGGGTCTGGTCTTCATCGACCGCTACCCGGCCTTCACCCAGCTGTACGTGGCAGAGCTGTGGCGCACCAACCGGGCCTGGCAGTCCACGCTGATGGTGGTCCGGCAGGAGGCCGTCGCGGTGGTCGAGGGGGTGCTGCGGGAGGGCGTGGCGGCCGGGGAGTTCAGCGACGAGATCGACGTCCAGCTGACGGCGGCGGCGCTGGTCGGCATGGTCCTGGTGGCCGCCCTGGACTGGAAGTCCTTCCAGCCGGAGCGCTCCCTGGACGACGTGCACGCGGCCCTGTCCCGGCTGCTGCAGGGCCGGGTCAGCGGCAGGAACTGAGCGCCGGGACACCCTCGGCGCACGGGAAGGCGCCGGTCCGCTGCCGGACCGGCGCCTTCCCCTTCCCCCGTGCTGTCCCGCACTCCCCCGTACGGGCCCGCCCCGATGACCCCGTGGGCGGTCGTCCCCGGGTCCCCCGACTCGCTTCCGCCGACGGATCGGCGGAAGGAGTGGCGAGGAGGCGGGACACCGTTCCGCCGCCCCGTGCCGGCGGTGCCGGGGCCCCGCCCCTTGCCGTGCCTCCACTGTCCCGTCCGCGGCGGCCCGGGCCCATCCGCGCGCGTACTCATCTCGCGGCCTAGGTACGGGTACTCAGCCGTCCGCGCGCGTGCCCTGCCCGGCGGGGCGCCGGCTGGCTACGATCGCCTCCGTGTCCGTACTCCCCCTGGTCTTCACCAGCGGCTGGGCCAGCGGCATCAACGCCTACGCGGTGGTGCTGCTGCTCGGCCTGTTCGGCATGACGGGCGTGAGCGACGACGTCCCGCAGACGTTGCAGCGCCCCGAGGTGCTGATCGTCGCGGGCGCGCTCTTCCTGTGCGAGGCGGTCGCCGACAAGATCCCGTACGTCGACTCGGTGTGGGACTCCGTGCACACGGTGGTCCGGCCGCTCGCGGGCGCCTGGGTGGGCGCGCTGCTCGCCGGGCAGAGCGGTTCGGTCTCGGACGTGACCGCGGGGCTGATCGGCGGTTCGACCGCGCTGGCCAGTCACACCGTCAAGGCCGGGACCCGCATGGCGGTCAACACCTCGCCGGAGCCGTTCAGCAACTTCGTGCTGAGCCTCGCCGAGGACCTCGGGGTGGCCGGCGTCGTGTCGTTCGCGATGTTCCACCCGGAGGCGGCGGCCGTCGTCGCGGCCGTCCTGCTGGCCGGCGGACTGCTGGCGCTGTGGTTCCTCGTGTCGCGCATCCGGCGCTTCCTGCGCCGCAGAGCCCAGCGCCGGGAGGAGCGGCGCCTGGCCTCACGGGCGCCCTGACCTGCGCCGGGCTGCCCGCCGACCGGGTTGTCGGTGGCGGTCGATAAAGTCACGGGCATGGCACGGATTGCGGTGATCGGCGCCGGGACGGGCGCGATGGCGGCCGCTGCCCGGCTGGCCGTCGCGGGCCACCGGGTGGCGGTGTACGAGCGCACGGAGACGTACGGCGGTGCGGTGCGCCGGTTCGAGCGGGACGGGTTCGCCTTCGACACCGGGCCCGGGCTGCTGACCCTCCCCGCCGTGTACCGCGATCTGTTCGTCAAGACCGGCAAGGAGCCGCTCGAGGACCGCGTCGAGCTGGTCCAGGTCGACCCGGCCGCGCGGCACGTCTTCGCGGACGGCACCGACGTGTCCCTGCCGAACGCCTCGCGCGCGGGAGTCGTCGCCGCCCTCGACGAGGCGCTGGGCGGGGGCGCCGGCGAGCGCTGGGGCGACTTCCTGGTGCGGGCCCGCGAGACCTGGGACCGCACGCGCCGGCCGCTGCTGGAGGAGCCGCTGTGGCCGAACTGGCAGGTGCTGGACGGCAAGGAGCCCTATCCGGGCGTGCCGCACAAGCGGTTCCTGCGCACCCGCCGCGCGCTCAAGCTGCACGAGATCGGTGCCTGGGAGCTGCGCGACCCCCGCCTGGCGGCGCTGCTCGCGGACTGCGCGCTCGCGTACGGCGTCGATCCGGGGACGGCCCCGGCGAGCGCGGCCGTGCTGCCCTACATGGAGCACGCCTTCGGCACCTGGTACGTGCGCGGCGGCATCCGGGAGCTGGCCCGCGCGGTGTACGAGCGGTGCCTGGAGCGGCGGGTGGAGTTCTCCTTCGGCGCGGAGGTCGCCCGGGTGCTGGAGAAGGAGGGCCGGGCGGCCGGCGTGGAGCTGGCGGACGGGACGGCGGCCGAGGCGGACTTCGTCGTCGGCACGGGCCCCTGGCGGCTGGGCGGCATGCTCCCGGGCAGGGACCTCTACGGCGCCCGGGACGTGCCGGCGGAGCGCGAGGACCGCTACCCGGGCCGGATGGTGGTGTGCCTGGCGCTGCGCGGCGCACGCGAGCCCGGCGCCGTGCACCGCACGGTGGTGCACGCGGCGGACGGCGAGGGTGATCTCGATCTGTTCCGGCACGGGGTGCCGCCCGAGCTGCCGACGGTCCTGGTGGACCGCCCGGACGACCCGGCCCTGCGTCCCGGCCCGGAGCACGAGTCCGTGGTGCTGACGGCGACGGTGCCGGCGGCGACCGAGTACGACTGGGCCGCGCCCGGGGCCGCCGACGCCTTCGCGGACCGGATGGCCGCCGCCGCCGAGCGCGCGGTGCCGGGGCTGCGCGAGCGGGTGCTGTGGCGGGAGGTCCGTACGCCCCTGGACACCGAGCGGGAGACGGGCGCGACGGGCGGTGCGGTGCCGCCGCCCGCGCTGGCCGCGCCGGAGGGTGTGCTGCACCCGGCCAACGCCACCGCGCTGCCGGGCCTGTTCGCCGCCGGCGGCTGGTCCCACCCGGGCGGCGGTCTGCCGCACGCGGGCATGTCGGGAGCGCTGGTGGCCGGACTGATCGTGGAGGGCCCGGAGTTCCGCGGTTCGCAGTGAGCGGGGGCCCGGCGGCTCAGAAGCGGTACTGCTCGTCGTACCCGGCGCCGGGCTGGGTCTGCTGCCCGCCCGCCTGGTAGGGGTAGGGCTGCTCCTGCGGGAGTTCGCCGCCGTAGTTCTCGTCGGTGCGCTGCTGCGGCACCCACACCCCGCCGGCCGGCGTCTGCTGGTAGCCGCCGGTGGCGTACGGGTCCTGGTAGCCCTGCTGGCCGTACTGCTGCCCGTAGCCCGGGTCGTACGCGGCGTCCCCGTAGGACTGGCTGCCGATGTACGGGTCGGAGTAGTTGGCGTAGCCCTGCTGGCCCGCGTCGTAGCCGGCGTAGCCCTGCTGCTGGCCGTAGCCGGAGTAGTCGTAGGCGTAGGCCTGCTGCCCGTCGCCCTGGGGCTGGCCGGCGTTCGCGTGGGCGGTGTCGCCGTAGACGCCGTAGTTGCCGGTGTCGTCGGGCATGGGCTGTGGCTCGTAGACGGCGGTCGACTCGGCGGCGGTGGGCTCGGCGGAGCGGGCCGGGGTGAAGACGTCGTCGCGGTCGTAGTCGTCGTAGCCGGGGCGCTCGGGGCCGTGGTCGGCGTCCCGGTCGTCGCCCGTCCCGGCCGCGGACAGCTCGGGGTCCGCCTCGTACCGGTCGGCCCGGCCGCGCCGCCGCTTGCTGCCGCCCGGCTCGTCCTCGTCCTCGGCGTCGGGGCGCTTGACCGCCCAGCCGGCGGCGAAGCCGCGGCGGAAGGACAGGGTGACGTAGGTCTGCCCGATGGCGAAGGCGATCGCGCCGAGGCCGATCACCACGACGGACGGCATGAGCACGCCGAGCACGACACCGAGGAAGCCGACGAAGGCCAGCAGCCGCCAGCGGAGCCGCGCCTTGTACTGCAGCAGTACCTCGCCCAGCAGCCACAGTGCGACGCCGCCGAACGCGATGTAGAGGACCGTCCAGCCCATGTACGCCCCTCTCCCAGTGGCCGCTACGCAGTGTGTCGTACCGCGGTGCGGCCGGTCTAGGCCTGCGGGGGGTGGTGCAGGCCCAGGTTCTCGTAGATTTCCAGAGTCGCCGTGGAGTTGTTGAGCGTGATGAAGTGCAGTCCGGGCACTCCCTCGGCCAGCAGCCGTGCGCAGAACTCCGTGGCGAACTCGATACCGATCGAGCGTACCGCCGCCGGATCGTCCTTCGCTGTGAGGATCCGCTCTTTCAGGGCGTCCGGGAAGCGGGCGTTGCTGAGCTTGGGCAGCCGTTCCAGCATCTTCACGCTGGTGACCGGCAGGACCTCGGGGATGACCGGGGTGTCGCAGCCGGCGGCCGCCACCCGGTCGCGCAGCCGCAGATACGACTCCGGCTGGAAGAACATCTGTGTGATGGCGTAGTCGGCACCCGCCCGGCACTTGTCCACGAAGTGCTGGACGTCGGTGTCCCACTGCGAGGACCGCGGGTGCATCTCCGGGAACGCGGCGACGCCCACGCAGAAGTCGCCCGACTCCTTGATGAGCCGCACGAGTTCGGCCGCGTAGGCCAGGCCCCGGGGGTGCGGGACCCATTCACCCATGGGGTCGCCGGGCGGGTCGCCGCGCACGGCGAGCATGTTGCGGATGCCCGCGTCCGCGTACTGTCCGATGATGTTGCGCAGTTCCGCGATGGAGTGGTCGACCGCCGTGAGGTGGGCGACCGGGGTCAGCGTGGTGTCCGCGACGATCTGCTCGGTCTCCTTGACCGTGCCCGCGCGGGTCGAGCCGCCGGCGCCGTAGGTCACGGAGACGAAGTCGGGAGCGACCGCCTCGACCCGCCGGAGCGCGCTCCACAGGTTCCGCTCGCCCTTGGGCGTCTTCGGCGCCGAGAACTCGAACGAGTACGTCGTCTTTCCGGTGGCGAGGATGTCGCGCACGGTGCGGGCGCGATCAGTCCTGGTGGATGCGGTTCCGAGGGCCATATGGGCAGGTTAGCCAGGGGTGGGCGGTACCCCAACCGGACGCCGGTAATTTGGCTGATTTGTCGGCTTGCTGTCCACCCATTGGACAGAATCCCGGACAACGGCCACGCCCGGCGCCCTCAGAGCTGCCGCAGCCGCTTCGAGAACTCCGCAGCCGCGGCACCCGGGTCCGCCGCCTCGGTGAGGGCGCGTACGACGACCACCCGGCGGGCGCCGGCGTCCAGCACCTGGTCGAGGTTGGCGAGGTCGATCCCGCCGATGGCGAACCAGGGGCGGTCGGTGCCGAGGCCCGCGGTGTACCGGACCAGGTCGAGCCCGGGGGCGTGACGGCCGGGCTTGGTGGGGGTGGGCCAGCACGGACCGGTGCAGAAGTAGTCCACGCCGTCCTGCACGGCGGCCGCGGCGGCCTCGGACTCGGCGTGCGTGGAGCGTCCGATCAGGACGTCGTCGCCGAGGATCGCGCGGGCCGCGGGGACCGGCAGGTCGCCCTGGCCGAGGTGCAGCACCCCGGCACCGGCCGCGTGCGCGACGTCCGCCCGGTCGTTGACCGCGAGCAGCTTGCCGTGCCGGGCACAGGCGTCCGCGAAGACCCGGAGGGTCTCCAGCTCCTCGGCGGCCTCCATGCCCTTCTCGCGCAGCTGCACGACGTCGACACCGCCGGCCAGGACCGCGTCCAGGAACCCGGCGAGGTCGCCCCGGTCCCGGCGGGCGTCCGTGCAGAGGTACAGGCGGGCGTCGGCGAGTGCGGCGCGGGCGGTGTCGGACATGCGTGGGTCCCCCCGTGGTCGGTGTACCTGGTGGTCCTCGGGTGGCGTGCGGGCCCGGGGCTCGCACGCCACCCCCCTGGTGCGGCTGGGCTCAGACGGCGAGCGCCTGGGCGCGGCGCTTCACCTCCGTGCCGCGATTCTCGCTCAGGGCCTGCGCGGGGGTGCCGGGCAGGGTGGGGTCGGGGGTGAAGAGCCACTCGATCATCTCTTCGTCCGTGAAGCCGTCGTCCCGCAGGAGCGTCAGGGTGCCGGTCAGGCCCTTGACGACCTTGTCCCCGTCGATGAAGGCGGCGGGGACGTGCAGCGCCCGGTTCTCACCACGGCGTACGGCGATCACCTGGCCCTCCTTGACCAGCTGCCGCACACGCGTCACCTCGACGCCGAGCTGTTCGGCGATGTCGGGGAGGGTGAGCCAGGCGGGGACGAGAGCATCGATCTTTGCGTCAATCTCGGTCACGAGTCCTAGGGTAGGCGCTCCACCCGAGGTGCCGCTCGATGCCGGCGGCCGACCGCGGCGCCGGTCGCCCCGCCCCGGCGCCGATCAGTCGGCCCTGGCGTTCTTCAGGGGGCGGGCCGGATCGGTCAGGGCCTCGGGGTCCATGCGGCGGCCCGCTTCGATCAGACGGCGGCCCTGGGCCAGGTCGCGGGGCCGCCCCACCGCCAGCAGCGCCACCAGCCGGCCCTCGCGCAGCCAGCACACCGACCAGGCGGGGCCGGCCGGGTCGCCGCGCCACACCAGGCGGTCCGCGGCGGCGTGGTGCCCGGCGTACTGCACGAAGCGGCCGAACTGCTCGGACCAGAAGTACGGCACCGGGTCGTAGAGCGCCGGGGTCTCGCCGAGGATGTTCGCGGCGACCGTGCGGGGCCCCTGGAGGGCGTTGTCCCAGTGGTGGACGAGCAGCCGCTCGCCGTAGCGGGCGGAGGGGAAGGAGGCGCAGTCGCCGACCGCGTACACGTCCTCGGCCCCGGTGCGCAGGCGGGCGTCGGCGACGACCTCGCCGTGCGGCCCCAGCTCGATGCCGGAGCCGGCCAGCCAGCCGGTGGCCGGGCGGGCGCCGATGCCGACGACGACGGCGCCCGCGGGCAGCCGGGTGCCGTCGGTCAGCACCACCGCGCCCGGTTCGACGCGCTCCACGCGCGCGCCGGTGCGCAGTTCGGCCCCGCTGTCGGCGTACCAGGCGGCCATGGGCGCGGCCACCTCGGCGGGCAGGGCACCCGCGAGCGGCCGGTCGGCGGCCTCGACGACGGTCACCGCGCAGCCCGCCTCCCGGGCGGCCGTGGCGAACTCGGCGCCGATCCAGCCGGCGCCGACGACCACGATGTCGTGCTGCCGGAGCAGCACGGGCCGCAGCCGTTCGGCGTCGTCCAGGGTGCGCAGCAGGTGCACGCCGGGTACGCCCTCGGTGCCGGGCAGGGTGATGGGTTCGGCCCCGGTGGCCAGGACCAGGACGTCGTAGGGCACCGGGCCCGCCTCGGTGTCCAGCACGCGTTCGGCGGGGCGCAGGCCCTGCGCCTCGCAGCCGAGCCGCAGCTCGACGCCGAGGGACTCGAAGTCGACGTCGAAGGCGGAGCCCTCGGCCGTGCCGAGCAGCACGGCCTTGGACAGCGGCGGCCGGTCGTACGGCTGGTGCGGTTCGGCGCCGATGACGGTCACGGCTCCCTCGAAGCCCTGTTCCCGCAGGGCGACCGCGGTCTGCACCCCGGCCATGCCCGCGCCCACGACGACCACGCGCCGTTCCTGTGACGTGCCCTGTTGCGGTGTCTGCTCGCTCACCCGATCACCATAGACAACTGACGAAACGTCAGTCAGGGGGCGTGCTCGGTGACCTGCTCCACAACGCTCGTACCGCTGCCCGGAGCGGACTCCCACTCCCAGGTCTCCTCCAGCCGCAGCCGGCCGTCGGGCAGCTCCACGACGGTGGACACGCAGTGCCCGCAGGCCGTGGTCCCGTCGGTGCGCAGCTGCACGTACCGGAAGTCCAGCCGGTCGCCCTCGCGGGTCCCGACCAGATGGCCGCGCACGACCTCGCCGCCCGCGTACTCCGCCCAGACCTCGCCGTCCTTCTCGTGGTAGGCGAACCGGGTGCGGGTACCCACCTGACCTGGGGCCTGGTCCGCGACGGGGGCGAGGATCAGACCGTCGAGCGAGCGGTGCATGCCGGAGGGCTCCCTTACGGGTGACGAGCGGGGCGGGCTAGGGTGGCCACCGTACAAGCACTCGCGGGAGCCCGGACGCACCGGGCTGAGAGGGAGGCTGGCGGCCTCCGACCGTACGAACCTGATCCGGGTCATGCCGGCGAAGGGAGGGGCTGGACGCCCATGTCGTCACGTACGTCCGACGTCCTCGTCATCGGGGGCGGGATCATCGGTCTGGTCACGGCCTGGCGCGCGGCGCAGCGCGGGCTCACCACGGCCGTGGTGGACCCCGAGCCCGGCGGCGGGGCCGCGCGGGTCGCGGCGGGGATGCTCGCCGCGGTCACGGAACTGCACTACGGCGAGGAGACGCTGCTCGCCCTGAACCTGGAGTCGGCGCGCCGCTATCCCGGCTTCGCGGCCGAGCTGTCCGAGCTGACCGGCCACGACCTGGGCTACCGCCGGTGCGGCACCCTCGCGGTCGCGCTGGACGCCGACGACCGCGCCGACCTGCGGGAACTGCACGCGCTCCAGCAGCGCTCGGGCCTGGAGTCGGAGTGGCTGTCGGGGCGCGACTGCCGGCGTCTCGAGCCGATGCTGGCGCCCGGGGTGCGCGGCGGACTGCGGGTCGACGGCGACCATCAGATCGACCCGCGGCGGCTGGCGACGGCCCTGGTGGCCGCGTGCGAGCACGCCGGGGTGGTGTTCCACCGCACCTGGGCCGAGCGGCTCGACGTCGTGCGCGAGCGGGCCGCCGGCGTCACCACGGCGGACGGCACCGAGCTGCGCGCGGAGCAGGTCGTGCTCGCCGGCGGAAGCATGAGCGGGCGCCTCCCGGGCGTGCCGGACGCGCTGCTGCCGCCGGTCCGGCCGGTGAAGGGGCAGGTGCTGCGGCTGGCCGTGCCCCGGCGGTTCGCGCCGTTCCTGAGCCGGACCGTGCGGGCCGTGGTCCGCGGCAGCCACGTCTACCTGGTGCCGCGCGAGAACGGCGAGCTGGTCGTCGGCGCGACCACCGAGGAGCTGGGCTGGGACACGACGGTCACGGCGGGGGGCGTGTACGAGCTGCTGCGCGACGCCCACGAGCTGGTCCCGGGCATCACCGAGCTCCCGCTGACCGAGACCCGGGCCGGACTGCGGCCCGGCTCCCCCGACAACGCCCCGCTGCTCGGCCCGTCCGGCCTGGACGGACTGCTGCTGGCCACCGGGCACTACCGCAACGGCGTGCTGCTCACACCGGTCACCGGGGACGTGCTGGCGCACGCGCTGGCCACCGGTGACCTCCCCGAGGAGGCCCGCCCGTTCACGCCCCAGCGTTTCACCGCCCCGCCGCCGGAGCGGCCCGCACGTCTCATGGAGCAGTCCGCATGACCCTCAGCCTCACCGTCTCCGTCAACGGGGAGCACCGGGAGATCGCCCCGGGCACCGCTCTCGACGCCCTCGTCCGCACCCTCACCGCGGCGCCCTCCGGGGTGGCCGCCGCCGTCAACGAGACGGTCGTGCCGCGTGGCCGGTGGGCGACCACCGCGCTCGCCGAGGGCGACCGCGTCGAAGTACTCACCGCAGTCCAGGGAGGCTGAACCGATGGCCGACGACCCCTTCGTCCTGGGCGGTGTGCACCTGGACTCCCGGCTGATCATGGGCACGGGCGGCGCGCCCAGTCTGGACGTGCTGGAGCGGGCGCTGACCGCCTCCGGCACCGGGCTGACCACGGTCGCGATGCGGCGGGTGGACCCGTCCGTGCACGGCTCGGTGCTGTCGGTGCTGGAGAAGCTGGGCATCCGCGTGCTGCCGAACACGGCGGGCTGTTTCACCGCCGGGGAGGCCGTGCTGACCGCGCGCCTCGCCCGGGAGGCACTGGGCACCGACCTGGTCAAGCTGGAGGTCATCGCCGACGAGCGGACCCTGCTGCCGGACCCGGTGGAGCTGCTGGACGCGGCGGAGACGCTGGTCGACGACGGTTTCACGGTGCTGCCGTACACGAACGACGATCCCGTGCTCGCGCGCAGGCTGGAGGACGTCGGCTGTGCCGCGGTGATGCCGCTGGGCTCCCCGATCGGATCGGGGCTCGGCATCCGCAATCCGCACAACTTCCAGCTCATCGTCGAGCGGGCGGGCGTACCGGTGATCCTGGACGCGGGCGCCGGTACGGCGTCCGACGTGGCGCTGGCGATGGAGCTGGGGTGCGCGGGCGTGATGCTCGCCTCCGCCGTGACGCGGGCGCAGGAGCCGGAGACGATGGCCGCGGCCATGCGGCACGCGGTCGAGGCCGGCCGGCTGGCCCGGCTGGCGGGGCGGATCCCGCGCCGCCATTTCGCCGAGGCGTCCTCCCCGGCCGAGGGGCGCGCGCAGCTGGACCCCGAGCGCCCCGCCTTCCCGTCACCCGACAGTCACAGCTCTGCTGCATTCCGTCCCCACAATGGCGCAACGGGTGGGAGCGCCGTGCGCCCCTCGTAGACTCCCCTGCGTGGATACGACCCTTCAGGACCCCCTCGTCGGGCAGGTGCTCGACGGCCGTTACCGCGTCGAGGCACGGATCGCGGCCGGCGGGATGGCCACGGTCTACCGGGCCCTGGACACCCGCCTGGACCGCGTCCTCGCGCTGAAGGTGATGCACCCGGCGCTCGCGACCGACGGCTCCTTCGTCGAGCGGTTCATCCGGGAGGCCAAGTCCGTCGCCCGGCTCGACCACCCCAACGTGGTGCAGGTCTTCGACCAGGGCACCGACGGGTCGTACGTGTACCTGGCGATGGAGTACATCGCCGGGTGCACCCTGCGGGACGTGCTGCGTGAGCGGGGGGCGGTGCAGCCGCGGGCCGCGCTGGACATCCTGGAGCCGGTGCTGGCCGCGCTCGGCGCCGCGCACCGGGCGGGGTTCGTCCACCGCGACATGAAGCCGGAGAACGTCCTGATAGGGGACGACGGCCGGGTCAAGGTCGCCGATTTCGGGCTGGTGCGCTCGGTGGACACCGTGACCAGCACGACCGGTGCCGTCCTCGGGACGGTGTCGTACCTCGCTCCGGAGCAGATAGAGCAGGGCACCGCCGATCCGCGGGTGGACGTGTACGCGTGCGGTGTCGTCCTCTACGAGATGCTGACCGGTGAGAAGCCGCACTCCGGCGACTCCCCCGCCCAGGTGCTCTACAAGCACCTGCACGACGACGTGCCGCCGCCCTCGGCGCTCGTGCCGGGACTGCCGTACGAACTGGACGGGCTGGTCGCCTCGGCCACCGCGCGTGACCCGGGCGTCCGCCCGCACGACGCCGTGGCGCTGCTCGCCCTGGCGCGCGGGGCCCGTCAGGGGCTGACCGCGGAGCAGCTGGACCGGCTGCCGCCGCAGGCGCTGACCGCGGAGCACGACATCGCCGAGGACCGGACGAGCGTGATCCCGCGCTCGCTGACCGTGCCCCGGCCGCTGCCCGTGAACGAGGATCCGGCCGAGGACGGCGTCCACCGCACCACCCGGCTGCAGTCCCCGCCGCCCGAGCCGCCCCGCGGTCCGACGGCGCGGCGGCCCCGGCGCGGGCTGCTGGCGGTGCTCGCGGCCGTGCTGCTGGTCTTCGGCGTGGGCGCCGGCGTCTGGTACATCAACTCGGGGCAGTTCACCAAGGTCCCCCCGCTGGTGACCAAGACGGAGGACCAGGCCAGACAGCGGCTGAAGGCGGCCGGCCTGGACGTCGGGAAGGTCGAGCGGGCCTACAACGACACCGTCGAGCGGGGCACGGTCATCAGCAGCGACCCCACTCCCGGCTCCCGCATCCGGGACAACGACTCGGTGAAGCTCACCGTCTCGCTGGGCCCGGAGACGGTGAACGTGCCGGATCTGCGGGGGCAGCCGCTGGCGAAGGCGCGGGCGCGGCTGAAGGCGGACGCGCTGGAGCCGGGCATGGTCACCCGCCAGTTCAGCGAGGACGTCGACAAGGGGTCCGTGATCGCCACGACGCCGGCCGCGGGCACCAAGCGGCACGCCGGTTCGGCGATCGCGCTGACCGTCAGCAAGGGCCGCGCGATCAACGTCCCCGACGTCACCGGTGACGACCCGGACAGCGCCCGGCAGGAGCTGACCGACGCCGGCCTGAAGGTCGAGATCGTCCCCGAGCGGATCAACTCGGACATCGACAAGGGCAAGGTCGCCGCGCAGAGCCCGGAGCAGGGCCGCCAGGCCGCCGAGGGCGACACGGTGAAGCTGACGCTGTCGAAGGGCCCGCCGATGATCCAGGTCCCGGACGTGGTCGGCGACAGCGTGGACGACGCCCACGAGGCCCTGGAGGGGGCCGGCTTCGAGGTGGACGAGGACCGCGGTCTGCTCGGGCTGTTCGGCGACACCGTGAAGAAGCAGTCGGTGGCGGGCGGCGACCGGGCGCCCAAGGGGTCGACGATCACCATCACCATCCGGTGACGGGGGTCACCGGGACCGTGGTCCGGGGGCCGGAGCGGGCATGACACCCTGAACGGGTGAGTCCCGATCCCTCCTCCCTCCCGCCCCGCAACCCGGTGGGCGGCCATGTCCCGGTGGCCGGCGGCCTGCACTCCGTGGGCCTGTCGTACGCCCGCGACCTGAAGGCGGAGACCGTGCAGGTCTTCGTCGCCAACCCGCGCGGCTGGGCCACGCCCGCCGGGAACCCGCGGCAGGACGAGGCGTTCCGCGCGGCGTGCGCCGAGGAGTCGATCCCGGCGTACGTGCACGCTCCCTACCTGATCAACTTCGGCTCGCACACCGAGGCGACGGTGGAGCGGTCGGTGGAGTCGCTGCGCCACTCGCTGCGGCGCGGCCGGGAGATCGGCGCGCTGGGTGTCGTCGTGCACACCGGCAGCGCGACCGGCGGGCGGGCGCGGGAGGTGGCGCTGGAGCAGGTGCGGGAGCGCCTGCTGCCGGTGCTGGACGAGCTGACCCACGACGACGATCCGTACCTGCTGCTGGAGTCGACCGCCGGGCAGGGCGCGTCGCTGTGCTCGCGCACCTGGGACTTCGGGCCGTACTTCGCGGCGCTGGACGCCCATCCGAAGCTGGGCGTGTGCCTGGACACCTGCCACGTCTTCGCCGCCGGGCACGACCTGGCCGAGCCCGGCGGCATGCACCGGACCCTGGACCTGCTGGTGGACACCGTGGGCGAGGGCCGGCTGCGGCTGATCCACGCCAACGACTCCAAGGACGTGGCAGGGGCGCACAAGGACCGGCACGAGAACATCGGCGCCGGTCACATCGGCGAGGACCCCTTCCGCGCCCTGATGACCCACCCGGCGACGGCGGGCGTCCCGCTGATCATCGAGACGCCGGGCGGCAAGGAGGGGCACGCGGCCGACGTGGAGCGGCTGAAGAAACTCCGGGATTCCTGACCCGTTCCGGAATACCCCAGGGGGGTATACGGTTCCTGTCGGTTGCAGGAACCGTCACTCGGGATGGGGGAAACCATGGACCACACCGCTCACACCGGACACGAGCAGCACCAGCAGCACGAGCACACGCACGGAGCGCCCACGCACGGGCAGCACCAGGGGCACGGCCCCGCGGCCACCTGGTCGACGGCCGTCCAGGCCACGCTGCACTGCCTCACCGGCTGCGCCGTCGGCGAGGTGCTGGGCATGGTCGTCGGTACGGCGTTCGGCTGGGGCAACCTGCCGACCACCCTGCTGGCGGTCGTCCTGGCCTTCTTCTTCGGCTACTCGTTCACGCTGCGCGGAGTGCTGCGGGCCGGTGTCGACTTCCGCACCGCCTTCCGCGTGGCGCTCGCCGCGGACACCCTGTCCATCGCCGTGATGGAGCTGATCGACAACGGCGTGATCCTGGTCTGGCCGTCAGCGATGGACGCGACGCTCGCCGAGCCGCTGTTCTGGATCTCGCTGGCCGCCTCGCTCGTGATCGCCTTCGTCGTGACGACCCCCGTCAACAAGTGGACGATCGGGCGGGGCAAGGGACACGCGGTGGTCCACCGGTACCACCACTGAGCGGACCGGGAGCTCAGAGCTCGGGGCCGTCCCCGGGCTCCTCCTGGTAGGAGTAGCGCTGTTCCTTCCAGGGGTCGCCGAGGTTGTGGTACCCGCGCTCCTCCCAGAAGCCGCGGCGGTCGGCGGTCATGTACTCCACACCGCGGACCCACTTCGGGCCCTTCCAGGCGTACAGGTGGGGGACGATCAGGCGGACCGGGAAGCCGTGCTCGGCGGTGAGCAGTTCACCGTCCTTGTGGGTGGCGAAGATCGTGCGGTCGGAGGCGAAGTCCGACAGGCGCAGGTTGGAACTGAAGCCGTACTCCGCCCAGACCATCACATGGGTGACGTCCGGCGCCGGCGGGGCGAGGTCCAGGATCGCGCGGGCCGGAACGCCGCCCCACTCCGCGCCGACCATGCTGAACTTCGTCACGCAGTGCAGGTCCGCCACGACGGTGGTGTACGGCAGGGCCGCGAACTCCTCGTGGACCCAGGTGCGCTTGTCGCCGTCGGCGGTGGCGCCGAAGACCCGGAACTCCCAGCGTTCGGGCCGGAACTTCGGGACGGGCCCGTAGTGCGTGACCGGCCAGCCGCGCTGGAGCCGCTGACCCGGCGGAAGCTCGGACCCTGCCGCTGCTCCAGACTCTCGCTCCACCGGATGCCCCATGTATCCATCCTGACAGACCTCGGGCAGTGCCCTTGACCACCCTCCACCGAAGCGGACAAGAGGCATCAACTCATCACTAACTTACTAAGTACGCACTTACTGGACGATCTTCCTCGCCGGTGACATCATGCCGCCGCACGCCTCCCCCGTCCCTCCACTGTGGAAGGAGCCCACTGCGATGCAGGGCGACCCCGAGGTAATCGAGTTCCTCAACGAGCAGCTCACCGGCGAGCTGACCGCGATCAACCAGTACTTCCTGCACGCGAAGATGCAGGAGAACTTCGGCTGGACGAAGCTCGCCAAGTACACGCGGCACGAGTCGTTCGACGAGATGAAGCACGCGGAGGTGCTCACCGACCGGATCCTGTTCCTGGACGGGCTGCCCAACTACCAGCGGCTCTTCCACGTCCGGGTGGGGCAGACGATCCGGGAGATGTTCGAGGCGGACCGGCAGATCGAGGTCGAGGCGATCGACCGCCTCAAGCGGGGCATCAAGGTGATGCGGGAGAAGGGCGACATCACGTCGGCGAACATCTTCGAGGACATCCTCGCCGACGAGGAGCACCACATCGACTACCTGGACACCCAGCTGGAGCTGCTGGAGAAGCTCGGGGAGGCGCTCTACCTCGCCCAGCTGATCGAGCAGCCGGAGAGCTAGGCGGCGTCCGGGATCTCCGCGAGGACGGGCCTGCCCTGGTCGGCCAGTTCGCGGCGGGGGCACGCGCCCCGGCCGAGGATGGCCTGGATCCGCCGGACGCACGAGCCGCAGTCGGTGCCGGCCTTGCAGGCGGAGGCGATCTGGCGCGGGGTGCAGGCGCCGTTCTCCGCGTGCTGCTGCACCTGCTGCTCGGTGACACCGAAGCAACTGCAGACGAACATCCGGCTCACCTCCCGACGGGATCGCTCGCTTACTGCCATCCCGGTTCTCGGTGAGGCAAACCTAACCTTACCCATGCCTCGGTGAGCGCAAAAGTGGCGGGGGGCGCGGATCGGGTGTGATCCGCGCCCCACTCAGGCCGGTGTGACGGGCGAGACCGTCACTGGTCCCGGTACATCTCGGCCACGAGGAACGCCAGGTCCAGCGACTGGCTGCGGTTGAGCCGCGGGTCGCAGGCCGTCTCGTAGCGCTGGTGCAGGTCGTCGACGAAGATCTCGTCGCCGCCGCCCACGCACTCGGTCACGTCGTCGCCGGTCAGCTCCACGTGGATGCCGCCCGGGTGGGTGCCGAGGGCCTTGTGCACCTCGAAGAAGCCCTTGACCTCGTCGAGCACGTCGTCGAAGCGGCGGGTCTTGTGCCCGGAGGCCGCCTCGAAGGTGTTGCCGTGCATGGGGTCGGTCACCCAGGCCACCGTGGCGCCGGACGCCGTGACCTTCTCCACCAGCTCGGGCAGCTTGTCGCGGATCTTGCCGGCGCCCATGCGGACGATGAACGTCAGCCGGCCCGGCTCCCGCTCGGGGTCGAGGCGGTCGATGTACTGCAGCGCCTCCTCGGCCGTCGTCGTCGGGCCGAGCTTGATGCCGATCGGGTTGCGGATCTTCGAGGCGAACTCGATGTGCGCGCCGTCCAGCTGCCGGGTGCGCTCACCGATCCACACCATGTGCCCGGAGACGTCGTACAGCTTGCCGGTGCGGGAGTCGACGCGGGTCAGCGCCGACTCGTAGTCCAGCAGCAGCGCCTCGTGCGACGAGTAGAACTCGACGGTCTTGAACTCCTCCGGGTCGGTGCCGCAGGCCCGCATGAAGTTCAGCGCGCTGTCGATCTCGCGCGCGAGCTGCTCGTAGCGCTGGCCCGACGGCGAGGTCCGCACGAAGTCCTGGTTCCAGGCGTGCACCTGGCGCAGGTCGGCGTAACCGCCGGTGGTGAAGGCGCGCACCAGGTTCAGCGTGGACGCCGAGGCGTTGTACATCCGCTTGAGCCGCTCCGGGTCCGGGTAGCGGCTGGCCTCGGTGAAGTCGAAGCCGTTGACGGAGTCGCCCCGGTAGACCGGGAGCGTCACGCCGTCACGGGTCTCGGTCGGCTTGGAGCGCGGCTTGGAGTACTGCCCGGCGATCCGGCCCACCTTCACCACGGGCACCGAGGCCGCGTAGGTCAGGACGGCACCCATCTGGAGCAGCGTCTTGAGCTTGTTGCGGATGTGGTCGGCGGACACCGCGTCGAAGGCCTCGGCGCAGTCGCCGCCCTGGAGGAGGAACGCCTCACCCTTGGCGACGGCCGCCATCCGGGCGCGCAGCTGGTCGCACTCGCCCGCGAAGACGAGCGGCGGATACGACTCGAGGTCCGCGATCACTGCGCGCAGAGCCTCGGTGTCGGGGTACTCGGGCTGCTGCGCCGCGGGCAGGTCGCGCCAGGTGTTGCCAGCGCTCGGGCTGGTCTTAGCGTTCACGGTCACCCCGTAAACACTACGGGGTCGTGTCGGATGTTTTTTCCTCCTGCTCGCAGAGTGAGACGGAGCGATCGCCCCGTGGAACGCCGACGGGTGGGGTAGGGTTCCTGGCATGTTCGCGCTTTCGATCCAGAACTGGTGGTGGACCGCTTCTCCGGCGGCCCACTGATTCGCGCGCACACAGACTTCGCGAAGGCCGCCCGAGGGGCGGCCTTCGGTGTTTCCCGGGTCGTTCCTCTCCGTCAGACGAACTCAGACGTACGAGAAGGAGCCCGACCCGTGAACCTGCACGACCTGCTCTTGGACCCCCGCCCCTTCGCCCTGCTCCGCCGTCGCACCCCGGGGCGCGACGAGGCGGTGGTGGAGGTGCTGCTCGGCCCGGTGACCAGCCGCGAGCGGCTCGCCGACCTGCCCGACGAGGGCCTCGCGCTGGTCCCGTTCCGGCAGATCCGCGAGCGCGGCTTCGACGTCCGCGACGACGGCACCCCGCTGCTGGTGCTGACCCCCGAGGAGTCGTACGAGATCCCGCTCGACGAGGCCCTGCGGACGCTGCCCGGCCACGACGTGCGGGTCGAGGGCGGCGGCTTCGACGTCGACGACGAGCGGTACGCCGGGATCGTCGGACGGGTGCTGGCCGAGGAGATCGGCCAAGGCGAGGGCGCCAACTTCGTGATCCGGCGCACGTACCGGGGCGACATCCCCGGCTTCGGCCGCGCGGACGCGCTCGCGCTGTTCCGCCGGCTGCTGGAGGGCGAGCGGGGCGCCTACTGGACGTTCGTGGTGCACACCGGGGACCGGACGCTGGTGGGCGCCAGTCCCGAGGTGCACGTGCGCATGTCCGGCGGCACCGTCGTGATGAACCCGATCAGCGGCACCTACCGCTATCCCGCCGAGGGCCCCACGCCGGAGCACCTGCTGGACTTCCTCGCCGACGGCAAGGAGATCGAGGAGCTGTCGATGGTCGTCGACGAGGAACTGAAGATGATGTGCACGGTCGGCGACCGCGGCGGGGTGGTCGTCGGGCCACGGCTGAAGGAGATGGCGCACCTCGCGCACACCGAGTACGAGCTGCGCGGCAGGTCCTCCCTGGACGTGCGGGAGGTGCTGCGGGAGACCATGTTCGCGGCCACGGTGACCGGGTCGCCGGTGCAGAACGCGTGCCGGGTCATCGAACGCCACGAGGTGGGCGGCCGCGGCTACTACGCGGGCGCGCTCGCGCTGCTGGGCCGGGACTCGGGGGGCGCGCAGACGCTGGACTCCCCCATCCTCATCCGGACCGCCGACATCGACGCCGACGGCCGGCTGCGCGTCCCGGTCGGGGCGACGCTCGTCCGCGGCTCGGACCCGGCGGGCGAGGTCGCGGAGACCCACGCCAAGGCGGCGGGCGTGCTGGCGGCCCTCGGGGTACGGCCGTCCCGGCCGCGCACGGAGCGGGAGCGCCCGCGGCTGGCCGACGACCCCCGGGTGCGGGCCGCCCTGGACGGCCGGCGCTCCGCGCTCGCGCCGTTCTGGCTGCGGATGCAGGAGCAGGCCCGGGAGCTGACGGGCCACGCCCTGGTCGTCGACGGCGAGGACACCTTCACCGCCATGCTGGCGCACGTGCTGCGCTCCGGCGGGCTGGAGGTGACGGTACGGCGGTACGACGAGCCGGGGCTGCGGGACGAGGTGCTCGCGCACGAGGGCCCGGTGGTGCTGGGCCCCGGTCCGGGCGACCCCGGCGATCTCACCGACCCGAAGATGCGCATCCTGCGCGCGCTGGCCGCCACGGTGCTCCGGGAGCACCGCTACGGCGTGCTCGGGGTCTGCCTCGGCCATGAACTGATCGCGGCCGAGCTGGGGCTGGAGATCGTCCGCAAGGAGGTCCCCTGCCAGGGGGAGCAGACCGTGATCGATCTGTTCGGGCGGCCCGAGACCGTCGGCTTCTACAACAGCTTCACGGCCCGCTGCGACGAGGAGGCCGCCCGGGAGCTGTCCGCGCACGGGGTCGAGGTGAGCCGCGCGGACAACGGCGAGGTGCACGCGCTGCGCGGTCCCGGGTTCGCCGGGGTGCAGTTCCACCCGGAGTCCGTCCTCACGCTGAACGGCGCCCCGGTGCTGCGGGAGCTGATCGCCCGGCTGCGCGCGGCGAGCGGCGCGAGGTGAGGGAACCGGGGCCCGGCGGCCGGTGCGGCCACCGGGCCCCGGACGACGTCGGGAGCGGCCGTCAGCCGAAGAACACCCCGACCTCGTCGTAGAGCTTCGGATCCACGGTCTTCAGCTTCGCCGTGGCCTCGGAGATCGGGACGCGGACGATGTCGGGGCCGCGCAGGGCGACCATCTTCCCGAAGTCGCCCTCGTGGACGCAGTCGATGGCGTGCAGGCCGAAACGGGTGGCGAGCCAGCGGTCGAAGGCACTGGGGGTGCCACCGCGCTGGATGTGCCCGAGGACCGTGGTGCGGGCCTCCTTGCCGGTGCGCTTCTCGATCTCCTTGGCCAGCCACTCGCCGACCCCGGAGAGCCGCACATGGCCGAAGGAGTCCAGGGACTCGTCCTTGAGGACCATCTCGCCGTCCTTCGGCATGGCGCCCTCGGCGACGACGACGATCGGGGCGTACGACGCCTTGAAGCGGGAGGTGATCCAGGCGCACACCTGGTCGAGGTCGAAGCGCTGTTCGGGGATGAGGATGACGTTGGCGCCGCCCGCGAGGCCGGAGTGCAGGGCGATCCAGCCGGCGTGCCGGCCCATCACCTCGCAGACCAGGACCCGCATGTGGGACTCGGCGGTGGTGTGCAGGCGGTCGATGGCCTCGGTGGCGATGTTGACCGCGGTGTCGAAGCCGAAGGTGTAGTCGGTGGCGGACAGGTCGTTGTCGATGGTCTTCGGTACGCCGACGCACGGCATCCCGTAGTCGTCGCAGAGGCTCGCGGCGACGCCGAGGGTGTCCTCGCCGCCGATCGCGATGAGGGCCTCGACCTCCAGTTTGACGAGGTTCTCCTTGATCCGGCGGACACCGCCCTCCACCTTGAGGGGGTTGGTCCGGGAGGAGCCGAGGACGGTGCCGCCGCGGGGCAGGATGCCGCGCACGGCGGGGATGTCGAGGCGGACGGTGTCGCCCTCCAACGGACCTCGCCAGCCGTCCCGGAAGCCGACGAAGTCATAGCCGTACTCCTGTACGCCCTTGCGTACGACGCCCCGGATGACGGCGTTGAGCCCGGGGCAGTCGCCGCCTCCGGTCAGTACTCCGACCCGCATGGAAATGTCCCTTCGCCGCGGTTGCCTGACGATCGGTCACGCTAATGGTGATCCGCGTCACATCGGGAGAGGCGGGAAGGGTGATTCCGGTGAGTTGCGCCGGAATCCGGCCTACTCGTCGTCGAGGCCGCGCTCGATGGCGTACCGCACGAGTTCGACCCTGTTGTGCAACTGGAGCTTGCCGAGGGTGTTCTGGACGTGGTTCTGGACCGTGCGGTGGGAGATGACGAGGCGTTCGGCGATCTGCTTGTAGCTCAGGCCCTTGGCTACCAGCCGCAGCACCTCCGTCTCCCGGTCCGTGAGCCGGGGCGCCCCGGGCCCGTCCGTGTCGGGGGCGGGCGCGGGCTCGGAGGCCAGCCGGCGGTACTCGCCGAGGACGAGTCCGGCGAGGCCCGGGGTGAACACCGGGTCGCCGACGGCGGTACGGCGCACCGCGTCCAGCAGTTCCTCGGTCGAGGCCGACTTCAGCAGGTAGCCGGTCGCGCCCGACTTCACGGCCTCCAGCACGTCGGCGTGCTCCCCGCTGGCCGACAGGACCAGCACGCGCAACGCCGGGTCGTGGCCGACGAGTTCCTTGCAGACCTGCACACCGGGCTTGGCGGGCAGGTTGAGGTCCAGCACGAGGACGTCGGGAGCGGCCGCCTTCGCGCGGCGGACCGCCTGCTCGCCGTCGCCCGCGGTGGCGACCACCTCGAAGCCGGACTCGGCCAGGTCCCGGGCGACCGCGTCCCGCCACATCGGGTGGTCGTCGACCACCATGACCCGGATCGTGTCCCGCTGCTCCGTCATCGCCGCTCCGCCTTCTTCCCCCGCGCCCCTTCGGCGCCCTTCGGTACCTTCAGTTCGACTTCCGTGCCCTGGCCGGGGACCGAGATCAGCTCGGCGCCGCCCCCGAGGTCCCGCAGCCGCCCGCGGATGGACTGGGCCACCCCGAGCCGCCCCTCGCCCTCGGCCTGGGCGAGCCGGCCCTCGGGGATCCCGGGGCCGTCGTCCCGGACGGTCACCACGACCTCGTCCGGCTCGTCCTCGACCAGCAGCCAGGCCCGGGCGTCCTCGCCGGCGTGCCGGCGCACGTTGTCCAGGGCGGCCCCGACCGCCGCCGCCACCTCGCGGGCCGCCGCGGACGGCAGCAGCACCGGGGCGCCGGGCTCGGCGAGGCTCACCCGGCCGCACGCGTAGGGGGCGAGCAGGGAGCGCAGGTCGACCGGACCGGCCGGTCCGTCCTCGTACGGCTCCTCGACGACGCGGACGACCGCCCCGTCGGAGACGTCCTCCGACACCCGGGACACCGGCACCAGGCCACCCGACACCAGCGTGCGCAGGGCCACCTCCTGCTCCCCGGCGAGCCGGCCCAGTTCGGCCGCCTCGCCGCCGAGGGCCGCGCCCCGGCGCTTCACCATCGCCAGGACCTGGAGCACGCTGTCGTGGATGTCCCGCGCCAGCCGCTCCCGCTCCCGGGTCGCGGCCTCGATCTCCAGGGCGCGGGCGAGGGTGCGCTCGGAGGCGCGGGCGACCTCCACGACGTAGCCGATGGCGATGGAGGCCACCCAGACCAGGATCACGTTGTGCACGGTGTCCCGGGCGGGTCGACCGCGCTCGACCAGGTTGACGGCGGCCACGGCCGTGGAGGCGACCGCCGCCCAGCGCCAGCCGCCCTTGAGGGCGAAGGCCAGGACCGCGCCGGCCGTCCATATCGAGGGCAGGGTCGGTCCGCCGCCCGCGATCCGCTCGTGGTTGTCGGCGAGCGGGGTGAGCAGGATGCCGGTGAGGGCGACGGCCAGGTCGGCGGCGAGGAACCGCTTGGTGCAGGCGGTCGCGCTCGCCACCCGGGGCAGGGTGGCGAGGGTCCACACGACCAGGACGGCGTAGTAGGCGACGGCCACCCAGGGGCGGACGAAGTGGGAGTACGCGGTGGCGCACAGGCCGATCGCGTACAGCATGGTCAGCACGCGGTAGCCGGCGAGCGCACGCCACAGCGGCAGCTCGACCGACATCCTCATGACCCGCTCACGCCTGGGCATGTCCCCCCGCCCCCCGTATTCCCCGCGGTCCCCCGTCTAGGAGTCGGCCTGCTTCTTCTCGGCCTTCTCCGCCTCCTTGGCCGCCTCCTTGGCCGCCTTCGCCGCCTCCGCGATCTGGCGCTTGGCCGCGGTCGCGTAGATGTCGACGTACTCCTGGCCGGAGAGCTTCATGATCTCGTACATGACCTCGTCGGTCAGGGCGCGCAGCACGAAACGGTCGTGCTCCATGCCCTGGTAGCGGCTGAAGTCCATGGGCTCGCCGATGCGGATGCCCGGCCGCATGAGCTTGGGCACGACCTTGCCGGGCGGCTGGATCTTCTCCGTGTCGATCATGGCGACCGGGATGACCGGCGCTCCGGTGGCGAGCGCCACGCGCGCGAGGCCGCCGGGCTTGCCCCGGTACAGCCGGCCGTCGGGCGAGCGGGTGCCCTCCGGGTAGATGCCGAACAGCTCGCCCCGCTGGAGCACCTCTATGCCGCTCTTGATGGCCGCCTCGCCGGCGCCGCGCGCCCCGGAGCGGTCCACCGGGAGCTGCCCGACGCCCTTGAAGAAGGCGGCGGTGAGGCGGCCCTTCACGCCGGGCGTGGTGAAGTACTCGGCCTTCGCGATGAAGGTGACCTTGCGGGTCAGCATCGTCGGGAGGAAGAACGAGTCCGAGAAGGACAGGTGATTGCTGGCCAGGATGGCCGGGCCCTCGGCCGGAATGTTCTCCAGCCCCTCGACCCATGGTCTGAAGGCAACCTTCAGCGGCCCGCCGATGGCGACCTTCATCGTGCCGTACAACACCCGTGTGCCTCCTGTTTCCGTCGGACAGACCTTAACCCGGAGGACCGTCGATGGACCCGACGGCCCTGGTCGGTGTCAGTGCGGTCGCGTACGGTGAAGCACATCCGCGCGTTTCTTCCGCCCGCGCCGGTCACCGGACGAGTTCCGCCGGTCACCCGACGCGGCCCTGCACAGGAACAGGAGAGTCGAAAGGTGCCGGTTCTCCCCGGAGCCGAGCCGTACCGCCACGACGGCGGGGAGGTGGGCGTTCTCCTCTGTCACGGCTTCACCGGCTCCCCCCAGTCGCTGCGCCCCTGGGCGGAGCACCACGCGGCCCACGGCCTGACCGTCTCGCTGCCGCTGCTGCCCGGCCACGGCACCCGCTGGGAGGACATGCAGCTCACGGGCTGGCAGGACTGGTACGCGGAGGTGGACCGCGAGCTGCGCCTGCTCTCCGACCGCTGCTCGCGGGTGTTCGTCGCGGGCCTGTCGATGGGCGGCGCGCTGGCTCTGCGGCTGGCCGCCCGGCACGGCGAGCGGGTCGCGGGCGTGGTGGCCGTCAACCCGGCGAACCGGGTGCACGGCCTGTCGGCGTACGCCCTTCCGGTGGCCCGGCACCTCGTGCGGACGACGAAGGGCATCGCCAGCGACATCGCGAAGGAGGGCGCGGCGGAGCTGGGCTACGACCGGGTGCCGCTGCACGCGGCGCACTCGCTGCGGGTCTTCCTGCGCCGGCTGGACGGCGAGCTGCCCCAGGTCACCCAGCCGTTGCTGCTGCTGCGCAGCGCCCAGGACCATGTGGTCCCGGCCGCGGACTCCGCCCGGGTGCTGAGCCGGGTGTCGTCCACGGACGTGACGGAGCTCGTGCTGGAACACAGCTACCACGTGGCGACGTTGGACGAGGATGCGGACCGGGTCTTCGAGGAGAGCCTCGCCTTCATCGGCCGGCTCGCACCCAGTGTCGGCAAGGAAGGGACGGCCGCAGTTGGCTGAGCACGACTCCGACCGCGACAACCGCGAGGAGCGGGAGCCCGAGGAGCAGGGGGTGCCCTTCGACGAGGACGCCGCCTGGCGGGCCATCGTCGCCGGGTACGGCACGGAGCCGCCGGATCCGCCGGGCAGCAAGCCCTTCAAGCCGGTGGAGGACCTCGCGCTGCCGGAGACGGACACCACCGGCGACCGGGACGATCCGGCCGAGCCCCGGGCCGCCCGCCCGCTGGGCGGCTCGGTCTCGTTCGCGCCCGGCGTCGGGCCGCGCGACCATGTGGCGCCGGAGCCGTCCGACGACGACTTCGACGCGGACGACGAGGGCCACTTCGTACCGCCGGAGCCGCCGCCGCTGCCGGTCGCCGACGCGTCCGCCAAGTTCGCCTGGCTCGGTGTCGTGGGCGGCCCGATCCTGCTGCTGCTCGCGGTCGTCCTCGGCTGGGACATGACCTGGTGGCTGGCGACCCTCGGCATCGGCGGTTTCCTGGGCGGCTTCGCCACGCTGGTCATGCGGATGCGGACGGACGACGACGAGGACGACGATCCGGGGCGCGGGGCCGTGGTCTGAGCCCGCGACGCGCGCCGGCGGGGACGCCGGCGCGCGTGGCATGTGCGGCTCAGGCGGCCGGCACGCGCAGCGCCGCCAGCACCGGCAGGTGGTCCGTCGCGACCGTCAGGTCGGCCCGGGTGACCCCCGGCTGGTCCAGTGGGACACCGCAGCCGAGCACCTCGACGCCCTTGGTGGCGAAGACCGCGTCGATGCGCTGGTGCGGGTGGGCCGGGGTGGAGGTGAACTCGCCGCCCCAGGGTGCCGTGGCGCGGCAGTCCTGGAGACCTGCGGCGAGGTGCCGGAAGGTGCGGCCGTCGGGGCGTTCGTTCAGGTCGCCGCCGGCGACGGCGTGCTCCACGCCCAGTCCGGCGAGGCGGTCGAGGAGCATGCCGCCCTGCTCCAGTCGCTCGTCCCGCTGGAGGCTGAGGTGGCAGCTGATCACGCCGAGGCGGGCGCTGCCGAACCGTACGACCGCCGTGGCGAAGCCGCGCCGGTGGAGGCCGGGGGTGAGCGGGAGCAGGACGTCCTCGGTGCGCTCGACCGTGGCCCGCAGACCGCACAGGATCGCCGGTCCCGCCGCCGTGGCGCCGCCGGTGAGGATCACCTGGCCGGAGGCGGCGGCGAGCCGGGCCAGCTTCTTGCGCCAGCGGAAGAAGCGGGGGGCTTCCTGGACGAGGACGAGGTCGGGGGCGCAGGCGGTGATGACGCGGGCGAGGGCGTCCGTGTCGTCCCGCATCGAGCGGATGTTGTAGCTCAGTACACGGATGACGGCCGAACCGTCGGGCTCTGTCGTGGAGTTGGGGAGCAGCGCCATATGGATCAATGTACGCCTCACGGCTCGGGGCGCGGGGAGCGTGCGCGACCGCCGGTGCGTCGTGGCCGGTCGCTCGGTCCCCGCGCCCCGAAGGCCGCGCAGGCGTCGAAGCTCAGGAAGTGAGCGTCACATGATCGGGTCGGGCTCGCGGGCCAGGTCGGCCGCGCCCACCATGCCCGCCTTGTTGCCGAGCTGGGCCGCGATCACGTCGGCCACCGGGCGCCAGTTGCCGCCCACCAGCCAGCGCTTGTACGACTTGCGGATCGGGTCGAGGACCAGATCGCCCTCGTCGGAGAGGCCGCCGCCGACGATGAACGCGGACGGGTCGAACAGGGAGGCCAGGTCCGCGAGGCCCGCGCCGGCCCAGCGGGCCAGCTCGCGGTAGGAGTCGACGGCGACCGGGCAGCCCTGGCGGGCGGCCATGGAGATGTGCTTGCCCTCGATGCCGTCGGGGGTGCCGTCGCCGAGCGCGAGCAGCACCTCGGCGCGCTCGGGGGTGGCGTTGGCGCGCTGCTTGGCGTAGCGGACCAGGGCGCGGCCGGAGGCGTACTGCTCCCAGCAGCCCTGCGAGCCGCAGCCGCACAGCAGGCCGTCCGGGACCATCCGGATGTGGCCGAACTCGGCGGCCACGCCGAAGTGGCCGCGGCGCAGCTTGTTGCCGATGATGATGCCGCCGCCGAGGCCGGTGCCGAGCGTGATGCAGATGACGTTGCGGTGGCCCTTGCCCGCACCGAACCGGTACTCGCCCCAGGCGGCCGCGTTGGCGTCGTTCTCGACCACGACCGGGAGGCCGGTGCGGGCCTCGACCTTCTCCTTCAGCGGCTCGTTGCGCCAGTCGATGTTGGGCGCGAAGTACACCGTGGAGCGCTGCCGGTTGACGTAGCCGGCCGCACCGATGCCCACGCCGACGATCTCGTGCCCCGCACGCGCTCCCTCCACCGCCGAGGCGATGGCGTCCACGATGGCCTCGGGCGTGGTGGGGGTCGGCACCTTGAAGGTCGAGAGGATGTTGCCTTCCTCGTCGACCACGCCGGCCGCGATCTTCGTGCCGCCGATGTCGACGCCGATGGTGAGTCCCATGAATCCCTCAGTTCCGGTCGAGCCCCGCTACGGCCAACCGTACCCGAGGCCCTGCCGTGGAAGGGCTTCAGTCCAGGTCGATGCGTTCGCCCGGACCGGTGCCCTCGCCCCGGTCGGGACGGTCGGGCCGGTCGTCTTCCTTCGGGCCGGACGCGCCGGTGGTCCAGCGGCGCTCCTGGGCCTGGACGGCGGAGCGGTAGGCGGCCAGCAGCTCGGAGCCGGCCGCGGCGAGATGGTCGAAGACGTCCGGGTTGCGCTCCACGACGGGCTCGACGGCGGCCTTCGCCTGCTGGACGACCTGCCGCACCACCTGCTGGGCGGCGGGTCCGGCGAGGCCCGTGAGGAGCGGGGACTGCAGGCCGGACAGCCTGTCGGCCACGGTGTCCACGAACTTGCGCAGTTCCTCGGCGGCCGAACCCGGCTGCGGGCCGTGCCCGGCGCGGCGCCGGGCCTTCTCGGCGGCGAGGTCCTCGGCGCAGGCCGTGGCCCAGGCGTCGGCGTCGGTCGCCCGCGGCTGCTCCTCCTCGTGGGGACCGGACGCGGGACGCTCTTCGCTCATGGCGGACTCCTGACTACGGTTCGCCCTTACGACGTTACCCGAACGGGCGTGCCCCGTTCAGCGTCCGCCGGCGGGCCACAGGTCGGGATCGGGCGCGAACCGGACACGCAGCTCGCCCTCGCGGAGTCCGGCTCCGGCGACGGTGCACCGGCGCAGGGCGGACGGCAGCGGGACGATACGGCGGAAGGGACCGGCCGCGATCAGCAGTTCGTCGCCGCGCCGGATCAGGTCCAGCTCCTCCCGTATGGCGCCGGGCAGCGGGATGTGCCAGACCAGCACGCCGTCCTCGGCGAGGCGGTCGGCGACGGGCCACTCGACCGGGGCGGGCCCGGGGTTGACGCCGGGGACGGCGAGGGCGCCGAGGTCGTCGGTGCCGTGCGGGTCGCGGCCGAGGTGCCGGACGGAGTGCACGTCGTGGGACCGCTCGGTGTCCTGCCAGTCGGCGAGGGTCTTGCGCTGCTGGGCGAGGAGTCCGGCGAGCCAGGTGTCGCCGCCGGCGTCGGGCAGGACGCGGTTGGCGATCAGGGCCTCGGTGCGCAGGCCGCGCAGGGCGAGACCGAGCGCCGCGTCGTGGACCGCGTCGGCGCCGGCCGGTCCGGGTTCGGCGACCAGGCGGACTTTCGTGTTCCGGTCGGTGAGGACGGCTCCCACGGCGGCGAGTTCGACGTCCCAGCGGGCGGCCGTCTCGTACAGCCACTCCGCGGGCATGGGGACGCCGGCCAGCCGGCCGAGGACCGGGCGCAGCGCGCGGGCGGCCTGCCGCTCGGCCGGGAGCATACGGCGCAGGTAGCGGCGCAGTTCCTCGGGCAGGGCCAGCAGGGCGAGGGCCTGCGGGAGGGGCGGCAGGTCGACGACGAGGAGGTCGTAGCGCTCGGAGAGGGCCGCGTCACGCAGTGCGCGCAGGAAGGACAGTTCCTCGGCGCCGGGCAGCGGGGTGACCTCCTCGGCGTCCAGGCGGGCGGCGCCGAGGAGGTCGAGGACGCCCGCGGCGCGGTTCTGGAAGGCGGTGAGGTCCTCGCGGAACCGTTCCGTGGCGTCCGGACGCCAGACGGTGAGGTTCGGGGCGGCCTGTGCCGGGACCGGTCCTGATCGGGCGCCCAGGGCCGCGCCGGGGGTGTCGGTGCGGTCGGCGCTGAGCAGGAGGGTGCGGTCGCCCGCTTCGGCGGCGCGCAGTGCGGTGGCGGCGGCGATGGTCGTACGACCGCTGCCGCCCGGACCCGTGATCAGGATGGTGCGCATGAGGGTGAACCGTAACGGACCGCGGGGGTGGGGGGCGTGGGACCGTCGCCCGGGGCCGGGCCGTGCCCGGCCCCGCCGCGTGCCCCGGCCCGCGGGCCGGCTAGCGGTCCGACTCGACCCGCTTCTTCAGGCCGGCGAGGGCGCGGTCGATGATGACCTTCTCCGCCTTGCGCTTGATCATGCCGAGCATGGGGATCTTGACGTCCACCGTGAGCCGGTAGGTGACCTCGGTGGCGCCCGCGCCGGCCGGCTTGAGCAGGTAGGTGCCGTCCAGGGAGCGGAGCATCTGGGACTTGACCAGGGTCCAGGAGACCTCGTGGTCGCCGGTCCAGGTGTAGGCGAGGGTCTGGTCGTCCTTGATGGCGCCGGCGTCCATGACGAGGCGGACCTGCTCGGCGCGGCCCTGCGCGTCGGCCCCGAGGACCTCCGCCTCCTTCACCTCGCCGGTCCAGTCCGGGTAGCGCGCGAAGTCGGCGATCACCGCCATGACGTCGGCCGGAGCCGCCTCGATCGTGATGCTCGAACTGGTGTGTTCCGCCATCGCCGTGGCTCCTCCGGATGCAGGCCGTGTTGAGGGGTCCGTGCGCGCCGGGCTGCGCACGTGTGTGCAGCGTGAAGGCTACCGCGCCACCGACCTGGCGCCTTCACCCGATGTCCCGCTGATCACCATTCGAGCGCCCAGGGCCTGCCGGTCCCGGCGAAGTGGCCGACGTTGACGCACTCGGTCGAGCCGATGCGCATCCGGCGCACGAGCGGCTGATGGACGTGCCCGAACAGCGAATAGCGCGGTTTCGTGCGGCGGATGGCGTCCAGCAGGGCGCGGCTGCCCCGTTCGAAACGGCGCGCGACGGTGTCGTAGACCAGCTCGGGCACCTCCGGCGGGATGTGCGTGCACAGCACGTCGACCTCGCCGACCGCCTCGATCTTCGCCGCGTACTCCTCGTCGTCGATCTCGTACGGGGTGCGCATCGGGGTGCGCAGGCCGCCGCCGACGAAGCCGAAGGTCCGGCCGCCGATCTCCACCCGCTGACCGTCGAGCACCGTGGTGCCCGGCCGGGCGTACTCCGGCCACAGGGGCGGCATGTCGACATTGCCGTAGGTGGCGTACGTAGGGGTCGGGAACGCGGCGAACAGCTCGGCGTACTGCTTGCGCACCGCCTTCTCCACGGCCGTGGCCCGGTCGGCGCCGATGCCGGCCCACAGCCGGGCGCCGAACTCGCGGGCCTCGGCGAACCGGCGCGCGGTCCGCAGCTCGACGATCCGGTCGGCGTTCTCCTCACCGAAGAGGTCCGGGAAGATCCCGCGCGAGTGATCGGCGTAGTCGAGGAAGAGGACCAGGTCGCCCAGGCAGATCAGGGCGTCGGCACCCTCGCCGGCCCGGGCCAGGTCCCGGGCGTTGCCGTGCACGTCGCTGACCACGTGGACGCGGGTCCGTCGGTCGCCGGAGGGTGTGAATGCCATGGCGATCAAGCGTAAGCCTGTGTGGTCCGCGTGAACAGTGGCGGTCCGGCCTGCGGTTACTCGCCGGTCGGTTAAGCCGTGGACTACTGTGCGCGAAGGAACGCCAGTCTGTGTGACGCAGCGAACATCTCGCCGGGACCCCCTGTCGTAGATGCCATACCGGCGGGTAACGTCCGGGCAGTCCAGTCGTGCTCAGGATTTCAACATGTGAATCCGCGAGCACTTGCCCGAGCCTTGGACCGCACCGTCGCATCACACAGTGTCGTGGCGCCGGCGCCCTATGAGGAGCAGCAGTCTTGCGCGAGTTCAGCCTTCCGGCTTTGTACGAGGTCCCTGCGGACGGCAATCTGACCGACATCGTCCGTAGAAACGCCGCGCAGCATCCCGACGTCGCCGTCATCGCCCGCAAGGTCGGCGGCGTCTGGCAGGACGTGTCGGCCCGGGAGTTCCTGGCAGAGGTGCGCACCGCCGCCAAGGGGCTCGTCGCCGCCGGGGTGCAGCCGGGCGACCGGGTGGCTCTGATGTCCCGCACCCGTTACGAGTGGACGCTGCTCGACTTCGCGATCTGGAGCGCGGGCGCGATCACCGTGCCGGTGTACGAGACCAGCTCGCCGGAGCAGGTGCAGTGGATCCTGTCCGACTCGGGCGCGACCGCGTGCGTCGTGGAGCTGGACGGCCACGCGGCGGCGGTGGAGGCGGTCCGCGAGTCGCTGCCGGCGCTGAAGAACGTCTGGCAGATCGAGGCCGGCGGCATGGCGGAGCTGGCGCGGCTCGGGCAGGACGTGTCGGACGAGGCGGTCGAGGAGCGCAGCTCGCTCGCCAAGGCCGACGACCCGGCGACCATCGTCTACACGAGTGGTACGACCGGCCGCCCCAAGGGCTGCGTGCTCACCCACCGCAGCTTCTTCGCCGAGTGCGGCAACATCGTGGAGCGGCTGCGCCCGCTGTTCCGCACCGGTGAGTGCTCGGTGCTGCTCTTCCTCCCGCTCGCCCATGTCTTCGGGCGGCTCGTGCAGATCGCGCCGATGATGGCGCCGATCAAGCTGGGCTGCGTCCCCGACATCAAGCACCTGACCGACGAGCTCGCCGCCTTCCGGCCGACGTTGGTCCTCGGCGTGCCGCGCGTCTTCGAGAAGGTCTACAACTCGGCTCGGGCCAAGGCGCAGGCGGACGGCAAGGGCGCGATCTTCGACAAGGCCGCCGACACGGCGATCGCGTACAGCAAGGCGCTCGACAGCGCCTCGGGCCCGTCGTTCGGCCTGAAGGTCAAGCACAAGGTCTTCGACCGGCTGGTCTACAGCAAGCTGCGGGCGGTCCTCGGCGGCCGGGGCGAGTACGCGATCTCCGGCGGCGCCCCGCTCGGCGAGCGTCTCGGTCACTTCTTCCGGGGCATCGGCTTCACGGTGCTGGAGGGCTACGGCCTGACCGAGTCCTGCGCGGCGACCGCGTTCAACCCGTGGGACCGGCAGAAGATCGGCACGGTCGGGCAGCCGCTGCCGGGTTCGGTGGTCCGGATCGCGGACGACGGCGAGGTGCTGCTGCACGGCGAGCACCTGTTCAAGGAGTACTGGAACAACCCGGGCGCGACCGCGGAGGCGCTGGCGGACGGCTGGTTCCACACCGGTGACATCGGCACCCTCGACGAGGACGGCTACCTCAGGATCACCGGCCGCAAGAAGGAGATCATCGTCACGGCGGGCGGCAAGAACGTGGCGCCGGCCGTGATCGAGGACCGGATCCGGGCGCACGCGCTGGTCGCGGAGTGCATGGTGGTCGGCGACGGACGGCCGTTCGTGGGCGCGTTGGTCACCATCGACGACGAGTTCCTGGGCCGGTGGGCCGCCGAGCACGGCAAGCCGGCGGGCTCCACCGCGGCGTCGCTGCGCGAGGACCCCGACCTGGTCGCTGCGATCCAGTCGGCGGTCGACGACGGCAACGCCGCGGTGTCGAAGGCGGAATCGGTGCGGAAGTTCCGCATTCTGTCCTCCCAGTTCACGGAGGAGTCGGGCCACCTCACCCCGTCACTGAAGCTCAAGCGGAACGTGGTGGCGAAGGACTACTCGGACCAGATCGAGGCGATCTACGCGAAGTAGCGGACCTGGCAGGGCCGCTGAAAGCGCGTCATGGCGCGGTGTCCTCGGCGAGGACCCGCGCCATCGTGCGTTCGGCGAGCGCGGTGATGGTGACGAAGGGGTTCACGCCGATGTTGCCGGGCACCAGCGAGCCGTCGGTGACGTACAGCCTCGGACACCCCTTCACCCGGCCGTAGTCGTCCGTGGCCCGGCCCAGCACGCAGCCGCCCAGCGGGTGGTACGTGAAGTCGTCCGCGAAGACCTTGCTCGACGAGCCGAACAGGTCGTAGCGGTAGATCGTGAGGTTGGCCAGGTTGATGCGGTCGAACAGCTTCTTGGCCATGCGCACCGACACCGCGCTCTGCGCCGCGGTCCAGCCGAGCTTGACCGCCCCCGAGGCGGAGTCGTACGAGAACGACGCCCGCTCGGGGTTCTTGGTGATGGCCAGGTAGAGGCTGATCCAGTGCTCGAACCCCATGGGGAGGGGCGCGATCTCGGCGAAGACGGGGTTGTCGGCGTTGGACCAGTCGTCGATGCCCATCACGGGCATGGTGGCCTGGTCGGCGCCGACGGTGTCCCAGACGTGGTTGGCGCGGCCGAGCATGGTGTTGCCGTTGGGTCCCCAGCCGGCGCCCACACTGGAGTTCAGCTCGGGCAGGGTGCCGGTGTCCCGGGCGCGGACGAGGAGTTCGGTGGTGCCGAGGCTGCCGCCGCCGAGGAAGAGGTACCGGCAGCCGTAGCTCCTGGTCTCCACCACCGCGCCGGTGTCGTCGATCCGGTCCGCGGTCAGCACGTACGACCCGTCGGCGGCCCTGGCGATCGTGCGCACCTTCTCCAGGGTGTGGATGGTGACGTTCCCGGTGCCGAGGGCCGCGGCGAGGTACGTCTTGTCGAGGCTGCGCTTGCCCTCGTTGTTGCCGTAGATGACCTCGCCGGCGAGCGCGGACTTCGTGGCGGTGCCGGCCGCCTCGCGCTGCATGTGGCCGAAGTCGTAGACGTTCGGCACGAAGGTGGTCCGCAGGCCGGCATTGGCGGCGGCCTTACGCGAGGTCCGGGTGAACCGGTACCAGTCGGTGGACTCGAACCACGCGGGGTCGATGGTGTTGACGCCGAGCATGGCGCGGGCGCGCGGGAAGTACGTGCCGTACATGTCGTCGGCGTCGACGGTCGGGAACTGCTCGGCGAAATAGGACTTGAGCGGGGTGACCGCCATGCCGCCGTTGACGAGGGACCCGCCGCCCACGCCCCGGCCGACGTAGACGGACATGGCGTCGTAGTGCACGCGGTCGAGCACCCCCGGGTAGGGGCTGATGGCCTTGTTGACCAGGTCCAGCCACAGGAAGGTGGCGAGCGGGGCCTCGGTGCGGGAGCGGAACCACATGGACCGCCGGTCGGGGGCGCTGGTGGAGCAGAACACCTTGCCGTCGGGGCCGGCGGTGTTCCAGAGCCGGCCCATCTCCAGGACGAGGGTGCGGATGCCGGCCTGGCCGAGACGGAGGGCGGCCACGGCCCCGCCGTAGCCGGAACCGACGACGATCGCCGGGGCGGATTCGACCGCGTCGGGTTCGGCGGCGCGGGCGGACTGGAGGCCCACGCGGGTGAACCCGAGGGTGGCCGCGGTCTGGAGCGCGGCCATACCGAGTATGTGACGTCTTGTCAGCTGACGCTGCATCAGTTTTGCTGCCATGATGCGCAGCATGTGCGGATTTTCCGGTTCCGGCTAGGGGCCGCGCGACGGTGCGCCGTCCGGCGCGGCTCCTACAGCAGCTCCTTCAGCCGCTCCGCCAGCAGGTCCCAGCGCCACTTCTCCTCGACCCACCGCCGGCCGCGCTCGCCCATCCTGCGGCGCAGCCCGGCGTCGCCGAGGAGGGCGACGATCCGGTCGGCGGCCTCGGCCGGCTCGCCGCCGCGGACCACCCAGCCCGTCTCCCCGTCCAGCACGGCGTCGGGGGCGCCGCCCGAGTCGCCGGCGACGACCGGCAGGCCGGTCGCGGACGCCTCCAGGTAGACGATGCCGAGGCCCTCGACGTCCAGGCCGCCGCGCCGGGTGCGGCACGGCATGGCGAAGACGTCACCCGCGCCGTAGTGCGCGGGCAGCTCGGACCAGGGCACCGCGCCGGTGAAGCGGACCGAGGCGTCGACCCCCGTCTCACGGGCCAGCCGGCGCAGATCCTGCTCGTAGGGACCGCCGCCCACGACGAGCAGCACGGTGTCCGGCTCGGCGGCGAGGATGCGGGGCAGCGCCCGGATGAGGGTGTCCTGGCCCTTGCGGGGCACCAGCCGGGAGACGCAGACGACGACCGGCCGGTCGGTGAGGCCGAGCCGGGCCCGGACCTCGTCGCCGCCGGAGCCGGGGTGGAAGGTCTTCTCGTCGACCCCGGGCGGCAGCTGCGCCATCCGCCCGGCCGCCGCGGGGGTGAGCGCGGCCGCGATCCGCGAGCGGGTGTACTCGCCGAGGTAGGTGAGCGTGTCCGTGGACTCGCCGATCCGGCGCAGCAGCTGCCGGGCCGCGGGCAGCTGGGCCCAGCCGGCCTCGTGCCCGTGCGTGGTCGCCACCAGCCGCTGCGCGCCGGCCTTCCGCAGCGCGGGCGCCATGAGACCGAGCGGCGCCGCCGCCCCGAACCACACCGAGGTGCAGCCGTGCTCCCGCAGCAGCCCCGCCGCCCGCCGGGTCGCCCCCGGGGTGGGCAGCAGCATGGTCGTACGATCGCGTACGACGGTGAAGGGCT
The DNA here is from genome assembly GCF_043079785.1 of Streptomyces sp. NPDC015139. Lineage (NCBI taxonomy): Bacteria > Bacillati > Actinomycetota > Actinomycetes > Kitasatosporales > Streptomycetaceae > Streptomyces > Streptomyces sp. NPDC015139. Next base: position 149,246 of record NZ_JBIBUW010000005.1, on the reverse strand, counting down.
GCTCCGCGTCGAAGGCGGCCGTGGCCTCCGCCCCCTCCCGGCCGCGCTTCCAGGTGGAGGCGTAGACGACCAGCCGGTCGGGGTCCAGGCGCAGAGCCATGTTGTGCAGGAAGGCCTGGATGCCGCCCGGCCGGGGCGGGAAGTCGTTGGTGACGATCAGGGTCTTGTGCATCGCCGCCGACCCTACCCAATCGGCCGTACGCGGCAGGGCGCGGCCGAGCCTGTGGCACGCGCACAGGACCGCACGCCATCATGGGCACACGGAATCGAACAGCACGGCGGACGCAGCCGGCGGCGAGGGACAGGGGATCACGTGGAGACGAAGGCCGCCCGGCGGTCCCCGGCCGTGCTGCTCGCGACCTGGTGCACCACCCGCGCGGTGCTGCTGCTGCTCGTCTTCCGGGTGTACGTCTTCCCCGGCCCGGACGTCACCTCCGACGTGTCGGTGACCTACCGCGGCTGGTACGAGGTCCTGCGGCACGGAACGTTTCCGCTGGACGACGTGACCTGGCAGTACCCGCCCGCCGCCGCGCTGCCCGTCCTCTCCCCCGCCGCGCTGCCCTTCCTCTCCTACGAGCACGCCTTCTTCGTGCTGGCCTTCCTCGCCGACCTCGTGGTCCTGGCGCTGCTGCTGTACGCGGGCCGGGCCCCCGGCCGGTCGCGGCGCGGGGCCTGGATGTGGGTGGCGGCGGCACCGCTGCTCGGGCCCACGGTCTACGCCCGCTACGACGTGATGGTGACGGCGGTCGCCGTGGCGGCCCTGCTCGCCGGGGCCCGGCACCCGCGGGCGATGGGCGCGCTGGCCGCTTTCGGGGCGCTGCTGAAGGTGTGGCCGGCGCTGCTGCTGGCCGGTGCCGTGGGGCGGCGGCCGTGGGCGTCGGCGGCGGTGACCGCGGCCGGTCTCGCGGCCCTGTTCGCGGTGACCATGCCGGGCGCGTTCGCCTTCCTGACCTTCCAGCGGGACCGGGGTACCGAGGTGGAGTCGCTGGGCTCCCTGGTCTTCCACGTGGCCCGGCACTTCGGCTGGAACGGCCAGGTGCTGCTGAACTACGGGTCGATCGAGTTCCTCGGCCCGCACGTCGACCAGGTCAGCACGGCGGCGCTGGCGCTGACCGGGGTCGGGTTCGGCTGGCTGCTGCTGTGGCGGCTGCGCGCGAGCCGCTTCGCCCCGCAGACGCTCCCCGACGCGGCCTTCACGGCGGTGCTGCTGTTCACGGTCACCAGCCGGGTGATCAGCCCGCAGTACCTGGTCTGGCTGATCGGGCTGGCCGCCGTCTGTGTGTCCCACCGGGCGAGCCGCATGGGGGCACCCGCGCTGATGGTCGCCCTCGCCTCCTTCCTGACGGTCCTGGAGTTCCCGCTCGGCTTCTCGCACGTGGTGCTCAGCGACTGGTACGGCATCACGCTGCTGGTGCTGCGCAACGGGCTGCTGGTCGCGGCCACGGTGACGGCGGGGCGCTCACTGTGGCGGGCGACCGTGCCACCGCCGGTGAGCGCGCCGTTCCCGCCGCAGGCCACCCGGGCGCAGGAGACCCCGGTCTCCTCCTGACGCCCGCGGCCGGGCCGGCGCCTCAGCCGAGCTGCGCCCCCACGTACTCCCGCCAGCGCGCACCGAACTCCTCCGGCGTGATGCCGAGGACCTTCTCCAGCGCCTGCTGGACCGCTCCCGCCCGCTTGTCGTGCGCGCCGACGGCCCGGTAGAAGGCGGCGAGCCGGTCCGGGCCCCACTGGTCGGCGATCATCCGGCAGGCCAGCCACCCGCCCTCGTAGGCCCGCGCCAGCTCGGTGGGCTCGCTGGTGAATCCGAAGTCCTTGTCGGCGGGCAGCGCGCGGGGGGCCCGGCCGTCCTCGACGGCGCGGGCGAGTTCCGGTGCGACCTCCGTGGGGGTGCGGCCGGTGCCGAGGTAGCCGATCCAGTCGGCGTACCCCTCGGAGAGCCACAGCGGGGTGGCGGCGGTGGTGTGCGCACGGGTGGCGACATGGGTGGTCTCGTGGGTGAGCACGACCTGCTTGCCGACCTCGCCGAGGCCGGAGTACGCCTCCGGGTTGACGACCACCCGGTCCGCGGGGGCCCGGCCCGAACCGGCCGCCTCGCCGGTGGTGACGGCCGCGATGCCCCGGTAGTTGGACGCGGGCGAGCCGAGCAGGGCAGCCATGCCCGCCAGGGTCCGGGGCACGAGGACGACGACCCGCCGGCTCCAGCCGGTGTCCCACTCCCGCGAGACGGCCGGGACGGCACGGTCGGCCATCCGGGAGAACGCCCGCAGCTCGGCGAGGGGCCGGCCGGTGCCGAGGACCAGGCCGTGCGCGCCCCGCACGGCGGTCACCGTGCCCTGGTCCCACAGTTGCTGCCCGGCGGGCCTGGCGGGAGTGTCGGCGGTGACGTACCACCCGCCCGCGGCGGTACGGCCGAGGGTGAGGGTGCGACGGGCCTCGACGGGGGCCTTGTCGTAGCCGGCGACGCGGTAGCGCAGCTCGGCGTCGGCGGTGGCGCCGGAGGAGGTGCGGTGCACGCCGGTGACCCGGTAGGACCAGGAGGCCAGCGGCAGGGCGCGCAGCCGGGCGTACTCGGTGCGGGAGCCGGTCGCGCCGTAGGCCGTCTCGTCGTGCCGGACGAGAGCGGCGGCGCGCCGGTCGAGCACGTGCTGCACCTCGGCGCGGACGGAGTCGGCCGACGGGCGCCCACCGCATCCCGTCAGGGGCAGGAGCAGGGCGAGGCCGACGGCTCCGGCGCGCCACACCCCTCTTCGACCAGCCATTTCCCGATCGTACGGCCGAAGCCGGGTCAGGGTCTGGTGACCGAGGACACGGGCATCATGCCGACCGGGTCGTAGCGCACCGGCGCGCCCGGGTAGGGGGCGTGGATGACCTGGCCGTTGCCGACGTACATGGCCACGTGGCTGGCGTCGGAGCGGTAGACGACCAGGTCGCCGGGGCGGGCCTGGGAGAGCGGGACCTGCCGGCCGGCGAAGCGCTGCTCCTGCGAGGTGCGCGGCAGGTGGATGCCGGCGTGCGCGTACGACCACTGCATCAGGCCCGAGCAGTCGAAGCCCGAGGGACCGCTGGCGCCCCACACGTAGGGGCGGCCCAGGGCGGAGCGGACGGCGGCGAGGGCGGCGGCGGTACGGCTGTCCGGGGCGGCGGCGCCGGCCGGGTCCGGCAGGTCGGCGCGGCCGCCCCGGGAGGCGCGGTCGTAGGCGGCGCGCTCGGCGGCGGGCAGGGAGTTGAGCAGCCGGCGCGCCGTGGCGAGCTTCTTCTCCACGGTCCGCTTGTGGGCGACGACGGCCTTGCGGCTCTTCTCCAGGTCGGCGAGTCTGCCGGCCGCCTCCGCGCGTTCCTGCGCCAGGTCGCGCAGCGCGGACCGCAGTTCGCGGAGCTGACCCGCCTGCCGGGTGCCGATGCGGTCGAGGGTGGCGGCCTTGTCCAGGTAGTCGGCGGGGTCGTCGGAGAACAGGAGGGCGACGGCCGGGTCGAGGCCGCCGGAGCGGTACTGGGCGCCGGCCACCGAACCGAGCCGCTCCCGCAGGGTGTTGATGCGCTGCTGCTGCCGGGCGATGTGGTCCTGCGCGTCGCGCACCTCGCGGCGCAGGGTGCCCGCCCGCTCGGCGGCCTTGTCGAAGGCCTGGGTGGCCCGCTCGGCCTCCTCGTAGAGCCGGTCCACCTCGGCACGGGTGCCGTGCGGCGCCGCGTGCGCCGGTACGGCGCCGAACGTGGCGGCCGCGGCGGACAGCACGCACAGGGCGGCCGCGCCCCGGTCGAATCCGGACGACGGAGCAAGGCGGCGATGGGACCCCACGGCAGTCCTTCTGCTGGCGGACAGAGACCGCTTCCCCGGGCCTGGGACGGGGATGCCTCGGGCGCCGGGGAAACGCGCCAGACAGTAGCCGTGCCGACGGGCCCGGACCAAAGACCTCGGAGTCAACATCACAGTGACGCCCCGCCGCTGACGCAGGTCACCGGCGGGGCGCGGAGTCAGTTCCGGTTCCCGGGATTCGCCCGTTCGGGCGCCTTCGTGTCCGCGTTCCGCGGGCGTCCGAAGGGTCTGTCAGACCCGGACGCCGAACTGGAACGGCATGTTTCCAATGGCCTCGTAGCGGACGACGGCACCGGTGTGCGGGGCGTGCAGCACCTGGCCGTTGCCGGCGTACAGGCCGACGTGGTGCAGGTCGCCGTAGAAGAACACCAGGTCGCCGACCTTCAGGTCGCTCTGGCTGTAGACCCGGGTGCCGTAGTTCGCCTGGGCCTCGGAGGTACGCGGTATGGAGACGCCTGCCTGGCCGTAGGCCCAGGAGGTCAGGCCCGAGCAGTCGAAGGACGAGGGGCCGGTGGCGCCGTAGACGTACGGCGTGCCGATCTTGCTCTGGGCGGCGGAGAAGGCCGCCGAGGCGCGGCCGGAGGCCGGCGGGGCGTCGCCGAGGTCCACGCGGTCGGAGGAGGAGCGGTTGGCGCGCTCCTGCTTGGCCGCGAGCTCCGCCTTCTCCTTGGCCGTCAGGGTGTTGAGGAGCTTCTGCGCCTCGGCGAGCTTGCCCTGGACTTCCTTCTTCTTCTCCTCCAGCTGGGTACGCGTGGAGGAGAGGTCCTTGAGCTTCTCCGCGGCTTCCGCCCGCTCCTGGGCGAGTTCGCGCTGCTTGTCCTGAATCTTCTTCAGGGAGTCGACCTGCTGGCTGCTCAACTGGTCGAGCGTGGAGGCCTTGTCGAGGTAGTCGTCCGGGTTGGACGACAGCAGCAGCTGCACCGAGGGGTCGATGCCGCCCGAGCGGTACTGGGCGGTGGCCAGCGAACCCAGGCCGTCGCGGAGCTTGTTGAGCTCCTGCTGGCCGCGGGCCACGTCGTCCTGGACGGTGGAGATCTCCTTCTGCAGCTTCTGCTGCTTCTCCTTGGCCCCGTTGTACTTCTCGGTGGCCTGCTCGGCCTGCTCGTAGAGCTTGTCGACCTTCGCCTTCACCTCGTCCTTGCTCAGCTTCTCGCTGGGGGCGGCGTTGGCGGCGTTCGCGCTCAGCGCGACGGCAGCGGCGGCTGCGGTGGTCAGCACGGTGACACGCGTGCGGCTCGGCTGCTTGGGTCGACGGTGGGACGCCACGGAGGACGAACTCCTTCTTGTGAGTGATCACCCGTTCGGAGGTTCGAGCCCAGACCCTAGTGACCCAGTTGTGATCAGTTCAAATCCTCACGGCAAAAAAACCTGTGACGCAATGCATTCTTTGCACACAACTCACGTGCAGTGATGCCCGATTGACACTACGTTGCGTGACGATACGGCCAATTCGGGCATTGCATATGCCCGTTGCACCTTCAGGACAGACGCTTCAGAAGCACCGCAGACGCGACCGGTCGGGCACCCGCCTTGGCGACCCCGTCGGCCACCTCCCGGTCGGTGGACGCGACGATGACGGGACGGCCCGGCGGCTCCGCGCGCACGAGCTGCCGGATCAGTTCGTCGGCCGTGACGCCCGGCTTGGAGAACAGCACCCGCACCCCGCGCGGCGGCGCGAGCAGCACCGGCGCGGCCAGTTCGGCACCGTCGAAGACACAGGTGACCTCCGCGCCGGTCTGCGCGGCGAGCGCGGAGAGCTGGCCGAGCAGCCTCAGCCGCTGCTTCTCCAGCGGCATCTGGGGATAGCCGGTCTTGGTCACGTTGTAGCCGTCGACGACCAGATGGGCCTGCGGCAGCGCGAGCAACTGGTCGAGGATCGCGGGGTCGTCCTCGGACAGGGCGCGGGCCGCGATGTCCTTCGGGGTCATGCGTCCCGGTTCGACGGCGTCCACGGTCTCGGCCGGGCGCACGGAGACCGGGGGCAGCGCGAGTTCGCGCCGCAGCCCCTGGGTGGCGTCCAGCAGGGTGTCCAGCAGCAGCCGCACCCGCATGTCCTCCACGCTGCGGCCCTCGCGGGAGGCCCGTCTGGTGGCCTCCAGCGTCGCCTCGGCCTCGCCCAGGCGGGCCCTGAGCCGCCGGGACTCGCTCTCGGCCGCCGACACCTGCGCCTGCGCCTCGGCGCGTACGCCGTCGATCTCGCCCCGCGCCTTGCGCAGCGCGGCCTCGCCCCGCTTGACGTCACTGAGCGCGGCACGCAGTTTCCGGTGCAGCGACTCGGCTTCCTTCTTCGCCGACTCCAGCTCCACGCGCAGCCGTTCGGTCTCGGCGCGGGTCTGGTCGCGGGCCTGCGTCAGCTCGGCGCGCAGCCGCTCCAGCTCGGCCCGGCTCTCCTCGTCCGCCCGCTCGGCGTCCGCGCGCTGGGCCTCCTCGCCGGCCGCGGTGACCAGCTTCACCCAGCCCGCCGGGCGCAGTACGTAGGCCGCGGCCGCCACATCCAGCGGGTCCGCGGCCGGGGGCGGGGAGCCTGAGTCGAGGGCGCCGGCGAGTTCCGGCTGCGCCTCTCTGAACTTCTCCCCGATCCGCTGCCGGAACAGCGGGTCGGTCTCCAGCGCGGCCGCCATCGCGTTCCCGGCGAACTTCGCCCGGCGATTGGGGGCGAACCGGGCGTACTGCCTCAGCTGGGCGGGCAGTTCCACCACGGTGAGCCCGCCGAAACCGTCCGAGACGATCTGCACGACGCGTCGGCGCACGCCGTCGGGCAGCGGACGGTCAAGCACCTCAGCGGTGCCGTCGCCCGGCCCCCCGCCTGCGGTCTCCACCATCCGTCACACCCCATCGCCTCAAGCGCTTCCCCGGGGCCGCTCCGCTCAGGAGCCGGCGCCCGGCCTGTCCACGAGTTCCACCTGGTCCACCGCGTTGCACCAGCGACAGCGGACCGACTCGATGGTCTCACTGACCACCTCGCGCTCCTCCACCGTCGGCTCGCCCGCCAGGTCGAGGTGGACGTACTCGACGACCTTCGAGGAGCGCGTCACGTCGAACCGGGTGAGGTTGCCGCACAGGGTGCAGCGCCATCGCGTCGTGGCGGTCGGCAGGGGAACCGTCATCGTGGTCGTCCGCTCCTTCTCGTCCAGGGATCCGCGCCGCCGGCCGACGCGTGTGGCTCGTAACCCTACGGCCTGGCGGGTCCTCGCCGCCCGTCCGTCCACGGCGGCGAGGCGGTCTGTCGGCTTGCGTCCCGTTACGTCATGCTCTGTAGTCATGATCAGCACCTGGAGACCGGCGCCCGGCAGGACACCCGTATCGGTCCGCGGGACCTCGGCCCCGGTGACGTTCGGCCTCATCGTCCTGTGCGGCCTGATCTTCGCCCTCGGCCCCGCCTCCGGACTCGTCCCCTCGTACGGCTCCGGGGACGCGCTGCTGCCGGCGCAGCGGGCGTACTTCCGCCACTGGGGCGTCGTCCCGGCCGACCTGTTCGACGGTGCCGTCCGCGAGGCGCTCACCCCGGTCACCGCCCTGTTCGTGCACGGCAGCTGGGTGCATCTGCTCGGCAACATGCTCTTCCTCTTCGTCTTCGGGGCGATGACCGAGGAGCGGATGGGCCGGATGGAGTTCACCCTGTTCTACGTCGGCTGCGGATACCTGGCCCTGCTCGGCTACGCGGCCGCCAACGCCACCTCCGAACAGTCGCTGGTGGGCGCCTCCGGGGCGATCTCGGCGGTCCTCGGAGCGTTCCTCTACCTGTTCCCCCGCGCCCGCGTGACCAGTCTTCTTCCGTTCCTGTTCTTCCTGCCGCTGCGCTTTCCGGCCTGGGTCGTGCTGCCGTTCTGGGCGGCCCTGCAGTGGTTCGCCGCGGGCCGCGCCTCCGACGGCCCCGGCGTGGCCTACCTGGCCCACCTGGTGGGCTTCGGGCTCGGCTTCGGCTACGCCTGGGTGCGGTACGGGCGTGGGACTAGAGTGAGATCCGCACCGGCCCCGGCGTCCCAGGGAGAGAACCAGCCGTGATCACCGCGATCGTCCTCATCAAGACCAGCGTGGACCGGATCCCCGAGATCGCGGAGCAGATCGCCGCGCTGGAGAGTGTCAGCGAGGTCTTCTCGGTCACCGGCACCTACGACCTGATCGCCATGGTCCGGGTGCGGCAGCACGAGGACCTCGCCGACGTCATCCCGGGAAAGATCAGCAAGATCCCCGGCGTGGAGGGCACCGACACCCACGTCGCCTTCCGCACCTACTCGCAGCACGACCTCGAGGCCGCCTTCGCGATCGGCCTGGACAACTAGGCGCTCAGGTCCACGGCGGCTATGCCGGTTCCCGAGGGGACGTAGAGGCGCCTGCCGCGGACGACCGGGACGTGCTGGTCGTCGCCGGCGCCGTGGCCGAGGGTCGCGCTCCAGCGCTTGCGGCCGTTCAGGTCCAGGGCCCACACCCGGTCCGCGGACCGCGCGTACACGGTGTCGCCGCCGGCCACCGCGCGGGGTTCGCCGGTGGCACCGCGCACGTCGTAGGACCAGGCCTTGGAGCCGTCGGCCGCCCGGACCGCGTACACGGTCGCGGCTTCCGTGCCGATGACGAGGGAGCGACTGCCGGCCGTCATGGTGCCGCTGCCGTAGGCCTCGGTGCGCCACAGCCGCCGGCCGTCCCCGACCCGGAAGCCCTGGCGTACGGCGGCGGAGTCGGCGAACAGGGTGGTGCCCGAGAGCGCCGCGGCGGTCACGTCGGTGCCCGCGGGCACCTGCCACGCGCGTGAGCCGTCCCGCGCGTCCAGCGCCAGCAGCACGTCCCCGTAGCTGCCGGTGCACACCAGGCCGTCCGCCACCACGGGGGTGCCGGTGGGGCCGGCCGGGGTCTTCGCGCTCCACCGGGTGCCGCCGTCGGGGGCGTAGCGGCGCAGTCCGCCCGCGTCCGTGCCCCCGAAGGAGACGAGCACGTCGTCGCCGAGCAGGACGGGCACGGCGTAGCCGTGGTCCCCGAGGGTGCGGGTCCAGAGCGGGTGGCCCGAGGGGCTCACCGCGGTCAGCCGGCGCTCGTCCTCGGCGGGGAAGCCGACCACGCAGTACACCCCCTCACGGGTGGCGACCGGGCTGGAGACGTCGTCGCCGAGCCGGACCTTCCAGCGCCTTGAGCCGTCGCGGGACACCGCGTGCAGCACGCCGTCGGAGGTGCCGACGTAGACGACCGAGCCGTCCGGGGAGAGCGCGCAGCACGGCCCGTCCAGGCCCCCGATGCCGCCCACGTCGTACTGCCAGCGCAGCACCGCGCTGCGCTCGACCGCCGCGGGGGTCGAGGTGAGGGAGTCGCCGTGACTGGCGCTGTGGCTGACGACGTCGGGCCCCCGCTGCCACAGCCACGCCCCGGCCCCCGCCGCCACGGATCCCCCGGCGAGCACCTTCAGCAGCCGCCGCCGGCCGGGAGCGACGGGACCGCGGGGCCGGACGACGGGGCTGGTGGGAGAGGAGGACGAGGCGGGCGTGACAGGAGTGACCGTGGTGGCCTCGGCCACCGAAGGGACGGCGGTGGCCGCCTCGGGAGCCTGGGTCACGGCCGGGCTCGCGCCGGCGACCGGGGTCGCGGAGGCCGGCCCGGACACAGCGGCTCCGGTGGCCGGGTCCGGGGTCGCGACGGACCGGGACGGTTCGGAGGGCGCCGGGGTTACGGATCCGGGCGCGGGCCCGGACGCGGCAGCCCCGGGCGCCAGGTCCGGCATGTCAGCCGGCCGGGGCCGTTCGGAGGTTGCCGGGTCGATGGCAGCGGGCACGGCGGCCCGGGATGCCGGACCGGACGCGACGGACCCGGGCACCAGGTCCGGCATGGCGGCCGCCCGGGACCGTTCGGAGGGCGCCGGGGCAGGGGCGGGCGGGGACAGGTACTCGACGCCGCTGGGGCGGTCGTCGTGCGCCGGGCCGGGGCCGGCGGACGGGCCGTACCAGCCGGGGCGGACGGCGGCGCGCAGGGCATGCGGGGTGAACCCGGCGGCCGCCACCACCTCCGACGGCGTCGGGCGCTCCAGCGGGTCCTCCCGCAGACAGGCCGCCACCAGCGGTCGTACCGCCTCCGGTACGCCGGACAGGTCGAAGTCGCGGGTCAGGATGCGCAGCAGGATCACCGAGTCCTGACCCTCCCCGAAGGGCTCGCGGCCGGCCGCCGCGTGGGCGAGGACCGCGCCGAGGGAGAAGACGTCGCTGGGCGGGCCGACCTGCCCGCCGTTGCGGATCTGCTCCGGCGAGACGTAGCCGACCGAGCCGACGACCGCGCCGGTCCGGGTCAGCGCGGTCGCCTCCAGGGCCCGCACGATCCCGAAGTCGATGACTCGGGGCCCGTCCGGGGCGAGCAGGATGTTGGACGGCTTCAGGTCCCGGTGGATCAGGCCCTTGGCGTGGATGGCGGCCAGCGCCTCGGCGAGCGCCGCGGCGAGCACGCGGACCGCAGGCTCGGGCAGCGCCCCGTGGTCCAGGACGGCGTCCCGCAGATTCGGGCCCGGCACGAACTCCGTCGCCATCCACGGCCGTTCGGCCTCCGTGTCGGCGTCGACGACCCGGGCCGTGAAGGTGCCCTCGCCGCCGACGGTCCGCGCGGCACGCACCTCGTGCCGGAACCGCGCCCGGAAGGTGCGGTCCTCGGCGTGCTCGTGGCGTACGACCTTCACCGCGAGCCGGAGGCCGGTGCGGGACTCGGCGAGGTAGACCTCGCCCATGCCGCCGGACCCGAGTCGGCGCAGGACTTCGTACGGGCCGATCCGTGCCGGGCCGGTTGCGCGCGACTGCACTTCGCACTCTCCCCCGATCGAACTGCTGTCGGGGGGAGTCTATTTGGCCCCGTGGAGCGTCACACCGCCGGGACGCAGCGGCCGTCCTCCGTGCGGTACCGCCACTTCGCGCCGTCGCGGACCAGCTCCTTCACGGCGGTCACGAACCGCGCCACGTGCTCGTCCGGGGTGCCCGCCCCGAAGCTCACGCGGATGGCGTTCAGGGACTTCTCCCCCGGAGCCGCCTCGGGGGCGCCGCACTCGCCCTGGGTCTGCGGGTCGCTGCCCAGCAGGGTGCGGACCAGCGGGTGGGCGCAGAAGAGGCCGTCGCGGACGCCGATGCCGTACTCGGCGGACAGGGCCGCGGCGAAGTGGGAGCTGTTCCAGCCCTCGACCACGAAGGAGATGACACCGACGCGCGGGGCGTCGTCGCCGAAGAGGGACAGGATCCGCACCTCGGGCACCTCGGCGAGGCCCTCGCGGACCGTGCGGACGAGGTGCTGCTCGCGGGCGACGAGGGTGTCCCAGCCGGCCTCGGTGAGCGCCTTGCAGGCCGAGGCGATGGAGTAGGCGCCGATGACGTTCGGGGAGCCGGCCTCGTGACGGGCGGCGCTGTCGTGCCACTCCACGTCCACTCCCCCGTCGGTGCGCCGGGTGACCTTGCGGCTGGCGCCACCGCCCGCGAGGTACGGCTCCGCCGCCCGCAGCCAGTCGGCGCGGCCGGCCAGCACACCGGCGCCGAAGGGGGCGTACAGCTTGTGTCCGGAGAAGGCGACCCAGTCGACGTCCAGTTCGCGGATGTCCACCGGGTGGTGCGGGGCGAGCTGCGCGGCGTCGAGGACGATGCGGGCGCCGTGCGCGTGGGCGGCGGCGGCCAGCTCGCGCACCGGCCACAGCTCACCGGTGACGTTGGAGGCGCCGGTGACGCAGACCAGGGCCGGGCCGTGCGGGTCGCGGTCGGCGAGGGCCCGCTCCAGGGTCTCGACGGCCTGGCGGGGGGTGCGCGGCGCGTCGAGGAAGCTGACCCGGGCGTCCTGCCAGGGCAGCAGGGAGGCGTGGTGCTCGGTCTCGAAGACGAAGACCTGGCAGTCGGCGGGCAGGGCGCGGGCCAGCAGGTTCAGCGAGTCGGTGGTCGACCGGGTGAACACCACCTGGTCGTCCTGGCGGCAGCCGAGGAAGGCGGCGACGGCCTTGCGGGCGTTCTCGAACAGGTCGGTGGAGAGCTGGGAGAGGTAGCCGGCGCCGCGGTGGACACTGCCGTAGTACGGCGCGTAGGCGGCGACGTCGTCCCAGACGCGCTGGAGCGCGGGGGCGCTGGCCGCGTAGTCCAGCGCGGCGTAGGCGACTTCGCCGCCCGTCACGAGAGGAACGGTGACATCCCGCCCCAGAACGGGCAACGGTGCACAAACGGTCTGGTCGGCGGCAGCGGTGGAGACGGACATGGGTGAACTCCCGTGGGCAAGGGGGCATCGCCGCGCGAGCGGACACGGCTCGAGCGCGGTGAAGGGTGAAAGGGGATGCGGAGGCGGGGCTCTGCGGCCCTATCGCATTCGCTTGCTCACGGAAGGCTCCTCGGACGACCAGGACCCCTGGTGTGCGAGGGGTCCGCGCTTGCCGTGGACCTTGCTGTCCACGGCCTGGTCTTCACCCGGGGCACCCCGCCACGGACGGAGGGTTGCCGGACAGTCGGCCGGGGCCTCATGACTGTCACTCATGACCTGGTCCAACATCCTGCCACACGGTCCTCGGCGCGCAAGGCGCGGTCCACCATGCGGACCGCGCCCCGTCTTCGCGCCGGCCGGGCTCAGGCGTTGCTGGCGGCCACCCACCGCTCCAGCGACCGCTTGGCCGCGCCCGAGTCGATCGACTCCCGGGCCTCGGCCATGCCGGCGCGCAGCTGGTCGGCGAGGGGCGCGTCCGTCGGCCGGAGCGCGGCGAGCGCGGCGGCCGAGTTCAGCAGCACCGCGTCCCGCACCGGGCCCTGCTCGCCGTCCAGCAGCCGACGGGCCACCGCCGCGTTGTAGACGGCGTCGGCGCCGCGCAGGGCCTCCACGGGGACCAGCTCGATGCCGACGTCACGGGGGTCGAACGTCTCCTCCGCGACCTTGCCGTCCCGGACCACCCACACCTTGGAGGTGGCGGTGACGGTCAGCTCGTCCAGGCCGTCGTCGCCGCGGAAGACCAGGGCGGAATTGCCGCGCTCGGCGAGGACACCGGCGACGATCGGCGCCATCCGCGGGTCGGCGACCCCGACGGCCTGGGCGCGTACCTTGGCCGGGTTGGTCAGCGGACCGAGCACGTTGAACGTCGTCCGGATGCCCAACTGCCCGCGCGCCGCGGCCACGTGGCGCAGCGAGGGGTGGAACTTCACCGCGAAGCAGATGGTGATGCCGGCTTCCTGGGCGACCTCGGCGACCCGCTTCGGGGTCAGGTTCAGGTTGATGCCGAGCTTCTCCAGGACGTCGGAGGAGCCGGAGGCGGAGGACGCGGCACGGTTGCCGTGCTTGACGACCTGCGCGCCGGTGCCGGCGACGACGATCGCGGACATGGTGGAGATGTTCACCGTCTTGGCGCCGTCGCCGCCGGTGCCGACGATGTCGACGGCCGGGCCGGGCACCTCGATCACGTTGGCGTGCTCGTACATCGTCCGGACGAGTCCGGTGATCTCCTGGACCGTCTCGCCCTTGGCCCGCAGCGCGACCATGAATCCGGCGATCTGCGCGTCGGTCGCCTCGCCGCGCATGATCAGGTCCATCGCCCACGCGGTCTCGTCGGCGGAGAGGTCACGGCCGTCGAGCAGCCCGTTCAGCAGGGCGGGCCAGGAACGGCCCGCCGCGGTGTCGCCTCCAGCGGGGGTCACAGCGCTCATCAGCCGCTCCTCGTACACAGTCCTGCCAGGTCGTACACCACCCTATCCAGCCCGGAGCACGGCGAAGGGCCCCGTCCGCAACCCGGACGGGGCCCTTCGTCGTGGCGTGGCGACGCGGGGATCAGTGGTGGCCGTGGCCGCTCGTGATCTCCTTGTACTCGTCGACGGTCGGCTTCGGGATCTGGTTGTCCTCGCCGTAGTAGGCGTTGGACAGCTTCGCCCGCAGCTTCTGCGTGGCCGGCACCTTGCGCTCGACACCGTTCGCGTCGACCGTCGGGCCGATCTCGGCCGGCGCGTACTGGTTGTGCGCGGTGAGCGTGTGCAGCTGCTCCTGGCTGAGCGGCTCGTGCACCTCGATGAACTCACCGTGCGGCAGCCGCTTGATGATGCCGGTCTCGCGGCCGTGCAGCACCTTCTCGCGGTCACGGCGCTGCAGACCCAGGCAGATCCGCTTGGTGACGATGAACGCGAGGACCGGTCCGACGAAGAACGAGATCCGGACGAACCAGGTGACGTCGTTGATCGACAGGTGGAAGTGGGTGGCGAAGAGGTCGTTGCCACCACCGACCAGACCGACCATGTACACGGTGACCCAGGCGACACCGAAGGCGGTGCGGGTCGGCGCGTTGCGCGGACGGTCCAGGATGTGGTGCTCGCTCTTGTCGCCGGTGACCCAGGACTCGATGAACGGGTAGACCGCGATCGCCGCCAGGACGACACCGAAGAGCACCAGCGGGATGAACACGCCCAGGACGAGCGTGTGACCCCAGAAGTTGATCTCCCAGCCCGGCATGTAGCGGACGAGACCCTCGGCGAAGCCCATGTACCAGTCGGGCTGGGCGCCGGTGGACACCTGGTCCGGACGGTAGGGGCCCATGGCCCAGATCGGGTTGATCTGGGTGACCGCGGCGATGGCCGCGATGACACCGAAGACCAGGAAGAAGAAGCCTCCGGCCTTGGCCATGTAGACCGGCAGCAGCGGCATGCCGACGACGTTCTTGTTGCTCTTGCCGGGGCCCGCGTACTGCGTGTGCTTGTGGTAGATGACCAGGATCAGGTGTCCGACGACCAGACCGAGCATGATGCCCGGCAGCAGCAGGATGTGGATCGAGTAGAACCGGGCCACGAAGTCGTGGCCGGGGAACTCGCCGCCGAACAGGAACATCGAGATGTACGTGCCGACGATCGGCATCGACAGGATGGCGCCCTCGGTGAAGCGGACACCGGTGCCGGAGAGCAGGTCGTCCGGGAGCGAGTAACCGGTGAAGCCGGTGAACATGCCGAGGACGAACAGCAGGAAGCCGAACAGCCAGTTGATCTCACGCGGCTTGCGGAACGCGCCGGTGAAGAACACGCGCATCATGTGCACGAACATGCCGGCGAGGAAGATCAGCGCGGCCCAGTGGTGGATCTGCCGGACGAGCAGACCACCGCGCACGTCGAAGGAGATGTGCAGGGTCGAGTTGAACGCCTCGGACATCAGCTGTCCCTGGAGCGGGATGTAGCTGCCGTGGTACTCCACCTCGTTCATCGACGGGTGGAAGAACAGCGTCAGGTACACACCCGTCAGGATGATGATGATGAAGCTGTAGAGGCAGACCTCACCCAACATGAACGACCAGTGGTCGGGGAAGATCTTGCGCATGTTGGCCTTGGCCAGGGAGTAGATCCCGAGCCGGCCGTCGGCCCAGTCGGCGACACGCTCGCCGGCCGGCGCCTTCCCGCGCGAGCGGGGTGCTTCGTTCGGTGCAGTACTCATCCGCGCTCCCAGAATGCAGGACCGACGGGCTCCTCGAAGTCGCCGAGCGCCTGGAGGTAACCCTCACTGTCCACGCCGATGCGCAGCTGCGGCAGGGCGTGGCCGGCGGGGCCGAAGATCACTCGGGCACCGTCGGAGAGGTCGAAGGTGGACTGGTGGCACGGGCACAGCACGTGGTGCGTCTGCTGCTCGTACAGGGAGATCGGGCAGCCGACGTGGGTGCAGATCTTGGAGAAGGCGACGACGCCCTCGTGCGACCAGTCGAGCTCGCGCTTGTCCTTGATGTTGCCCGGCTGCAGCCGGACGATCATCAGGGCCGCCTTGGCGATCTCGTTCTGGAAGTCCTCGCTGGTCTCCTCCAGCCCGTCGGGCTTGGCGAAGGTGAGCGAGCCGACGGCGACGTCCTCGGGACGCAGCGGCAGGTTGGTGTTCATGTTGACCAGGCGCTTGCCCTTGGCCCACAGGGTGTGGCGGAGCTTGGTGCCGGGCGCGGGGCCGAGACCGCCGAGCAGCATGACGCCGGAGAGCGGCACGAGGGCCAGCGCGCCGAACATGGTGTTGCGGATCAGCTTGCGGCGGCCGATCGCCGACTCCTTGGCACCGTCGGCGAAGTCCGCGTGGACCTTCGCCCGGAGCTCGGGGGAGGCCGCGATCGGGTGACGCTCGTCGGCGACCTCGACGTCGGACATCAGGGTGCGGGCCCAGTGGACCGCGCCCGCGCCGATGCAGAACAGCGCCACGCCGAGGGTGAGACCCAGCGCGAAGTTCATCGCGCTGATGTGCCCGATCGGGAAGACGAAGATCGACTTGTCGTTCGGGATCACCAGGTACGCGACGATGAAGCCGATGGTGGCCAGCATCGACACCGTGAACATCAGGGCGACCGCGCGCTCGGACCGCCGGGCGGCCCGCTCGTCGATGTCCTGGATCCGGGGCTCGTGCGGGGGCAGCCCCGGGTCAGCGAACGGGTTGACCTCGTCCGCGACCCCTACCGCGCCGTGCGCGTGGCCCTGCTCTGCGGGCAGGTTCTCTTCTGGAATGTCTTGGCTACTCATGACTTCTTGGCCTTTGCGGTCCGAGCGGCGACCCAGACGGCGACCGCGATCAGCGCGCCGAGTCCGAAGATCCAGGCGAACAGACCCTCACTGACCGGCCCGAGGCCGCCCAGCTCCAGACCGCCGGGGTTCGTCGTCTCGCTGCTGTCGACCGCGTGCAGGTACGCGATGATGTCCTTCTTGTTCTTCTCCGTCAGCGTGGTGTCGGGGAAGGACGGCATGTTCTGCGGGCCGGTCTGCATGGCCTCGTACATGTGCCGCGGGTCGACGCCCTCGAGGGTCGGGGCGTACTTGCCCTTGGTGAGGGCACCGCCCTTGCCGGTGAAGTTGTGGCACTGCGCGCAGTTGGTGCGGAACAGCTCGCCACCCTTGGCGATGTCCGCGCCTTCCGGACCGTACTGCTCACTGGTGGGCACGTTCGGACCGGCGCCCAGCGACGCGACGTACGCGGCGAGCTGGTCGATCTGCGTCTGCGTGTAGACGACCTTCTTGCTCGGGATCTGCGCCATCTGGGAGGACGAGGCCGGCATACGGCCGGTGCCCACCTGGAAGTCGACCGCGGCGGCGCCGACGCCGACCAGGCTCGGGCCGTCGGAGGAGCCCTGGCCACCGGTGCCGTGGCAGCTGGCGCAGCCGACAGCGTAGAGCTTCTTGCCCTCCTTGATGGTCAGGGACTGGGAGGTGTCATCGGCCTGCGCCTTGCCCGCGGGCGCGAACGCGGCGTACAGCCCCCCAGTGGCCGCCAGCGCGAGGAGTAGGACGACGACCGCCGCCAGCGGATGGCGTCGTCGTGCGGAGAGCTTTTTCACGGATTACCCCGGTGTCAGGATCTTCTGCGTCGGTGCTTCTGGATGTGCGGGAGGTCCCGCTACTTGATCAGGTAGATCGTGGCGAAAAGGCCGATCCAGACGACATCGACGAAGTGCCAGTAGTAGGACACGACGATGGCGGCGGTCGCCTGCTCGTGAGTGAACCTCTTGGCCATGTATGTACGGCCGAGGACCAGCAGGAAGGCGATGAGACCGCCCGTCACGTGCAGGCCGTGGAAGCCGGTGGTCAGGTAGAACACCGAGCCGTACGGGTCGGAGGACAGCGAGATGCCGTCCTTCTTCACCAGCTCCGTGTACTCGTAGATCTGACCGCCGATGAAGATCGCACCCATGATGAAGGTGAGGATGAACCAGCCACGGAGCTTCTTCACATCGCCGCGCTCGGCGGCGAACACGCCGAGCTGGCACGTGAGGGAGGAGAGCACCAGGATCGTGGTGTTCGTGGCGGAGAAGGGCACATTCAGTGCCTCCGCCATCTCCTTCCAGTGGGCCGGTCCGGTCACCGACCGGAGGGTGAAGTACATCGCGAAGAGGGCCGCGAAGAACATCAGCTCGGAACTCAGCCAGATGATGGTTCCGACGCTGGTGAGGTTCGGCCGGTTGACCGACGGGTGCGCGTGCCCGGTTTCTACTGTCGTTGCTGTCGCCACGACCGACATTATGTCGGTCGCTTATCCCGCCCTCACTCCGGGGGGTGCCGTTCGGAGTGTTGCTGCCCGCCGAACCGGTGCTGACGTGGTGTTCATGGGAGTAACATCCGCCCAAACGGCCCTGTCCGTCCCGTCCGTACGACGTCGACGTCCCGGAGGAACAATGCAGCCGACCGCCACGGTGCTGGTCTACAGCGACGACTCCAACACCCGCGAGCAAGTACGGCTCGCCGCCGGACGGCGGCCCGCTCCGGACGTGCCCCAGGTGGAGTTCGTGGAGTGCGCGACGCCCGCCGCGGTGCTGAGCGAGCTGGACAAGGGCGGCATCGACGTCTGCGTGCTCGACGGCGAGGCCGTGCCGATGGGGGGCATGGGGGTGTGCCGGCAGATCAAGGACGAGGTCTTCAACTGCCCGCCCGTGCTTCTGCTGATGGGCCGCCCCCAGGACGCCTGGCTGGCCACCTGGAGCCGCGCGGACGCCGCCGTCACCCTTCCGGTGGACCCGGTGGAGTTCGCCGCCTCGCTGGCCTCCCTGCTGCGCCGGAAGCGCCTCCAGAGCGCCTAGGGAGGCGGGGCGCGAGGGCGCACGGCCGCCGGTCCG
This sequence comes from Streptomyces sp. NPDC015139, assembly GCF_043079785.1. Classification (NCBI taxonomy): domain Bacteria; kingdom Bacillati; phylum Actinomycetota; class Actinomycetes; order Kitasatosporales; family Streptomycetaceae; genus Streptomyces; species Streptomyces sp. NPDC015139. The sequence goes on along the minus strand of NZ_JBIBUW010000005.1, from coordinate 130,923 downwards.
TCCCGGCTCGCCGCGCCGCTCCCCGCGCCCCTCCAGGGCGTTCACACGGCCGTCGGCCGCAGTCTCACCGCGTCGCCCGGCGCCGGGCCGTCCGAGGTGCCCGCGGTCAGCGCGCTGCCCGTGCGCCACTTCTTCCAGTCGACGTTCCAGTCGCCGAAGCCGTTGCCGAACGGCTCCATCGCGTGGCCGCCCGAGTTCACGACCTTGACGATGTCGCCCTCGCGGACGTTGTCGAAGAACCACTCGGCGTTGGACGTGCTCATACCGGTGCAGCCGTGGCTCACGTTGGCGTACCCCTGCGAGCCCACCGACCAGGGGGCGGCGTGGACGTACTCGCCGGACCAGGTGACCCGGGTGGCGTAGTAGACCGGCAGGTCGTAGGAGTCGGAGCTGCCCTCGGCGATGCCCACGGTGGTGCCGCGCATCCGTACGAAGTACTGCTTCTCCAGTACGACCTTGACGCCGTTGCGGGTCTCGAAGCCGGGCTTGCCGGTGGTGACGGGGATCTGCTCGACCTGCTTGCCGTTCTTGTAGTAGGTGAGCTGGTGTGCCGCGGCGTCCGTGACGACCTCGACCTTGTCACCGGTGGTGATCTTCAGTGCCTTCGACCTGCCGCCCCACAGCCGGTCGCCGATCCGTACGCCGTCCAGGTTGCTGTGCACCTGGATGGTGGCGTGCTCGGGCCAGTACTCCTTGGGCCGGTAGTGGAGTTCCTTGTCGCTGACCCAGTACCAGGAACCCTGGACGGCCGGCACGGAGTCCACCCTGAGGGCCCGCTCCACGACGGCCCGCTGGGCCTTGTCCTTGATCTCCTGGCCGAGCATGGCGGTGATGGGCTGCCCGACGCCGTACTCGCCCGCGTCCGGACCGAAGGTGACGGCCAGGGTCTTCTTGCTGGTGGGCTTGCTGGTGTCGAACTCCAGGACCTTGCGGCCGGGTGCGCCGTCGTCGTCCTCGGTGCTCACGGCGACCGTGTAGTGGGCGTTGGCGGCCAGCGGGGACGTACTGTGCCAGCGGCTGCCGTCGGCCGCGAGTTCGCCCGCCACGAAGCGCCCTGTGGAGTCCTGGGCGGTGACGTCCGTGATGCGGCCGTCACCGCTCTCGGCCGTGATCTCCAGGGGCTTGTCCGGATCGGCCCGCTTACCCGCCTCGGTGGGGCCGTTGAAGGAGATCTGGTCCGCTGCGTCGTACGGCTTGGCCGACAGGGGGTTGCCGTCCGGACCGCAAGCGGTGCCGCCCGCACCTAGGGCGGCCACCAGCAGGGTGCAGCTGACGACAGTGCGGGTCCGCGGAAGTCGGTTCATATGATCACGCTATGAGGTGCTGACCGTACCGGCACGGCGGGTAACTCGTACGGGGGACGGGCGCTACGGCAAAGGAAGGTCCCCCCGGTTGCGGTGGCCGTCCGGCCGCGAACGGCGGGAGCCCGGACCCCCCTGATGGAGGGTCCGGGCTCCCGGCACATGCGCTCGCGTGCTACTGGGTGCGGTTCTCACCGTGGTAGTACTCGAACACCCAGCCGAACAGGCCGATCATGATGATCGGTGCCGCGAAGTAGATCAGCCACCAGCCGACCGCGACGCTGAGGAAGGCGATCGCGCCGCCCGTGCCCAGCATCAGCGGCTGCCAGCTGTGCGGGCTGAAGAAGCCCAGCTCGCCCGCGTCGTCGGCGACGTCCGCTTCCTTGTCGTCCTGCGCGCCGGCGTCCACCCGACGGGCGGTGAAGCCCAGGTAGAAGCCGATCATGACGGACAGGCCGAAGGCCAGGAAGAGTGCGGTGGTACCGGCCGGCTCCTTCGACCACACGCCGTACACGACGGCCATGATCAGGATGAAGAAGCTCAGCCAGATGAACATCCGGCCCTGGATCTTCACTTGCCGGCCTCCTTGCTGCCCGCGATGGCGGCGCCGTGACCGGCGTGCTCAAGCTGCTCCAGCGCGGCGATCTCGGGGTGGTGCAGGTCGAAGGCCGGGGATTCGCTGCGGATCCGCGGCAGGGTGAGGAAGTTGTGCCGCGGCGGCGGGCAGGAGGTCGCCCACTCGAGCGAACGGCCGTAGCCCCACGGGTCGTCGACGCCGACCGGCTTGCCGTACTTGGCCGTCTTCCACACGTTGTAGAGGAACGGCAGGATCGACAGGCCGAGCAGGAACGAGCTGATCGTCGAGATCGTGTTCAGGGCGGTGAAGCCGTCGGCCGCCAGGTAGTCGGCGTACCGGCGCGGCATGCCCTCGGCACCCAGCCAGTGCTGCACCAGGAACGTGCCGTGGAAGCCGACGAACAGCGTCCAGAACGTGATCTTGCCGAGGCGCTCGTCCAGCATCTTGCCGGTCATCTTCGGCCACCAGAAGTGGAAGCCGGAGAACATCGCGAAGACGACGGTGCCGAACACCACGTAGTGGAAGTGCGCCACCACGAAGTACGAGTCCGAGACGTGGAAGTCCATCGGCGGCGAGGCCAGGATGACACCGGTCAGACCACCGAAGGTGAAGGTGATCAGGAAGCCGACCGCCCAGAGCATCGGTGTCTCGAAGGACAGCGAGCCCTTCCACATGGTGCCGATCCAGTTGAAGAACTTCACGCCCGTGGGTACGGCGATCAGGAACGTCATGAAGGAGAAGAACGGCAGCAGCACTCCGCCGGTGACGTACATGTGGTGGGCCCACACCGTCACGGACAGACCGGCGATCGCGATGGTCGCCGCGATCAGGCCCATGTAGCCGAACATCGGCTTGCGGGAGAAGACCGGGATGACCTCGGAGATGATGCCGAAGAACGGCAGCGCGATGATGTACACCTCTGGATGGCCGAAGAACCAGAAGAGGTGTTGCCAGAGCAAGGCTCCGCCGTTGGCCGCGTCGAAGACGTGTGCCCCGAATTTCCGATCCGCCTCCAGCGCGAAGAGCGCGGCGGCGAGGACCGGGAAGGCGAGCAGGACCAGGACGGCGGTCAGCAGCACGTTCCACACGAAGATCGGCATGCGGAACATGGTCATGCCGGGAGCGCGCATGCAGATGATCGTGGTGATGAAGTTGACGGCGCCGAGGATGGTGCCGAAGCCGGAGAAGGCCAGACCCATGATCCACAGGTCGGCACCCAGACCCGGGCTGCGGACCGCGTCCGACAGCGGGGAGTAGGCGAACCAGCCGAAGTCGGCCGCGCCCTGCGGGGTGAGGAAGCCACCGACCGCGATGGAGGAGCCGAACAGGTAGAGCCAGTAGGCGAACATGTTCAGCCGCGGGAACGCCACGTCGGGCGCGCCGATCTGCAGCGGCATGATCCAGTTCGTGAAGCCGGCGAACAGCGGCGTCGCGAACATCAGCAGCATGATCGTGCCGTGCATCGTGAACGCCTGGTTGAACTGCTCGTTCGACATGATCTGCAGACCCGGCCGGGCCAGCTCGGCGCGCATCAGCAGCGCCATGACGCCACCGATCAGGAAGAACGCGAACGAGGTGACCAGATAGAGCGTGCCGATCGTCTTGTGGTCGGTGGTCGTCAGCCACTTCACCACGAGATTTCCGGGCTGCTTGCGCCTGACCGGCAGCTCGTTCTCGTACGAGTCCTCAGCTGCCGCGGCACCCTGGGGTTCGTTGAGGATGCTCACAGGTTGTTCGTCTCCCGGTTCTTCTCGTGCGGCGTCTGCGCGATGCCGGCGGGAATGTAACCGGTCTGCCCCTTCTTGGCGAGGTCCTTGAGGTGCTGCTCGTAGCGCTCGGGGGAGACGACCTTCACGTTGAACAGCATCCGGGAGTGGTCGACGCCGCAGAGTTCGGCGCACTTGCCGAGGAAGGTGCCCTCCTTGTTGGGGGTCACCTGGAAGGCGTTGGTGTGGCCCGGGATGACGTCCTGCTTCATGAGGAACGGCACCACCCAGAAGGAGTGGATGACGTCACGCGAGGTCAGGACGAAGCGGACCGTCTTGCCCTCGGGAAGCCACAGCGTCGGACCGGGGTTGCCCGTCTGCGGGTTCCGCGTGCCGGGCGTACCGACGTCGTAGACACCGCCGGCGTTGGCCGGGAAGGCGTCCTTGAACCGGTCCGGAATGGCGGCCAGGTTCTTGTCGGTCTTCGCGTTGCCCGCGCTTCCGGGAACGTCCGCGATGTAGTTGAAGCCCCAGCTCCACTGGAAGCCGACCACGTTGACCGTGACGTCGGGCTTCTTGTCGGTGAGGCTGAGCAGCTTCGTCTCGTCCCGGGCCGTGAAGTAGAAGAGCACCGAGATGATGATGATCGGGACCACCGTGTACAGGGCCTCGATCGGCATGTTGTACCGGGTCTGCGGAGGTACCTCGACCTTGGTGCGGCTGCGCCGGTGGAAGAAAGCACTCCACAGGATCAGGCCCCACACCAGCACGCCGACGGCGAGCGCAGCCGCCCAGGAACCCTGCCAGAGGGAGAGGATCCGCGGAGCCTCTTCCGTGGTCGGGGTGGGCATACCAAGGCGGGGGAAGTCTTCCCAGTTGTACGAGCAACCGGTGGCTGTCGCCAAGACCAGGCCCGCGGTCAGTGCCTGCAGCAGCTTCCGCCGCATCGGGCGCCGCGGCGAGCGGTCGGAGCCGTTGGGACTCACGTAGCGCCTTCCCGAGAGTCTCGCCCGCGCTGTACGGCTGCGGCCTTCTCGCTGGTCGGTCGCCGCCCTGCGTCGGGCAGGGGTTTGGATGTTTATGCGGACCAAACCCTAGCCGACGCCCTCCAGGGGTTCGCGGGGAGGGGGGCATACGCGTCGCCTGTCACTCGGTTGGGGCGGCGATGGGCGCCTATTGGCTCGGGTTGTCGCGGTTTGCCGTCCCGCCGCGCGCCGCGTTGTGGCTGGTCGCGCCGTTCTCCGCGCCCCCGGGTGGACCGGTCTCACCGAAGTCTTAACGTTGCCCTGTGGCCTACTTCGACGCAGCTTCCGCCGCCCCTCTCCACCCCGTGGCCCGCCAGGCGTTGCTGGCCTCGCTGGACGACGGGTGGGCCGACCCCGCCCGGCTGTACCGGGAGGGGCGCAAGGCGCGGATGCTGCTGGACGCGGCCCGGGAGGCGGCGGCGGAGGCCGTGGGCTGCCGGGCCGACGAGATGGTCTTCACTCCGTCGGGGACCAGGGCCGTACACACGGGCGTCGCGGGCGCGTTGGCCGGCAGGCGCCGGACCGGACGCCACCTGATCGTGTCCGCCGTCGAACACTCCTCCGTGCTCCATTCGGCTGAAGTGTTCGAGGCGGCAGGGGGAACGGTCGACCGGGTGGCCGTCGACCGGGGCGGGGCCGTGGACGCCGCCGGCTACTCCGCCGCCCTCCGCGCGGACACCGCGCTGGCCGTGCTCCAGTCGGCCAACCACGAGGTGGGGACCGTGCAGCCGGTGGCCGAGGTGGCCGGGATCTGCCGGGCGGCCGGGGTGCCCCTGCTGGTGGACGCGGCGCAGTCGCTGGGCTGGGGTCCCGTCGAGGGCGACTGGTCACTGCTGACGGCCAGTGCGCACAAGTGGGGCGGGCCGTCCGGGGTCGGACTGCTCGTCGTCCGCAAGGGGGTGCGGTTCGCGGCCCAAGGGCCGGTGGACGAGCGGGAGTCGGGGCGGGCCGCCGGTTTCGAGAACATCCCGGCGATCGTGGCGGCCGTGGCCTCCCTGCGCGCGGTGCGGGCCGACGCGGACCAGGAGGCGGTACGGCTGCGGGAGCTGACGGCACGGATCCGGGCGCGGGTGCCGGAACTGGTGCCGGACGTGGAGGTGGTGGGCGACGCCGAGCGGCGGCTGCCGGGCATCGTCACCTTCTCCTGTCTCTATGTCGACGGAGAGGCGCTGCTGCACGAGCTGGACCGGGCGGGGTTCTCCGTCTCGTCCGGGTCCTCGTGCACGAGCAGCACGCTGACGCCGAGCCATGTGCTGCGGGCGATGGGCGTGCTGAGCGAGGGGAACGTCCGGGTGTCGCTGCCCCGGAGGGTGGCCGAGGCGGACGTCGAGCGGTTCCTCGAGGTGCTGCCGGGGGCCGTCGCGTCCGTGCGGGAGAAGCTGGGCGCACCGGCGCCGGCCACCCGGGTGCGCTCCGCGGAGCTGGTCGTCGACTCCCTCGGCAAACGCTGCCCGATCCCCGTCATCGAGCTGGCCAAGGTGATCGGGGAGGTGCCGGTGGGCGGCACGGTGCGGGTGCTCTCCGACGACGAGGCCGCGCGGCTGGACATCCCGGCCTGGTGCGAGATGCGCGGGCAGGAGTACGTGGGCGAGGAGCCGGCGGAGCGCGGTACGGCGTACCTGGTCCGCCGGCTCGGCTGAGCGCCCGGGGAGTGTCCTAGCGCAGGTGGGCGCGGACCTCTTCGGCCGCCTCGTCGCCGTACGCCTTGGTGAACCGCTCCATGAAGTGGCCGCGCCGCAGCTGGTACTCCTGCGTGCCGACGGTCTCGATGACGAGCGTCGCGAGCATGCAGCCGACCTGGGCGGCGCGCTCCAGGGAGACGCCCCACGTGAGGCCGGACAGGAAGCCGGCGCGGAAGGCGTCGCCGACGCCGGTCGGGTCGGCCTTGCGCTCCTCCTCGGGGCAGCCGACCTCGATCGGGTCCTCTCCGTGACGCTCGATGCGCACGCCGCGCGCGCCGAGGGTGGTGACGCGGTGGCCGACCTTGGACAGGATCTCGGCGTCGCTCCAGCCGGTCTTGGTCTCGATGAGGCCCTTCTCGTACTCGTTCGAGAACAGGTACGTGGCGCCGTCCAGCAGTATCCGGATCTCCTCGCCCTCCATGCGGGCGATCTGCTGGGAGAAGTCGGCGGCGAAGTGGATCGCGCGGGAGCGGCACTCCTCCGTGTGGCGGAGCATCGCCTCCGGGTCGTCGGCGCCGATGAGGACCAGGTCGAGTCCGCCGACGCGGTCGGCCACCGTCTTGAGCTCGATGAGGCGGGCCTCGCTCATCGCGCCGGTGTAGAAGGAGCCGATCTGGTTGTGGTCGGCGTCGGTGGTGCACACGAAGCGGGCGGTGTGCAGGGTCTCCGAGATGCGGACGGAGTCGGTGTCGACGCCGTGCCGCTCCAGCCAGGCACGGTACTCGTCGAAGTCGAAGCCCGCGGCGCCGACCAGGACCGGCTGGGTGCCGAGCTGGCCCATGCCGAAGGCGATGTTCGCGCCGACGCCGCCCCGGCGCACGTCCAGGTTGTCCACCAGGAACGAGAGCGAGACCGTGTGCAGCTGGTCCGCGACGAACTGGTCGGCGAAACGGCCGGGGAAGGTCATGAGGTGATCGGTGGCGATGGAGCCCGTGACTGCGATGCGCACGTCGGCATTCTCCTGCGGGAGGGTGGGTTGACAGTTCACGCTACCTGTTGGTGGGGCGGCACTGAAGCTGACAAAACTACCCGATAGTAGATCTTTCTTCGCGACCCGGAACATGCCTACGGTGCCGTCATGACGAACCCCAGGGTCAACTTCACCCCCCCGGCCGACCTCGAGGGCGACCTCGCCGTACTGCGCGGCGACTGTGCCCGGATGGCTCCGCACTGGGTGGTTCCCGAGCACGGCACGTCACGGCCGGTACCCCCTTCTCTCATCCACGGGGTGACCGTGCCGGCCCGATCCGCACGACTGCTGGACGCGATGTCCGACTACGGCGACTGACCCACGGGGCGCATTCACGCGGGAACCGCGCGCTCCTCTCCCGCGTCCCATCGGCGTCCCCCGCGCAGGGGATGCGGGACACGACGCGAGGAGCGATGCGGTGAACACGGAGCGGCCTGAGAACTCCGGCGAGGCGCAGGAGCCGGAGGTGTCCGGGGAACGTGCGGCCGAGGAGCCGCGGGTCGGCGACGACCGGGCGGGCGAGCGGTCCGCACGGCGCCGCACACCCGTCGTCGTGGCCTCCGTCGCCGCGGCGGTCCTGCTGGCCGGCGGGGGCGGCGCGTACCTCGCCGCGCACGGCGGCCCGGACGGCCGTACGCACGCGGGCGCCTCCGGTGGCGGTGGCACTCCCCCGCCGCTGGCCCTGGACGGCTCCTCCTCGGACACGAACGGCATCGCGCCCGGCGAGCCGGACCCGAACGGGACGACCTACACCGTCCGGGGCGAGCTGCCGGACGGGCCGGACGCGGCGCCCGTGTACGCGCCGCAGGGCCGGGTCGGCAAGGAGGCCGTGGCCCGTCTGGCGCGGGCGCTGGGCATCGACGCGGCTCCGGTGGACGAGGGGCGGACCTGGCGGGTCGGCGGCAAGGACGGTTCGGGGCCGAGCCTCCGGGTGGACCGGGACGCGCCCGGCAGCTGGACCTTCAGCCGGTACGCGCCGGGCACCGACGACTGCAAGAAGGGGCCCCTGTGCGCGCACGACCCGATGGGCCCCACCGGCGGCCCGTCGAGCGAGGCGGCCGCCGAGAAGGCCGCGGCCCCGGTGCTGAAGGCGGCCGGCCTGGACGGCGCGAAGATCGACGCGAGCCGGGTGCTGGGCACCCAGCGGGTGGTCGACGCGGACCCGGTGGTCGGCGGGCTGCCCACGTACGGCTGGACGACCGGCCTGACCGTCGCCCGCAAGGGTGAGGTGGTCGGCGGCCACGGGCTGCTGGGCACGCCGGTGAAGGGCGACACGTACCCCGTCCTGGACGCGCGCAGGACGCTGGAGCTGATGAACGGGGCGGCGAAGACCGGTCACCGGATGGGGATCGGCGGGTGCGCGACCCCGGTGCCGGCGAAGGACCGGCTGGAGCAGCCGTGCGGCGCGGCCACCGGGGCGCCCAAACGGGCGGCGGGCACGGCCACGGTCGAGAAGGCGGTGTTCGGGCTGGCCGCCCACTCGGTGGGCGGGCGGCAGGCGCTGGTGCCGTCCTGGCTGTTCGAGGTACGCGGGGCGGCGGCACCGGAGCCGTTCACCGTGACGTACCCGGCGGTCGATCCGAAGTACCTGCGGTCGAGCCGGTCGGCCCCGGCCACGGGACCGTCCGCGGCGCCGGGCGGCACCCGGGAGGTGAAGGTGACCGGCTACACGGGCGACGGCCGGGAGCTGACCGTGAGCTTCTTCGGCGGGGTGTGCGCCGACTACACGGCCTCGGCGCGGGAGAAGGGCGGCCGGGTGACGGTCTCGGTGACCGAGAAGCCCTGGCCGGACAAGGTGTGCGTCCTGATCGCCAAGGAGTACGTGAAGACCGTACGGCTGGACGCGCCGCTGGACGGGCGGACCGTGGTCGGTACCGACGGCGGGCGGATCGCGCGGACGAAGCCGGGGGCGCTGCGGCCGCAGACCGGCTGAACGGGGGCGCACGGCACTCGCACGGCAGACGAAGGCGGCGGCCCCGTACAGGGGACCGCCGCCTTCTCCGTCGGGCCGTGGGCCAGCCGGGCTGCTCAGCTGAAGGAGTCGCCGCAGGCGCAGGAGCCGGTCGCGTTCGGGTTGTCGATCGTGAAGCCCTGCTTCTCGATCGTGTCCACGAAGTCGACGGTGGCGCCGCCCAGGTACGGGGCGCTCATGCGGTCGGTGACGACCTTGACCCCGCCGAAGTCCTTCTCCACGTCGCCGTCGAGCGAGCGCTCGTCGAAGAAGAGCTGGTAGCGCAGGCCGGAGCAGCCGCCGGGCTGGACGGCGACGCGCAGGGCGAGGTCGTCACGGCCTTCCTGGTCGAGCAGGGCCTTGACCTTGGCCGCGGCGGCGTCGGTCAGGATGATGCCGTCGGTGACGGTGGTGGTCTCGTCCGATACGGACATCTACATCTCTCCCGGGTTGTACGGAGACTGCTTGCCGACGAGTGCAACCGGCGTTTCCGCGGATTCATTCCGGGCCGGGCATTCGCGTGGTCGCGTTTTCTGTTTCCGTCTTCATGCTCGCACACGGGCGCGGGCACGCACAGCGACCCGTGGCGGGCACCGGGCGGGATTCACGTCACATGGACGCTATTGCCGTCGTCAAAGTGACGTGAAGCGGTTATGATAGATAGCGTCAGTTAGACGAAAAGTAGAAAGGGTGCGTGTCGTGACCACCGCCCAGACCCCGGAACTCGACGTGCAGCCGACTCCGCTCGCCCTGTTGCTGCTCGGCCGTGAGGCCGACCCGAAGAGCGAGCGTGGCGTCGAGTGCCCCGGTGACCTGCCGTCGCCGTCCGACCCCGACCTGGTCGAGCGCGCCCGCGCGGCCAAGGAGAAGCTCGGCGACAAGGTCTTCGTGCTCGGCCACCACTACCAGCGCGACGAGGTCATCCAGTTCGCCGACGTCACGGGCGACTCCTTCAAGCTGGCCCGCGACGCGGCCGCGCGCCCGGAGGCCGAGTACATCGTCTTCTGCGGTGTGCACTTCATGGCCGAGTCGGCGGACATCCTGACGTCCGACGACCAGAAGGTGGTCCTCCCCGACCTCGCCGCCGGCTGCTCCATGGCCGACATGGCGACGGCCGAGCAGGTCGCCGAGTGCTGGGACGTGCTCACCGAGGCGGGCGTCGCCGAGCAGGTGGTGCCGGTCTCGTACATGAACTCCTCGGCCGACATCAAGGCCTTCACCGGCAAGCACGGCGGCACGATCTGCACGTCGTCGAACGCCAAGCGCGCTCTGGACTGGGCGTTCGAGCAGGGTGAGAAGGTGCTGTTCCTGCCCGACCAGCACCTCGGCCGCAACACCGCCGTGCGGGACATGGGGATGTCCCTGGACGACTGCGTCCTGTACAACCCGCACAAGCCGAACGGCGGCCTGACCGCCGAGGAGCTGCGGGCCGCGAAGATGATCCTCTGGCGCGGCCACTGCTCGGTCCACGGCCGCTTCAGCCTGGACTCGGTGAACGACGTCCGCGAGCGCATCCCCGGTGTGAACGTCCTCGTCCACCCCGAGTGCAAGCACGAGGTCGTCGCCGCCGCGGACCACGTCGGCTCCACCGAGTACATCATCAAGGCCCTGGAGGCGGCCCCGGCCGGTTCCAAGTGGGCCATCGGCACCGAGCTGAACCTGGTCCGCCGGCTGGCGAACCGTTTCGCTCCCGAGGGCAAGGAGATCGTCTTCCTCGACAAGACGGTCTGCTTCTGCTCGACGATGAACCGCATCGACCTGCCGCACCTGGTCTGGACCCTGGAGTCCCTGGCCGAGGGCAACCTCGTCAACCGCATCGAGGTCGACAAGGAGACCGAGGCGTTCGCGAAGCTGGCCCTGGAGCGGATGCTCGCGCTTCCGTAGCCGTACCCGTCCGGCGGGGCCCGGCGTCGGCGTGCGAGGTCACGCCGACGCCGGTTTGCGTCCGGGGCGGGCCGGATCCAGCGTGAAGAGCGTGCCGTCGGGGGTCGTCACCACCAGCGCGCCGCCGTTCACGAGCAGTTCCGGCGAGTGGTAGTCGCCGCTGACCACGGTGCCGGCCCGCGGATAGGACTCCCACAGCCTGTGTCCCGTGCGGGCGTCGAGGGCCGCGACCCGGCCGCTCGCGCTGGCCAGGAACACGCTGCTGCGTCCGTCCGCGACGGGCGCGGCCGGCTGTTCGAGGGTCGTCGCGGTGCGCCACACCTGTCGGCCGGTCACGGGCGAGACGGCGGTCGTCCGTCCGTCCGAGGCGGCGAAACACAGCACCCCGTGCGCCATCGCCGCCCGCCCCCGGTACTCGTCGCCCAGCGCGCGGCTGCCGCGGGCCCCGGTGCGGGGATCGATCACCTCGACCCGGGTGTACGGGTTGTCCTGCACCGTCGGGTCGACGGACCGCCGTGCCGCGTAGACCAGCCGTCCGTCCAGGGTTCCGGCGTAGTCCGCGGTCACCGGCGGCGCGGCCGGGAGCCGGCGCGCGGAGCCGTCGGCGGGATCGACGGCGATCAGCCGCCGCTGGGCGCCGGACGGGGTGTGGTAGCCGGTGCAGTCCGCGTACAGGCCACCGCCCGCGCCGAGGAAGTCGCAGTGGTGTCCGGCCGGCACCGGCATCGACCAGCGCGCGGAGCCGTCGCGCGGGGAACGGGCCGTCACGGTCGGGCCGTCCGGGACGAGGACGAGGCCGCCGACGAGTGCCGCCGACGCGTTCCCGTCGCGCGTCGGACGGGACCACAACCGCCGTCCGTCGGCGGCGGCGAACGCGGCGACGGTGGCCGTGGTGTCGTTGCCCGCCGCGTTCAGGACGCTCTCGCGGACGAGCACGACGCCCTCGTGCACCCCGACCACCCCGCTGTCGTAGTGGTCGAGACCGATCCCCGGCGGCTGGGTGCCGGCCCGCCAGACCGTGCGGCCGGTGACGGCGTCTACGCGGATCGGCAGGGTGCCGCTGCCCCCGCAGTAGACCGCTCCCCCGCTCAGCGCGCAGGACGGCTGCCCGCCGCGGCCGGGGCCGTCCGCCGGCCCCGAGGAGCGCTTCACCCCGTGGGCGGCGACCGCGTACACCGTCGTCCGCCAGGGCCGCCAGCCGTCCGGGAGGGCACCCCAGCGGGTGGCCGTGGCACCGGGCGAAGGGCCGGCCCCGGGCCTCGCCCCGCTCTGGAACGGCGCGATCAGATAGGCCGTGAGGGCGGCGAGCAGCACGCCCGCCACCCCGACGGCGAGCGGCATCCGCAGGCCGCGCCTGCGGCGTGCGGGGGCGTCGGCCGCCGCCTCGGGCGGCACGGCGTCCGGGTCCGCGACGGCCCTTGCCCGGTACGGGACGGAGGCGGCCGGATCCGCCGCCGGAGGCCGGGTCGGCTCCGGGTCCGCCCGGCGGTGCGGGACGGTGGGCGGCTCCGCGGCGGCCGGCTCGGGCAGGGCGGCGGCGAACTCGGCGGCCAGGGTGTCGAGTCCGGGCCGGGCGGCGCCCCGCTTGACCAGGCAGCGGGACAGGACCGCGCGCAGCGGCTCGGCGACCCCCGTCAGGTCGGGCTCCTCGCTCATCACCCGGTACGCCGTCAGATAGGGGCTGTCCGCGTCGAAGGGGCCGCGTCCGGTCGCCGCGAACACCACCAGCGCGGCGAGCGAGAACACGTCGGACGCGGGACCCACCGACCGGGCGTCCGCGAGCTGTTCGGGGGACATGAACGGCGGGGTGCCCATCATGTGCCCGGTCTCGGTCAGCGCCTGGTTCTCCGCCGCGCGCGAGATGCCGAAGTCGATGACCCGGGGGCCGTCCTCGGCCATCAGGACGTTGGCGGGCTTGAGGTCGCGGTGCACCACCCCGGCCCGGTGGATGTCGCGCAGGGCCTCCACCAGGCCGAGGACGAGCCGGCGCAGTTCGGCGCCGGCCAGCGGTCCGTCGTCCCGGACGCGGGCGGAGAGCGGGCGTCCGGGTACGTACTGGGTGGCCATCCAGGGCCGGGGCGCCTCCGGGTCCGCGTCCACGACCGGCGCGGTGAAGGCGCCGCTCACCTTGCGGACGGCGGCGATCTCCTGGCGGAAACGGGCCCGGAAGACGGGGTCCTCGGCGTACTGGGCGTGGACCACCTTGACGGCGACCTCCCGGCCCGATCCGGCCCTCGCCCGGTACACGACACCCATCCCACCGGCCCCCAGCCGGTCGACGATCCGGTATCCACCGAGCGACCCGGGATCGCCTTCGTGCAGTGCCACCGCCCCGTTCCCCCTCCCCCGCAAGAGCAGTTCCGGATCACAGGATAGGAAAGTCCTGCGCGAGAGGGGACGCCGGTGCGGGGTGTCAGACCCCCGCGGGCTCCGGCTCGTCCGAGGCGGCCGGGGCCGGGGACGAAAGACCCTTCTTCGCCGCCCGCTTCTTCGCGCGCCGCTCCTTGCGGAGTTCCAGCATCGCGTAGAGCGTCGGGACGAGGAGCAGGGTCAGCAGGGTGGAGCTGATCAGGCCGCCGATGACGACCACCGCGAGCGGCTGGGCGATGAAGCCGCCCTCGCCGGTGACGCCCAGGGCCATCGGGAGCAGGGCGAAGATCGTCGCGAGGGCCGTCATGAGGATCGGGCGCAGCCGGTGCCGGCCGCCCTCGATCACGGCCTGAACGACGCCGTGCCCCTGCGCGCGGTACTGGTTGATCAGGTCGATCAGCACGATCGCGTTGGTCACCACGATGCCGATCAGCATCAGCATGCCGATCATCGCCGGGACACCCATCGGGGTGCCGGTGGCGATCAGCAGGCCGATCGCGCCGGTCGCCGCGAACGGGATCGAGACCAGCAGGATCAGCGGCTGGACCAGCGAGCGGAACGTCGCCACCAGCAGCATGAAGACGATCGCGATGGCCGCCAGCATGGCCAGGCCCAGGTTCTTGAACGCGTCGTCCTGGTCGGAGGAGACGCCGCCGATCTCGGCCGTGGCGCCCGTGGGGAGCTTCAGGGCCTCGATCTTCGACTGGAGCCTGGTGCTGATCGCGCCCGTGTTGTCACCGGTCGGCTTCGCCGTGACGGTGGCGGCGCGCCGGCCGTCGATGCGGGTCATCGACACCGGGCCGTCCACCAGCTTCACGGTGGCGATGTCGCCGAGCCTCACGGGACCGAGGCGCAGCTTCTTCAGCTGGGCCAGGGTGGTCGCGGGCTTCGCCGACCGCACGACGACGTCGCGCTCGGTGTCGTCGAGGACCGCCTTGGCCGCCGTCGTGCCGCGCACGGCCTGCGCGACCGCGGCGCCGAGCTTCTGGTCGTCGAACCCGGCGGCGGCGGCCTCGGTGTCGGCCCTGACCGAGATCCGCGGGACGCTCGTCGCGAGGTCGCTGGTGACGTCGGTGACGTGGTCGAGCCCGGCGACGGTGGAGCGCACCTGCTCGGCGGCCGTGCGCAGCGCCTCCGGGTCGGCGGCCTTCACCACGACGCTCAGGTCCTGGTTGCCGAAGCCGTCACCGGCGGACACGGTGGTCGTGCCGATGCCGTCGAGCTTCTTCAGGCCGTCCTCGATGTGCCGCTGCACGTCGTCGTAGGACGCCGAGTCCTTCAGCATCACCTGGTACGACGCCTGATTGGTGTCCGTGCCGCCGCCGAAGGCCGCCATGAAGCCGGAGGAGCCGACGGTGACCTGGTAGTCCTTCACGCCGTCGGTGGCGGCGAGCAGCTTCTCCACCCTGCGGGCCTGGACGTCCGTGGCCGCGAGGCTGGTGCCGGGCCTCAGCTCCTGCTTGACGGTGAGGACCTTCTGGTCGCCCTGGTCGAAGAAGTTCGTCTTCAGCAGTCCGCCCATGCCGAAGGTGAGGACCAGGACCACGAGCGCGATCAGCACGCTGGTGAGGCGGCGGCGCGTCGCGAACCGCAGGACGGGGACGTAGGCGCGCTGGAGGCGGCTGTTCGCCTCCTTCTCCTCGGCCCGGCGGCGGGCCTCCGCCGCGTCCTCGGGGGTGCCCTTGGGTGCGCGCAGGAACCAGAACGACAGGACCGGGACGACCGTCAGCGAGACGAGCAGCGAGGCCAGCAGGGCCGCCGTCACCGTGATGCTGAACGAGCCGAACAGGGCGCCCACCATGCCGCCGACCAGGCCGATCGGCAAGAACACGGCGACCGTGGTGAGAGTGGAGGAGGTGACCGCGCCGGCCACCTCGCGCACGGCGGTGAGGATCGCCTCCCTGCGCTCCTCGCCGTAGCCGAGGTGGCGCTTGATGTTCTCCAGCACCACGATCGAGTCGTCGACGACCCGGCCGATGGCAATGGTCAGCGCGCCGAGCGTGAGCATGTTCAGCGACAGACCGCGCGTCCACAGCACGATCAGCGCGAGCACGACGGACAGCGGGATGGACACCGCGGTCACCAGCGTGGAGCGGACCGAGGCCAGGAAGACCAGGATGATCAGGACCGCGAAGAGCAGGCCGAGCGCGCCCTCCGTGGTCAGGCCCTTGATGGACTTGGACACCGCCGGGCCCTGGTCGCTGACGACCGTGAGCTTCGCGTCCGCGCCGAGGTCCGTCCGCAGGCCGGGCAGCTTGTCCTGGACGGCGTCGGAGATGGCGACCGCGCTGCCGCCGTGGTCCATGGTGACGTTGACGGCGAGGCTCGGCCGGCCGTCGGTGCGGGTGAGGGAGTCGGCCGGGGCCGGCTTCTCGGCGACGGTCGCCACGGCACCGAGGCGGACGGGGCTCTTGCCGCCCTCGCCGGCGATCCGCAGGTCGCGGATCTGCTTCAGCGAGGTGAAGCCGCCACCGACCTGGACGGTGCGGTTGGCGCCGTCCTCGTCGAAGGAGCCCGCCGGGACGGTCGCGCCGCCCGCCTGGAGGGCCTGGCCGAGGGCGGCGGGGGTGAGACCGGCCCGGGCGAGCTTCGCGTCGTCCGGGGTGACGGCGACCTGCTGGTCGCGGACGCCGGTGACCTGGACGCGGCCGACTCCGTCGATGTCCTTCAGGACCGGGACGACCGACTTGTCGATCTGGTCGGCGAGGGCCTGCTGGTCCTTGCCGGAGGTGACGGCGAGGACCACGGTCGGCATGTCGTCCGTGGAGCCGGAGACGACCTGCGGGTCGACGTCGTCCGGGAGCTGGTTGCGGGCCCGGTTGACGGCCTGCTGGACGTCGGAGACCAGTCGCTTGGTGTCGTTGCCGTAGTCGAAGGACGCCATGATCACGGCGTTGCCCTCGCTCGCGGTGGAGGTGACACCGGTGATGCCGTCGACGGCCTGCAGGTTGTCCTCGATGGGCTCGACGACCTGCTTCTCGACCACGTCGGGCGAGGCGCCCTGGTACGGCGCGATGACCGACACCATGGGCAGCTCGATGGTGGGCAGCAGCTGCTGCTTGATCTGGGGTATCGCGATCAGCCCGAAGGCGAGCGCGATGAGCGAGACGAGCCCGACGAGGGCGCGTTGCGCGAGGCTGAATCTCGACAGCCAGGACATGGATCCGGTTCTCTCTGTGAGCGGCAGGAGCGGCGGGGGACGCACGGGCGCGCCCACCCCACCACCCTGAGCCATGCCGGAGGGCCGAACTGTAGGCCCCAGGTCCCGTTCCTTATCCGCCCCCTACTCCGCGCGCAGTACGCGCGGGTGGAGATCAGTCCGTCCTCGGACGTACCAGCCCGGACTCGTAAGCGATCACCACGAGCTGGGCCCGGTCCCGGGCGCCGAGCTTGGCCATGGCCCGGTTGACGTGCGTCTTCACGGTCAGCGGGCTGACCTCCAGGCGTTCGGCGATGTCGTCGTTGGAGTGCCCGCCGGCGACCTGCACGAGCACCTCGCGCTCCCGGCCGGTGAGCGCGCCGAGGCGTTCGGAACGGGCGGGGTCACGGCTGTCGTCGCCGTCACCCTGGGCGAGGAAGCGGGCGATCAGACCCTTGGTGGCGGCCGGGGAGAGCAGCGCGTCGCCGTCGGCGGCCAGCCGGATGGCGTTGAGCAGTTCCTCGGGCTCGCTGCCCTTGCCGAGGAAGCCGGAGGCGCCCGCGCGCAGGGCCTGCACGACGTAGTCGTCGACCTCGAAGGTGGTCAGGATGACCACGCGGACCTGTGCGAGGGCGGGGTCGGCGCTGATCGCCCGGGTGGCGGCGAGGCCGTCGGTGCCCGGCATCCGGATGTCCATCAGGACCACGTCGGGGGCCTCCGCCCGGGCCAGCCGGACCGCCTCGGCGCCGTCGGACGCCTCCCCCACCACCTCCATGTCGGGCTCGGAGTCGACCAGCACGCGGAACGCGCTGCGCAGCAGCGCCTGGTCGTCGGCGAGCAGGACACGGATCGTCATGCGGGCTCCCCCGGGGCCGTCGTACGCCTCTGCGCACGGCTGTCGGTACGGGTCCCGGGGCCGGTCTCGGCACGCGGCCCGCAGCGGGTGTCGGCACGAGTCCCGGAGCGGGTCTCGGGACGCGTCTCGACGGGCAGGATCGCATGGACGCGGAAGCCGCCGCCGTAGCGGGGGCCGGTGGTCAGGGTGCCGCCGAGGGCGGAGACCCGCTCCCGCATGCCCAGCAGCCCGTGTCCGCCGCCGGCCCCGGGCGCCGCGCCCTGCCCGGCCCCGTCGTCGAGGACGGTGATCTCGACGTGCGGTCCGACGCGTACGACACTCACCTCGGCACGGGCACCGGCGCCCGCGTGCTTCTGCACGTTCGTCAGGGCCTCCTGGACGATCCGGTAGGCGGCCAGGTCGACGGCGGCCGGGAGGTCGGTGCCCTGGTCGGCGCGGGCCACCTCCACCGGGAGACCCGCGCTGCGGACGGCGGCCGCCAGCTCCTCCAGGCGGCTGAGGCCGGGGGCGGGCTCCGTGGGCGCCTCGGGGTCGCCGGACTGGCGCAGCAGCCCGACGGTGGCGCGCAGTTCGTTCAGTGCGCTGCGGCTGGCCTCGCGGACATGGGCGAGGGCCTCTTTCGCCTGGTCGGGCCGTTTGTCCATGACGTGGGCGGCGACCCCGGCCTGCACGTTCACCAGGGCGATGTGGTGGGCGACGACGTCGTGCAGGTCGCGGGCGATGCGCAGGCGTTCCTCGGCGACCCGGCGGCGGGCCTCCTCCTCGCGGGTGCGTTCGGCGCGCTCGGCGCGCTCCCGGATGGCCTGCATGACGGCGCGCCGGCTGCGGACGGCGTCCCCGGCGGTGGCGCCGATGCCGGTCCAGGCGAGGACGGCCAGGTTCTCCTGCGCGTACCAGGGCAGCGGGCCGCCGAGCATGGCGCCGGCCGTCAGCACGGTCATGGTGAGCAGACCGACGCGCCAGGTGGTGGAGCGGTCGGTGGTGGAGGCCACGGTGTACAGGGCGATGACGGCGGACATCGCCACGGGGGCACGCGGGTCGCCGGTGACGAACTCGACCAGGGAGACGCCGCCGGTGACGGCGAGGACCGTCTTCGGGGCGCGGCGGCGGAAGACGAGGGCGGCGGCGCCGAGGAGCATGAGGAGGAGGGCGAAGGGGTCGGGGGTGCGGACGCCCCAGCTGACCCCGTGCCCGTCCTTCGGCACGACGAAGGAACCGGCGACCATGCACAGCAGCACGCCGGCGGCGATGGCCGCGTCCAGGGCCAGGGGGTGGGCCTTGAGGCTGCGGCGGGCGCGGTCGAGAGTGCTCACGGGACTGAACAGTACGGGCGTTTCGGATGCGGGTCACCAAAAGGTCCCCGGTTCCGGAAGGTGCCCGGTTTCGGGAAGCAGCCGGTTCCGGAGGGTGCCCGGTACCGGAAGGTGCCCGGTACCGAAGCCGGCCACTGCGGGTCCGCGGCCGCCCGGCGACAATGTGACCAGAGCTGTTGGGCGCCCGGTCCCCCCGCGGACGCGTCCCGTTGGCCGGTCGCGCTCAGCCTTCTCGCCAGCATCCCGCCGACGAAAGGCATCCCGTGCGTCCCCTCCCGCTCCGAGTGATCTGGTCCGCCGCCGCTGCCGCCCTGGTCTCGGCCACCGGCCTCAGCGGATCCGCCCACGCCGTCACCTACGGCACGCCGACGATCAAGCTGTCGGCCTCCTACCTCTCGGGCGCGGTCGGCAGCACCGGGGACCCGGTGGTCACCGTCACCGTCGCCCAGAGCGGCGCCGACGCCTCCGCCCTGACGGTGGCCGCGAGCAGGACCAGCGAGGCCGGTGTGGCCGGTACGGGCGACGTCCGGGTCACCGGCACCGGCGGCACCCGTACCGTCGCCGTCACCGCGCACGCCCAGGGCTACGCCGACCTCACCCTGAAGGTGACCGGGCTCGGCGGCAGGACCGCCACCACGACCCTGCACTACGCGGCCTCCCCGGCCGTCCAGCGCAGCGCCGACGCCCGCTACCTGACCGGCGCCTCGGACGCCTCCGACGGCGTGGACGTCGGCGGCGGGTACGTCGTGGTCGCCAACGACGAGGACAACACCCTGCGCCTGTACGACGGCGCCGCCTCCGGCGCTCCGGTGCGCACCTGGGACCTGGACAACGCACTGGGCGCCGACAAGGAGGTCGACATCGAGGGGGCCGCGCGGGTCGGGAACACCGTCTACTGGACGGGATCGCTGGGCAACAACAAGGACGGCGAGTACAAGGCCGACCGGAACACCGTGTTCACCACGACCGTCTCCGGCTCGGGCGCCGCCACCCAGCTGGCCTTCGGCAGCGCGGGCCACCGCCTCCGCGACGACCTGGTGGCCTGGGACAAGGCGAACGGCAACCGGTACGGCTTCGCCGCCGGGACCGCGGCCGGGCAGGTCCCGAAGCAGATCGACGGCTTCAACGTCGAGGGGCTGGAGTTCGCGCCGGGCTCCACGACCACCGCCTACGTCGGCTTCCGGGCCCCGCTGGTGCCGCCGCGGACCGGCGGGAAGGCGCTGATCGTGCCGGTCACCGACATGGACCAGGTGGTGCGCGGCGCCAAGGCGACCTTCGGCACGCCGATCGAGCTGGACCTCGGCGGCCTGGCCATCCGCGACCTGCGCCGCAACGACCAGGGGCAGTACCTGATCGTCGCCGGGTCCTGGGCCGCCGACGACAACAGCGACCCGTACGCGCTCTACTCGTGGGACGGGGTGGCCGGGCACCAGCCGGTCAAGGTGCTGGACCTGCCGACGGCGGACGCGGGCGGCTGGGAGTCGGTCGTGTCCGTGCCCGACCTGTCCGTTGCCGGCGCCCGGGTGCAGCTGATCACCGACGACGGGGCGGCCGACCTGTACGGCGACGGCGTGGAGGCGAAGGACCTCACCCACCCGGAGTGGCAGAAGTCCCGCACCACCTGGTTCACCCTGGGCTGACCGCCGGGGGACCCCGGGTCAGCCCGGGATAAGGCCGTCGTCGCCGAGGAGGTCCCGGACCTCCTCCAGCGTCGCGTCGGACGACGGCAGGATCAGTTCGGAGGGTTCCAGCGCGTCGTCCGGCAGCGGGGTGCCGAGCCGGTGGACCGCGTCCAGGAGAGCGGTGAGCGTGCGACGGAAGCCGTCGTCGTCGCCGCTCTCCACCTCCGCCAGCAGCTCGTCGTCCAGCTTGTTCAGCTCAGGGAAGTGGGAGTCGTCCAGCTTCACCTGGCCCTCCCCCATGATCCGTACGATCACGTCCGCCTCCTCGGCTCGGGGCCCCGGCGCCGGGCTACTGCTTGTCGAAGCGCGGGGTGTCCTGCGGCTGCTGCTGGGACTGCCCCTGACCGGTGCCGCCCTCGATGGCCTGCTGCGGGGAGCCCCCGGCCAGCTCGGCCTTCATGCGCTGCAGTTCCAGCTCTACATCCGTACCACCGGAGAGCCGGTCCAGCTCGGCCTGGATGTCGTCCTTGGCCATGCCGGAGGGGTCGTCGAGGGCGCCGGAGGCGAGCAGCTCGTCGATGGCGCCGGCCCGGGCCTGGAGCTGGGCGGTCTTGTCCTCGGCTCGCTGGATGGCCAGGCCGACGTCGCCCATCTCCTCGGAGATGCCGGAGAAGGCCTCACCGATGCGGGTCTGGGCCTGCGCGGCGGTGTAGGTGGCCTTGATGGTCTCCTTCTTCGTCCGGAAGGCGTCGACCTTGGCCTGCAGGCGCTGGGCCGCCAGGGTGAGCTTCTCCTCCTCGCCCTGGAGGGTGGTGTGCTGCGTCTCCAGGTCCGTCACCTGCTGCTGGAGGGCGGCACGGCGGGACAGCGCCTCACGGGCCAGGTCCTCGCGGCCGAGCGCGAGCGCCTTGCGGCCCTGGTCCTCCAGCTTGGAGGACTGCTGCTGCAGCTGGTTGAGCTGGAGTTCCAGGCGCTTGCGGGACGTCGCCACGTCGGCGACGCCGCGGCGCACCTTCTGGAGCAGCTCGAGCTGCTTCTGGTACGAGTAATCGAGGGTCTCGCGCGGGTCCTCGGCCCGGTCAAGGGCCTTGTTCGCCTTCGCGCGGAAGATCATCCCCATACGCTTCATGACACCGCTCATGGGCTTCGCGCGCCCCCTTCTGACGGACTCCAGCTCACAGATCCTGCGACAGGACCCACAGTACGGGCCCTGCCTCCATTACCGCACTGTTCGGGCGGTGATGCGCTCATCCCCAAGGACGACCGTGGACGGTACCGCTCCGGCGCAGGGAGTAGGTGATCCCCCACCCGGACCCCGGCGGAACCTCCCCGGAAACGTCCTGTCTGTCCCCTACAGACGCCCGGCGTTGCGGGATCGTTCCCCGCCGGACTGTGGTCCATGCCGGTGAAGCCCGTACCCTTGGGTTTTGTGTTCCGTAGCCGTGCCAAGGAAGAGAAGGCCCCGACCGCCGACAAGGCGCAGGTGACCCTCTCCAAGCAGACCCGTGACCCGCAGGCCCCGAAGGGCAGGCCCACGCCCAAGCGCAGTGAGGCCCAGTCCCAGCGCCGCAGCGTCGCCCAGACGCCGACCAACCGCAAGGACGCCGTCAGGCGTCAGCGTGAGGACCGGCGCGAGGCGATGGCCCGCCAGCGCCAGGCGCTGGCCAGCGGCGACGAGCGCTATCTGCCGGCCCGTGACAAGGGTCCGGTCCGCAAGTTCGCCCGTGCCTGGGTGGACTCGCGGTTCAACGTGGCGGAGTTCTTCCTGCCGCTCGCCGTGGTGATCCTCGTGCTGAGCGTGGTGCGGGTGCCGTCGATCCAGAACATCGCGCTGCTGCTGTGGCTGGTCGTGATCGTGCTGATCGTGCTCGACGCGGCGGTGAGCGGCTTCCGGCTGCGGAAGCGGCTCAAGGAGCGGTTCCCGGACCAGAACACGCGCGGCGCGGTCGCCTACGCCCTGATGCGTTCCCTGCAGATGCGCCGGCTCCGCCTGCCGAAGCCGCAGGTCAAGCGCGGAGAGCGGCCCTGAGCGCAGACGCTTTCACCGGGGGTGCGGCCGATGCCTGGCTGAACAAGCTGGGCGGCCTGCGTGATGTCGTACGACAGGAGCTGGTGGCCCGGCAGCTCGACGAGCAGATAGCCGGGCGGTTCCCCGTCGGGCAGCGGCTGCGGGTGCTCGACGTGGGGATGGGCCAGGGTACGCAGGCGCTGCGGCTGGCCCGCCTCGGCCACCAGGTCACCGGCGTCGAGCAGGACTCGACGATGATCGCCACCGCGCGCGCGGCCCTCGCCGGGGAACCGGAGGGCATCCGCGCCCGGGTCCGGCTGGTGGAGGGCGACGGGCGGGACACCGGCGTGCACTTCCTGCCGGGCAGCTTCGACGTGGTGCTGTGCCACGGGGTCCTGATGTACGTCGAGGAGCCCGACCCGCTGGTGGCCGGTCTGGCCCGGATGCTGGCGCCCGGCGGACTGCTGTCGCTCCTCGTGCGCAACGGCGACGCGCTCGCCGTGCGGCCGGGCCTGTCCGGCGACTGGGCCGGCGCGCTGGCCGCCTTCGACACCACCGCCTACCGCAACCGTCTCGGCCTCGACGTACGGGCGGACCGGCTGGCCTCCCTCACCGCCACGCTCGCCGGTATCGCGGCCCCGCTGCACGCCTGGTACGGCGTCCGGGTCTTCACGGACACGGCAGCGGACGACGCGGAGGTTCCCGAGGACCTCGGGACCCTGCTCGCGGTCGAGGAGCGGGCCGGGCGCACGGACCCCTACCGGGGCGTGGCGGCACTGCTGCATCTGTGCGGCGTACGGGGCTGAACCCGGCGGGGACGGCCGGGCCCGGGGCGCGCGGGCCGCGCGGAGGGCCGCCGCCCGGGGGCCGGCCGCCCGTCCGCACGTCCCGGAGCGGTCTACGCCCCTTCGGCGTTCAGGCTCATCGGCCCGTAGATCTCGGACTGCTCCTCGAACAGCCGCACCTGCTCGGCCCCGCCCTCGAGCAGCGCCTTCCAGTGCTCGCCGATCCAGGACTCGGCATCCCCCTGCGTGGTGAACTCCTCGGGTTGCACCGCGGGCTGGACCTCCGTCCCGTCGGCCTTCTCGAACCGCCACGTCCATGCCGTCATATGGGCCTCCTCGTGATCCAACTCCTGCTCGCAGCGTATGCGCTCCGCGGGGTCGGCCGTTAGAGGCCCCGGACGCTCCGCGGGCGCGTGGTGACGCCCCCGGGGGGCCGCCGGTGCGCGGGAGCCGCGTGGACGGGCGAAAATCGGTCGCGTGGAAATCACTCTGCTCGGTACCGGTGCCCCGGCGGGTCTGCCTCGCCCCGACTGCCCCTGCGCCGTGTGCGCGACCGCGCTGGGACCGGACGCCCGGGCGGCGACCGCACTGCTCGTGGACGGGGCGCTGCTGCTGGACCTGACGCCGGGCGCGGCGTTCGCGGCGGCACGGGCGGGGCATTCGCTGGGCGGGGTGCGGCAGGTGCTGCTGTCGCACCCGCACGACGGTCCCCCGGTGGAAGTGCCGGCCGGACTGCCGCAGCCCGTGCGGGTCCCGGACGGACGGGAGTTGACGCTGCTGACGGGTCATCGGGTACGGGCCGTGGCGATGGACGCGGGCGGCACGGGGTACGCGGTGACCGGGCCGGACGGGCAGCGGCTGCTGTACCTGCCGCCGGGCGGGGCCCCGGCGGGCCTGGAGGAGGCGACGGCGGAGTCGTACCACCTGGTCCTCGCGGACGTGGTGGGCCGCCCGGACGCGCTGGCCCGGCTGCGGGCGGTGGGTGCCGTCGGTCCGACGACCGATGTGCTCGCCGTCCACCTCGACCACGACGTGCCGTCCGGCGCGGAGTTGCGGCGGCGGCTCGCCGCGGCCGGGGCGCGGGCGGTGCCGGACGGTACGACGGTGGTGGCCGGTGTGTACGAGGACGTGCCGGACGTGCCGCGCCGGACGCTGGTGCTGGGCGGGGCGCGCTCGGGGAAGTCGGTGGAGGCGGAGCGGCGGCTGGAGTCCTTCCCGGAGGTGCTGTACGTGGCGACCGGCGGGACGCGGGGCGGGGACACCGAGTGGGCGGAGCGGGTGGCGGTGCACCGGGACCGGCGGCCCGGGTCGTGGCGGACGGCCGAGACCACGGATCTGGTGCCGCTGCTGGCCGAGGACGGGCCGCCGCTGCTGATCGACTGTCTGTCGCTGTGGCTGACGGACGCCATGGACGCGGTGGGGGCCTGGGACGACGCGGAGTGGGCGGGCGGCGGTGAGAAGGCACTGCGGGAACGGGTGCGGGAGGTGACGTCGGCCGTGCGCCGTACTCGGCGGACGGTGGTCGCGGTGTCCAACGAGGTCGGTTCCGGCATCGTGCCGGCGACCGCGTCCGGCCGGCGGTACCGGGACGAACTGGGGCGGCTGAACGCGGCGTTCGGGGCGGAGTGCGAGCACGTGCTGCTGGTGGTCGCGGGTCAGGCGCTGGTACTGCGGGGCTGAGCGGGCGGCGTGGCGAGGCGGCGGTCCTTGCGGGCGACGACGCGGTACGCGTTGGAGAGCGGGGTGCGGCGCAGCAGCGGGGCCAGGCTCCGGTCCACGGCCGCGGCCAGCGCCTGCACCGGGGTGGCCGCCTCCCGCAGCAGCGGGTGGACATGGGCCACGGCCAGGGCGACGGCCGCCGACAGGTCGTAGGGCAGGTGCGGATCCCGGCGGTCCGTGACGAGGACCGTGCAGCCGAGGCTCTCCAGTTCGGCGCGGAGGTTGGCCCGCGGCGGCAGGTGCAGGTGGCGGGGCTGGCCGTGGGGCAGCCACCACCTGCCGAGCAGGGTGGCGAGGCCGCACCCCGGGTCCGGGAGCTCGACGATCAGGTGGCCGCCGGGGCGCAGCGCGGCGAGGGCGGCGCGGAGTTCGGCGCGCGGGTCGGGGGCGTGCTGGAGCTGGTGGAACATGCTGACCACGTCGTAGCGGGCGCGCAGCCGGGCCGTCATGCCGGGGGTCGTGAGGTGGCCGCGGTGGGCCTCCTCGATCCGGCCCTCCCGCCGGGCCTGCTCCACGCGGTCCGTGGGGTCGAGGCCGTCGAAGCTGGTGTAGGGGAAGAACTCCTTGGCCGCCGCGGGGAAGTGGGCGTGACCCGTGCCCACGTCCAGCCAGCTCTCCGGTTCGGGCAGGGCCGACAGGCGGTACGCGGCGGTGCGGTGCCGGCGGCGGAGCGTGCGGGCCGGCACGATCCGGGCGGTGAGCTCCTCCAGCTGCCTCTCGTAGAAGTCCCGGTGGAAGAAGGCGAAGCCCTCGGCCGTGAGGCGGGGGTTCTGGAAGACGTGGCCGCAGTCGGCGCAGGCGTCGAGGCAGTAGAGCCCCGGCCGGTGGCGCAGCGGGTCGGACGCGCGCAGCCGGGTGCGCAGCCGTACGGAGCCGCACCAGGGGCAGTTCCCGCGGCGCGGCTCCAGGAACGTGTCGGTGGTGTCCGGGGTGACGTTGGTGACGTACGGCGTGGGGGGCGTGCTCGGCATGGCGGCTCCCTGTGCGACATTCCGCTGCAAACCGGAACGTATGGGATGCCGGTGGTGGGTGCAACGACGTCGTCGCGGCGTGGTGGCCATGTGGCGCCGGGGCGTTCGTTCCCGGGCGGTACTGTTCGGCGAATGAGCAGGATTGATCTGGACGACTTCACCGATCTGATCGAGCGCCCGGACGGGGGCGTGCGCCGTGACGCCGAGGCCCGGCGGGAGCGCCAGATCGTGCCGCCCGGGGCCCTGGGGCGGCTCGACGAACTGGGTGAGTGGCTGGCCGCCGCGCAGGGCGCCGTACCGGTACGGCCGGTCGAGCGGCCGCGCGTGGTCCTCTTCGCCGGTGACCACGGCATCGCCGAGCTGGGTGTCTCGGCGCGGCCGGCGGGCGGTGCGGAGCAGCTGGTGCGGGCGGTGCTGGAGGGCGCGAGCCCGGTCGCGGTGCTCGCGCGGCGGCTGGAGGTACCGGTACGGGTCGTGGACATGGCCCTGGACTGCGATCCGGCCGGCTTTCCGGAGGACGTCGTACGGCACCGGGTACGGCGGGGCAGCGGCCGGATCGACATCGAGGACGCGCTCACCCTGGACGAGGCCGAGGCGGCGCTGCGCGCGGGGGTGGCGCTCGCCGACGAGGAGGCCGACTCGGGCACGGACCTGGTGGTGCTCGGCGACATCAGCGTGGGCGGGACCACGCCGGCCGCGGTGATCGTCGCCGCACTGTGCGGGACGGACGCGTCCGTGGTGACCGGGCGCGGCGGGCTCGCCATCGACGACCTGGCGTGGATGCGCAAGTGCGCGGCGATCCGTGACGCGCTGCGGCGGGCCCGGCCGGTGCTCGGGGACCAGTTGCAGCTGCTGGCGACCGTGGGCGGGGCCGACCTCGCGGCGATGACCGGGTTCCTGCTGCAGTGCGCGGTGCGCAAGCTGCCGGTGATCCTGGACGGGGTCGTGGCCGCCGCGTGCGCGCTGGTCGGACAGCGGGTGGCCTTCCGGGCGCCGGACTGGTGGCTGGCCGGCCATGCCAGCGGGGAGCCGGGACAGGCGAAGGCGCTGGACCGGATGGCCCTGGAGCCGCTGCTGGAGCAGGGCGTGAAGGTCGGCGAGGGCACGGGCGCGCTGCTGGCGCTGCCGCTGGTCCGGGCCGCCGCGGCCCTGGCGGCGGAACT
Source organism: Streptomyces sp. NPDC015139 (assembly GCF_043079785.1). Lineage (NCBI taxonomy): Bacteria > Bacillati > Actinomycetota > Actinomycetes > Kitasatosporales > Streptomycetaceae > Streptomyces > Streptomyces sp. NPDC015139. The sequence continues at coordinate 103,881 of NZ_JBIBUW010000005.1, read as the reverse complement.
CCCCGAGCAGCCGGAGCCGGTCGCCCCCGAGGAGCCGAAGGAGCCGGACACGCCGACGGCCGAGTAGCCCGCCGGCCCGGCACCGCCGCAACCCGCGGCGTCCGGCACCGGCCGACACGGCGGGAGGAAGCTGCCCGACCGGGCCCCGTCGAAGCTCCCTGGCACCGGCCCGACGCCGGAGCGGCGGCCCCCTTCCGGTACTCCGGCAGCGGGCCCGGGCCGGATCGGGCGTGCCACCACACCCGGCGGGTACGGCCGGGTTCGTCAGGGCATCGCCCATATGATCCTCGCCTATGGGAGATGCCCGATTTGCCGTGCAGCCGGAAGCCGAACCGGGGCGTCCGAGCGAGGAGGGGCGGCGGTCCACCGGGACTTCCCGGCGCGCCGCCGCCGTCGCCGTCTGGTATCTGCGGACCGTCGCCTTCGTCAACTTCCTCAGCGCCGTGTGGGTCTCCCTCGGCCAGGACGTGCGCCGGCACAACCAGGACGACTTCTTCACCCCGTACCTGCTGACCGCCGGCTTCGCCTCGGGGGTGTTCACCGCGTTCCTGGCGATCACCATGCGGCGCCGCAAACGGGCCGCGTGGATCCTGAACCTCGTGCTCAGCGGCGCCTTCCTCGCCCTGTTCGCGTTCGCCATGGCGTTCCCGGAGATCCGGCGGTACCCGCAGAACTGGATCTCCCTGGCGCTGACGGCCGCGTTCGTCGGCGCGCTGCTCGCCGGCCGCGGTGAGTTCTACGCCAAGGGGGACCGGTCCAACCCGCGGCTCGCGGCCACGGTCGCCGTCGGCGGCGGACTGGCCGCCTCCCTGCTCGCCGGACTGCTGGTGACAGTCACCGACCGGGCGCCGGACGCGGCCCGTTCGACGTTCCTGGAGCGCTGGCACTACGGCACCCTGCGGCTGGTGTCGGTGGCAGCCGAGGAGTCCACCTTCCCCGGCATCGACCCGCCCAACTGGGCGAACGTGGCGGTCAACGTGCTCAGCACGGCCCTGGTCCTCGCCGTGTTCTACGCCGCGTTCCGGTCCCGGCGGGCCGTCGACCCGCTCACCGAGGACGACGAGAAGCGGCTGCGGGCCCTGCTCGAACGGCACGGGGAGCGGGACTCGCTCGGCTACTTCGCGCTGCGCCGGGAGAAGAGCGTGGTGTGGTCGCCGACCGGGAAGGCGGCCGTCGCCTACCGGGTCGTCGGCGGGGTGAGTCTGGCGTCCGGGGATCCGCTCGGGGACCCGGAGGCCTGGCCCGGGGCGATCCTGCCGTGGCTCGCGCAGGCGCGGGCGCACGGGTGGATCCCGGCCGTGATGGGGGCGAGCGAGGAGGCCGGGACGGTCTACGCCCGGTACGGCCTGGACGCGCTGGAGCTCGGTGACGAGGCGCTGGTGGAGATCGCCGAGTTCACGCTGGAGGGACGGGCCATGCGGACCGTCCGGCAAGCCTGCAACCGGGTGCGGCGGGCCGGGTACCGGGTGCGCATCCGGCGGCACGAGGACATCCCGGCGGACGAGATGGCGTACCTGCTGGAACGCGCGGACGACTGGCGGGACGGGGCGACCGAGCGCGGGTTCAGCATGGCCCTCGGCCGGCTCGGCGACCCCGATGACGGCCGCTGCGTGATGCTGGAGTGCACGGACGGCGAGGGCCGGCTGCGGGCCCTGCTCTCCTTCGTGCCGTGGGGCCCGAAGGGGCTGTCCCTGGACCTCATGCGGCGCGACCGGGACTCCGACAACGGGCTGATGGAGTTCATGGTCATCGAGCTGCTGCAACGCTCCGGCGAGACGGGGATCACTCAAGTGTCGCTGAACTTCGCGGTGTTCCGGTCGGTCTTCGAACGTGGCGCACGCCTCGGCGCCGGGCCGGTGCTGAGGCTGTGGCGGTCGCTGCTCAGCTTCTTCTCCCGCTGGTGGCAGATCGAGTCGCTGTACCGCGCGAACGCCAAGTACCGGCCCATCTGGGAGCCGCGGTTCCTGCTCTTCGAGAAGAGCGCGGACCTGCCGCGCATCGGCCTCGGCGCGGCCCGCGCGGAGGGCTTCCTGGAGGCGCCGGGGCTGCCGAAGTGGCTGCACCGCAGGCACCTGGACACGCACCGATAGCCACCGAACAGCCGCACGGACGAGGGACGCTCGATGGGAACGCTCGCCGACTGGGCCCGCGCCGAATGGGGGCTGCTGTACGTCACCGTGCGCGAGCCCCTGCGCACCAGGAACCTGCGGGCGCTGCCGATGACGCTCGGGGCGGTGTGCCTGACGGCCGTCCTGCAGTACGTGCAGAACCAGCCGTGGGGCTTCCGGCTCGTGCAGAACCTGGGCGCCGTACGGGCCGAGGACCCCCTGTGGCCGGCCCTGCTGCGCACTCCCCTGTCGCTCTTCGTGCCGGCGCTCGACCTGCCGGTGTGGGGGGCGCTGGCGCAGATCCTGTTCGTGTTCGGGATCGCCGAGGTGTGCCTGGGCTGGTGGCGGACGCTGGCCATCGCCTACCTCGCCACGCTCGCCGGGACGCTGTACGCGCGCGTGGGCATCGCGCTCGGCCCGCACGCGCCGTTCGGGCTGCCGTGGTCCGACGCCCAGGTGGTGGACACCGGTCCGTCGGCGGCCGTGGTGGGGCTCGCCGTGTTCGTCAGCTGGCGGTACGGCGCGTACCTCACGTCGGCGGCGGTGACCCTGGCGATGGTCGTCGAGGTCCTGGTCAAGGAGAACCTGGCCGGCAAGGAGCATCTCGCCGCGCTGATGGCCGTGGGGACGCTGTGCCTGGCGGTGGCCGTGCGGCACCGGTACGGGCTGTGCACCCCGCGGCGGCCGCGCAACGCTCAGCGGCGGTCGGGCAGCCGGAGCGGGCGGGGGTCGGGCTTGCCGCCGATCCAGTCCTGAAGCGCGCGGCGCGGCCGCGCCCAGCGGCGGTCGTGGCGGTAGGCGCGCAGTGCGGCCTTGGCGCGGGCGCGGGGGCGACGGCCGTAGAAGCGGCGGGCCCACGGGGAGCCGGGGCGGGCGAGCCGGACTGCGCCGACGATCGCGACCAGCGGCACGATCGCGCCGAAGACCGCGATGCGGGTCTTGCCCTTGCCGAGGGCGATGAGCGCGAAGACGAAGTTGCCGGCGATGGTGGCGATGGCGCTGCCGCGGTCCTGGAGTTCGTCCTGGGTCAGGTCGTTGACGCCGAAGGGCGAGAAGCCGGCCAGCAGCAGCAGGACCAGGGCGGCGGTGAGCACGACCACTTCGACGCTCTTGCGGCCCTCCGTGCTCCAGTAGACGTCGTCCAGGTGCAGGATCAGTGCGAACTCGTCGAGGACCAGGCCCGCGCCCATGCCGAAGACGACGGCGGCGACGGGCCCGCCGGCGCCGTGCCGGTCGCTGGCGACCGCGCCGAAGCCGCCGATGACGGTGAGGAGGACCCCGGGGACGACGTGGTGGATGTGCAGCCCGCCCGCCTTGACGTTCCCGAACGGGCCCCTGCCCGCCCGGATCATGCGGGTGATGACCCGGGTGACCAGGAAGGTGACGACGAAGGCCGTGAGGGCGAGCAGGAGGGGGAGCTTGCCCGGCTCCAGGATGTTCCGCTCCCACCAGTGCCCCATATGCGCACCTTATCCCCGGGTGCGGAAGGGGGCCTCGCGACCGCCGGGTAACCTGCGCCGGTGCTCAAGTCCTCCCCTCTCGACGGCCTCCGCTTCGCCTTCGGCACGCTCACCGTGCTGCCCGTCCGGGTGCACCGGTGGGACCGGCCGGCCGCGCGGGGCGGCATGCTCACCGCGCCGGTGGCCGGTCTGGCCGTCGGCGTCCTCTCGGCCGGGCCGGCGCTGCTGCTCCTCTTCCTGGGCGCGGGCCCGCTGCTCGCCGCCGTCGCCTCGGTCGCCGCTCCGGCCGTGCTCACCCGCGGACTGCATCTCGACGGGCTCGCCGACACCGCCGACGGGCTGGGCAGCGGCAAGCCCGCCGAGGACGCGCTGCGGATCATGAAGCAGTCGGACATCGGGCCGTTCGGCGTCATCACCCTCGTGCTGGTGCTGCTGGCCCAGGTCGCCGTGCTGACCCAGCTCTACGGCGGCTCGTGGGCACGGGGCGCGCTGGCCGCCGTCGTCTCGGCGACGGCCGCCCGGCTCGCGCTGACCCTGGCCGCGCGCACCGGGGTGCCGGCCGCGCGGCCCGAGGGGCTGGGGGCGGCGGTGGCCGGGGTCGTGCCGAAGGGCGCCGCCCTGGCCGTGGCGGTGGCCGTGATCGTGGCGGCCGGGGCGGCGGGGGCCTGCCTCGGCGGGTACGACGCCCTGCGCGCCGCCCTGGCGGTGGCCGTCGCCGCGGCCGTCGCCGAACTCCTGCTGCGCCGCTGCACGCACCGTTTCGGCGGGATCACCGGGGACGTGTTCGGCGCCCTGGAGGAGACGGCGGCGACGACGGCGCTCGTGGTACTGGCCCTCGGCCGCTAGGGCCTGTCGTCCGGGCACGCGGTCGGGTGTCAGTGGGCCGGGGCCAGCCCGTGGGGCAGTGTGCCCCAGGGGTGCGGCCCGTCGCCGGGTACCGCGCAGTGCACGCGGGCGCCCCGTTCGCGTGCCGCGGCGGCCACGTCGGCGCCGGCCGGCACGCCGTACACCAGATGGCATTCGAGCGCGCCGCCCGGCGCGGGGGCCGGGACCTGGGCGGGGGTGCGCCGGTACGCCGACCAGGGGCCCTCGAAGGTGACCAGGAGCTCGGCGAGCGCCGCGTACGCGGCGTGCGGCCGGGTGCCGTGGTTCAGCGCGAGGGTCGGGCAGCCGAGGGCCCGGGCGGCCGTGGCCAGCCGTTCGTAGTGCCCGAACTCGCCGATGCCGCTGCTCACCTGGTCCAGGAAGGCGCCCTCGGTGCCGTACCAGGCACGGTGCCGGGCCAGGTCGCGCACGACGTCCTCGTGGGGCCTGCGGGCGTAGCCGGTGTCGACATAGCCCAGCACGGTCACGCCCGCCGTCCGCAGCCCGGCGGCCGTCTCGGCGAAGGCCGCGTCCGGGCGGTCGCCCGGTCCGCTCGCCGGGTTGAGCACCACGCCGTACAGGCGGGGTGCGGCGGCGAGGACGGCCGCCCAGTCGGCGGGGCGGACCGCGGGGTGCTCGTAGTAGGGGACCAGCAGGGTGCTCATCGGTGGGCGGTCGCCCTTCCCAGCCGGTGGCAGACCAGCGCCGACTGGGCCGCGGCCGCCGCCGTGTACACGGCGAGGGCGACCACGTGCGGGCGACCCGCGTGTCCGGCCAGGGCGAGGGTCTGGGCGAGCGCGGCGGCGCAGCACACGGCCGTGGCACCGAGGACGGCCCCGAAGGACTGCAGCAGCAGGCCCGTCCACAGCACCACGCCGAGCATGAGCAGTCCGGCGAGGCGAGGACCGGCCGGGGCCGGGGCACCGGGCCAGAGCGCGGTGGTGGCCAGGGCCAGGGCGAGCAGGGCCACGAGGTATCCGGTGAGGCAGCCGGCCAGGGTGAGGACGGTCGCCCGGCGGAAGGCCCGCGGGGTGCCGCTGCCGCGCAGGGCGGCCAGCGCCCCGCTGCGGAAGCGGTACAGCAGCCATTCGGCGGGACCCATGCTGAGCGTGAGCGCCACGGCCGACGGCGCGCCGTGCCCGGCGCCTCCCGCCAGGATGTCGCCGAGGGCCGCGTACAGCACCAGGACGCCGGTGCCGAGCCCGAACACGGCGTAGGGCAGGGAGGCGAGCAGGGCGGGGCCGGGCGCCCGCCCGGGGTTTCCGGCCGCTTTCCCGCGCCCCTTGACGTCCCTGATCCCCCTGACGTCCCTGATCGCCGGAGCGACCTCCAGCAGACCGAGGACGGCCACGGCCGTCAGCGAGGTCAGCAGGAGGGCGAGGGCGGCGGGTCCGGGCAGCGGATGGACCAGGGACACGAGGCCGCCCACCGCCAGCGGGCCGAGCCCGGCCAGGAGGAGCCGTTCGCGGCCCATCACCAGCAGGGCCCCGGACGCGCCCAGGTAGCAGGACTGCCCGGCGGCGAACGCGACCTGGGCAGGATGCCCGGGGCCCGCGACGGCGAGCGCGACCAGGGTGCCGAGCAGCATGCCCGCCGGGGTGCCGGCCAGCAGGCAGCGCCGGGCCGCCGGGCGGTCGCCCAGGCCCAGCCAGGAGTAGGCGCGGTGGGCGAGCCCCTGGTTCCAGGCCCAGCCGCACAGGGCCCCCGCCAGCAGGGTGCGGGTGCCGGCCGGGAGACCGGCGGTGTCGTGCGGGCCGGCCAGGAGCGGGGCGCCGAGCACGTAGGCGAAGCCCGGCAGGGCGAAGAGGACTCCGCGCAGCAGACAGCCGAGCGGGCCGATCCGCCACGGGTCCGCGGGCGGGCCGTCCGGTTCGGGATGGCGGCGCGGGGTACGGTCCCAGAGCCGCTCGGCGAGCGCGAAGGAGTCCTCGACGCCGTAGCGCTCGCGTATCCGGTCGTCGGAGAGGCCGTCGGACTCCAGCAGCGCGGCTATCTCGTCGGGGTGGACGGCGGCGGCCACGAACCCGTCCAGTTCGCGGGCGAGTTCGTCGATCGGGTCGGGCCGGGCCCAGCCGGGCCGGCTGCGCTGGCGGGGGATGCCGGACAGCACCCGGTTCTCGTCGCTCACCGGTCGGTCCCCTCCGTCGCGACGGCCGCGTACCACGGGTCGTGCAGCTCCGCGGTCCAGTCGGCCACCGTCTCGACCGCGGGCTCGTACCGCTCGGGCAGGCCCGCGAGTTCCTGGTAGATGGTGCGGAAGTTGTCGACCGAGCGGCGCAGGGTGAACCGGTCGATGACCCGCTGCCGTGCCGACTCGCCCAGTTCCCGGCGCCGTTCGTCGTCCCGGAGGAGGGAGAGCGCGGCGGCGGCCATCTTCTCCGGTTCGCGGGGCGGCACGACCAGCCCGGTGTCGCCGACGGCCTCGCGGACCCCGCCGACGTCCGTGGAGACCGTCGTACGGCCGCAGGACATGGCCTCGATGAGGGAGAACGGGAAGCCCTCGGAGATGGAGGACAGCATCACCACGTGACCGGCCGCGTAGGCACGCCAGACCTCGGTGACGCGGCCCTCGAACGTGAGGCCGTCGGCGACCCCGAGTTCCGCGGCGAGCTTCTCCAGGCGGATGCGGTACTCCTCGCCGCCGGGCGGGACCGGCCCGAAGAGCCTGAGCCGGGTCTCGGGGAGTTCGGCGCGGACGGCGGCGTAGGCGCGCAGCAGGGTCTCCAGGTCCTTGATGGGGTCGACGCGTCCGCACCAGGTGAGGGTCGGTACGGCGGGTTCGGGACCGGCGTGCGGGAAGGCGTGCGGGTCGACGCCGTTGTAGACCGTGCGGATGCGGCCGGCGTCGGCGCCGCCGCGCTCCTCCCAGCGGCGGTTGTACTGGTTGCACGGCGTGATCAGGTCGGCCGCGCGGTAGCCGAGCGAGTTGAGTTCGCGGTAGAAGCCCAGCAGGAACGCCTTCACGGGCCAGCGGTGACCGCCGCCCCGTTGTCCCAGGTAGCGCTCGCGCAGGTAGATGCCGTGTTCGGTGAGCAGGAACGGCACCCCGTCGAGGCGGTGCGCGGCGAGCGCGGGCAGGGTCGCCAGGCCGCTGCTGACGGCGTGGGCCACCGAGTCCACGGGGATGCGCACGCCCAGCGGGCGCAGGGCGTGCTCCAGCAGGTCGGTGGCGGTCAGGGCGTCGTGCACGGTGGGCCCGGCCGCGGCCGTCGGCAGGTGCGGCATCGTCCAGATCCACTGGAGCGAGCGCAACGCGGACTCGGTGCGCAGGGCCGCGGACAGCCGTCCCTCGCGGGCGACGACGGCCAGTTCGTACAGCGCCTCGCCGAAGTCGCAGCGCGCCCCGGGGTCGAGGAAGGACAGCAGGAGACGCTCGTAGGCGTCGGTGAAGCGGCGCCGGTCCCTGCCGTGCGGGGCGCGGGCGCGGCCGGGGCGCGGGCCCCAGGTGGGCACGGTGGTGTGCCGGCGGACGTTCGGCGGCAGCTCCCAGGTGACGGGTTCGCGGCCGCTGCCGGTGAGCGAGACGAGATGGAAGGAGACCTCGGGCATGCCCTTGACGAGCTGGTCGCACCAGGTGCTGACCCCGCCGTGGACGTGCGGGTAGGTGCCTTCGGTGAGCATGGTGACGTGACGGCCGGTGCGCATCGCTGCGCAACTCCCCCCTGTGTCGCGGATGACGTGCGGGGAACCGCGGGCCCCGGATCCGGCTGCGGGTCCGAGGTGGTTGATCGCGCGGTTCCCCGCGCCCCTGCGGGGCGTTGCGCCGTTACGCCAGCTTCAGCGTGAGCGCGGACTGGAGCAGGCCCGGGGCCGTCCAGGCCGAGCGCTGCCCGGCGTAGGCGGTGCCGAACGTGGTGGTGCCCAGCACCTGCTGCTGCTTCGTCCCCTCCGGCGCGGTCACCGGGACCTGGGTGCCGGAGGGTGCCGTGACGGTCACGGTGTTCCCGATCCGGTAGGCGGTGACCTTGCCGGCGTCGAGCGCGGCCTGCCACTTGGCCCGGTTCTGCATCTCGGTGCCGATGGCGCTCTGCCGCAGGTTGACGATCGGGGTGTTCTCGGCGAACAGCCCCTGGTAGTCGGCCAGTACGCGGTCCAGGACCGGGTAGAGGAGGCGGTCCTCGGCCAGGTTGGACTGGTGGGCGTAGTGCGGGCGCGGATCGTTGCTCAGCACGTGCCCGAGGTCGGTGTGGGCCTCGGCGGGCACGATGCCGTCGGTGAATCCGGTGGCCGTGTCCAGCGGCTGGGACAGGCAGGTCGAGGCCGGGTTGTCCTCGCAGATCCCGCTGCCGCCGTCCGCCCTGGACGTGTAGATCCAGTTGTACTCGTCGGCCATCTCGGCCTTGGTGCCCACGTTGTAGTACACGTTCATCGGGTAGCGCGGCACGGTGAGCGTGCCGGTGCCGACGGTCCGCTGCTCGGACTCGCGGGAGTTGTCCGAGGCCGTCCACTTCACTCCGTTGGAGGCGAGCGCGGGACCCAGGTCGGGGTTGTCCTGCGGCTGCTGGGGCAGCGTCTTCAGACCGGAGTGCTCACCGGTGACCAGCTCGCCGCGGTCGACGGACAGTCCGTGCTGGAGCGCCCAGGTGTAGTTGTTCGCGACCTCCCCGGAGATGTCCGAGCGGCTCACCCACTTCGTCGAGCCGTCGGCGTTCTTCGCGCAGCTCCACGGCACGGTCGAGGTGTCCTGGACGCAGCCGAGGAACATGTGGGTGTAGGTGTGGTTCACCCAGCGGTACTTGGCCTTGTCCTTCAGCAGCTGGTCGGTCAGCGCGTCCGTGCCGCCGTTCTCGCTCTTCCACTCCTCGCCGGCGCCCGCGTTGAACACCATGTCCAGGGTGAAGCCGTGGCTCTGCTGCCAGGAGGCCGCGTACTGGGCGTCGGCCGCCGTCATGCGGATCGGCGTCCCGGTGTCCTCGCCGCCGCCCGCGCAGTCGATGTCGCCGGGCGTGCAGTTGCGCTCGGCGTCCCAGCGGGCGTCCGGCGCGAAGACGTCGTCCACGTGCACGGCGAAGTAGTTGCGGGCCTGGCCCAGGTGCACGCCCTGGGTCAGCCACTCGACCATGCCGCGGGCCAGCAGCCGGAACTGCTGCTGGTACTGGTTGTAGGCGAACGTCACCACCAGCTCGCGGCGGCCGTCGTGCGCGTACTCGCCGAGCAGGCTGCCGCTGCCGGTCCCCCCGGGCACGGGCGTGTCGACGTAACTGGTGAAGCCGGTGCGCGGCTGCGCGACGAAGCCGTAACTCTCGTCCACCGACGACGAGTTGTCCTCGAACGAGAACGCCCCCCGCAGATACCCGAACGGGCCCGCCCGGCCGGCCGTGCTGACGGTGGCCGTGCGCCCGTCGAGGGTTCCGGCGTACCCGTTGCTGTCGGTGTAGTCGAGGCCCACCTCGGGGTGGGCCCAGGTGTAGGCGTCGAGCTGCGGGATGCCGTACGTCCTCTCGTACGCCTCCAGAGCCGTCTGCTCGGCCGAACCCGCCCCGAAGGGTGCCTCGTTCGGCAGGACCACGCCCTGGAACTTGGCGCGGGGCCGGCCGCCGACGCTGTCGCTCAGGAAGGTGGCGCTGATCGTGGGACGGCCGGAGTCGCCCAGATCGACGGTGGTGTACGGGATGCCCTCGCTCTTCAGCTGGGCCGTGATCGCGCCGACCGGTCCCGCGCCGTCGTCGACGACCAGGACCCTCAGGTCGATACGCGGGTCGGTCACGGCCGACGCGCCCGGCGCGGCCAGTCCCAGCGTGATGAGCCCCGCGGCCGTCGCGGTGACGCCGGCCGCTCTCCAGCGGTGCGCCCTATGAGCCATGTCAGGTTCCTCCCCCCAGAAGATCCCCGCGCCCGATACGTGACGGAATTGCAGAGGATCAGTGGAAATCTCGCGAATCGGCGGGCAGACGGCCCGCCGGAACCCGACGAGTGTGGCTCAGGTCACCGGCCCCCAGGGGGCGGAAATGGCCATGACGCCACGCACAGGTGAACACCCGCAGGAATGAGCGAACGCGCGCACGCGCGTAGTCTCGTCCCGGGTGTTCGCCGACAGGGTGAAGGCCCCGGTTGCCACCTGTCCCCGGGCCTGGGCCTAGGGTCGGCTCTCGGGCCCGGTCGACCCACCCCCATTCGGCCACAGCAACTTCACATCGGAAGCGAGATTTCACCACCGTGACTGCTCTGACTCTCAGCACCGCCGCGGCGCCCGGCCTGCGGGCCGACGCGATCGTGATCGGTGTCGCCAAGGGCGCCGCGGGCCCCGTCGTCGCGCCGGGCGCAGAAGCCGTGGACAAGGCGTACGACGGCAAGCTGGCCGGCGTCCTGGAGACCCTCGGCGCCTCGGGTGCCGAGGGCGAGCTGACGAAGCTGCCCGCCCCGGCCGGCTTCAAGGCACCGCTCGTGGTGGCGGTGGGCCTGGGCACGGAGCCCGGCACCAAGGACGAGGACACCGGCTACGCCGCGGAGGCGCTGCGCCGGGCCGCCGGCGTGGCCGCCCGCGCGCTCACCGGCTCCAGGAAGGCCGCGTTCGCGCTGCCCGTCGACAGCCCCGGCGCCGTCGAGGCGATCGGCGAGGGCGTCCTGCTCGGCGCGTACTCCTTCGACACCTACAAGGAGAACGGCGGCCAGGCGAAGGGCGCCCGGGCCAAGAACGGCAAGGCGCCGCTCGCCGAGGCCACGCTGCTCGGCGGCAAGCCGCGCGACGCCGCCCACAAGGGGGCCGTCGCCCGCGCCGTCGCGGTCTCCGAGGAGCTGAACCGCGCCCGCGACCTGATCAACATGCCGCCGAACGACCTCACCCCCGCGATCTTCGCCGGCATCGCGCAGGCCGCGGCCAAGGAGCACGGCATCAAGGCGCAGGTGCTCGACGACAAGGCGCTGACCCGTGGCGGCTACGGCGGCATCCTCGGCGTGGGCGGCGGCTCGGCCGCGACCCCGCGCCTGGTGAAGCTGACGTACACGCACCCCAAGGCGGAGAAGCACCTCGCCTACGTCGGCAAGGGCATCACCTACGACTCGGGCGGCATCTCGCTGAAGCCGGCCGGGCACAACGAGACGATGAAGTGCGACATGAGCGGCGCCGCCGCCGTGTTCGCCGCCGTCGTCGCCGCCGCGCGGCTCGGCCTGGAGGTCAACGTCACCGGCTGGCTGGCGCTGGCCGAGAACATGCCGTCCGGCTCGGCCGTGCGCCCCGGTGACGTGCTGCGCATGTACAGCGGCAAGACCGTCGAGGTCCTCAACACCGACGCCGAGGGCCGGCTCGTCCTCGCCGACGCGCTGTGGGCGGCCTCGCTGGAGAGCCCGGACGCGATCGTGGACGTCGCCACGCTGACCGGCGCCATGATGCTGGCACTGGGCAGCCGGACGTTCGGCGTGATGGCCAACGACGACGCGTTCCGCACCGCGCTGCACGAGGCGGCCGACGAGGTCGGCGAGCCGGCGTGGCCGATGCCGCTGCCGGAGCACCTGCGCAAGGGCATGGAGTCCACCGTCGCCGACATCGCGAACATGGGCGAGCGGATGGGCGGCGGGCTCGTCGCCGGTCTGTTCCTGCGCGAGTTCGTGGGCGAGGGCATCACCTGGGCGCACCTCGACATCGCCGGTCCGGCGTTCAACGAGGGCGGCCCCTTCGGCTACACACCCAAGGGCGGTACGGGTTCCGCCGTGCGCACCCTGGTCCGTCTCGCCGAGCTGACCGCCGCGGGCGACCTGGGCTGAGCCGCCCAGCGGCAGGTCCGCTCCGCGGCACCGCCACGGACAGGGGCGCGGGAGCTGTTCACGCAGCTCCCGCGCCCCTGTCCGCGTACTCCCCCCGTTTTCCGCGGTACGTGGGGTGTCTCACACTCAGGCCCCGCGTCTCGTTCGCCTCGAACAAGTGCAAAGATGGAGCCCGGCAGGACAGGGCCCCCACCGAAGGGCCGAAGCATCAAGCGGCCGGACACCAGCCGCCCGCCGGTCAGTGACGACCGGCGCAAGGCGCACATGCATGGAGGACGTGACGTGGCGAACGACGCCAGCACCGTTTTCGACCTAGTGATCCTCGGCGGTGGTAGCGGTGGTTACGCCGCGGCCCTGCGCGGGGCGCAGCTGGGCCTGGACGTCGCCCTGATCGAGAAGGACAAGGTCGGCGGCACCTGCCTGCACCGGGGTTGCATCCCCACCAAGGCCCTGCTGCACGCGGGCGAGATCGCCGACCAGGCCCGCGAGAGCGAGCAGTTCGGCGTCAAGGCCACCTTCGAGGGCATCGACATCGCGGGCGTCCACAAGTACAAGGACGGCGTGATCTCCGGCCTGTACAAGGGCCTCCAGGGTCTCGTCGCCTCCCGCAAGGTGACGTACATCGAGGGCGAGGGCCGGCTGTCCTCCCCCACCTCGGTCGACGTGAACGGGCAGCGGATCCAGGGCCGCCACGTCCTGCTGGCGACCGGCTCCGTGCCGAAGTCGCTGCCGGGCCTGGAGATCGACGGCGACCGCATCATCTCCTCCGACCACGCCCTCGTCCTGGACCGCGTGCCCAAGTCCGCGATCATCCTGGGCGGCGGTGTCATCGGCGTCGAGTTCGCCTCGGCGTGGAAGTCCTTCGGCTCGGACGTCACGGTCGTCGAGGGCCTGAAGCACCTCGTCCCGGTCGAGGACGAGAACAGCTCGAAGCTCCTCGAGCGCGCGTTCCGCAAGCGCGGGATCAAGTTCAACCTGGGCACCTTCTTCCAGAAGGCCGAGTACACCCAGGACGGCGTCAAGGTCACCCTCGCCGACGGCAAGGAGTTCGAGGCCGAGGTCCTGCTCGTCGCCGTCGGCCGCGGTCCGGTCTCCCAGGGCCTCGGCTACGAGGAGCAGGGTGTCGCCATGGACCGGGGCTACGTCCTGGTCGACGAGTACATGCGCACCAACGTTCCGACCATCTCCGCCGTCGGTGACCTCGTCCCGACCCTCCAGCTCGCGCACGTCGGCTTCGCCGAGGGCATCCTGGTGGCGGAGCGTCTGGCCGGTCTCAAGACCGTCCCGATCGACTACGACGGTGTCCCGCGGGTGACGTACTGCCACCCGGAGGTCGCCTCCGTGGGTATCACCGAGGCCAAGGCCAAGGAGATCTACGGCGCGGACAAGGTCGTCGCTCTGAAGTACAACCTGGCGGGCAACGGCAAGAGCAAGATCCTCAACACCTCGGGCGAGATCAAGCTCGTCCAGGTGAAGGACGGTGCCGTGGTCGGCGTCCACATGGTCGGCGACCGCATGGGCGAGCAGGTCGGCGAGGCCCAGCTGATCTACAACTGGGAGGCGCTGCCGGCCGAGGTGGCCCAGCTCATCCACGCCCACCCGACGCAGAACGAGGCGCTCGGCGAGGCCCACCTGGCGCTGGCCGGCAAGCCGCTGCACTCCCACGACTGAGCCTTCGGTCAACGGGCGCGACGACACAGACTTCCGCAATTCGTAAGGAGCAACCGAAACCATGGCGGTTTCCGTAACCCTTCCGGCGCTCGGCGAGAGCGTCACCGAGGGCACTGTCACCCGCTGGCTGAAGGCCGAGGGCGAGCGCGTCGAGGCCGACGAGCCGCTGCTCGAGGTCTCGACCGACAAGGTCGACACCGAGATCCCCTCGCCCGCCGCCGGCGTGCTGGCCTCCATCAAGGTCGCCGAGGACGAGACCGTCGAGGTCGGCGCCGAGCTGGCCGTCATCGACGACGGCACCGGTGCCCCCGCGGCCGCTCCGGCCCCCGCCGCCGAGGCCGCTCCGGCTCCGGCCGCCGAGCCGGTCCCGGCCGCCCAGGCCGCCCCGTCCACCGAGCAGGCCGCCCCCGCGCCGGCTCCGACCGCGGAGGCCGCCTCCGGCGGTGGTTCCGCCGAGGGCACCGACGTGGTCCTGCCCGCGCTCGGTGAGTCCGTCACCGAGGGCACCGTCACCCGCTGGCTGAAGTCGGTGGGCGACTCCGTCGAGGCCGACGAGCCGCTGCTCGAGGTCTCCACGGACAAGGTCGACACCGAGATCCCCGCGCCGACCTCGGGCGTGCTGCTCGAGATCGTCGTCGGTGAGGACGAGACCGCCGAGGTCGGCGCCAAGCTCGCCGTCATCGGCGCCCCCGGTGCCGCGCCGGCCGCCGCTCCGGCTCCGGCCGCCCCGGCGCCCGCCGCCGCTGCTCCGGCCGCTCCGGCCCCGGCCCCCGCCGCTCCGGCTCCGGCCCCCGCCGCGCCGGCCGCGCCCGCCGCCGCGGCCCCGGCTCCGGTCCAGCCCGCGGCTCCGGCCCCGGCCCCGGCTCCGGTCACCCCGGCCAGCGCTCCCTCCTCCCCGACCGCCACCCAGGCGACGGACGAGGGCGCGTACGTCACCCCGCTGGTGCGCAAGCTCGCCGCCGAGAACGGCGTCGACCTGGCCGGCGTCAAGGGCACCGGTGTCGGCGGCCGCATCCGCAAGCAGGACGTCCTCGCCGCCGCCGAGGCCGCGAAGGCCGCCGCCGCCCCGGCGCCGGCCGCCGCCGCTGCCCCGGCCGCCAGGAAGGCGCCCGCGCTGGAGGTCTCCCCGCTGCGCGGCCAGACCGTCAAGATGCCTCGCATCCGCAAGGTCATCGGCGACAACATGGTCAAGGCCCTGCACGAGCAGGCCCAGCTGTCGTCGGTCGTCGAGGTCGACGTCACCCGCCTGATGCGCCTGCGCGCCCAGGCCAAGGACTCCTTCGCCGCGCGCGAGGGCGTCAAGCTCTCCCCGATGCCGTTCTTCGTGAAGGCGGCGGCCCAGGCGCTGAAGGCCCACCCGGTCATCAACGCCAAGATCAACGAGGCCGAGGGCACGATCACCTACTTCGACTCCGAGAGCGTCGGAATCGCGGTGGACTCCGAGAAGGGCCTGATGACCCCGGTCATCAAGCACGCCGGCGACCTCAACATCGCGGGCATCGCCAAGGCCACGGCGGAGCTGGCCGGCAAGGTCCGCGCCAACAAGATCACTCCGGACGAGCTGTCCGGCGCGACCTTCACCATCTCCAACACCGGTTCGCGCGGCGCGCTGTTCGACACGATCATCGTGCCGCCGGGCCAGGTCGCGATCCTCGGCATCGGTGCCACGGTCAAGCGTCCGGCCGTCATCGAGACCGAGGAGGGCACGGTCATCGGCGTCCGCGACATGACCTACCTGACCCTCTCCTACGACCACCGCCTGGTGGACGGCGCCGACGCGGCCCGCTACCTGACGGCGGTCAAGGCGATCCTGGAGGCGGGCGAGTTCGAGGTCGAGCTCGGCCTGTAAGGCTCGCAGGGCCCCGGCAACACGACGGAGCCCCCGTCCGGAGTCGATCTCCGGACGGGGGCTCCGTCGTACCGGGGGTAGGTTCACCACGCGTGGAAGGACCAGACCATCCCGACCTCCGTCCCGGAGACGAGGAACAGGCCCAGGTCCCAGACGTGCCGGGAGATCGAGTTGCAGCCGGAGATCCGCTTGTAGTAGTCGATGTCCGCACTCTCGCGCCTGGTGTTGGCGTAGAAGCGGGCGCCCTCGGGGAAGCGCGACAGGACGACGCCGGCCTTCTTCTCGAGATCCGGCCTGCGTTCCTCGAAGTCCGGGTGTTTCTGGGGGTCGAGCCACAGCGTGGAGAGGACGACGAGCAGCTTGCCGGCGGACGAACGCGGAATCTCGTGCACACGGGCCCTGAGGGCATCCGCCTTCTCGCGGTCGGCGGGGAGTCCGACGAAGGGGTGGAACGGGTCGTCCAGCCTTTCGAGCTCGTCCGCGAGGGGGTCGTTCACCTGCCAGCCGCGGGCGTCCGGCGTGTCACCGCGCATCAGGGTGTGCACATCCCGCGCCCAGTCCTCGTGCTTCCTGCGCGTCACTTTGGCGATGGTGTACCTGCGCGCGTACATCCCGATCGCCGCAGCCCACGACCGCTCGTCGAGCTCGCCCGTCATCGTCGTCCCCTCCTCGCCCGCAGGTGTACGGGACCGGCTCGACATGCGCAAACGACCCAGACCCGCCCGCGCCCGCGCGCATCGCCCCCCGCATGCGCCACACGCCCCGTGTGCGCCTCGTCTCACCTGCACCAAAGCACCCCCACGTGTCCTACCCGCGGAGCGAACCCGCCGTATTGTCTAAACGTCAGCCCTCCCTAAGGAGCCCTCATGACCGCGCCCGTCGTCCACTCGCTGCGCGAGCAGATCCGCGAGCACATCGTGGAGGGGATCGTCAGCGGGCGCTGGCAGCCGGGTGAGCGGATCGTGGAGCGCCGGATCGCCACCGAGCTGGAGGTCAGCCAGACCCCGGTCCGGGAGGCCCTGCGCGAGCTGGAGTCGCTGCGGCTGATCGAGTCCGCGCCGAACAAGGGCGTACGGGTGCGGAACCTGACGGCGGCCGACCTGGAGGAGAGCTACCCCGTCCGGGCGGGCCTGGAGGCCATCGCCGCGGAGCTGGCGGCGGCCCGCCTCGCGGAGGACTGCTCGGCCCTGGAGCCGCACGTGCTGGCCCTGTACGAGGCCGACCGCGACGCCGACGGCACGGCGCAGGTCCGGCACACCGTCGGCTTCCACCGCGAGCTGGTACGCGCCGCGGGCAACTCGGTGCTGCTGCACACCTGGGAGGGTCTCGGCATCGAGGTCTTCACGGCGCTGTCGATCCGCTGGCTGGGCACGGTCCAGCAGTCGTACGCGGAGGAGCACGAGGAACTGGTGCAGGCGTTCAAGCGCCGGGACCCGAGGATCGCGGAGCTGGTGAAGGCACACGTCCTGGGCTGCGCCCCGCGCGCTTGATTCAGTCGAGCATCCCCGCGCTCACCTGCGAAAACCCTGATCGCCAGCGGCACCCGGTGCCCGCACGCAAGGCACCGCGTGCCGACTTTCTCCAAATCAAGAGGTTTTCGCCCTCAACCCTTTGATCGATCATCGATCAGGGAGTTACAGTCGCCGACGGACCTCCACCGAGGTCCGCTGCCCTGTCCTGCCAAAGACACAAGGGCACCCCCGAACCCTTACCGATGAGGGAACCCCCTTCGACTGAGGAAGGCGGCGACATGACCGACCCCAAGGCCATCCAGCCCAGCGCGCTCGACCAGCTCCCGGACCGCGACCCGGAGGAGACCGCCGAATGGCAGGCCTCCCTGGACGCCGTGGCCAGGGAGGCGGGGCCGCACCGCGCCGCGTACCTGATGCGCCGCACGCTGGAGCGGGCCGAAGCGGGCGGCGTCGCGCTGCCGAAGCTCCTCGAGACCGACTACGTCAACACCATCCCCACCTCCGCCGAGCCGGGCCTGCCCGGTGACCCGGAGATGGAGGCCCGGATCACCGCCTGGAACCGCTGGAACGCGGCCGCGATCGTGACCCGCGGCGCGAAGCACGGCGTCGGCGGCCACATCGCCACCTTCGCCTCCGCGGCCTGGCTGTACGAGACCGGCTTCAACCACTTCTTCAAGGGCAAGGAGGCGGACGGCTCCGGCGACCAGCTGTACATCCAGGGCCACGCCTCCCCCGGCATCTACGCCCGCGCCTTCCTCGACGGCCGCCTCGACGAGGCCCACCTGGACAACTTCCGCCAGGAGGCCGGCGGCAACGGCCTGCCGTCGTACCCGCACCCGCGCCGCCTGCCCTGGCTGTGGGAGTTTCCGACGGTGTCCATGGGCCTCGGCCCGCTGTCGGCGATCTACCAGGCGCGCTTCAACCGCTACCTCACCAACCGCTCCATCAAGGACGTCTCCGCGTCCCACGTCTGGGCCTTCCTCGGCGACGGCGAGATGGACGAGCCGGAGTCGACGGCGGCCCTCGCGCTCGCCGCCCGTGAGGAGCTCGACAACCTCACGTTCGTCATCAACTGCAACCTGCAGCGCCTCGACGGCCCGGTCCGCGCCAACTTCAAGATCGTGCAGGAGCTGGAGGCCCAGTTCCGCGGCGCAGGCTGGAACGTGATCAAGACGCTGTGGGGCACGGCCTGGGACGAGCTGTTCCAGCTCGACACCACCGGCGCGCTCGTACGCCGCCTGCGCGAGGTACCCGACGCGCAGATCCAGACGTACCAGACCCGCGGCGCCGCCTACATCCGCGAGGACTTCTTCGGCAAGGACCCGGCGCTCGCCGAGATGGCGAAGCTGCTGAGCGACGACAAGATCCTCGAGTGCTTCCACCTCTCCCGCGGTGGTCACGAGGCCCGCAAGGTCTACGCCGCGTACAAGGCCGCCGTCGAGCACAAGGGCGCGCCGACCGTGATCCTGGCCCAGACGGTCAAGGGCCACACCCTCGGCGAGGGCTTCGCGTCGAAGAACGCCAACCACCAGATGAAGAAGCTCTCGGTGGACGAGTTCAAGACGATGCGCGACCTGCTGGAGCTGCCCATCAGGGACAGCGACTTCGCCGACGGCGTGGTGCCCTACGGCCACCCGGGCGCCGACTCCCCCGAGGTCCGCTACCTCCAGGAGCGCCGCGCGGCCCTCGGCGGTCCCGCCCCGGCCCGCCGCACGCACGCCCTGGCGCCGCTGCCCGCCCCGGCGGAGAAGGCCTTCGCCTCCTTCGACAAGGGCTCCGGCTCGCAGAACGTGGCCACCACGATGGCCTTCGTCCGCCTGGTCAAGGACCTGGTCCGCGACAAGGAGACGGGCCGGCGCTGGGTGCCGATCGTCCCCGACGAGGCGCGCACCTTCGGTATGGAGTCGCTGTTCCCGTCCCTCGGCATCTACTCGCCCAAGGGCCAGACGTACGAGCCGGTCGACCGCGACCAGCTGATGTACTACAAGGAGGCCAAGAACGGCCAGATCCTCAACGAGGGGATCACCGAGGCCGGTTCGATGGCCGACTTCATCGCCGCGTCCACCGCGTACGCGACGCACGGCGAGGCGATGATCCCGTTCTACATCTTCTACTCGATGTTCGGCTGGCAGCGCACGGCCGACCAGATGTGGCAGCTCGGCGACCAGCTCGGCCGCGGCTTCCTCGTCGGCGCGACGGCCGGCCGTACGACCCTGACGGGCGAGGGCCTCCAGCACGCCGACGGCCACTCCCCCGTGATCGCCGCCACCAACCCGGCGGCGCTGACGTACGACCCGGCGTTCGCCTACGAGATCGCGGTGATCGTCCGCGAGGGTCTGCGCCGGATGTACGGCGAGGCCAAGCCGGGCGAGGACCAGAACGTCTTCTACTACCTGACGGTCTACAACGAGCCGATGCCGCAGCCGGCCAAGCCGGCCGGGCTCGGCATCGACGAGGCCATCGTCAAGGGCCTGTACCGCTTCAACACGGCGGAGTCCGCGGGCGTGACCGCCCCGGCCAACGCCCCGCGCATCCAGCTGCTCGGTTCGGGCACGGCGATCCACTGGGCCCTGCAGGCGCAGCGGCTGCTCGCGGAGGAGTGGGGCGTGGCCGCCGACGTGTGGTCCGCGACCTCCTGGTCGGAGCTGCGCCGCGACGCGCTGGAGGCCGACGCGGCCCTGCTGCGCGGCGAGGAGCGTGTGCCGTACGTCCGCCAGGCGCTGCACGGCGCCGAGGGCCCGGTCCTCGCGGTCTCCGACTACATGCGCCAGGTGCCGGACCAGATCGCGCAGTGGGTCGAGCAGGACTGGTCCTCGCTGGGCGCCGACGGCTTCGGTCTGTCGGACACCCGTGAGGCCGCCCGCCGCCACTTCGGCGTCGACGCCCAGTCGATCGTCGTCGCGGCCCTGGCCCAGCTGGCGGCACGCGGTGAGGTCAAGGCGGCGTCGGTGAAGGAAGCCCGCGAGAAGTACCGGCTGTAGTCGCACCGAGGTTCCGGGGAAGGGGTACGGCCGCCGCCGTACCCCTTTCCTGTCGGTGGTCCCCGGCATCATGAGGGGATGCGCGCCGCCCGGCTCATCAAGATGGTCCTGCTGCTCCAGTCCCGCCCGGTCATGACCGCGGCCGAGCTCGCGCGGGAGCTGGAGGTGTCGGAGCGGACGGTCACCCGGGACGCGCAGGCGCTGTCGGAGGCGGGGGTGCCGGTGTACGCCAACCGGGGGCGGGCCGGCGGGTACCGGCTGGTCGGCGGCTACCGGACGCGGCTCACCGGGCTGGCCCGGAGCGAGGCCGAGGCGCTGTTCCTCAGCGGAGTGCCGGGGGCGCTGCGGGAGATGGGGCTCGAGGACGCCGCCTCGGCCGCCCGGCTGAAGGTCTCCGCCGCGCTGCTGCCGTCGCTGCGGGACGCCCCGGACAGTGCCGCCCAGCGGTTCCATCTGGACGCCCCCGCCTGGTTCCGGGAGCCGGAGACGCCCGCGCTGCTCCCCGTGCTCGCCGAGGCGGTGTGGGAGGACCGGCGGGTCGGTGCCCGGTACCGCCGCGGGGACGAGGAGGTCCGGCGGACGCTGGAGCCGTACGGGCTCGTGCTGAAGGCGGGCGTCTGGTACCTGTGCGCCCGGGTGGCCGGCGGCGACTCCTTCCGGACCTACCGCATCGACCGGTTCGGCGCGCTGGACGTCCTGGACGAGCGCTTCGACCGGGACGAGGACTTCGACCTGCCCGGTCACTGGGCGGCCGAGGCCGAGCGGTTCGCGCGGTCGATCCTGCGCGCCGAGGCCGTCGTACGGCTGTCCCCGGAGGGGCTGCGCAGGCTGCCGTACGCCGTCGATCCGCTGTCCGCGCGGGAGGCGCTCGGCGGTGCGGGCGAGCCGGACGCCGGGGGCTGGGTGACGGTGAAGCTGCCGGTGGAGTCGGAGGAGGTCGCGCACTCCCAGCTGACCGCACTCGGACCGGAGGCCGAGGTGCTGGCACCGGCGGCCCTGCGGGAGCGGTTCGCGGCGGACGCGGCCCGGATCGCGGCGCTGTACCGGGGCGCGGGCGGCGGGTAACGATCCGCGGTACTCCGCGTGCGGCCCACCGGCCCAGGCCCGATGCTGGTGCCGTGATGGACGAGACGGAGTTCTGGGAGCTGATCGACACCACGCGCGCGGCCGCCGAGGGTGATCCCGAGGAGCAGGCCGACGTGCTCGTGGACCGGCTGCTCCAGATGGACCCCGAACTGGTCCTGGACTTCGCCCGTCACTTCGAGGCCCGCTACAACCGCGCCTACCGCTGGGACCTGTGGGGTGCCGCCTGGGTGCTGCTGGACGGGTGCAGCGACGACGCGTTCGACTTCTTCCGGTGCTGGCTGATCGGCCAGGGCCGGGAGGTCTTCGAGGGCGCCGTGCACGAACCGGACTCCCTGGCCGAGCTGCTGGACGACTTCGACGACGAGATCGACGGCGACGGCGAGGAGCTGGGCTACGCGGCGGACGAGGCCTATGAGCAGCTGACCGGCACCGTCGCGCCCGACCTCGGTATCGCCCCGGCCCCCGCGGAACCGGAGGGCACGCCCGTGGCCTTCGAGAACGAAGGGGCGCTCGCGCAGCGGTATCCGCGGCTGTGGGAGCGGTTCAGGGAGTGAGGGCCGGTGTCAGGCGGCCGGGCGCCTGCGTGTGGTGTCGGCCGGCAGGTGCGCCTGGACGCCGGCGGCCCTGTCGGCGTGGTGCGGCGGGGCGGCGTTGGCCCGGTCGAGGGCGGACGCGGTGACCGCGGCCGGGCCGAGGACGACGGTCGCGACCGCGCAGACCACCACCCAGGGGGCCCGGGCGGTCCGGATCCAGCCGGTCCGCTCCCGCGCGGTCCCGGTACGACTGCTCTTCATGGTCCCCACCTCCGGTCGGCCTGTGTCGTCCCCGACGGTAGGAGGCCGGGCTGGGAGCGGGCTGCGGGGAGGCTAGGGCTTCGCTGTGCGGGTCCGTCCCTGGAGCAGGGCCGCCTTCGCGCGGATGCCGGGGAGGCGGGCGGTCAGGGCCGAGCCGGGGCAGCTGGTCGGGAAGCCCTCGCCGTGCCCGGCCACGGCGGGCAGGGTGGCGGTGGCGCCCGCCTTGTAGCGGCTGAGTCCGTTGCTGGAGACCATGCGGACGTGGCCGCGCGGGTCGACGCCGGCGAGGCCCAGCTTCCAGGCCGCGAGGGCGGCGATGGCGTCGGTCATGGCCCGGGGCACGGGGACGCCGGCGGTGAAGGTGCCGAGGGCGGCGATGCCGGCGCTGCGGTGGTTGAAGCCCTGGGCGTGGGCGCCGGTGACGGGCCGGTCCACACCTCCGGCGCGGCCCTCGTAGATCGTGCCGCAGCGGTCGACGAGGAAGTTGTAGCCGATGTCGTCCCAGGCGCGGGCGCCGGTCTGGCCGGCGTAGAGGTGGCGGATGATGCGGGGCGTGTCGGTGCAGGCGTAGCCGTTGGGCGAGTCGGTGTGGTGCAGGAAGACGGCGACCACCCGGTCGTCGTAGCGCGGGGGCGGCTGGGTGCGCCGGGTGGCGCGGTCCAGCCAGGCGGAGCGGGGCACGATGGGGGGCCGGGCGGCGCGGTGGGCGGCCATGGGCCGGGCCGGGGCGGGGTGCCGGGCGTTCTGGAGCCGTACCGTGACCGAGCGCTCGACCCCTTCCGCGCACAGGGCCAGCGCGAGGACGGCGAGCAGCCCGGGCAGACAGCCGAGCAGCACCGGCAGGGCGCCGGGGAGCCGCGCGCCTCGCCGTGCCGGTGGTCCCGGAGCTCTTCGGACGACACGCATGGTCCCACTCTCGGGGCGTTGTTCCGTGCCCGCGATGTGTGCTGTGCCACCTGGTGGAACCATCGTCCTGGTCCGGGACGTTTCTGGGGGTACACGCTCACATGGCCGGTTCGCCGTCGGGTGGCCGCTCGTGCGCGCGTGGCTGATCAGCGGGCCCGCCCCGTCCGTACTGAGGGGTCCTACAGAAAGGCGGCTCCGTGGACCTGCTCGACCTGGTGCTTGTGCTGGTGGTCCTCGTCTACGCGGTGTCCGGTTACCGGCGCGGGCTGGTGGCCGGGTGCGTGTCCCTGGCCGGCTTCGTCGGCGGTGCGGCCGTCGGTGTGTGGATGCTGCCGTGGGGCATGGATCTGGTGGAGCGCGGTTCGGCGCAGGCGACGGTGCTCGCGGTGGCGACGGTGCTGGTGCCGGCGGTGGTGGGGCACGCGCTGGCGGGCCGGCTGGCGCTGCGGCTGCGCGGCGAGCTGGACCGGGGCCCGCTGCGGGTGGCGGACGGCCTGGGCGGGGCGGCGGCGAACTCGGTGGCGGTGCTGGTCGTGGCCTGGGTGGCGGCGAGCGTGCTGGGCGCGGCCCCCTCGCAGGGCCTGGCCTCGGCGATACGGAACTCGGCTGTGCTGGGCGCGGTGCAGGAGGCGATGCCGGACACGACGCCCGCGTGGTTCTCGCGGGCCACGTCCGCGCTGACCGAGGCGGGCTTCCCGCAGGTCTTCAACCCGTTCGAGAACGAGTCGACGGCGCAGGTGGCGCGGCCCACCGGTGACAGCGTCACCCCGGCGGCGGCGAGCGCGGCCCGGCTGAGCACGGTGAAGATCGAGGGTGCCTCGGGGGCCGAGGGGCGGGAGGGCAGCGGCTTCGTGTACTCGGCGCGCCATGTGATGACGAACGCGCACGTGGTGGCGGGCATCGACCGGCCGAGCGTACGGGTGGGCGGGGTCGGGCGGTCGTACGAGGCCCGGGTGGTCCTCTTCGACCCCGACCGGGACGTGGCGGTGCTGTACGTGCCGGAGCTGAGCGCACCGGTGCTGCGCTTCGACACGAGCGCGGTGCGCGGCGACTCGGCGGTGGTGGCCGGCTATCCGCAGGACGGGAGCCTGAACCTGCAGGCGGCGACGGTCGCGAACCGGGTGCGGGCGACCGGCCAGAACATCTACAACGACCGCGCGGTCACCCGGGAGATCTACTCGATCCGCTCCACGGTGCGGCCGGGCAACTCCGGCGGGCCGCTGCTGACCACCGAGGGCCGGGTGTTCGGGGTGGTCTTCGCCCGCTCCACCTCGGACGCCGAGACGGGGTACGTGCTGACGGCGGCCGAGGTGGCGAACGACGCGTCCCGGGCGGCCGCGGCGACCCTCACGGTGGAGACGGGCGAGCTGGTCGACTCGTGAGCGCCGGGCGGCCGGCTCAGAGCCGGCGGCCCATGAGGACGTCGTCGACGTACCGGCCGTCGAGGTGGAACTCCTCGGGCAGCACGCCCTCCACGGCGAACCCCTCGGACTCGTAGAGGGTGCGGGCCGGGGTGTTGTGCCCGAGGACCCGCAGGGTGAGGCGCCGGGCACCGCGCCTGCGCGCCTCGTCGGCGGCGGCCCGGATCAGCAGGCGCCCGACGCCCCGGCCGCGTGCCTCCTCGGCCACGGCGAAGCCCTGGATCGCGAGGACGTGCGCGTTGGAGGCCAGCGGGGTGGCGTGGACGAGGCGGACGTAGCCGGCGACGCGTCCCTTGAGCGCGGCGGGTTCGTCGAGTTCGGCGACGAGGTAGTCGTCGGGGGTGTGCCGCTCGTCGAAGAAGGGCTCGTAGGGCGGCTCCGGCGCGGGGGTCACGGCGTGCAGGGTGGACCAGACGGCCCGGTCGAGGGCGGCCAGTTCGCCGCCGTCGTCGAGGCGGGCCGGGCGTATCTGCGGTTGCGGCATGACGATCACCCTACGGCGGGCGCCCCCGGCGTCCCACCGGGTTACGCGCGGGCCCTGCGGTCATGCTGGGGTCATGGAACGTTCGCGAATCGCGGTGGCCGGTGCGTCCGGTCTCATCGGCAGCGCCCTGGTCCGGTCACTGACCGCCGACGGGCACGAGGTGGTCCGGTTGGTGCGCCGTGCGCCCCGGGGTCCGGAGGAGGTCCGCTGGGATCCGGAGCGGGGCTCCGTGGACGCGGCGGGGCTGATCGGCTGTGACGCGGTGGTCGACCTGGCCGGGGCCGGGATCGGCGACCGGCGCTGGACCGAGGAGTACAAGCGGCTGATCCGGGACAGCCGGGTGCTGGGCACGGCGGCGCTGGCGGAGGCGGTCGCCTCGCTGGCGGAGCCGCCGCGGGTGTTCGTCAGCGGCAGCGCGATCGGCTTCTACGGCGACACCGGTGACCGGGTGGTGGACGAGAGCGCCCCGCCGGGCGACGGTTTCCTGCCGTCGCTGTGCGTGGAGTGGGAGGAGGCGGCGGCGCCGGCCGAGGAGGCGGGCGTGCGGACGGTGTTCGTGCGGACGGGGCTGGTGGTGGCGCGCGGCGGCGGTGCCTGGGGACGGCTGTTCCCGCTGTTCAAGGCGGGGCTCGGGGGGCGGCTCGGCGACGGCCGGCAGTACTGGTCGTTCATCGCGCTGGCCGACGAGGTCGCGGCGATCCGGCACCTCATCGACGAGGGGACGCTGTCCGGTCCGTTCAACCTGACGGCGCCCGAGCCGCTGACGAACCGTGAGATCACGGAGGCGATGGCCCGGGTGCTGCGCCGTCCGGCCCTGTTCCCGGTGCCGGCGCCGGTGCTGCGGGCGGCGCTGGGCGAGCTGGCCGGGGATGTGCTGGGCAGTCAGCGGGTGGTGCCCGCGCGGCTGCTGGAGTCGGGGTTCCGGTTCGCGTTCCCGGGCATCGACGACGCGATCCGTGCGGCGGGCTGAGCCGGCCGGGGAACGGCGCCTGTAACACCGGAGAACGGACGTGACCGTATGCGACCTCCATGCGACCGTGCTCTGTCGATGCGCGACTGAACCTGACCGGTAGGAGCCCTAACCTCGACCCGAACTCGGGTATCCCCGAAGCCTGTTGGGGGCATGACGTCTCCACCGGCCGCGCAACCACAGGAGGGGCCTCGTGCTTGAGCCCGTGTACCAGGTGGACGTCGTCATCGTGGGAGCCGGAATCGCCGGCCTCTCGGCGGCTCATCGGCTGACCAGCGCAGGAATCACGACCGCAGTCCTGGAAGCCGCTCCCTGTGCGGGCGGCCGGATGTCGACGGAGAAGGTCGACGGCTTCCGGCTCGACCGCATAGGGCAGCTGCTGTCCACGTCCTTTCCCGAACTCCGGCTGACGCCGGGCCTGGAATCCCTGCCCGTGCGCCGGTTCGCGCCGGGCGTCCTCCTGCATCGCGACGGACGCACCCACCGCGCGGGCGCACCGGCGGCCGGAGGGAGCGCAAGGGGCGCACTCCACGCGGTGCGCGCCCTGGCGAGCGCCCCTCGGAACCCGGCGGTCGCGCCCGGCCGGGCCGGTGCGCCGGTGGGCGGCGCGGTGGACCAGGCGCGGCTGGGCGCCGCGCTCGGGCGGATCGCCTCGATGCCCGTCGAGCGCATCCTGGCCCGCCCCGAGATGCCCGCCGCCCAGGCCCTCGCCCAGCGCGGGGTGCCCGCCCGGACCATCGACGGCTTCCTGCGTCCGCTGCTCGCCGCGCTGCTGTGCGATCCCGAGCTGAGCACGTCCAGCCGGTGTGCCGACCTGGCGCTGCGGGCCTTCGCGAGCGGGCGGCTGTGCGTCCCGGAGGGCGGCGCCGAGATGCTGCCGGAGCTGCTGGCGCGGGCGCTGCCGGCCGGCACCGTGCACACCGGGGTGCGGGTCACCTCCGTGTCCACGACCTCGGTGACCACCGCCGAGCACGGGGAGATCCGCTGCCGGGCCGTACTGCTGGCGACCGACGCCCGGGCCGCCGCGCAGCTGCTGCCCGGGCTCCGGGTGCCGGACTTCCACCCGGTGACCGTCGTCCACCACACCACCGACGAGCCCTCGGCGTCCCTCGCGGCCGGTACCTCGCTGCTGCTGGACGCCGACCGGGGCGGGCCGGTGGCGCACACGGCGGTGCTCAGCAACGTGGACCCGAGCCGGGCGCCGGCCGGACGCGTGCTGATCTCCTCGACGGTGCTGGGCAGGCCGCCGGAGAGCGTGGACACGGCGGTCCGCATCCATCTCTCCCGCCTCTACGGCACCTCCACGCGCCGCTGGGAGACGCTGGCCGTGCACCACACGCCGGATGCGGTGGCGGCGATGCGCCCGCCGCACGACCTGCGCCGGCCGGTGCGGCTGCTGGCCGGACTGTACGTGTGCGGCGACCACCGGGACACCAGCACCGTCCAGGGCGCCCTGCACTCGGCCCACCGGGCCGCCGCGGCGATCCTCACGGACCTCGGCGCCACGGGTTCGATGCACCGGGCCGACCCGGCTCCGACGCTGCCGAGGGCGGCGTAGCGCACCCCTACGGGGGCGGGCGGGCAGCCGCGCGCCCCCACTCAGCCCAGGGCGGCCACCTTCTCCCGGTAGCCGCGCACCGGCGCCGCGTCCCGGTACGGCTCCAGCCGGCGTTCGAAGTCCCTGACGTACTCCACCGCGCGGGCGCTCCGCATCTCCGCCGCCTGGCCCGCGGCCTCCGCGGCCAGCGCGCAGGCCTGGTCGAGTTCGCCGAGGCCGAGCCGGGCGGTGGCGAGGACGACCCGGCAGAACAGGCGGCTGCGCGCGTAGGAGGGGGCGCGCAGTTGCAGGGAGCGCTCGGCGTGCTGCGCGGCGGCCCGGAACTGCTGGAGATCGCGGTGGCAGTGCCCCAGCTCGTCGGCGAGCTGCGCCTCGTCGAAGAACCTCGCCCAGTACGGCACCTCGTCCCCCGGCCGGGCCGCCTCCAGGGCCCGCTCGGCGCGGACCAGCGCGGCGGTGCACGCCCGCACCTCGCCCAGGACGCCGTGCGCCCTCGCCTCGGACGCGTGCAGCAGCGCCTGGACGACCGGCGGGGCGCCGGTGCCGACGCCCTGCTGGGCCACCCGGGCCAGCTGCACGGCCTCCCGGCCGTGGCCCAGGTAGACGGCCTGACGGCTCATGGTGACGAGGACGTAGGAGCCGTAGGGGCGGTCGCCGGCCGCCTGGGCGAGCCGCAGGGCCTGGACGAAGTAGCGCTGGGCGAGCCCGTGCGCGGCGATGTCGTACGACGTCCAGCCCGCGAGCCGGGTGAGGTCCGCCGCGGCCGCGAACAGGCGGCGGCCGGTGTGCTCGTCGTAGCTGCCGCGCAGCATCGACTCGCACTCGTGCTCCAGATAGCGCACCAGGGCCTGCCGGGCGTGGCCGCCGCCGAAGCGGTCGTCGAGGGTGCGGAACAGCTCGCCGACCGAGCGCAGCGCGGCGATGTCGCCGCCGGAGACCCGGTGGCCGGTGGCCCGTTCCGCGTGCCCGCGCACCCGCGCCGGGGCGAGCGGCAGGGGCTTGGCCGCGGCCGGCCTCCCCTGCGCGGGCACCCGGGGCGCCGGTTCACGGGCCACCCGGTCGTCGGGCTTGCCGATCAGCCAGTCCCGGCTCGGCACCACGAGGCCCGCCGGGGTGAAGGCGATCTTCCGCAGCTCGGCGTGGCTGCCGGAGTCCTTGCGCCACAGCCCGCTGACGATGTCGACGGCCTCCTCCGGGGTGGCCGCGAACTCCAGCCCGGCGTACACCGGGGCGCAGGCGTCCAGGCCGAGGTCCTGGGCGGTGAGCCGGCGGCCGAGCCGGCGCGTGAACACCTCGGCGATGAGGGCGGGGGTCGTGCCGCGCGGCTGCTGCCCGCGCAGCCAGCGGGTGACCGAGGTCTTGTCGTATCTGAGGTCCAGCCCGTGCTCCAGGCCGAGCTGGTCGACGCGACGAGCCAGACCCGCGTTGGAGAACCCCGCTTCTGCGATGAGCGCGGCGAGCTGGCGGTTGGGGGTGCGCTGCGCGGGTCGGTCCGTCATCTGCGGTACGGTCTCCTGCCTTCCGGGCTTGTGAAGTGCCGGGATTGCCTGTGAGCAGCCCTTTTGCCCTCACGAACGGCGCGAATGTAGCGGAGAGTGAGCAGACGATCGCATAGTTCCCCAGCGATTCATCCGATCGTGTGAGGATTGGCCCCACGGCTGACGTACGCCGGCCGGACGTACAGTGGCGTGGGCGCGCCACGCGCCTGACACCGGTCGCTGAGGGAGGCGCTTGCCGTGAGTGAGTTGCGGTTCGTCCGCATGGGGTTCGGTGCGGACGCCGTCGAGTACCAGGAGGCGTGGGACGAGCAGCGCCGGGTGCACGCGGCCCGGTTCGCCGACGAGGTCCCGGACACCGTGCTGCTGCTGGAGCACCCCCCGGTGTACACGGCCGGCCGCCGCACCGCGGACAGCGAGCGCCCGCTGGACGGCACCCCCGTGATCGACGTGGACCGCGGCGGCAAGATCACCTGGCACGGGCCGGGCCAGCTGGTGGGCTACCCGATCCAGAAGCTGCCCCGCCCGGTGGACGTCGTCGCCCATGTGCGCCGCCTGGAGGAGGCCCTCATCCGCACCTGCGCCGAGTTCGGCGTGGAGACCACCCGGGTCGAGGGCCGCAGCGGGGTGTGGGTGCTCGGCGACCCGGTGGAGCGGCGGCCCGCGCTCGGCGGACTGTCCCTGGACCTCGACCCGCGGCTGGCCGACGAGGAGTTCGACCCCCGGCTGAACGGCCCCGAGTACGCCCCCTCCAACGCGGGCCAGCGGCGCGAGGACCGCAAGATCGCCGCGATCGGCATCCGCGTCGCGAAGGGCGTCACGATGCACGGTTTCGCCCTCAACGTGAACCCGGACAACAAGTGGTTCGACCGGATCATCCCGTGCGGCATCCGGGACGCCGGCGTCGCCTCCCTCGCGGCCGAGCTGGGCCGGGACCTCACGATCGAGGAGGTCCTGCCGGTGGTCGAGAAGCACCTGAAGGACATCCTGGAGCACGCGGAGCTCGCACCCCGCGTGATCGAGAAGGCGACCGCCTGACCGAAGGGAATGCGCCCTGCATCCGTGAGGTTGTCCTGACCGTCAGGGCGTAAGGAACACGGGCGTACCCTGGTGTGCGCCGAGGAATCAAAGCTTAGGGAGCCGGTCGTGTCCGCAGTCGCACCCGACGGACGCAAGATGCTGCGCCTGGAGGTCCGCAACAGCCAGACCCCCATCGAGCGCAAGCCCGAGTGGATCAAGACCCGGGCGAAAATGGGTCCCGAGTACACGAAGATGCAGAACCTCGTGAAGAGCGAGGGCCTGCACACGGTCTGCCAGGAAGCCGGCTGCCCGAACATCTACGAGTGCTGGGAGGACCGCGAGGCGACCTTCCTCATCGGCGGCGACCAGTGCACCCGGCGCTGCGACTTCTGCCAGATCGACACCGGCAAGCCCGAGGCGCTCGACCGCGACGAGCCGCGCCGCGTGGGTGAGTCCGTGGTCACCATGGACCTGAACTACGCGACCATCACCGGCGTCGCCCGCGACGACCTGGAGGACGGCGGCGCCTGGCTGTACGCCGAGACCGTGCGCCAGATCCACGCGCAGACGGCCGGCCGCGAGGGCGGGCACACCAAGGTCGAGCTCCTCGCCCCCGACTTCAACGCGGTCCCCGAGCAGCTGGCGGAGGTCTTCTCCGCCCGCCCCGAGGTGTTCGCGCACAACGTCGAGACGGTCCCCCGCATCTTCAAGCGCATCCGCCCCGGCTTCCGCTACGAGCGCTCCCTGAAGGTCATCACCGAGGCCCGCGACTACGGTCTGGTCACGAAGTCCAACCTGATCCTCGGCATGGGCGAGACCCGCGAGGAGGTCGGCGAGGCGCTGCGGCAGCTGCACGACGCGGGCTGCGAGCTGGTCACCATCACCCAGTACCTGCGCCCCTCCGTCCGGCACCACCCCGTGGAGCGCTGGGTCAAGCCCCACGAGTTCGTGGAGCTGAAGGAGGAGGCCGAGCAGATCGGCTTCTCCGGCGTCATGTCGGGGCCGCTCGTGCGGTCCTCGTACCGCGCCGGGCGCCTCTACCGGATGGCCGTCGAGAAGCGTGGCGCGTACATCGCCGGCCAGGCGGTGTGAGCCGAGCGTGTGAATTCACGCACAAGTAGCTACTGGCCAGTAATGGCCGAGACGACGCGGTCCTGACCGTCCTCGCTGATGAGGGCGACCGTCAGGGCCGCGTCGGCGTTCGAGGGTTCCGCATCAAGGTTTCATTGGCGTTTGACCGCTCGGTCACGTCCTGGTAACACCAATCAGTGACTCTGGTATCACGCCTCGTACACCACCCGTCCCGAGGGGGGACCTCGATCATGCAGGCCGCGCCCGTTCGCGCCACCGCCATCCCGTCCTTCACCGACGCGCTCCGCGCCGTCGAGTCCCTGCTCATGAGCAGCGGTCAGCGCACCGCCCGCCGCAACGCCTGGACCTCCGTGCTGGAGGACCGCCGCCGCGCCAAGGACCGGGTCGAGGCGCAGCGCGTCCTGGAGCAGCAGGCCGCCGTCCGCTCCTGAACCCCCTCGCACCGGCACTGCCGTCGTCGGCGCTTCCGGAGGCACGTAGACTTCGTGGCATGGCGAGGAAGGAAACCGCGGCGGACGCCGCGAACGCAGGGCGACTGAAGCAGATCGCCCTCACGTACAAG
Organism: Streptomyces sp. NPDC015139; assembly: GCF_043079785.1. Classification (NCBI taxonomy): domain Bacteria; kingdom Bacillati; phylum Actinomycetota; class Actinomycetes; order Kitasatosporales; family Streptomycetaceae; genus Streptomyces; species Streptomyces sp. NPDC015139. The sequence continues at coordinate 72,386 of NZ_JBIBUW010000005.1, read as the reverse complement.
ATGACCCGCAAGGCCGACAAGAAGATCGGTCTTGTACTCGCGGCCGTCGGCATCGGCACCCTCGGTGTCTTCCTCGCGATCGGCTTCTTGATCGGCCACCCGGTCTATGTGGGCATCTTCGGCCTGCTGATCGCCCTGCTGGCGACGGCGATCGTGTTCGGCCGCCGGGCCGAGCGCGCCGCCTTCGGCCAGATGGAGGGCCAGCCGGGCGCCGCGGCGGCCGTGCTGGACAACATCGGCCGAGGCTGGACGACCACCCCGGCGGTGGCGATGAACCGCAGCCAGGACGTGGTGCACCGGGCGGTCGGCAAGGCCGGCATCGTGCTCGTCGCCGAGGGCAACCCGAACCGGGTGAAGAGCCTGCTGGCCGCCGAGAAGAAGAAGATGAACCGCATCGTCGCGGACGTCCCGGTGCACGACGTGATCGTCGGCGACGGCGAGGGCCAGGTCGGGCTGAAGAAGCTGCGCACGACCCTGCTGAAGTACCCGCGCGTGCTGACCGGCCCCCAGGTGACCGCCACCAACGACCGGCTGCGCGCCCTGGGCGACCTGATGAGCAACATGCCGGTGCCCAAGGGGCCGATGCCCAAGGGCATGCGGATGCCGAAGGGGCGCTGACCCGGCGACCCCGGCGGCTCGCCGACCTGTGACGCGGCGCCCACCTGCTCCGGACTGCGGTCCGGACGGGTGGGCGCCGCCTTGTCGTACCCGCACGGATGACACGCCGCCGAACGGAGTATCCAGCCGGTAATCGGCTCATGCGCTCGTAGCCTGCCGAATGTGACAAAACGCCATATCTCGTACCTCGCATGCACGACGGCACTCATCGGCGCCCTGGCCGGCACCACCCCCGCGTCGGCCGCCCACCGGATCCATGTGGTGAATCCTGGTGAGTCCATCCAGAAGGCGGTCGACGCCGCCAAGACCGGCGACACGGTGCTCGTGCTGGCCGGCACTTACCACGAGAGCGTCACGGTCAGGACGCCCGGACTGACCCTGCGGGGCGTGGGCCCCCGCACGGTGATCGAGCCGGTGAAGAAGAAGGCCGCTGCGCACTCCGCGAAGTCGGCACGGGGCGCCAGGGCCTCCGTCAGCTGCCTCGAGGGCGGCAACGGCGTCTGTGTGGTCGGGGGGAAGAACACCCCCCTGAAGAACGTCACCGTCGCCGACCTGAAGGTGAGCGGATTCAGCAGGATCGGCCTGTGGTCGATGGGCACCGACCGGCTGACCGTGGAACGGGTGACCGCCGACGACAACGGCCAGTGGGGCATCGCCCAGGAGCACTCCACCCGCGGTGAGTTCCGGGAGAACACCGCCCGGCGCAACGGTGACGCCGGCCTGTTCCTCGCCAACAACGTGAAGGCCGAGGAAGGCGCCACGGACAGCAAGGGTGCCGTGGTCGAGCGCAACCGCCTGGAGGACAACCGGATCGGCGTCACCGTGCGCCGCCTGCGCAACCTCACCGTCACGCACAACTACGTCACCGGCAACTGCGCGGGCGTGTTCGTCGTCGGGGACGAGAACAAGCCGAAGGCGGGCAGCCTGACCGTCACCGGCAACCACGTCGTGCGGAACAACAAGTACTGCGCGAAGACCGCCCGGCTGCCCTACCTGAAGGGCTCCGGCATCGTCCTGACCGGTACCGAGAAGGCCCTGGTGACGCGGAACGTGGTCACCGGCCACTCCGGCAAGTCCCCGCTCTCGGGCGGCATCGTCCTGTTCAAGAGCTTCGTGGGCGTCACCAGCGAGCGGAACCGGATCACCGGCAACTGGCTGGAGGAGAACTCCCCGGCGGACCTCGTCAACCAGGAATCCACCAAGAGCGCCAACGCGTTCGACGGCAACTCCTGCCGGGCCTCGAAGCCCGCGGGCCTGTGCTGACCGGACGGCCGTACCCGACCCACGCGCCGTACCAGACCCACGCAAGGAAGGAAGGCGGCACATGACCGCACCATCCCCCGAGCTCTCGGCCCCGTCCGCCCAGGGGGCGGCCCCCACCCCTCCGCCGTCGATGCGGCTGCGGGAGCTCGTGTTCGGGGCGGCGTGCGCCGCCGCCGTCCGCGCGGCCGCCCGGCTGGGCGTCGCCGACGCACTCGGGGACGCCCCCATGACCGTCGAGAGCCTCGCCGCCTCGGTGAAGGTGGAAGCGAAGCCGCTGCGCCGGCTCCTGCGCGCCCTGTCCTGCTACGGCGTCTTCGCCGAGCGGCCGGACGGGACGTTCGCCCACACCGAGATGTCCCGGCTGCTGCGCGAGGACGACCCGAACAGCCTGCGCTACATCTCGCTGTGGTGCACCGAGCCCTGGACCTGGGACGCCTGGCCCAAGCTGGACGAGGCCGTGCGCTCCGGCCGGAACGTGATCGAGGACCTCTACGGCAAGGAGTTCTTCGTCTACCTGAACGAGGACGCCCCCGAGTCGGCGGACGTCTTCAACCGGGCGATGACGACCTCCAGCGAGCAGTCGGCCCGTGACGTCGCCGCGCTGCTCGACCTGTCCGGCAGCTCGTCGGTCGCGGACATCGGCGGCGGCCAGGGGCACGTGGTGGCCAGCCTGCTGGACAAGTACCCGGCGATGCGGGGCCATCTGCTCGACCTGCCGCGGGTGGTGGAGAAGGCGGTGGCGCGGCTGCGGCCGGGCGGCGACCTCGCCGACCGGGCGCACATCGTGCCGGGTGACGTCCGGGTGTCCGTCCCGGTCGACGCCGACGTCTACATCATCAAGAACATCCTGGAGTGGGACGACGAGTCCACGTCCAGGCTGCTGCGCAACGTGATCGGTGCGGGCGGCCCCGGCGCCCGGGTCGTGGTCATCGAGAACCTCGTCGACGACACCCCGTCGATGCGGTTCAGCACCGCCATGGACCTGCTGCTGCTCATGAACGTCGGCGGCGCCAAGCACACCACGAAGAGCATGGTCGAGCGGCTGCAGGCGGCGGGCCTGACCGTCAACGACATCCGGCCGGTCAATCCCTACCTGCACGCGTTCGACTGCATCGTCCCCGCGTGAGCGCACTCCCCCGAGAACACCGGTGCCGGGCCCGCGTCGGACGCGGGCCCGGCACCGGTGGCCGGACGGAGGGTCAGCCGCGGGCGTCGCGCTCCCAGAGGTAGAAGCGCTGGGCCATCGCGTCCTTGGGGGACCGCCAGGTCTCCGGGTCGTACGCGCTGACGTACGCCGTGAGGCGCTCGCTGACCTCGGTGAACTCGGGGTGCGAGGTGACCTTGGCGATCGCCGGTCCCGGGTCGCGCTCGGACTCGATGAGGTGCATGTACACGTCGCCGAACTGGAAGAGGCTGCGCCGGACGACTCCGACGAGGTGCGGCAGCTCTCCCCGGTCGGACTCCGCGAACACCTTGGCGATGTCGGGGGCGGAACCCGGGGCCATGCGGGCGACGATCAGGGCCTGGTGCACGGTCTCTTCTCCTGTCGTCCGGCTCAGTCGGCCAGCGCCGGGGCGGGCCGGTGACCGGCGGCCGCCTTCTCGATCTTGTCCCGGATCAGGGCCATCTGGACCTTGGAGTTCTTGTTGATGTTGTCGGTCATCCAGTCGTCGTCGACCGGTGCGTCCGGCTTCATCGCGAAGTCCTGCGTCCACACCATCCGGGTGCCGGCGGGGACCTCCTCGTACCGCCAGTGGATGTCCATGTGGTCGAAGGGCCCGGTCTCGACCCGGCGCGCCTTGACGGTGAGGGTGTCGCGGTCCGGCTCACGCTCGGAGACCCAGCTCCACACGGTGCCGTTGTCGTCCGGGTGCATGGTCAGCCGGAACTTCGTCCGGTTGCGCTGCTGGGAGATGATCTCCACCGACGCGTACTCGCTGAACAGCTGCGGCCACCGCTCCAGGTCGTTGGTCATGTCCCAGACCAGGTCGAGCGGGGCGGCGATGGTGATCTCGTTCTGGGTGTGTCCTGCCATCTCAGGCTCCTGCCATCAGGGTGGTGTTGACGAGGTTCAGGAACTGCTGGGGCGTCTTGCAGCGCTCGGCGTCGACCGGCATCGGGGTGCCGTGCGCGTTCTCCAGCTCGCCGACGATGCCGAGCAGGCCCAGCGAGTCGACGCCGAGGACGTCGAAGCCGGTGTCCGGCTTCTCCGTGAGCTGCTGCGGGCTGACGGTCACCCCGGCGGCCTTCTTCATCAGCGCGGCGAGTTCTTCCACGGTGATCTGCGACATGTGCTTCCTCCTTGCTGTGCTCAGTGCGCGGCGCCGTGCCGCAGCACCAGTGCCGAGTTGGACCCCATGAGTCCACGGCTGAGGACCAGCGCCGTCCGCAGTTCGGCGACCCGGGCGCGGCCCGTCACGAGGTCGAGGTCGTGGCAGACGTCGAAGACGTTCGGCGTCGGCGGGACCAGGCCGTGTTCCATCGCGAGCACGGCCGCCGCGGTGTCCAGCACGGGAGCCGCGCAGTAGCCGCGGCCGGTCCCCGTCTTCGGGGCCGTGACCGGCACCCGGGTGCCGTGCGCGCCGAGGGCGTCGGCGAGCGCCAGCGCCTCGGCCCGGTCCGCCTCCGGCACCCCGAGGGCGTCGGCGAAGACGACGTCGATCTCCTCGGGGGCGCAGTCGGCCTCCGCGAGGGCCTGCCGGACGGCCTGGGCGAGACCCTCCCGGGTGTCCGCCCAGCGGGAGGCGCCGGTGAAGGTGGCACCGTGGCCCGCCACGACCGCCCGGACGGGGGCACCGCGCTCCCGCGCGGCACCGGCGGCCTCGACCACGAGCATCGCGCCGCCCTCGGCCGGCACGAACCCGCACGCCCCGTCCGTGAACGGGCGGTAGGCCCGGGACGGGTCCGTCTCGCGGCTCAGCTCGTCGTAGCCGAGCTGGCAGACCATCGAGTACGGGGCGAGCGGCGCCTCGGTGGAGCCCGCCACGATCACGTCGGTGCCGCGCCGTACCGCCCGTGCCGCGTGGGCGAGGGCGTCCAGGCCGCCGGCCTCGTCGGAGGCGACGACCGAGCAGGGCCCCTTGAAGCCGCGCCGGATGGACACCTGGCCGGTGCTCGCCGCGTAGAACCAGGCGATGGACTGGTAGGGGCCCACGAACCGGCTGCCCTTGCCCCACAGTCGCTGGAGTTCGCGCTGGCCGAACTCGCCGCCGCCGGAGCCGGCCGCGGTGACCACGCCGATGGAGTACGGCGCCTCGGAGGTGTCGGCCTGGCCGAGCCGGGCGTCCTCCAGGGCGAAGTCGGCCGCGGCCATGGCGTAGTGCGTGAACCGGTCGGTCTGGACGAGGAAGCGCTCCTCGATGGTGTCGGCCGGCTCGAAGGCGCGGACCTCGCCGGCCACCTTGAGGGGAAGGTCCTCGCAGCCCTCGCGGGTGACAGGGCCGAGGACGCTGAGGCCCTCCTGGGTGGCCTTCCAGAAGGTGTCGGTGCTGGTGCCGTTGGGCGCGACCACCCCGATTCCGGTGACGGCCGCACGCCGGTCCTGTGGTTCGCTCATCGTGTCCTCACTCCCTCGGCCGGGTCAGGATCACCGCGGACTGGAAGCCGCCGAATCCGCTGCCCACGGACAGCACGCTGCTCAGCTTCCGTTCGCGGGCGACGCGCGGGACGTAGTCCAGGTCGCACTCGGGGTCGGGGATCTCGTAGTTGGCGGTCGGCGGTACGACCTGCTTGGCGAGGGCCAGCACGCACGCGACCAGTTCGATGGCGCCGATCGCCCCGAGGGAGTGCCCCACCATGGACTTGATGGAGCTCATCGGGGTGTCGTAGGCGTGGTGGCCGAGCGCCTTCTTCACGGCCGCCGTCTCGTGGCGGTCGTTCTGGCGGGTGCCGGAGCCGTGCGCGTTGACGTAGTCGATCGCCGTCGGGTCGAGCCGCGACTGGTCCAGGGCGGTCTCGATGGCCCGCGCCATCTCCAGACCTTCCTTGGTCAGGCCGGTCATGTGGTAGGCGTTGCCGAAGGTGGAGTAGCCGCCCAGCTCGCAGTACACGTGGGCGCCGCGAGCCCGGGCGTGCTCCAGCTCCTCCAGGACGAGCACCGCGCCGCCCTCGCCCATGACGAACCCGTCACGGTCGTTGTCGAAGGGCCGGGAGGCGTGCGCGGGGTCGTCGTTGTTCGGGGACGTGGCCTTGATCGCGTCGAAGCACGCCATGGTGATCGGCGAGATCGGGGAGTCCGACGCCCCCGCGATGCATATGTCGGCCCGGCCTTCCTGGACGGTGTGGAAGGCGTAGCCGACGGCGTCCAGGCCGGAGGTGCAGCCGGTGGACACGGTCTGCACGGGTCCCTGGGCGCCGAAACGTTCCGCCACCGCGGAGGCCACGGTGCTCGGCGAGAACGCCCGGTGCAGCTGGGGCCGCGCCTCGGTGTGGTCGACGTCCCAGCGCTCACCGCGGTGGCTGACGAGGACGTAGTCGTTCTCCAGCCGGGTGGTGCCGCCGACCGCGGTGCCCAGGGAGACCGCGACCCGCCAGGGGTTCTCCCGGCCGAGGTCGAGCCCCGAGTCCAGCACCGCCTCCTCGCCCGCGACCAGGGCGAACTGTATGTACCGGTCCGCCCGCTCGATCTGGTCGGCGTCCAGGCCGTACGCGGCCGGGTCGAAGTCGCACTCGGCGGCGATCCGGGACCGCAGCCCGGACGGGTCGAAGAACGTGATGCCCCGCGTCGCGGTACGGCCGTCGGCCAGCAGATTCCAGAACGCCGGCACGCCGATCCCGCCCGGAGCCACGATGCCTATGCCGGTGACCGCCACGCGCCGGGTCATGAGCGGACCTGTTCCCGCTCGGCGACGGGGACGGGCTCCGTCTCCTCCGTGTCGACGTGGCCCAGGGCCGGCCGCGGGGCGAGCGGCCCCAGGTGGAAGACCATCCGCGCCTCCACCTTGCCGACGTTGCGGAAGCGGTGGCGCATGTTGATGGGGATCATCAGGCCCTGCTCCGGCCGGAGCAGGTGCGGCTCGCCGTCCAGGTCGACCTCCAGCTGGCCGCAGACGACGTAGACGAACTCCTCGGAGTACGGGTGGTAGTGCTCGGCGATGCGGTCGCCCGGGTTGATGATGGCCACGCCCATGAAGCCGCTGGTGGAACCCACCGTGGCCGGGGTGAGCATGGCACGCAGGTCGCCGCCGCGCCGGGTGTTGGGCTCGACCTCGCTGAGGTCCACGATCTTCGGAAGGGGTTTGATCACGACGTTCCTCCGTTGGTGTGCTGTGCCTGCCGGGTCAGGCGTCCGGCGAGCGGCGGTCGGTGATGAGCTCCATGCGGACGGTGTCGCCGTCCAGCAGGGCCTTGAGCGGGGCCTGGGCCCCGGCCTTCGGCAGGGCCGCGTCGACGCCCAGGCCGGGCCGTACGTCGACCAGCCGGACGACGACGTCGTCCCGCTGGAAGATCGTGCTGCCCAGCACCGGGCCCGCCGGGTCCTCGGCCGCGGACTCGTCCTGGCGGGCGAGGATCTCCGCGAGTTCCATCCCGCAGCCCGGCCGGGCCGGGTAGTACAGCGCGTACCGCTCGCCCTCGGGGAGTTCGTCCGCGGTGACGTGGTGCACGGCCGGCAGCGCCGCCCGGGTGAAGAACACCCGCGCGGACTCCTGGTCGTTGAGGTCCCGCTCCTGCTCCAGGTACGGGTTGATGGCCTCCTCGACCGCGCGGACCTCGGGCTGCCGGGCGACGTGGCGCAGCGCCGCGAGCAGGTCGCCGCGGACCTCGATGGCCCGGATCACCCGGTTGCCGTGCATGAAGAGGGAGGTGCGGCACAGGCGGGTGGTGTCGTCGACCCGCGCCTCGGGCGAGGCGTAGTTCGACAGGATCTCCGCGACCTTCTTCTCGCTGCCCGGGCGGACGGTGAAGGTGAGCGCGTGCCGGATCACTCCGTCGCCGATCCGCGGGGAGCTCTGGAGCCTGCGCTGCGCGGCCTGGGCGCTGGTCTTCTCGCCACCCGTCTCGCGGACCACGTGGAAGCGCAGCGACCGGGTGTCGCGGATGCAGCTGTGCATCGGCTGCACCATCTGGACGTGCTCCTCGCTGTTCACCCAGGCGAGGAACGGCGGGGCGCTCTCCCACTCGCTGGTGATGAGCCACTGGGAGGGGTTCTCGATCGACTGGCACAGCTGGTCGCTGACGTGTCCGGGTACGGACGAGACCTGCTTGCCCATCTCCTCGTAGGCCTCCAGGAACTGCTGCTGGGCGCCGTCGTACACGTCCACCAGCAGGACCACCCGGAGGCGGGAGCCGTCGAACACGGACTGGGAAACCCTCTTCGACACCTGGCGCGTCAGCTCTTCGGAAATCTTCTCCGGCGTGGTGGTCATGTGGACATCTCCTTCGCAGGGGCAGAGGTGGCCGCCGCCGATGACACGACGTCAGCGCTTTTTGATCCTGTGCCGCTCCCCCGGAGTGCGCGACTCGCGTGAACCACGCGGGTGATTGAGCACGCGTAACCCCTCCCAGGGGGCATGGAGATTCCGACACCCCCTCACCCCCCACCACTGCCTCAGGAGTCCTTGATGCAGCAGAAAGCCGATCACCAGGTTCCCGTCCTCGTCGTGGGCGGCTCTCTGGTGGGCCTGTCCCTGTCCCTGTTCCTGGGCCGTCTCGGCGTACGGCACATGCTCGTCGAGCGGCACTCGGGAACCTCGATCCACCCGCGCGGACGCGGCAACAACGTGCGGACGATGGAGCTGTTCCGGGGTGCCGGCGTCGAAGCCGACATCAAGACGGCCGCCTCGCTCCTCGCCGACAACCACGGCATCCTCCAGACGCCGACCCTCGCCGGCGACGCCGGGGAGTGGCTGTTCAAGGAGATCGACCCCGGCGGCGGGCTGGCGCGGTTCAGCCCCACGGGGTGGTGCCTGTGCAGCCAGAACGACCTCGAACCGGTGCTGCTGAAGGGGGCCCGCGCACTCGGCGGCGACCTGCGCTACTTCCACGAGCTGGAGTCCTTCGCCCAGGACCCCGAAGGAGTGACGGCGTACGTCCGCGACCGTGACAGCGACGACCTCTACACGGTCCGCGCCAACTACCTGGTCGCGGCCGACGGCCCGCGCAGCCCCGTCCGGGGCCGGCTCGGCATCGGCCAGACCGGTCCCGGCGACCTCTTCGCCAACGTCAGCGTCACCTTCCGGTCCAAGCTGCTCGCCGACGTCGTGGGCGACCGGCGCTTCATCTGCTGTTACCTCACCGACCCCGAGGCCGACGGCGCGCTGCTGCCCGTCGACAACAAGGAGCACTGGGTCTTCCACGCCCCCTGGCACCCCGAAAACGGCGAGACGCTCGACGAGTTCACCGAGGAGCGGCTGCGCCGGCACATCCGCCGTGCCGTCGGTGTCCCCGACCTCGACGTGGAGATCACCGGCAAGGCGTCCTGGCGTGCCGCGGAGCGCGTCGCCGAGAGGTATGCGGCCGACCGGGTGTTCCTGGCGGGCGACTCCGCGCACGAGATGTCCCCGACCGGTGCCTTCGGTTCCAACACCGGCATCCAGGACGCCCACAACCTGGCCTGGAAGCTGGCCGCCGTCCTCGACGGGTGGGCCGGACCGGGGCTGCTCGGCACGTACGACACCGAGCGCCGGCCCGTGGCCCTGGCCACCAGCGCCCGCGCCTCGGCCCGGTCCGTGGAGCACAGCCACCCCGGATTCGCCCCCGCCCCCGGCATCGGCGGCGGCAAGCGCGGCGGCATCCTCAACGTCGTCCTCGGCTACCGCTACCCGGAGGGTGCCGTCGTGGGCGCCGACCCCGCGCAGCCGGTCGTGCCCGACGGGATGCGCCTGACCGGGGAGCCGGGCACCCGGGCGCCCCACATGTGGCTGCGCCGGTCGGGCGAACGGCTCTCCACCCTCGACCTCTACGAGCGGTCACTGGTGCTGCTCAGCGACGCCGGCTCGGCCGCGGGCGCGGCCTGGCACGCCGCGGCACGCCGCATCGCCGGCACGGACGGGGTACGGCTGGACGCGTACCGTGTCGGAGCGGGCGCGGACGCCGACCTGGTGTACGACGCGGACGGCGACGACTGGAGCGCGGTCCACGGCACGGTGCCCGACGGGGCGGTGCTGGTCCGCCCGGACGGGTTCGTCGCCTGGCGCGCCTCCGGGGCCGCGGCGGACGCGGAGGCGGAGCTCAGGCAGGTCCTGGCGGCGGTGCTGCACACGGGCTGAGCCGGGGCGCGCAAGGAGGAAGGCCACCCGCGCCGGTCGGTGCGGGTGGCCTTCTCGCTGCTCGGGGGCCCCGCGGCGAGCCCGATGCCGGGGACCCGGGCGATGCGGAGGCGTCAGATGCGCACCTCGACCGTCTTCGCGAGGCGGTCGTGCAGGCCGCGGCCGTCGCGGTCCCAGACGAGGGCGGGGATCGCCAGGCAGAGCAGGACCGTGCGCAGCAGGGAGCGCGGCGGGCTGACCGTGCCGGTCTCCAGCGCGACCACCCGGATGCCGAAGAGACGCTTGCCCGGGGTGAAGCCGATAGTGCCGACGGTGAGCACGCTCAGCACGAAGAACACGCCGAGCGCCCAGTTGCCGGTAGCGGGGCCGTTGCCATGCGTGATCAGGCCGTATGCGATCAGGACGCACAGCGCCCAGTCCACGGCGATCGCGCCGAGGCGCCGCCCGGGCCGTGCGAGCGAGTTCGGTCCCTCCTGCGGGAGCCCGAGCTGCTCACCCCGGTAGCCGAAGTCGGCTCCGGCGTCCTCCATGGCCGCGCGGGGCCCGGAGAGCCACGATCCGATTGCCTGCCTGTTGTCCACCCGACCACGGTACTGCGCCCGGTTTCGGGCACTACGCGCAGGGGTGTGTCGGGGCTACGGTGGACACGTGGCCGGTTAACTTCTGCGAAACAAACGGGTCACGCCCGAGAAATCACCCGTCCCTAGGGTCGAGACCAGCGTGTGCCACCGCACTGGCCGCACGAACGATCTACCACCCCGGCGTCGACGGTCGGGAGTAGGAGGAGCTGGATGTTCCAGAACGCCGACGAGGCCAAGAAGTACATCGCGGACGAGGACGTCAAGTTCGTCGACGTCCGTTTCTGCGACCTGCCGGGCGTCATGCAGCACTTCACGTTGCCCGCGGAGGCGTTCGACCCCGACGACGAGCAGGCCTTCGACGGGTCGTCGATCCGTGGTTTCCAGGCCATCCACGAGTCGGACATGGCTCTGCGCCCCGACCTGTCCACCGCGCGCATCGACCCGTTCCGCCGGGACAAGACGCTCAACATCAACTTCTTCATCCACGACCCGATCACGGGTGAGCAGTACTCCCGTGACCCGCGCAACGTGGCGAAGAAGGCCGAGGCGTACCTGGCGTCGACCGGTATCGCCGACACTGCGTACTTCGGTCCCGAGGCCGAGTTCTACGTCTTCGACAGCGTGCGTTTCGCCACCTCGGCGAACGAGTCCTTCTACCACATCGACTCCGAGGCGGGTGCCTGGAACACCGGCGCTCTGGAGGACAACCGCGGGTACAAGGTCCGCTACAAGGGCGGCTACTTCCCGGTCCCGCCGGTCGACCACTTCGCCGACCTGCGCGCCGAGATCTCCCTGGAGCTGGACAAGCAGGGCCTGAAGGTCGAGCGCCAGCACCACGAGGTGGGCACCGCCGGCCAGGCGGAGATCAACTACAAGTTCAACACGCTGCTCGCCGCCGCGGACGACCTCCAGCTCTTCAAGTACATCGTGAAGAACGTGGCCTGGCGCAACGGCAAGACCGCGACCTTCATGCCGAAGCCGATCTTCGGTGACAACGGCTCGGGCATGCACGTGCACCAGTCGCTGTGGAGCAACGGCGACCCGCTGTTCTACGACGAGGCCGGTTACGCGGGCCTGTCGGACACCGCCCGCTACTACATCGGCGGCGTCCTCAAGCACGCCCCGTCGCTGCTCGCCTTCACCAACCCGACGGTGAACTCGTACCACCGCCTGGTGCCGGGCTTCGAGGCGCCGATCAACCTGGTGTACTCGCAGCGCAACCGCTCCGCCGCGATGCGTATCCCGATCACCGGCTCGAACCCGAAGGCCAAGCGCGTCGAGTTCCGCGCCCCGGACTCCTCCGGCAACCCGTACCTGGCCTTCTCGGCGCTGCTGCTCGCGGGTCTGGACGGCATCAAGAACAAGATCGAGCCGGCCGAGCCGATCGACAAGGACCTGTACGAGCTGGCTCCCGAGGAGCACGCGAACGTCGCCCAGGTCCCGACCTCGCTGAACGCCGTCCTCGACTCGCTCGAGGCCGACCACGAGTTCCTCCTCCAGGGCGACGTCTTCACGTCCGACCTGATCGAGACGTGGATCGACTTCAAGCGCACCAACGAGATCGCCCCGCTGCAGCTGCGTCCGCACCCGCACGAGTTCGAGCTCTACTTCGACGTGTGACATCACCCCAGGTCAGAGCGGGTATCCGCGTACCTGGACCGTCTGTGGGCCGGTGGCCGGCTCTCCCCCACGGGAGAGCCGGCCACCGGCTTTTGTGACGCGGGTCCGTCCGGGCCACGGGGCACCGGTGTGCAACCTTTCCCGCTTCCCAGCATTCCTATTGTCGGGGGATCATCCCTCCGGACTCTGTCGGACGAGGCTGAAGGAAACGGGGATGGCGGAATTGGACGACTGGGAGCGCGAGTTCGATCACAGGTGGGCGAATTCGGCCGAGCACAAGGAGCCCTCCGCCCGGGCCCGGATGCTCGCCGCGCGCTGGAAGGAGACTCCGCCGGACCCGGCGCCGTTCCGCGCCGACCCCGGCCCGCCCCCGCGCAGGACGTCCTGGGCGTCGACGGCCATCGTGATCGGCTGCGTGGCCGTGGTGATGATCGTGATCGGCTGGGCGCAGCTGCACGCCTCCTACTAGGCGGACCCCCGGCCCCCTGGGCACCCCCACCGGTCTTTGCGGCTCCTAGGACCGTTCGCGACCTCCTCATGGGAATCGGCAGGTGCACACTGGAGTGCGGGACGAGTGCGTGAGTGCGGGGTGATGCAACATGCGAAGCCGCTTCCGGAGCGACCGGCGACTGACCGTGCGCATGGGTGTGACGCTGTTCCTGCTCGGACTGCTGTACGTGGGGTTCGTCGCCGCGCTGATCGTGCTGCTGAAGTCCTGGCTGCTGGTGGTCGTCCTGATCGGGGCGATGTTCGTGGCGCAGTTCTGGTTCTCCGACCGGATCGCCCTGTTCGCGATGCGCGGGCAGGTGGTGGAGCGCGAGGAGTACCCCGAGCTGCACGCGGTCGTCGACCGGCTGTGCGCGATCGCGGACATGCCGAAGCCGGTGGTCGCCGTGTCCGCGATGGACATGCCGAACGCCTTCGCCACCGGGCGCAACCCCGACCACGCGGTGGTCTGCGTGACCACCGGCCTGCTGCGGCGGCTGGAGCCGGCCGAGCTGGAGGGTGTGCTCGCGCACGAGCTGTCGCACGTGGCGCACAAGGACGTCGCCGTGATCACCGTGGCGTCCTTCCTCGGGGTGATCGCGGGACTGATCGTGCGGTTCGCCTTCTACTCCCAGGTGCTCGGCGGGGGCCGCAGGGACCAGAACACGGCCGCCGTCTTCGCCGTCGTGATCGGTGTCTCGGCGGCCGTGTACGCGCTCAGCTTCCTGCTGATCCGCGCGCTGTCCCGGTACCGGGAACTGGCGGCCGACCGGGCGGCCGCGCACCTGACCGGCCGCCCCTCGGCGCTGGCGTCGGCGCTCACCAAGGTCACCGGGGAGATCGCGCGGATCCCGACCAAGGATCTGCGCACGGCCCAGGCGTTCAACGCGTTCTACTTCACCCCGGCGACGGGCAGGGAGCCCGGCATCGAGCGGTTCTTCTCCACCCACCCGACCCTGCAGCAGCGGCTCGACCAGCTGGGCCGGATCTCCACGGAGCTGGGCGAGCCCGCGACCCCAGGGACGGCGGGCTGAGGGACGTACGGCACAGAGACGGCACTGCGGAAGGCGGGCTGAGCGTTGGGGCTGCTGGACATCCTGCTGGGGCGTACGAAGCCGGTCGCACCGGATCTCGACCAGCTGTTCGCGCTGCCCTCGGCGGCCGTCACCCTCCAGGCGGCGGCCGGGTTCACGCCCACCGGGCACGGGGCGGTGTGCTTCGCCACGGTGGAGGGGGCGGCCTTCGAGCAGACCCACCGGGAGGTCCAGGCGCTGCTCGACGCGGACGCCGACCGCAGCGGCCCGCCGGTGGAGCTGCGGCAGGACGACTACGGCTACTCCTGGCTGGTGTCCCTGCGGGCCCCCGACCAGCTGCCCCAACTGGTCAACGACCTGCACGCGGTGAACAGTTCGATGGAGGTCAACGGGTTCGGCCCGCAGCTGCTGTGCTCTCTTGCCGGGTTCACGGACGACGCCGGGCGCCGGCTGGCGCTTGTCTACCTCTACAAGCGCGGCACCTTCTACCCGTTCGCCCCGCTGTCCGGTGCCGCGGAGCGGCGGGACAACGCGCTGGAGCTGCGGGTGAAGGCGGCGCTCGGGGACGATCTGCGGATCGAGCAGGACCTGAGCCGCTGGTTCCCGGTCTGGGGCGCCCCCGGCCTGTGACCGGGGGCGCCCCTGCTCATCAGCTCTTCTGCCGTTCCTGCCGCCGGGTCCGCAGGGGGCGCTCGCGCCGGTAGCGGCGCTCCCACCTGGCCTGCCGGTCCCGGCGCTCGCGGTAGGTCCGGTAGCTGTCGGGGACGGCGCCCGCTCCGGCGGGCGGGGTCGGTGTGCCGGGCGAACCGCGCCCGTGCGTCGCGTACAGGTAGAGCAGCGCGACGGCGGCGAGCCACCAGAGATGGTTCCCGATTCCGAGGATCACCAGGACGACGGTCCCGGACGCGACGATGCCACGCATTTCGGACCTCCGTGGAGTGAGTGACGGCGTACTGCCGAGGGGGTACGGGTGGGGTGTGTCGGCTTCGCGCCGTATGTTCAGGGTAGGGAGCCCGCGTTCGCGACCGCATCCCGTTTTCCGGGCGCGGCCGCCCCATGAGTGAATGACTCTCATGGCTCAACTCCACCTCTTCACCCACGAGTACGACGGCGAAAGCCTCAGCGTGGCGACCGCCGGTCCGCAGGGCCGCGCCACCGTGCTCCTCCTGCACGGCGCGGGCAACGGAAGCAAGGAACGGCTGCTCCCGCTGCTCGCCGAGTTCGCCGCGCAGGGCTGCCGTGCCCTGGCGTTCGACTTCTCGGGGCACGGCGAGAGCAGCGGCGCGCTCGCGGAGCTGAGCCTGCGGCGGAGGTTCGAGCAGGCGGTGGCGGTGCTCGACGCGCACGCCCCCGAGGGCGATCCGCTGGTGCTGGTCGGGTTCAGCATGAGCGGCCAGACGGTCGCCGACCTGGTACGGGTGTACGGGGACCGGGTGGCGGCCGTGGGCCTGGGCGCACCCGCCGTCTACGCCGCCGAGGCCTGGGAGGTGCCCTTCGGCGACGGCCTGGGCCCGTTCAGCACGATCATCCGCACACCGGACAGCTGGCGGGACTCCCCCGCCCTGGCGGCCTTCGCCGGGTACGCGGGCCGGGCGGTGCTGGCCGTGCCGGGCACCGACGAGGTCATCCCGCCCGACGTGACACGGGCCGTGCAGGAGGCGCTGTCGGCCCGCACCGAGTACACCCGGCTGGAACTCCCGGCGGCCGGGCACCGGTTGGGGTCGTGGCTGCACGACCACGCCGAGGACCGGAGGGAGTTCGTGGCCGCGCTGCTGAGGGAGTCGGACACGGGCGAGCCGGCGGCCCCGCCGCGCGCCTGGTCGGCCTCATAGTCCGGGCGCCGCCCTCACCAGGCCCGCGGCGATGGCCGCGCCGAGGGCGCCGTGGTCGCCGGCGGTCTGGTCGGCGTAGGCCACGGCGAAGTCGGCGACGGCCCGGTCGAAGGTGTCGGCACCGCCGAGGTAGGCCGCGATGGCGATGCGGTCGCCGGAGCGGGCGTGGGCGCGGGCCAGGGCGGTGCCGCACAGTCGGGCGTAGCCGGAGAGCGCCGCCGGGCCCATGCCGGCGACGTCGGCGGAGCGCTTGTCCTCCCGCAGCTGCCGCCAGTAGAAGGCGCGGCCCTGGGGGCCGGTCATCGAGCCGAGGAAGACGTCCGCGGCGCCCTGGAGCAGCCGCTGACCGGCGACGACGCGCTGGCCGGGATGGACGTAGGGCCCGGTCGGCAGGTGTTCCTCCAGCACCGATCTGCGGGCCTCCCTGATCCGCAGGAACAGCGGGTCGTCGGCGTCCCGCCCGGCGAGCAGCACGAGGAAGCAGCGCACACCGACGCTGCCGACGCCGACGACCTCCCGGGCGGTGTCGAGGAAGCGGTAGCGGTCGAGGAGGTGCCGGCGCTCCTCGGGGAGGGTGGAGCGGTAGTCGCTGAAGCCCTTGCGCACGGAGGCGGCGTCGGCGGCTCCGGCGGGTTCCAGGAGCGGCGGGTGGTGGATGATCCGGCGCTGCCCGTCGACCACCTCGGTGAGCGTGCCGAGGGCGCGCAGGCCGGCGTGGCGGCGGCCGCGGGTGAGCGTGGACTCCGCGCGGGCCCGGCGCCGCCCGGAGCGGAGCAGGGGGGCCAGGGTCGCGGCGTCGATCCGTTCGTACCAGACGGCCAGCTCGCCGAGACCGGCCAGCCGGCGCATGGCCGTGCGGTAACCGGCGGCGGCCGCCCGCGCGGCCGCGTGGGTCTCGGCCTTCGAGTGGCCGTTCTCCCCGGCGGCCACGGCCACGCTGGCCGCGAGCCGTTTGACGTCCCATTCGAAGGGGCCCGGGAAGGTCTCGTCGTAGTCGGCGAGTTCGAACAGCAGCCGTCCCTCGGGGCAGGCGTGCACCGCGAAGTTCAGCAGGTGGGCGTTGCCGCACAGCTGCACGGTGAGTCCGGTGCGGGGCTGCGCGGCGAGATCCGCGGCCATCACCCCGGCGGCGCCCCGCAGGAAGGCGAGCGGTGACGCGGCCATCCGGCCGTACCTGACGGGCAGCAGCTCGGTGAGGCGGTCGCGGCCCTGCCGTTCCAGTACGGCGACGGGGTCGGGCCGTTCGACGGAGGGCAGCCAGCCGGCGTGCGCGGAGCGCGGAACGTGCTTGCGGGCCTCTTTGCCGCGCCGGGCGCGGTCCTCGGGACTGCTCATACGACGCCCTCGTCTCCACGGTCTCGCGCTGCCTCCGCTGCTCGCGTCACCTCCTGCTCGCAGTGAAGGCCGCCCCCCGGTCACGCGCATGCGGAGTACGGCGAACGGGTGAACGGCGCTCGCGCCCGGCCGTGGCGGAAGACGGGGCCGGGCGCGAGGAGCCGGGATGGTGTCACCCGGGCGCCCCGGTGGTGCGTGGGGCACCCGGCGTCCGGGTCAGCGGCTGTAGCGCATGAACGCGCGAACCATGTGGCACGTCGTGTCGGAGGGCGGGCGCATGCCGATCTCCTCCGCCGTGCTGCGGATGGTCTCGTTGCGGACCCGGCCCGGCATGTGGACACCGGAGTCGAGCAGGGCTATCGCCAGGCGCATGGCCTTCAGGCGCCGGTTGTGCGCGACGTACCACTCGCGCGGCCGCCCGGCCGGCAGCGGTCGCTTGATGACGGGCTCGTAGGGCGAGTCGAACAGCACGGGGTGCTTGGCGGTGGACTGGGTCGGCAACGGCTTCGGCTTCAGGGCGGCAGCGGGCACGGGCATCCTCCTGTCGCGGTCAGGGCACCGCCGGGCGAGTCCGGCGACGTCCTCGAACACTGCTTCTATTCTACGACCCCCCACTGACAAAAGGCCCTGGCCACAAGGGCTTTCGGGGCTCCCGTGACTCAGGTGCCGGACGGGTTCTCGCGTACTGTGTGGCCCATGGAAATCTGGATCAACCCGGCCTGCTCCAAGTGCCGCAGCGCGATCGACCTGCTCGACGCCGAGGGGGCGCAGTACACCGTCCGCCGGTACCTGGAGGACGTGCCGAGCGAGGACGAGATCAGGGCCGTGCTCGAACGTCTGGGCCTGGAGCCGTGGGACATCACCCGTACCGAGGAGGCCGCCGCGAAGGAGCTGGGGCTCAAGGAGTGGCCGAGGGACGCCGGTTCGCGCGACCGGTGGATCGCCGCGCTCGCCGGGCACCCGAAACTCATCCAGCGCCCGATCATCACCGCCGACGACGGAACGGCCCTGGTGGCGCGCACCGAGGAGGCCGTACGGGAGGCGCTGTCCCGCGACAAGGGCTGAAGATCACGCAACTCCTCTGTGACACAGGTTACTTCGTCTGCTCCTGCGATCGCTGAGCATCCCCGTTCGGGATCTCGTACATAGCGGCGTACGCTCCCCTACCTCTTTCAGGAGGCGCGCATGTCGCGCAGGAGAACTCTCGGCACGAAGAAGAAGATCGCGCTGCTCGTCAGCGCCGCGGCGGTGGCGGGCGGCGGGGCGTTCGCCCTGGCCTCCACCTCGAACGCCGCGCAGAGCCCGCAGCAGGCCAAGACGCTGTCGGCCGGGGACTCGACCGTCTGCCAGGGGCTGGCCACGGCCCACGGCAACAACGACAGGTTCATCGCGGACCAGAAGGCGAACCCGGACGCGCAGTCGGCGGCCCGGATCGCCAACCGCGAGGCGGTCATCAAGCAGATCGAGGTCCAGCAGAAGGCTGCCGGATGCACCGTTGGGGAGTCGGCTCAGGACTCCCAGGGGGCGCAGAACGGCAACGCCGGCCAGCAGGGCCAGCAGGGTCAGCAGGGTCAGCAGGGTCAGCAGGGTCAAGGCCAGCAGGCGGGTGGCGGCCAGCAGGCGCAGCCGTCGCAGACCGGTGCCGCGGGCGACAACGGCGGCGGCGCCGCGGCCGCCGGGCAGCAGGTGTGCAAGGGCTCGACCGTCACGCTCTCCGGTGAGGGCGGTGCACCGGCCGCGTCCAGCAACCAGTTCCCGGCGGGCACGACACTGAAGGTCACCAACCTGGACAACAACAAGTCCACGACGGTGAAGGTCACCTCCGTATCGGGCAGTTGCGTCCTGCTCAACAACTCCGCCTTCGAGCAGGTCCGTGAGCCCGGCAAGTTCCTCATCCGCCGTGCGGTGATCGAGAAGGTGGGGTGAGGCTCAGGGACCGGACAGGAAACCGATGAGGTGACGGGTCAGGGCGTCCGGCGCGGCTCCTGGCAGCGCGTGGTGCGAGACGTCCGGCAGCACGGCGGTCTCGACGCGCGGGAGCAGCGCGGCGGCCCGGTCCGTCACCCGGGTGGAGTCATGGGTCCTGCTGTTCGCGGCCACGAGCAGCAGGACCGGCACCCGTAGTGCCCGCAGCACGTCCGGCGCGGGGCGCGGCCCCGTCACCGGTCTGACGGACGGGAAGCCGGCGGCCGCCTCCTGGAGGTGGAGCCAGTCCGGATCCAGGGCCGCTCCCCCGGTCTCCCACCGCAGGAAGGCGCCGACACGGCGGGGCGAGGGCCGCAGCAGCATCGGCAGGGCGTGGAGCAGGTACGCCGCCTTGTACCCGGCGAAGCACTCGGTCGGGTCCAGGAGGAACAGGCGGCGCACCCGGGCGGGGGAACGCAGCGCGTGGTGCAGGGCGATCCAGGCGCCGTAGGAGTGCCCGCCCACGTAGGCCGCTTCGGCGCCGAGGCCGTCCAGCAGGGCGTCCACCCAGCCGGCCAGGTCGGCGACCGTACGGGGGTGGCGGTCGCCGGCCTGGGCGCCGAGGCCCGGGGCGCCGATCAGGTCCGGGGCGTAGACACGCCGGACGCGGGCCAGGTCGGCGGCCTGGGCGTACCAGGACACGGAGGTCGCGGAGCCGCCGCCGGGCAGCAGGAGCAGCGGGGGCGCCTCGCGCGGGCCGCAGGCGTTGACCCGGGTGTCGCCGAAGGGCGTGGTGACGGTCAGCGCCTCCCGGTCGGCCGGCCATTTCGCCAGCACCTTCTCGTACGCGATCCGGAACGCCTCGTCGTCGTACGTGTAGGTCCTCGACCTGCCGACGGGCACGGCAACCCCCTATTATCTCGCCGAGCAAGATACTTGTTGAGCGAGATGATACCGGAGGACTCCCATGCCGACCCCGCACCGCCCCGCAGCGGCAGCCGAGCTGGAGACCGTGCACCTGCTGCGCGCCGTGGCGGTCGAACTCGGCCTGCACAGCGCCCGGTTCGCGGACCGCAACGGCATGCACCCCACGGACGTACGGGCCCTGATCGCGCTCATGGACGCCCGGCGGGCGGGCGAGGAGCTGAGCGCCGGACGCCTCGGGGCCGCCCTGAGGCTCAACTCGGCGGGCACGACCGCGCTCCTCGACCGGCTCGAAGGAGCGGGGCACGTACGCCGGGTGCGCTCCGCCGAGGACCGGCGGCGGGTCGTCGTGGAGGTGGAGGAGCGCGCCGTGGACGTCGGCTGGGCGTTCTTCGGACCGCTGATCGAGCGTTCGGCGGAGCTGCTGCGCGGCTACGACGACCACCAGCGGGCCGCGATCCGGGGCTTCCTGGAGGGCGTGCGGGAGGCCGCCGCCGCGCCTGGATGAGCCCCATACCCCGGCCCCACTTCGCCTCACAAGGTGAGCCGCGCCACAAAAGCCCCAGGTAACACGGGGTTCACATACGGGCAATGGTCGGGAAACGGCCTGTTGACAGGCTGCCCGGCAGATCGAGCGGCGCACCGGTGCCGCAGCGCCGCAGCACCCGCAACAGCGCCCGACCCACCCCCGAAGGATGTGGCCCCGTGACCTTCAAGGCTGAGTACATCTGGATCGACGGCACCGCGCCGACGGCCAAGCTCCGTTCCAAGACGAAGATCATCACGGGTTCCGCCGCCGGTCTCGACACGCTGCCGATCTGGGGCTTCGACGGCTCCTCCACCAACCAGGCCGAGGGGCACGCCTCGGACCGCGTGCTCAAGCCGGTCTTCACCTGCCCGGACCCGATCCGCGGCGGCGACGACATCCTGGTGCTGTGCGAGGTCCTCGACATCGACATGACCCCGCACCGGTCCAACACGCGTGCCGCGCTGGCCGAGGTCGCCGGGCGGTTCGCCGCCCAGGAGCCGATCTTCGGCATCGAGCAGGAGTACACCTTCTTCGACGGAACCCGTCCGCTCGGCTTCCCCGAGAACGGCTTCCCGGCCCCCCAGGGCGGCTACTACTGCGGTGTCGGCGCCGACGAGATCTTCGGCCGGGACGTCGTCGAGGCCCACCTGGACAACTGCCTGAAGGCGGGCCTCGGCATCTCCGGCATCAACGCCGAGGTCATGCCCGGCCAGTGGGAGTTCCAGGTCGGCCCGCTCGCCCCGCTGGAGGTCTCCGACCAGCTGTGGGTGGCCCGCTGGCTGCTGTACCGCACCGCCGAGGACTTCGGCGTCTCCGCCACGCTGGACCCGAAGCCGGTGAAGGGCGACTGGAACGGCGCGGGCGCGCACACCAACTTCTCCACCAAGGCCATGCGCGAGGGCTACGACGCCATCATCACCGCGTGCGAGTCGCTCGGTGAGGGCTCCAAGCCGCTGGACCACGTCAAGAACTACGGCGCCGGCATCGACGAGCGTCTGACGGGCCTGCACGAGACCGCCCCGTGGGACAAGTACACCTACGGCGTCTCCGACCGCGGCGCCTCGGTCCGCATCCCGTGGCAGGTCGAGAAGGACGGCAAGGGGTACATCGAGGACCGCCGTCCGAACGCCAACGTCGACCCGTACGTGGTGACCCGCCTGCTGGTGGACACCTGCTGCGCCGCACTGGAGAAGGCCGGCCAGGTCTGATCCGTCCCGCTTCCCGGCAGGGGCGTCCGCCATGACGGCGGGCGCCCCTGCGGTGTTCGGAGGCTCCGCCGGGGGTGCGGAGCGGGCCCATGTCCGTATGCCGAGACGGTATTTCGGACCCGTGAACCAGGAAGAATCCGCTGACCAGCGCCTACCGGGCAGCCTCGGAGCTCACGAAGCGTCAACTTCACACCAAGGAAGCGTCCAAGCAGTGAGAGGACTCTCCTGCGTGGCGCGCCCGTCTGCTTCAATGGGCGCATGGCCAGCTTCCGGAAGACCACCGCGACGGGTCGCCATGACCTCGAGCCCTTCTGGCCCTCCCGTCAGCACCACGACTTCGACCGGGTGTGTTGCCGCGCGACGAACGCGCGGGCCCTCTAAAGCCGTACACCCCGGCCTTCGGCCAGCGCGGAACGACGTACGTCCCCGGCGCGCCCGACCACGAATCGCGGCCGCCGCACTTCCCGACGAACTCCTCGCGCGAAAGAGCTGACCTCTCATGGCGACCACTCGTTCCCTCTCCTCCGCCGCCCTGACCGCCCCCGCCCCCGACGGCCCCCGGCACCGGCTGCGCGCCGTCGACCGGGACGAGGTGGTGGAGGTCGCGGACTTCCTGCCGCCGGGCGCCACCTGGCTGCCCGCGCCGCAGCACGCCCTGCCCACCCTGCCCGGCCGTCCCCCGATGGTCGGCTACCTGGTGCTGGTCCCGGCCGACCAGCAGCCGCCGTTCCTGCCGGTCGCGGTCCCGGACCAGCCGCCGACGGCCGCCACCGGGGACGGCGACCCGCTGCTGCGGATCGACCCCGTGCAGCGCATCGCCTCCCTGGACGGCCGTGAACTCGACCTCACCTACCTGGAGTTCGAGCTGCTCGCGCACCTGGTGGCGCACCCGCACCGGGTGCACACCCGCGACCAGCTGGTCACCACGGTGTGGGGCTACGGCCACGTCGGCGACGGCCGCACCGTCGACGTGCACGTCGCCCGGCTGCGCCGCAAGCTGGGCGCCCAGCACCGGCAGACCATCCAGACGGTGCGCCGCGTCGGCTACAAGTACACCCCGCCGACCGGCCGCTGACCCGCTCTGCCCTCGGCATACTCCCGTTCCGTACCGCGCCCGGACCGGGCACCATCACCGGCATGAGACTTCTCGTGCTGGGTGGTACGGAGTTCGTGGGGCGGGCCGTCGTGGAAGCCGCGTGCGCACGCGGCTGGGAGGTGACCGTCCTCCACCGGGGGCGGCACCGCCCGCCGGCCGGGGTGCGGTCGCTGCACGGCGACCGCACCGCTCCCGACGGCCTCGCCGCGCTCGCCGCCGACACCGGAACGTGGGACGTGGTGGTGGACACCTGGTCGGCCGCGCCGCGGGCCGTGCTGGAGGCGGCACGGCTGCTGCACGGCCGTGCCGGACGGTACGTGTACGTCTCCAGCCGGTCCGTGTACGCCTGGCCCTGGCCCTCGCTGGACGGGCCCGCCGGGGCCGGGGCACCGGTCGAGGGCGCCGCCGCCGACGCGGGCGCGACGGACTACCCGCGGGACAAGCGCGGCGGTGAGCTGGCCGCCGTCGGGACCTTCGGCGAGCGGGACTCGCTCCTCGTGCGGGCCGGGCTGATCCTCGGCCCGCACGAGAACATCGGGCGGCTGCCCTGGTGGCTGACCCGGATCGCCCGCGGCGGCCCGGTCCTGGCACCCGGGCCCCGCGAACTGGCGGTGTCGTTCATCGACGCGCGGGACCTCGCCGACTG
Source organism: Streptomyces sp. NPDC015139 (assembly GCF_043079785.1). Classification (NCBI taxonomy): domain Bacteria; kingdom Bacillati; phylum Actinomycetota; class Actinomycetes; order Kitasatosporales; family Streptomycetaceae; genus Streptomyces; species Streptomyces sp. NPDC015139. Next base: position 49,102 of record NZ_JBIBUW010000005.1, on the reverse strand, counting down.
GGTCCTCGCAGCGGCCGAGCAGCGGCTGAGCGGACCGTACGACCTGGCCGGCCCGCCCGGCCACACCACGATGGGGAAGCTGCTCGACGCCTGCGTCCGGGTCACCGGCGCGGACGCCGAACTGCGCTGGACCGACCCGGAGGTGATCCTGGACGCCGGGGTCGAGCCGTGGACGGGGCTGCCGGTGTGGGTGCCGCCGGACGGCGAGCTGTACGGCCCCGTCCACCGTGCGGACGTCTCCCGGGCGCTGGCCGCGGGGCTGGTGTGCCGGCCGGCCGAGGAGACCGTCGCGGACACCTGGCGGTGGCTCACGGGGATCGGCGGCGTGGCGCCGCGGCGGCCGGACCGTCCGCCGGTGGGCGTGGACCCCGAGGTGGAGGCCAAGGTGCTCGCCGCCGCCGGGGGTGTACCTGGCACCACCTCCGAGGAGGGGGCCTCGGGCCAGTGAACCGGGTGCGGGGGTCGGCCAGACTGGCCCCATGAACACCGACACGAAGAGCGACGGCGTCCGCGCCCACGTCCGCGAGGTCGTGCTCGCCGCCGTACGGGGGCTCGTGCTGGCACTGGCGATGCTGCCCGTCGCCGTACTCTGCTTCACCCTGACCCTGGTGTCCGTCGCGCTGATCCCGCTCGGCCTGGGCATCGTCACGACCCCGGCGATCCTGGGCGGCGTACGGGAGTTCGCGGACACCCGGCGGCGGCTCGCGGCCGAGTGGTGCGGGATACCGATCCGGTCGTCCTACCGGCCGCTGCCGGAGGGCGCCAACCCCTGGACGCGCACGGTCCTGATGCTGGGCGACCCCGCGACCTGGCGGGACATGCGCTGGCTGCTCGCCGACATGACGGCCGGGTTCGTCACCGCGCTGCTCCCGGCCGTGCTGCTCTTCTACCCGTTCGAGGGCTTCGCGGTGGCCGCCGGGCTGTGGCGGGTGGTCTCCACCGACGGCCACCCCTACTGGTACGGCTTCGTGCCGGTCACCGACCAGCCGACCGCGCTCGGCGCGGCCGCCACCGCCGCCGTGCTCCTCTTCGCCGCGTACCACCTCACCCCCCGCCTGCTCACCACCCACTTCCGGCTCACCCGGGCCGTCCTCGGCGGTGACCAGGGGGAACTCGTCGAGCGGGTCCGGGTGCTGACCGAGACCCGGCGCGACGCCGTCGACACCTCCGCCGCCGAGCTGCGCCGCATCGAGCGGGACCTGCACGACGGCGCCCAGGCCCGGCTCGTCGCCATGGGCATGGACCTCGGCACCATCGAGATGCTGGTCGAACGGGACCCGGCCCGGGCGAAGCAGCTGCTGGCCCAGGCACGGCGCAACTCCGCCGAGGCCCTGGAGGAACTGCGCGACCTGGTACGCGGCATCCATCCCCCGGTGCTCGCGGAACGCGGACTGGGCGACGCCGTACGGGCGCTGGCACTGCGGCTGCCGCTGCCCACCGAGGTGGCCGTGGAGCTGCCCGGCCGGGCGGACGCACCGGTGGAGTCGGCCGCCTACTTCGCGGTGAGCGAGGTGCTCACCAACGCCGTCAAGCACTCCGGCGCCGACCGGATATGGGCCGACCTGCACCACACGGACGGCATGCTGCGGATCACGGTGACCGACAACGGCAAGGGCGGTGCGGCGGTCGGGGCCGGTTCCGGGCTCGCCGGGGTCGAGCGGCGGCTCGGTACATTCGACGGCGTCCTGGCCGTCAGCAGCCCCGCGGGCGGCCCCACCATGGTGACCATGGAGATCCCGTGCGTGTTGTCCTAGCCGAAGACCTCTTCCTGCTGCGCGACGGGCTGGTACGGATGCTGGAGGCCTACGGCTTCGAGATCGCGGCCGCCGTCGAGACCGGCCCGGAACTGACACGCGCGCTGGCCGAGTCGGCCCCGGACGTCGCCGTGGTCGACGTCCGGCTGCCGCCCACGCACACCGACGAGGGCCTGCAGTGCGCGCTGGCCGCCCGCAGGGCACGGCCCGGGCTGCCGGTGCTGGTCCTCTCCCAGCACGTGGAGCAGCTGTACGCGCGCGAGCTGCTCGCGGACGGCAACGGCGGGATCGGCTATCTGCTGAAGGACCGGGTGTTCGACGCGGACCAGTTCGTGGACTCCGTACGACGGGTGGCGGCGGGCGGTACGGCGATGGACCCTCAGGTGATCCAGCAGCTGCTGTCCCGGCGGTCCGCCGAGGACCGGCCGCTCGGCCGGCTCACCCCGCGCGAGCGGGAGGTGCTGGAGCTGATGGCGCAGGGACGCTCGAACGCGGGGATAGCGGCCCAGCTGGTGGTGACGGAACGGGCCATCGCCAAGCACACCTCCAACATCTTCACCAAACTGGGCCTTGAGGTGTCGGACGATGACAACCGGCGCGTACTGGCGGTGCTCGCCCATCTCGACGGCGATCGCTGATGTTCACGAACTTCCGCTGCTCAGGGGCCTGTTGAGGTTGCCGGGAGGCGAGGGGTCCGTGAGGAATTCGTGAGACCGGTGAACACCTTCGAGGCGGCGTCCGTATGGAAGGGCGCCGCTTCACTCCTGTCGGGCGCCTCGATGCTGCCCCGCAAGGAAGTCAGAGGAGTTCCATGGGACGCAACACACGAAAACGCCGTACGCCGCTGGCCACCAAGGCCATAGCCGCATCGGCGGCCCTAGCGCTCGGTGGGGGCGGGCTGATCTGGGCGAACTTCTACGCCTCGGCGCACGAGTCGAACCACCAGACGTGGGGAGGCAACCAGACGAAGGCCGCCCAGGCCCAGGTCGCGACGATCTCCTGCCCGGACGTCGGTCAGAAGCTGACGAACGTGCCGAACCGCGCCCGGACCGACGTGGCCGGCGAGCTGGCCAACCTGGACCGTCAGATCACCGACGCCTACCAGCGGCTCGCGACCACGCGGGACGCGCAGGCCAAGGACGCGAGTTTCGTGCAGAACTCCATCCTGCAGCCGCTCAAGGACCGCCGTCAGGCGATCCTCGACCGGATCAAGCTGGAGATCACCCGTGTCGGCGGCACCGCGCCCGGCGATCTGAACAGTCTCGCCGCCTGCACGGCGCAGAACGCCAACCAGACCACCGCCGGCGGGCAGCAGCAGAACGGTGGTCAGCAGCAGAACGGCGACCAGCAGCAAGGCGGTCAGCAGCAGACCGGCGGGCAGCAGGAGGGCGGCGGCCAGCAGCAGAACGGCGGTCAGCAGCAGGGCGGTCAGCAGCAGAACATCGGCGGGCAGGCCGGCAACGGTCCGGTCGCGGCCGACTTCGTGGACATCACCAAGGTCCAGCCGAACGTGCAGGGCAAACCCCGCCAGCAGAGCGGCGGGTCGACCGGCACGTTCACCACGCGCTGCGGTGTGAACGCCAACAAGAACCACAACACGGACAACGTGATCGTGGCGCCCGGCGTGGCCAACGGCGCGCACCACCTGCACGACTACACCGGCAACCAGAAGGTCAACGCCTTCTCCAGCAACCAGACGTTCCTCCAGGGCGGCACCAGCTGCCAGAACCGGAGCGACCTGTCGTCGTACTACTGGCCGGTGGTCCGGATCCAGGACGGCTCGCAGGACTTCGACCAGAACAAGGACGGCGGCGGCAAGGAGGGCAACGTCGGCAAGATCCTGACGCCGGTCCAGGCGCAGATCAAGTACGTCGGCAGCCCCACCAGCAAGGTCGCCGCGATGCCGCAGTTCCTGCGGATCATCACCGGTGACGCCAAGACCACCACCAACGGTCTGGCCAACGCCAACGCGCACTGGAGCTGCACCGGCTTCGAGAACAAGGTGCAGCTGACCACGCAGTACCCGATCTGCCCGCAGGGCAGCAAGGTGGTGCGGACGTTCGCCTTCCAGAGCTGCTGGGACGGTCAGAACATCGACAGCGCCAACCACCGCACCCACGTCGCGTTCGCCGACGCGGGCGGCAACTGCCAGAACGGCTTCAAGGCGATCCCGCAGCTGACGATGCGGCTGGTGTACAACATCAACCCGCCGGCCGTCCAGAACGGGCAGGTGAAGAACGCCTACGCGGTGGACGGTTTCCCGGAGCAGCTGCACAAGGCGGCCACGGACCACGACGACTTCATCAGCGTCACGAAGAACGGCCTGGCCAACAAGATCGCCAACTGCATCAACCGCGGGCAGAACTGCGCGTGATTCCCGCGGCGGGCTCATGACGGCACGCCCCTCATGACAGAAGGCCGGTGACGGACCCCCCTCCCGTCACCGGCCTTCGTCGTGCGCGCGTGGTGCGATCGCCGGGCGAGAGTCCCGCGCGGAAGCGGGCGCGTCAGCCGCCGTGCGCGTGGCTGTCGCCGTCCGTGTGGCCACCGCCGTGGCCGCTGTGGTCGGCGCCGATCTCCACCTCGCCGCCGAGCGTGCCGCGCAGCGCCTTCACCACTCCGTCGTCGCCGACGGCGACCCACTTGCGGCCGACGAGGTAGTGACCGCCGTAGTCCTTCGCGTCGTTGATCCACTCGCGCTGGCCGCGGTCGGTGGCGAAGGTGGCGAGGATGAACTTCCCGTCACCGTTGCGGCACAGGGCCTGGCGGATCTCGTCGGCGTCGGTCTGCATGTTCGGCTTGCACTTCACCTCGGCGGCCAGGCGCTCCAGGCTGCCGGTCGCGGTGGGCGGCACCGTCTCGGTGTGCCCGCCCGAGCTGCATCCCGCCAGCGCGCACACGGCCGCGGCGCCGAGCAGCAGTCCTGTCAACCTCATCTGATCCTCCGGTACTGGTGGGGCCAAGCATGCCGCGTGGAGCCCCGGCGCGGGACCCCGCCCATCGGATACGGCTCCCGTGCGCGGTGCGCTCAAATCCGCTGACCGGACGCGTACGGGTGTGCGAGGGTGACCCGGTGAACCAGAACTGGGAAGATCGCGTGGCCGCCGCCTGGGCCTCCTTCGACGACTATCCGGAAGAGCGGGCGCACGAGTTCCGCGCGCTGATCGACGCCCTCGTCGACGAGCTGCCGGACGACAGCCCGCTGGGCCTCTTCGAGCAGGCCTGCGCCTGGGACTCGACCGGCCACTCGGACAAGGCGGCGCCGCTGTACCGGGCGGCACTGGCGGGCGGCCTCGGCGAGGTGAGCGGCTACAAGAGCCGCCGGACCAGGATCCAGCTGGCGAGCTCGCTGCGGAACATCGGACAGGCGGAGGAGGGCGTACGGCTGCTCACCCCGGAACTGGACCGCCCCTCGGACGAGTTGGACGACGCGGTGCGGGCCTGCCTCGCGCTGTGCCTGTCGAGCCTCGGGCGCGACCGGGAGGGCCTGTCCCTCGTCCTCGGCGCCCTCGCCCCCCATCTGCCGCGCTACCAGCGGTCGATGGCCAACTACGCGCGTGCGCTCGTGGAGCCGTAGGGACGCGTCCCGGGCCGGCGGCATGCGGCGCGGCGGGAGCCTGCGGCAACCGGCGCGCCCGCACAACCACTCGTCCGGCGGTGACCAACCACCCGTTCGCTCGTTCTCCCGGATGTGCAGTCACAGGATGTAGCCCCGCGCCAGGCACCCGCCGCCACCGGACCGCTCGACCTCGAGCAGGCCGAGGCCGCGCTCGTCGAGCACTATCCACGACTGGTCCGCCTCGCCTACCTGGTGCTGCCCCCGGGGCTCGGCCGCAGCCGCCGGGTGCTGACCGCACACTCCCTGGCCCAGCGTGCCCTGCCCCGGGGCCGCAAGCAGCTGTCGGCCGTCCCGGCCCAGACGGCGGGCCGGGACACCGATCCCGGATACGCCTGTCTGCGTGAGCGCGTCCTGCGCGCCGCCCTGGAGGCGGCCCGCCCCCGCAAGGGCCTGGCCCGGCTGGCCCCGCTGCCGCCGCTGCTGCCCCAGGTATGGGGGCTGCGGCTGTTCCCGCGCTCCGGCGGCGCCGACGAACTCGCCCTGGACCAGCGGCTGTCCGCCCTGTCCGGCCCGGCCCGCGCGGCGTACGTGCTGCGCGGCCTGGAGCGGCTGCCCGACCCGGACGCGCACCGGATCCTCGGGGCCGCCGGCGTCGACGACCCGGGCGGCGCGCTGGCCGCCGCGAACAGCGTGCCCGCACAGCACGCGCTGCTCTCCTCCCCCGAGTTCGACCCCTGCTCGCTGCAGGCCCGGCCCACCGACCTGATGCGCCGCCGCCAGCACACCAAGGCCGCCCTCGCCGCCGCCGCCGCGCTCGCCGTGTGCGGGGTCCTGGTCGTCCTGCCGGGCGGCGGCTGGGGCCCCGACGGCGCCGCCGCGCCCGCCTACGCGGAGAACCCGTCGGCGCGGGCCGCGCTCGACCCCGGCAGGCTCACCCGGGTACCGCCCACCGCCTGGGAGTCCGCGGCCCGCACCGACTTCTCCGTGTGGCCCGCGCGCGGCCCGCTCACCGGTGACGAGGCGCTGCTGCGCCGTGCCCTCGCCGTGTGGGCCCGCCCCGGGGAGACGGTCCATGTGTCGGCGACCCCGGGGACCCAGACCGGCGGCCCGGCCGGCCCGCCCCAGCTGCTGTACGCCGGCGAGGTGGACAACGCCCGGGTGGTGATCCTCTACGACGGCCTGCGCATCGCCCGTTACGCCGAACCGCGGGACGGCACCGAGGGAGCCGCCCTCGACTTCGCCCGCGTCGACGGCGCGACCGGCGCCGAGGCGAGCGCGCTGGTGCTGGGCCGCTCCGACGGCAACGTCCGCTACCTGACCGCCCCCTGGGTGACGAAGGCGGCCGCGCGGGACCTGATGAAGCCGGCCTCGGCGGCGACCGCGCTGGCCGTCACCGACGGCATCACCGCACCGCTGGCCAGCCCCGCGCTCCAGCCGGGCAGCTGCACCTCGTGGACCGTGCTGCAGCTGACCGACGCCTCCGGCACCCGGCTCTCCACCGACCTCGGCGAGCTGGTGCCGGCCCACCTCACCGCGGGCCGCCCCGGCTCGTCCGGCGAGGCGTCCGGCACCGAGGCGCTGCGGTCGTGGGCGCCGTTCGCCTGCTCCCTGGCGGCCGAGCGCTCCGCGGGCATCCGCAGCGTCAACGCCTGGGGGTACGCCGAACAGCCGCTGCCCGACGGCAGCGGGTCGGGCGACTGGGTGTGCACCCGCGCCGAGACCTGGCGCGGGGACGGGACCGCCGCGCTCGCCCAGTTCCACACGCCGGGCGGGGCCGCCGGAGCGGTCGTCGCCAAGGGCACGGACGTGCCGGCGTGCGGACCGCGTGACCCCCATGTGCTCGCCGGGGTGCTGTGGAAGTCCGCCGGCGGGCACTGGTACCTGCTGGCGGCGGGCAGCCGGGACACGGCGTCGATCCGGGCCACCGGCGGGGTCACCGCGTCCGGTCGGGGGGCGCTGCTCGCCGCCCGGGCCGAGCAGGGCGCGCGGGCGGACCTGAAGGGCACGCTGGCGGACGGCCGGTCGATCACCGGCTTGCGGTAGCCGTCGCACCACCACCGGCGGCCGGGTTGCTGACACGGTCGTAAACAAGCCGTGCCGCAGGGCTTCTCACACGCCTTACCCGTCAGTACATTGACGCCATGTCTAATACGCAGGCCCGGCCGGTGGAGTCCGAGCGCATCGCGCTCAAGGCCCGCAACGTGTCCTTCTCCTGGGAGGACACACCGCTGCACTGGGTGCCGGGCGACCCGTTGTCCACGCACACCATCAACGTGCTGCACCTGCTGCTGCCCGCCGGGGAGCGGTGGTTCGTGCACGTCTACAAGCAGGTGCTGCCGCTGATCCGGGACGACCGGCTGCGGGAGGACGTCGTCGGGTTCATCGGGCAGGAGGCCATGCACTCCCAGGCCCACGACGAGGTCCTGCCGCACCTGCGCGAGCTGGGCCTGGACCCCACGCCGTACACCGCGCAGGTCGACTGGTTCTTCGAGAAGCTGCTCGGCGACCGCACGCTGCCGCCGGGCCGGGCCCGCCGCTGGTGGCTGCTGGAGCGGGTGGCGCTGATCGCGGCCATCGAGCACTACACCGCCTTCCTCGGCGACTGGGTGCTCAACGCGGCGGAGCTGGACCGGCGGGGCGCCGACCCGACCATGCTGGACCTGCTGCGCTGGCACGGCGCCGAGGAGGTCGAGCACCGCTCGGTCGCCTTCGACCTGTTCATGCACGTCGACGGCGGCTACCGGCGCCGGGTGCGCACCTGGGCGGCGGCCTTCTCGGCCCTGGTGTTCCTGTGGCAGCGCGGAGCCCGCTTCTTCATGGAGAACGACCCCACGCTGGTCGACGGCAAGGCGTCCTTCCGGGGCTTCCACCAGCGTGGCCGGCAGGGCACCCTGCCCGCCACCGGGGACATGCTGAGGTCCATACCGCGCTACCTCAGCCGCGGCTACCACCCCTCGCACGAGTGCTCCACCGCCCAGGCCGTGGCCTACCTGGCCGCCTCCCCCGCGGCCCTCGCCGCGGAAGGGCCGGTGGCGTGATGCCGAAGCCGCTGACCGTCGCGCTGGTCGCGGGCGCCGCCCTGCTGACCCGGCAGGCCCTGCGCCGCCGGATCCAGGTCTCCCCGCTGTGGCCGATGCCCGCCCTGGACCCGCCCGTCTCCGGCCGGCCGCGCTCGCGGGCGCTGCGGCTGCTGCTCACCTCCCACGAGACGGTCGCCGACGGGGTCGTACGGCTCCGGCTCGAAGGCACGGGGCTGCCGCGCTGGGAGCCCGGGGCGCACCTCGACCTGGTGCTGCCCTCCGGTCTGGTGCGGCAGTACTCGCTGTGCGGGGATCCCGGGGACGGCGACTCCTACACGGTCGCCGCGCGGCTGGTCGAGGACGGCCGGGGCGGCTCCCGCGAGGTGCACGAGCAGCTCGCCGAGGGCATGGAGCTGGACGTGCGCGGCCCGCGGAACCGCTTCCCGCTGGTGGCGGCCCCGTCGTACGTCTTCGTCGCCGGCGGTATCGGCATCACCCCGATCCTGCCGATGCTGCGTGCCCTGCCGGACGGCGCCCGGTGGCGGCTGCTGTACGGCGGCCGGACGCGGGCGTCGATGCCGTTCCTGGAGGAGGTGCGGGAGCTCGCCGGGGAACGGCTGACGGTGGTGGCCGAGGACGAGGAGGGACGCCCGGACCTGGAGGCCCTGTTCGCGAACACGACCGACGGGACGGCCGTGTACTGCTGCGGTCCCGAGGGTCTGATGGCGGCGGTGGAGGCGGCGCTGCCCGAGGGTGCCGCCCTGCACCTGGAGCGGTTCGCGCCCCGCACCGGCACCGGCGGCAACACGGCGTTCGAGCTGGAACTGCGCCGCTCCGGCCGGATCTTGACCGTCCCCGCGGACTCCACGGTGCTCGCCGCCGTACGGCGTGAGCTGCCGGACACCGCCTACTCCTGCGAGCAGGGCTTCTGCGGCACCTGCCAACAGCGGGTGGTGGAGGGTGAGATCGACCACCGCGATGAGCTGCTGACGGACGCGGAACGGCGTGATTCGATGCTGATCTGTGTCTCCCGGGCCGGGAGCGATCGTCTGGTGCTCGACATGTGATCACAGGCGGCTGAATTCGATCGGTAAGGTGTTCGCATGAGTACCGGGGTTCGCCGCAGGATGGGCGTCGACGAGCGGCGGCAGCAGCTGATCGGCGTCGCCCTCGAACTGTTCAGCCGACGCTCGCCCGACGAGGTCTCCATCGACGAGATAGCGTCGGCGGCGGGCATCTCACGCCCGCTCGTCTACCACTACTTCCCCGGTAAACTCAGCCTGTACGAGGCCGCGTTGAAGCGCGCCGCGGAGGATCTCGCCGGTCGTTTCGCGGAGCCGCACGAGGGCCCGCTCGGCGCCCGGCTGCTGCGGGTGATGCGCCGCTTCTTCGACTTCGTGGACGAGCACGGCCCCGGTTTCTCGGCGCTGATGCGCGGCGGCCCGGCGGTCTCGGCCGACGGCATCGGAGCGAAGGACCATGTCTCGGCCACCAACGCGCTCATCGACTCCGTACGGCAGGCCGCCTACGAGCAGATGCTCTCGCACCTCGGGGTGGCCGAGGCGTCACCGCGGCTGGAGCTGGTGGTCCGCTCCTGGATCTCGCTCGCCGAGTCCACGGCCCTGCTCTGGCTGGACGGCCGCCGGATCCCCCGCGCCGAGCTGGAGCTCCAGCTCGTGCACGACTTCGCCGCGCTGGCCGCGGTCGGCGCCACGCACGACGCGGACATCGCCGCGCTGCTGCGCGGCATGGCCAAGGACGAACCGGCCGACGGCCCCTTCGCGGAGCTCGTCGGCCGGCTGATCGCCCTCGGTTCCTGACCCCTAGCGGTCGAACTTCCGGTAGGACGGATCCAGGTCACGGATCTCGGCGGAGGCGTGCAGGGTGAACGCCGCGTCCGCCACGTGCTCGCGGAGCAGTTCCAGCGCGGCCTGTGCGAGCCTCTCCTTCGTCTCGTCGGCGCGTCCGGCGAGGAGCCCGATCGTCACGTGCACGATGGCGTGCCCGCGCGCCCCGGGGTCCTCGTACCCGAACACCGTGTACGCGCTCGGCCGGAACTGCGTCTTGCAGGCCTCCGGCTTCGCCGCCGCGATCTCCACGGTCGCCCCGTGCAGCGCCCGCGCGAACCCCTCGCGGTCGAAGGCGTTCTCCATGGTGTCGGAGTAGTCGACGGTGATCTGCGGCATGCGCGCTCCTGTTCTACGGCAACGGCCTCACCCTAGTTCCCGGCCCGGGTGAACACCGCGACGGTCCGCGCGGGCACGGTGAAGGTGCCCGAGCCCGCCGCGTAGGCGGAGGTCTTCACCACCGCGTCCGCGCCCGCCGCCTGCACCGGGTGCAGCCGGTAGTGCGCCCCGGCGAGGGAGCCGATCCGCTGCTCCTGCCGCTTCGGCGTGGCGTTGAAGACGACGACGAGGTCACCGAGCTTCATGGTGATCACCCCGGGCGTCTCGTCCTTGCCGGACAGCGGGAAGGACAGCTGGTCCTGCACCTGCGCGGCCGTACCGAGGGAGAACGCCTTCTCGCTCGTACGGATCCTCAGCAGTTCCCGGTAGGCGGCCGAGGCGCCGGTGATCTGCGGGCACCCGACCCGCACGGAGCCCAGCAGCGGCTTGGCGTACTCCCACTTGGACTCGTTGTCGGCGGCCATGGGCAGCCCGCGCCCGAAGCCGTTGCCGTCGGCGCAGTTCCAGTGGATGGCGTTGAACCAGTCCCCGCTGTCGAAGGAGTTGCGGTCCAGGGACTTCGAGCGCAGCAGGTCGGTGCCCGCCTGGGAGAGGGCAGGACCCTGCGACAGGGCGGCCGTGGCCATCGCCAGGACCTGCATGCGGGCCCGGTCGGACGCGGAGGTGTCCTTCGGGAGCTTGTAGGTCAGGGCGTCGAACAGCGACTCGTTGTCGTGCGCGTCCACGTAGGCGAGCGCGTCACCGGGTGCGTCGGCGTAGCCGGCGGGCGCGCCGTTGTAGTCCACCTGGGCGCCGGTGACGTCCGTGCCGCCGGTGTCCGTGAACCGGTACGCGGCGAGGTTGCCGCTGAGACCGACCTTGATCAGGTCCTGGTAGTGCAGCAGCCGGGCCTTCTGCTCCGCCTCGGTGCCGTTGGCCGTGGACGCGTTGGGGTCGGTGTACAGCCCGGACGCGAAGCCCTGGACGCCGGGGTCGGAGTCGAAGGGACCGCCGCCGCGCACCGCGTCGCGGGCACGGTCGGAGAAGGTGGCGATGCCGGTGCCGGCCATGTTCTTCTGCGTGGCCTGCACGAAGCGGGCGTCGTCCGCGACCTCGCCGAAGTTCCAGCCCTCGCCGTACAGGATGATCTTCTTGCCGTCGACGCCGTCCTTGGCCGGGGTCAGCGCGTCCAGGGCCTTGCGCACGGCCAGGATGTTGGCCTTCGGGTGGTGGCCCATGAGGTCGAAGCGGAATCCGTCGACCTTGTACTGCTTCGCCCAGGTGACGATCGAGTCCACGACCAGCTTGCCCATCATCGTGTTCTCGGTCGCGGTGTTGGCGCAGCAGGTGCTGTTGGCCACCGAGCCGTCGGCGAGCAGCCGCTGGTAGTAGCCGGGCACGATCCGGTCCAGGACGGAGGTGTCCGCCTGGCCGGCGGCCGCCGTGTGGTTGTAGACGACGTCCATGACGACCCGCAGGCCGTCCTGGTTGAGCGCCTGGACCATCCGGCGGAACTGGACCGTGCGGGCCGTGCCGTCGGGATCGGTGGCGTACGAGCCCTCGGGGACCGTGTAGTGGTACGGGTCGTAGCCCCAGTTGTAGGCGTCCTTCGCGGCGGCCTTCGCCACGCACTCCTGCTGCTTGCCGGAGTCGGCCGGGTAGGAGGCGAGGTCGCAGTCCGGGACGGCCTGGTCGGCCTTCTTCTCGGGGACGGTGGCGATGTCGAAGGCGGGCAGCAGGTGGACGTAGGACGTCCCCGACTTCGCCAGTGCCTTCAGGTGCCTGGAGCCGTCACTGTCCTTGTCGGTGAAGGCCAGGTAGGTGCCCGGGTGCTTGGAGGTGCGGTCCCCGACGGAGAAGTCGCGGATGTGCAGCTCCTGGATCTGGGCGTCCTTCAGCGGTACGGCCTTGGGCTTGTGCAGGGCGGACCAGCCGCCCGGGGCGAGGGACCTGTCGTTCAGGTCGACGACGAGGCTGCGCTCGGAGTTCGCGGTGAGCGCGACCGAGTACGGGTCGGTGACCTTGTTGGTGACCGTCCTGCGGACGCTGGGCGCCCACACCTTCACCACGTACCGGTAGGGCTTGCCCTTCCAGGACGCGGGGCCGGTGACGGACCAGACGCCGGTGGCGGCGTCGCGGTGCATGGCCTTGAGCGAGCCGTCCAGTTCCAGGGAGACGCTCTGGGCCGTCGGCGCCCACACGGCGAGGGTCGGCCTGCCGTCGTGGAAGGCCGGGCCGAGCTTCGCCTTGGCCGCGCCCGGGTACAGGTCGTCCAGCACGCCGGCGATCTGCACTCCGGTGGCGGCCAGCACGGCGCCGTTCGCGGCCCGCTGCGAGGCCACCAGCTGGCCCTTCAGGGCGGTACGGACCCGGTCGCGGTCGCGCGGGTCGACGGACCAGGCGGTGTAGTCCTTCAGGTGCGGGAACTTCGCCTTCTGGGCGTCGGTGAGCGTGGCCTTCTCCAGCCGGATCCAGTGCTCGTCGTCGCTGGTGAGCGTCCCGTCCTCGACGGCGATGGAGCCGTCGCGGGAGTACAGCAGCTGGGTGGAGGCGGCGCCGTCCGCGCCGTTCCAGGCGACGGTGTCCCGGTCGATCCAGACCGCCTTGGAGGTGGTCAGGTCGAGGGCGGCCGCGCTGCCCGCGGGCTGCGGCAGCAGGTACTTCTCCTGACCGTTCAACAGCCACACCTCGTGGCCGTTCGCCTTGAGGTCCAGCGACTGGTCGGTCGGGAGATCCTTGTCGTCGCCCTCGTGGATGATGTAGCTGAGGCTGGTGGCACCCTCGGTGAGCGGCACCTCGAAGACCGCGCCATAGGCATCAGTCTTCACCGGCTTCAGCGGGTTCGACCAGTCGGTGGGGTTCGCGGCACCCGTCCAGACGTGCAGGCCCCAGCCGTCGTAGTTCCCGTCGGCCCGGTGGTAGTGGAGGACCGCCTTGGCCTTGTCCTGCGCCGGGTAGTCGGGCCGCTGGGTGGTCACGTCAGGCTTGCCCTGCTCGATCCAGACCTCACCCGTCTTGGTGACGTCGATCGTCCGGTCGGCGGAGACGTCCTTGTCGCCGTCCTTGTCGATGACCAGGAAACCGACGTTGGAGGCGCCGGGCTTGAGCTTGACGTAGGCGAAGGCGCCGTAGGCGTCCCGGCCGGTGAAGGGGTGGCTGGCGGGCCAGTTCGTGGCCTCGCCGTCGGCGAGGTCGCCCCAGGCGTACAGGCCCCAGTCGGCGTAGTCGCCGTCGGTGCGCTTGTAGTGGACGATCGCGTAGTCCCGGGAGGACGCCGTGGGAACCTCCGGGGCGGGCGGGGTGCCGGTGCTGCTGCTCGCCGTGGCGCTCGCGGTCCGCCCGGCGGAGTCGATCACGACGGCCTTGTAGCGCAGCGCGGTGCCGGACGGCACGTCCTCGCCGATGGTCTGGGTGACCTTGTAGGGGGCGTGGTCGGCGGAGCCGAGGGTGCGCCACTCGCCGTTGCCCACCTGGGCGGCGAAGACGACCCGGTCGAGCTGCCCTGCGCCGGTGTCGGCGGCGAGCTCGACGGTTCCGGTGGCGCCGGCGTCCGGGGCCTTGAGGGTGACCGTGGGCTTGGCGGCGGGCTCGGCGAGGGCGCCGGCCGCCTTGTAGACGACGGCGGAGCCGGCCGGGACGGTGACGGTGATCTTCTTGTCGCCGTCGGTCTTCGCCGTGGCGTCCGTGCCGTAGATCCCGCGGTACGTCATGTCGGCGGAGCCGGTCGCGAAGGTGGCGTCCTTCGCGTCACTGGCGTTGTTGAAGGCGACGACGTACTCCTGGCCGGACTTGGCGTCCGTACGGGTGAAGGCGTAGACGCCGGAGCCGTCGGCCGCGTAGCGCTCCGTCTGGACGCCGTCCGTCAGGGCGGGGTTGGCCTTGCGGAGCCGTGCGAGGTCGGCGATCTGCCGGTAGAGGGGCGCGCCGGTGTCGTACGCGTCGCTCGCGTGGGTGCGGCCGGTGCCGATCTCGTCGTCGTCCAGGTAGTCGGCGACCTTGGAGGCGAACATGGTCTGGCGGGCGTCCTTGTCGCCGCCGGAGCCGGTGAAGCCCTGCTCGTCGCCGTAGTAGACGACCGGGTTGCCGCGGCTGAGGAACATCAGCTCGTTGGCGAGCTCGTCCTTGCGCAGGATCTCGGCGTCGGTCGCCTTCGGGTCGTCCTGCTTCAGGAAGTACCCGATGCGGCCCATGTCGTGGTTGCCGAGGAAGGTGACCTGTTCGTACGCGTTGGCCTTGTCGGTCGTGTACTTGTAGTCGTCACCGAAGACGCTCGCCAGCCGCCGGGCGCTGCCGCCCTGGGAGGCGTAGGCGCGGGCCGCGTCCTGGAAGGGGAAGTCGAGGGTCGCGTCCAGGCGGCCCTGGGTGACGTACGGCGAGGTGAGCGAGGTGTCGGCGGTGTAGACCTCGCCGAACATGAAGAAGTTCTTCCGCCCGTGCGCCGCCGCGTACTTGTCGAGCGCGGTCGCCCACTGGGTCCAGAACTCCATGTTCACGTGCTTGACGGTGTCGATGCGGAAACCGTCGATCGCGAAGTCCTTCACCCACCGCTGGTAGATCTTCTCCATGCCGTGGACGACCTCGGGACGCTCGGTCCACAGGTCGTCCAGGCCGGAGAAGTCGCCGTAGGTGGTCGACTCGCCGGCGTACGTCGAGTCGCCCCGGTTGTGGTACATCGTCGGGTCGTTCAGCCAGGCCGGGACCTTGGACTTCTCGGTGACCTTCGGGGTGCGCGGGAAGGAGCCGGCGTCGACGGCGGGGAACTTCTTCCGGCCGTCGGCGTAGTCGGCGTCGTCGAAGGGCCGCCCGTCCTCGGTCAGATACGGGAAGGCGCCCTTGGAGAGGTAGTCGTAGGTCTTCTCCTTGTAGTCGACGACGTCCGCGGTGTGGTTGGTGATGACGTCGAAGAAGACCTTCATGCCCTTGGCGTGCGCCTTGGCGATGAGGTCCTTGAGGTCCTTGTTGGTGCCGAAGTGCGGGTCGACCTGGGTGAAGTCGGTGATCCAGTAACCGTGGTACCCGGCGGAGGCGTTGGCGCCCGAGCCCTGCACCGGCCGGTTCTTGAAGATCGGCGCCATCCAGATGGAGGTGGTGCCGAGGCCCTTGATGTAGTCGAGCCGCTTGGACAGGCCCTTGAGGTCGCCGCCCTGGTAGAAGCCCTTGTCGGTGGGGTCGTAACCGGTACTCGTCCGGGAACCGGTGAGTCCGCCCCGGTCGTTCGAGGTGTCCCCGTTGGCGAAACGGTCCGGCATGACGAAGTAGAACTGCTCGCGCGTGTCGTCGTGCCGGGCGGGCTGGGCGGCGAGCGCGGCGTCCGACGGCGGTGCGGGCGGGGTGGCGGCGTGGGCCGCGAGGGGCTGCACGAGTGCGGCCGCGAGGGCGGCGGCGGTGACAGCCGCCGCCCTTCTCACACGGGGGGTTCGGCGCGTGGGGGGCGCCGGCCATCTCGGTATCACAGGCGGGAACTCCTTGCGATTACGGCTCTGTCGGGTCCGACCCCTACGCCGCGGCACGGCTTCACTGCCGGGCGCCCGCGCGACCGTACCCCCCAACGAAAGGTTTCAGCAAGGGTCTTGAAACCGACGGCAAGAATTTTCAACCATCTTGTCCAGCACCGGACCTTCCCTGGGCGCCTGTCATTGACCGTTCAACACCCGGCTCTTTGACCGTTCAACGGCTCACAGCGTCCTGTGGGCCGGCCACCTCACGGGTGACCTGCGACGATCCGGGCGGCCCGGGTTGCGGCGGGTCGTGGGCGGAGCGAGCGTGGAGAGAGGGACGGCTGCGACAGCGCAGGCACCGCGAGCGGTGCCGGGAGCGGACGAGGGCACCGCGTCGACGCACGACCGAACCGCCCCGTTGTCCCGCTCACGGCGTACGGCGTTCCGCGCACCGGCGCGCCCCTTCGGACCCGGGTGACCCCGGCGATCCGGAGGGACGCGCGCAAAGCCCTGGAATCCAGCGGAGAAGCACAAGGGGAGCGGCGAGAGCGATGGTGAACGGACCAACGGGCAGGCAGCCCTTCGGAGAGCACCCGGAGAGAGCCGATGCGGGCATCTCCAAGCAGACGGCCGAGTTCACGGGCCGGTACCTGATCCTGCTGGACCAGGACGAACCGGAGCGCGGGATGGAAGCCCTGCGCAGCTCCGTCGGCATCTCGTCCATCGAGCGGGTCGGCGGGGCGGAGGCGGTCGGCGCCGCGGAACTCCTCCAGCACCCGGACGTCTCGGTGGTGTTCGACGAACTCGGCGTCGCGGTGGTCTCCGCGCAACCCGACCAGCGTCACGCGCTGGTGACCACGGCGGAGGCGGAGGCGCACATCATCGCGGCGGAGCCGGAGCGGGTGGCGTACGCCTCGGTGATCACCGAGGCCCGGCAGACACTGACCGGGTTCTATCCGGCCTACCGCAGCGACGAGACGGAGGTCGACCACCACACCCGGGCCCAGGTCGCCGCCGGCCTGGGGCCGGCCTGGGACGAGTACCAGCTGACCTGGGGCGTCCAGGCGACACGGGCCAACTGGTCCCTGCTGACCGGACGGGACGTGAAGATCGCCGTCCTCGACACCGGAGTGGACACCGACCACCCGGACCTGGTCGGCCGCATCGAGGACACGGCGTCCTTCGTCCCCGGCCAGAGCGTGGAGGACGGCAACGGTCACGGCACGCACTGCATCGGCACCGCGGCCGGTCCGGCCGAGCCCGAGACCCTGCGCTACGGCGTGGCCGGAGGGGCACGGGTGCTCGCGGGCAAGGTGCTCAGCAACCGCGGGACGGGCCCCGACGGCCAGATCCTCGCCGGCATCGCGTGGGCGGTGTCCCGGGGTGCCCGGGTGATCTCCATGTCCCTCGGCTCACCGGTCGAGCAGGGCGAGCTGTTCCCGCAGACCTACGAGACCGTGGCCCGGCGCGCACTGCAACGCGGCACGGTGATCGTCGCGGCAGCGGGCAACGACAGCCGCCGTCCCGGTTTCGTGGCGCCCGTCGAGCGGCCCGCCAACTGCCCGTCCATCCTGTCCGTGGCCGCGCTCGGCAAGGACCTGGCGACAGCGTGGTTCTCCTGCGGGGGCATCAACGGCGCGGGCGGTGAGGTGAACATCGCGGCGCCCGGGGTCGAGGTGTTCTCGGCCGCTCCCGACGGCAGTTACGCGTCGATGGACGGCACCAGCATGGCGACGCCCCATGCCGCCGGTGTCCTCGCGCTGCTCAGCGAGGCACACCCGGGCGCCTCCGCGGCCGATCTCAGCGCGCGGGTGCAGTCCATGGCGCATCCGTTGCCGCAGTCCGGTCGGGACGTCGGCGCGGGTCTGCTCCAGGCACCATGAGCCAGGCACCGGGCTCCGCTCCGGTCGGGGTCGTCGTCGCGGTCGACCCCGACCGGTACGCGCAGACAGTCGACGCCATGCGCCGGGTCGGACTGGCGGTCACCGGCGAACAGCCCGTGCTCGGCTCGTTGTCCGGAACGATCGCCGAGGACCTGATCCCGCTGCTGACGGCCGTCGAGGGGGTCGAGTCGGTGGACCGGGAGCGGATCGTGCGGCTGCCACCGCCCGGCTCCACGCCCCGGTAGCGCACGCCGGGCTGCTCCGATCGGCGGCTCCCGGGCGGGTAGCACGGGGCCCGGCCGGGTGAGCGGCCGGGCCCCCGCGCGGGTCAGCAGCTCGACTTGCCCGCGTAGACCGCCAGCGCGGTGTTGGCGGCCAGGGTGGCGGTGAGCTGGCCGGAGGAGTTCACGGTCACCGTCGTGTTGTTCTGGACGTTGCAGTACGTGCCTGCGGGCAGGGCGGTCTGGTAGGTGCGGGTCAGGGACGTGGACTCGTGGTTGATGGCCACGTACCCCTTCGCGCCCCGCCCGAAGGCGATCGCGTTGTTGCCGTTGTCCCACCAGTTGGAGACGGCCTGGCCGCGCGTCGCGTTGCGGAAGGCGACCATGCGGATGATCTCCGGCCAGGCGTGCTGGCACTTCCAGCCGTCCTGCCAGCAGGCGTTCACGGCGCCGCCGTTGGGCGGTCCGGCGTCCGCGTCGGACCACTCGTAGCCGGAGTTGACGTCCGGGGCGCCGTAGGGCCAGGCGAGCATGAAGACGTTGGCCAGGGTGTAGTTCGCGCCGGACTTGTAGTTGAGGGTGCTGCCGTTGCGCTCGGTGTCGTGGTTGTCGACGAAGACCCCGGCGACGGAGCTGTTCAGATAGCCCCAGCCCTCGCCGTAGTTGGTGAGGTAGGCCAGTTTCTCGCTGGTGAAGACCCGCTTGAGGTCGTAGGCGTAGCGGAACTCCTGGACGTCGCCGTTGCCGGTGTACTCGGTGGGCTGGACGGCCTCGCCCGCGCCGTAGATGACCTCCTGCTTCCAGTAGGCGGACGGGTTGGTCAGGCGGCTCTTGATGTTCGCCAGGTCACCGGCGGGGATGTGCTTGGCCGCGTCGATACGGAAGCCGTCCACGCCCAGGGTGAGCAGGTCGTTCATGTAGCCGGCGATGGCCCCGCGGACGTACTCCTCCCCGGTGTCCAGGTCGGCGAGGCCCACGAGTTCGCAGTGCTGGACGTTCCAGCGGTCCGCGTAGTTCGACACCTGGGAGGTGCAGTCGTCGAAGTCGTGGCTCGAGTACAGCCCGGGGTAGTCGTACTTGGTGTACGACGAGCCGCCGGTGCCGGTGCCGCTGCCCGCCGACATGTGGTTGACGACCGTGTCGACGACGACCTTCACACCGGCCGAGTGGCAGGTGTTCACCATGTTCCGGAACGCGGTGCGGTCGCCGAGCCGGCCCGCGATCTTGTACGACACCGGCTGGTACGACGTCCACCACTGCGAGCCCTGTATGTGCTCGGCGGGCGGGGAGACCTGCACGTAGCCGTAGCCGGCGGGGCCGAGGGTGCCGGTGCACTCCTTGGCGACCGAGGCGTAGTTCCACTCGAAGAGGACGGCGGTGACGTCCTTGGTGCCGGGCGGGGACGCCTCAGCGCTCGTCGGGTTCATGCCAACCAGGAGGCCGGTGGCGAGGGCCAGCACCGCGGGGAGGGTTCTGCGTGCCATGTGGGGGTCCTTCGTCCTTGAAGGCTTGGGGAGGCCGCTGAAGGCGCTTGCTGAAATGTTTCAGCAAACTTGCGGTGACGCAGATGTTAAAGGCCCGCTGCCGGAAAGGCAGCGGGCCGGTGTGAAGTTGATGCAAGAAATTTCAGACGGCGGGTCAGCCCCGCGTCGTCCACCAGACCGTGGTGTCGGCGGGCACCTTCGCCTCGCCGCCCGTCTCCGCGATCTCGCCGCTGCTGAGCAGCACCCGGCCGTACGCCGGGGTCCGCACCGACTCACCCGTGGTGTTCGCCACGCACACGAAGTCGCCACGGCGGAAGGCCAGGACGCCCTCCGGCGCCCGCAGCCACTCCACCGAGTCGCCCGCGCCGAGGTCGGCCTGCGCGCGCCGGGCGCTCAGCGCGGCCCGGTACAGCTCCAGCGTGGAGTCGGGCTCGCCGGTCTGCGCCGCCACGCTGAGCTCGGCCCAGCTCTCCGGCTGCGGCAGCCAGCTGCCGCCGTCGCCGAAGCCGTAGGAGGAGCCCTCGCGGGTCCACGGGATCGGGACGCGGCAGCCGTCACGGAAGCCGTCCTGGCCGGCGCCGCGGAAGTACGCCGGGTCCTGGCGCACCTCGTCGGGCAGGTCGACGACGTCCGGGAGGCCCAGTTCCTCGCCCTGGTAGACGTAGGCCGAGCCGGGCAGCGCCAGCATCAGCAGGGTGGCGGCACGGGCCCGGCGCAGGCCCAGTTCGCGGTCGCCCGCGGTGCGGATCTGGGTGCCGAGGCCGGGCGGGTTGGCGAAGCGGGTCGCGTGCCGGGTGACGTCGTGGTTGGACAGCACCCAGGTGGCGGGGGCGCCGACCGGCCGCATGGCCTGAAGCGTCCGGTCGATGACCTCGCGCAGTTCCTCGGCGTCCCACTCGGTGCCCAGGTACTGGAAGTTGAAGGCCTGGTGGAGCTCGTCGGGGCGCACGTAGTTGGCGGTGCGCTCGACGGTCGGGGTCCAGGCCTCCGCCACGAAGATGCGCTCGCCCGCGTACTCGTCGCAGATCGTGCGCCACTGGCGGTAGATGGCGTGCACGCCGTCCTGGTCGAAGAACGGCATGACATCGTTGCCCAGCAGTTTCAGCTGGTCGTGGGAGCCGAGGTCGGGCAGGCCCGGTGCCTTCACCAGTCCGTGGGCCACGTCGATGCGGAAGCCGTCCACGCCCATGTCCAGCCAGAAGCGGAGGATCGAGCGGAACTCGTCGCCGACCGCCGGGTGCTCCCAGTTGAAGTCGGGCTGCTCGGGGGCGAAGAGGTGCAGGTACCACTCCCCGGGGGTGCCGTCCGGCTCGGTCACCCGCGTCCAGGCCGGGCCGCCGAAGATGGACTCCCAGTCGTTGGGCGGGAGTTCGCCGTTCTTCCCCTTGCCGGGACGGAAGTGGTAGCGCTCGCGGAGCGGGGAGCCCGGGCCCTCGGCGAGGGCGCGCTTGAACCACTCGTGCTGGTCGGAGGAGTGGTTGGGGACCAGGTCCACGATGATGCGCAGGCCCAGGCCGTGGGCGTCGCGGATCAGCGCGTCGGCGTCGAGCAGGTTGCCGAACATGGGGTCGACGGCGCGGTAGTCGGCGACGTCGTAGCCGGCGTCGGCCTGCGGTGAGGCGTAGAAGGGGCTGAGCCACACGGCGTCGACGCCGAGGTCGCGCAGATAGGGCAGGCGGGAGCGCACGCCCTCCAGGTCGCCCATGCCGTCGCCGTTGCTGTCGGCGAAGCTGCGCGGATAGACCTGGTAGATGACCGCGTCCCGCCACCAGTCGCCGCGGGTGGCGACGGTGGCGACGGCGGAGTCGGTGGCCGGGGCTGCAGGATTCTGCTGGCTCATGGCGTCCTTGGAAAGGTGACGGTCCCCCGTTCGAACGCAGTCGAGGGTGGGGGAGGTGTTCGGTTCGGAGGCGCGTGGGTACGGCGGCGGGGGCGGGCCGGGGGTGTCGAGGCGGCCGCGGTGACAGCGGGGTCGGATGGGCACCGCGGCCGCCTACCCGCGCGCCCGAGAGCGCGCGGGAGCCTCTGGCGGGGAGGGCGTCAGCCCTTCGTGCCGCCCGCGGTGAGGCCGGTCACGAGGTTCTTCTGCACGAGGTAGAAGAACGCGGACACGGGTATCGCGACCAGCACGGCGGTGGCCGCCATCAGGTTGCGCTGGGCGTCGTGCTCGCTGACGAAGCTCTGCAGGCCGACGGCGAAGGTGTACTTGCTGTCGTCGAGCATGAACGTCGAGGCGAAGGCGACCTCACCGAAGGCCGTGATGAAGTTGTAGAAGGCGGCGACCGCGAGGCCCGGCTTGGCGAGCGGCAGGATCAGCCGGAAGAAGGTGCCGAACGGGGTGAGGCCGTCGACCCGCCCCGCCTCGTCGATCTCGAACGGGATCGTGTCGAAGTAGCCCTTGAGCAGCCAGGCGCTGTAGGGCACCGCCGTGGAGCAGTAGACCAGGACCAGACCGAGGTAGCTGTCGATGAGCTGGAGGTCCGAGAGGATCTGGTACATCGGCACGATGAGGACGGCGATCGGGAACATCTGGGTGAGCAGCAGCACCCACATGAACTTCCGGTAGCCCGGGAACCGCATGCGGGACACCGCGTAGCCGGTGGTGGCGGCGACGAGGACGCCGATCACCGTGGTGCCCAGCGACACGATCAGCGAGCTCTTCAGCCAGTCGAAGAAGCCGGTGTGCTGCAGGACGAACGAGTAGTTGCTGAACGTCATCTTGTGCCAGATGCCGCCGGGGTGCAGGTAGTCGTCCTTGTCCGGGCCGAGGGAGAGGAAGACCAGCCAGGCGATCGGGAAGAGCGCGATCAGACTGGCGACGATCAGGATGCCGTGGGAGGCGACGGACGCGAGCAGTCCGCGCTCGCCCCGGCGGGGCTTGCTCCGGGCCGGCACCG
Source organism: Streptomyces sp. NPDC015139 (assembly GCF_043079785.1). Classification (NCBI taxonomy): domain Bacteria; kingdom Bacillati; phylum Actinomycetota; class Actinomycetes; order Kitasatosporales; family Streptomycetaceae; genus Streptomyces; species Streptomyces sp. NPDC015139. The sequence goes on along the minus strand of NZ_JBIBUW010000005.1, from coordinate 26,681 downwards.
GGGGCTGCTCGACGTCCGTGGCGGAGGTCTCGACGGTGGTCGTGGTCATGGGAACTCCTGCCTCAGATCGCGAGCTGCTGCTCGTTGCGGTTCAGCCAGCGGCGGTAGAACGAGGTGAAGACGATCAGGATGGCCAGCAGCAGGATGCCGTAGGCGGCCGACTGCGCGAAGTCACGCGGCTGCTGTCCGAAGCCCAGGTAGTACGCCCAGGTCACGAGGATCTGCGCGTCCGGGGCGGTGTTGCCGAAGAGCAGGAAGATCACCGCGAACTGGTTGAACGTCCAGATGATGCCGAGCAGCACCACGGTGGAGCTGACCGACCTCAGGCCCGGCAGGGTGACGAACCGGAAGCGCTGCCAGGCGTTGGCGCCGTCCATCTCGGCCGCCTCGTAGAGGGAGGAGTCGATGGACTGGAGGCCGCCGAGCAGGGAGACCATCATGAACGGCACACCGCACCAGGTGTTGACCATGATGGCGGCGAACCGCTGCCAGAAGGTGTCCTCCAGCCACAGCGGGGCCGGCAGGTGCAGCGCGTCGAGGGCGGAGTTGATGACGCCCCCGTCGGCGAGCATGAAGCGCCAGCCGAAGACGGTGACGAAGGTGGGCACGGCCCACGGCAGGATCAGGATCAGCCGGTAGAACGTGCGGCCGCGCAGCTTCTGGTTGAGCAGCAGCGCGAGGCCGAGACCGATGAAGTAGTGCAGCGCGACACAGAGGGCGGTCCAGGCGATCGTCCAGATGAAGTGCGACCAGAAGCGGTCGTACGACGTCGGGCCGAACAGGATGTCCTTGTAGTTGTCGAGCCCGATGAACTTGTAGGTGGCGTCGATGTGGTTGACGCCGATCGTGCGCGCGGTGTTGAGGCTGTTGGCGTCGGTGAGCGTCAGGTACAGCCCGTACACCAGCGGATACAGCACCAGGGCGCCGAGTACGACGGCGACCGGGGCGATCATGGCGTACGCGTACCAGTGTTTCTGGTAGCCGTTCTTGAAGCGCTGCCCCAGCCCGGGCCGAGGCGCGCGGTCACCGCGGCGCTTGCCGGTCGCGCGGTCGATGGCGACTGTCATGGTTCGACACCTTCAAAGGATCAAGGATTCGGGCTGGGCACAGGGCGGTGGCCGCCGGATCCTTCCCCCCCTCGAGGGAGGATCCGACGGCCACCCGGGCTCACTTGCTGAAGCCGGACACCAGCTTCGAGATCGCCAGTTCGGCGTTGCTCAGGCCCTTGTCCAGCGACTCCTTGCCGCCGGCGATCTTGGGCAGCTCGGTGTCGAGCGGACCCCACAGGCTGCTGTACTCGGGCAGCGCCGGGCGGGGCTGGGCGGCGGCCAGGACACCCTGGTAGCCGGCGATCCCGGGGTCGGCCTTGACCTGGTCGGTGTAGGCGTCGTCACGGGTGGGCAGCGTGGAGTTCTTCAGGGCGATGGTCTCCTGGGACTTCGCCGAGGTCATGAACTTCAGCAGCTTCAGCGCCGCGGCCTGGTGGGCCTTGTCGGAGCCGGCGTAGACCGAGAGGTTGTGGCCGCCGGTCGGGGCGCCCGCCTTGCCGGACGAGCCGGCCGGCACGGTGGCGATGCCGAGGTTGGACTTGTCCTTGAAGGCGCTGCCCTTGTAGAAGTTCGTGATCTCCCAGGGGCCCTGGATGATCGAGGCGACCTTGCCGTTGACGAACGCGTCCTGGATGTGGGCGTAGGCGTCGGCGGTGGTGTCCGCCTTGTGCAGGCCCTTGCCCGAGTACAGGCTCAGCCAGGTGCCGTAGGCCTTCTTGGCCTCGGCGGAGTTCACGGTGATCTTCTTGGCGGCGGCGTCGACGGTGTCGGTGCCCTCGCCGTAGAGGAAGGTCTGGGCGTAGTAGGCCTGGGTGGAGCCCCAGTAGCCGTCGACCTTGGCCTTGGTCTTGATCTTCGCGGCGTCGGCCTTCAGCTCGTCCCAGGTCTTGGGGGCCTCGGTGATGCCGGCCTTCTTGAACAGGGCCTTGTTGTACACGAAGGCGAGGGTGTCGGTGACCAGCGGCACGCCGTAGGTCTTGCCGTCGTACTGCGCCTGCTTGATCAGGCTCGGCTGGAACTTGGCCTGGTCGGCCAGGGCCTCGGTGCCGTCCAGCGGCAGGAAGTAGCCCTTCTTGGCGAAGGCGGGCGTCCAGCCGACCTCGGAGCGCAGCACGTCCGGGGCGCCCGAGGCGCCGGCGGCCGTGTCGAACTTGTTCTGCGCCTGGTCGAAGGGGACGTTGACGTACTTGACCTTGATGTTCTTGTTGGCGGCCTCGAACTGCTTGACCAGGGCCTGGTACGTCGGTGCCTCATTGGTGGCGTTGGAGGTGTCCCACCAGGTGATGGTGACCGGGCCGTCCGACTTTCCGCTGTCGCTGTCGCTCCCGCCGCACGCCGTCGCCGTGAGGGCGAGGGACGCCACCAGCGCGGAGGCCGCTATGCCACGCCGCATGAGTTCTCCTTGAGGGTTAAGCCCGTATGAGCAGGGAGCGGTCCCGTCCGCCGTCCCCGCGGTCTTGCCGACTGCGCCGTTGCGGCCGCCGGGCGAGTGGGAACGTAACAGCGTTGTAAGCGGCGCGAAAGACCTTGCAGAAAAAAAGTGCAAGGGAACACGATGGTTACGCCGCCGTGACCTGTGCGCGAGCGGCTCGTGACCCCTTTACGTCGGTGATCAGCGCGGGAGGGGCCACTTGTGCAAGACTCTGCAAGCTCTTGCTTTTTGTTGGTCCCACCGAAGGACGAGGAGCGCGATGACGCAGCAGACCACGCCGGGCCGTCCGGCCTCCCGCGCCCGGCGTCCGGCCGGTGTGCAAGGGGGCAGGCGACCGGTACAGTCCAGTGCCGTGACCACACGGCTTGCCGACATCGCAGCGCAGGCGGGGGTGAGCGAAGCGACTGTCAGCCGGGTCCTCAACGGGAAGCCGGGCGTCGCCGCCACCACCCGCCAGTCCGTGCTGGCCGCGCTGGACGTGCTCGGCTACGAGCGGCCGGTCCGGCTGCGGCAGCGCAGCGAGGGTCTGGTGGGCCTGATCACACCGGAGCTGGAGAACCCGATATTCCCGGCGCTGGCCCAGGTCATCGGCCAGGCGCTGACCCGTCAGGGGTACACGCCGGTGCTCGCCACGCAGACCCCGGGCGGGTCGACCGAGGACGAGCTGACCGAGATGCTGGTGGACCGCGGCGTCGCGGGGATCATCTACGTCTCCGGGCTGCACGCGGACACCACGGCCGACATGCAGCGCTACGACCGGCTGCGGGCGCAGGGCGTGCCGTACGTGCTGGTGGACGGGTTCTCACCGAAGGTGGAGGCGCCGTTCATCTCCCCCGACGACCGGGCGGCGATGACGCTGGCGGTGACGCACCTGGTGTCGCTGGGCCACACCCGGATCGGGCTGGCGCTCGGACCGAAGCGGTTCGTGCCGGTGCAGCGCAAGATCGAGGGGTTCGTCCGCGCGGTGCAGGAGCAGCTGGGCATGCCCGCGGAGCGGGTGGAGACCGAGCTGGTCCAGCACTCCCTGTACACGCTGGAGGGCGGTCAGGCCGCCGCGACGGCGCTGATCGACCGCGACTGCACGGCGGTGGTCTGCGCCAGCGACATGATGGCCCTCGGCGCGATACGGGCGGCCCGGCAGCGGGGTCTGGAGGTGCCGCGGGACGTGTCGGTGGTCGGGTTCGACGACTCGCCGCTGATCGCGTTCACCGACCCGCCGCTGACCACGGTCCGCAAGCCGGTCCCGGCGATGGGGCAGGCCGCGGTGCGCACGCTGCTGGAGGAGATCGGCGGTACGCCGGCGCCGCACAGCGAGTTCGTGTTCATGCCGGAGCTGGTGGTGCGCGGCTCGACCGCCTCGGCGCCGCACGCCCTGCGCGCCTCGTAGCGGCGGCACGTCCCGCGGGTCGGCCGTCGGCCGCGCGTCCCGGGTACCGCACGTCCCCGGTGCCGCGCAGAAGGTGCGTCGGGGACCCGGCCTTGGGATGATCGGGCGAGGAAGCCTTGTCTGGCAGACTTGATGCCTATGAGTGACTCGACCGTGACAGATTCGGAAGGTCGCGAGGACGTGGCCGTTCCGCGGGCCGTCACGGGCGAGGGGGGCCGGGGTCTGCTGGGCCGGCTGCGTCATCCGCGCCGGCCCCGGTTGTGGTTCGAGATCCTTCTGATCGCGCTGAGTTACTGGGTCTACTCACTGATCCGCAACGCCGTCCCGGAGCAGCGGGCCGCCGCGCTGCGGAACGCGGACTGGATCTGGCGGACCGAGCACCAGCTGGGCATCGCCGTCGAACGGGCGGTCAACCACGCCGTGAACTCGGTGTCTTGGCTGATCGTCGGCATGAACTACTACTACGCCACGCTGCACTTCGTCATCACGCTGGGCGTGCTGGTGTGGCTGTACCGGTGGCATCCCGGCCGGTACGCCGCCACCAGGCTGGCGCTCTTCGCGACGACGGGCGTGGCCCTCGTCGGTTACTACCTGTTCCCGCTCGCGCCGCCCCGGCTGATGCGGGACGGGCGCTTCGTGGACACGGTCATGGTGCACCACACCTGGGGCTCGATGGCCTCCGGCGACCTCAAGCACATGTCCAACCAGTACGCGGCGATGCCGTCGATGCACATCGGCTGGTCGCTGTGGTGCGGTCTGACGGTCTTCGCGCTGGCGTCGGTGCCGTGGGCACGGGTGCTCGGCCTGCTGTACCCGGCGACCACCCTGCTGGTGATCGTCGCCACGGCCAACCACTTCTGGCTGGACGCGGTGGGCGGCATGCTCTGCCTGGCCTTCGGCGCCGCGGTGGCCCGGCTCTGGTACGGCGCCCTGCCCCACACGATGCCGAGGCGGGTGCCGGTCCGGGCGCCCGAGCCGGCTCAGGCCCCGTCGCCGTAGAACAGCTCCTCCACCACCGTGCGCGCCCTGCGGGTGGTGCGGCGGTAGGCGTCGAGCATGTCCCCCGCGTGTCCGGCGCCGTACCCGAGGTAGCGGCCCACGGCGGCCAGCTCGCGGGGCTCGGTGGGGAAGGTGTCCCCGGCCCGGCCGCGGACCAGCATGACCGCGTTGCGCACCCGGGTGGCCAGCACCCACGCCTCGTCCAGGATCTCCGTCTCCTCGGCGGACAGCAGACCGGCCGCGCGGACCGCGGACAGGGCGTGGCGGGTGCGGGTGGTGCGCAGCCCGGGCACCTGGTGGCCGTGCCGGAGCTGGAACAGCTGGACGGTCCACTCGACGTCGGACAGGCCGCCGGGGCCGAGCTTGGTGTGCAGCTTGGGGTCGGCGCCGCGCGGCAGCCGCTCGGCCTCCATCCGGGCCTTCAGCCGGCGGATCTCGCGTACGGCGTCCTCGGCGAGCCCCTGCGGCGGGTAGCGCAGCGGGTCGATCAGCTCGGTGAAGCGGCGGCCGAGGTCCGCGTCCCCCGCGACCGGCTCGGCCCGCAGCAGCGCCTGCGACTCCCAGACCAGGGACCAGCGGCGGTAGTACGCCCCGTACGACTTCAGGGTGCGCACCAGCGGGCCCGACTTGCCCTCGGGGCGCAGGTCGGCGTCGATCAGCAGGGGCGGATCGGCACTGGGCAGCTGGAGCAGCCGGCGCATCTCGGCGACGACCTTGTTGGCGGCCGCGGCCGCCTCGTGCTCGTCCACGCCGTCCTGCGGTTCGTGCACGAAGAGCACGTCCGCGTCGGAGCCGTAGCCCAGCTCGTGCCCGCCGAAGCGGCCCATGCCGATGATCGCGAACCGGGTGGGCAGGGTGTCGCCCCAGCCGCCGCGCACGACCGCGCGCAGGGTGCCGGCGAGGGTGGCCGCGGTGAGGTCGGAGACGGCCGCGCCGACCCGGTCCACCAGGGCGCCCTGGTCGGCCTCGGCGGGGAAGGTCTCGGTGCCGTAGGAGCCGACGATGTCGGTGGCGGTGATGCGGAACAGCTCGCGGCGGCGGACGCCGCGCGCCGCGGTGACGCCCTGCTCGGCGTTCTCCGCGCGGCCCACGGCGGCGAGGATCTCCTGCTCCAGCTGGGCGCGGTCGCGGGGCTCCAGGCCGCCGCCGTCCCCCTGGCCGAGCAGGGCCACCGCCTCCGGGGCGCGCATCAGCAGGTCGGGGGCGAGGCGGCCCGCCGACAGGACGCGGGCCAGGTTCTCGGCGGCGGCGCCCTCGTCCCTGAGGAGCCGCAGGTACCAGGGGGTCTTGCCGAGGGCGTCGGAGACCTTGCGGAAGTTCAGCAGGCCCGCGTCGGGGTCCGCCGAGTCGGCGAACCAGCCCAGCAGGACCGGCAGGAGGGTGCGCTGGATCGCCGCCTTACGGGTCACGCCGGACGCCAGCGCCTCCAGGTGGCGCAGGGCGGCGGCCGGGTCGGCGTAGCCGAGGGCGACCAGGCGTTCGCGGGCCGCCTCGGGGCTCAGGCGGGCCTCGCCGGGGGCGAGTTGGGCCACCGCGTCGAGCAGCGGGCGGTAGAAGAGCTTCTCGTGCAGCCGTCGTACGACGCCGGTGTGCCGCTTCCATTCGCGGTTCAGGTCGGCCACCGGGTCGGCGCGCAGCCCCATGGAGCGGCCCAGGCGGCGTACGTCCTCCTCCGCCTCGGGGACGAGGTGGGTACGGCGCAGGCGGTACAGCTGGATGCGGTGCTCCATGGAGCGCAGGAAGCGGTACGCCTCGTCCAGGCGGGCGGCGTCCTCGCGGCCGACGTAGCCGCCGGCGGCCAGGGCCTGGAGGGCGTCGAGGGTGGTGCCGCTGCGCAGGGACGGGTCGGTGCGGCCGTGCACCAACTGAAGGAGCTGGACCGCGAACTCGACGTCGCGGAGGCCGCCGGGGCCGAGTTTGAGCTCGCGTTCGATCTCGGCGACGGGGATGTTCTCGACCACCCGGCGGCGCATCTTCTGCACGTCCGCGACGAAGTTGTCGCGTTCGGCGGCCTTCCAGACGAGGGGTTCCAGCGCGTCGATGTAGGCCCGGCCGAGGTCCTGGTCGCCGGCCACCGGGCGGGCCTTCAGCAGGGCCTGGAACTCCCAGGTCTTGGCCCAGCGCTGGTAGTAGGCGACGTGGCTGCTGAGGGTGCGGACGAGGGGGCCGTTGCGGCCCTCGGGACGGAGGTTGGCGTCCACGGGCCAGATGGAGCCCTCGACGGTCGTCTCCGAGCAGATCCGCATGAGGTGGGAGGCGAGTTTCGTGGCGGACCTGAGGGCCTTGGCCTCGCTGGTGCCGTCGGTGGCCTCGGCCACGAAGATGACGTCCACGTCGGAGACGTAGTTCAGCTCGTGACCGCCGCACTTGCCCATCGCGATCACGGCGAGGCGGCAGGCCGCCGCGTCCTCGGGGGCGGCGGCCTGTGCCATCGCCAGCGCGGCGCGCAGGGTGGCGGTGGCCAGGTCCGCGAGTTCGGCCGCGGTCTGGGCGACGTCCGTGGTGCCGCAGACGTCCCGGGCGGCGATGGAGAGCAGGCAGCGGCGGTAGGCGACGCGCAGGGAGACCGGCTCGGTCGCGTCGGCCAGGCCGCGTTCGAACTCCGCCACGCCCGGGTGGAGGTCGCGGGGCTCGTAGGTGACGAGGGCCTGCCAGTCGCTGGGGTGGCGGGCGAGGTGGTCGGCGAGGGCGGCGGAGGCACCGAGGACGCCGAGGAGGCGGTCGCGCAGCGGCTTGGCCGCGATCAGGGTGTCCGTCAGCTCGCGCGGGGCGGCGGAGCCGTTCTGCGCCTCCAGGAGGCGGACCAGACCGTGCAGGGCCAGGTCGGGGTCGGCGGTGGCGCCGAGGGCCTCCAGCAGGACCGGGTCGTTGCGCACGGGGTCCAGCTCGGGGCCGTCCAGCAGGCGCTCGGCGGCGGAGGGGTCGGTGAAGCCGTGCCGGAGCAGACGGGTGAACGTGCTGCTTCTGCGCCCCGGCGTCATCCTCGGCCTCCCCTTGTCTCGGATCAAGGTCGTCCTGGCCAGAGCCTAACCGCACCACGAGGCCCGGGCTCCGGGGCGGGCCCGGGACCGGGGCGGGATTCGGGGCGCGGCTCCCTGGGCTTCGGCGCGGGTAGGGGGTTGCCGCCGCGGCTTCCGTGTGTGCGGGACGCCCCGGGTCCGGCTGCGGGATTCGGCGCCGCCGACGTCATCCACGGTGCTGGGTGCGTGCGCGTGGTTCACGTGCGCTCGGCCTGGCGTGAGCGGGTGCCCCGCCGGTGGGCCCGGGGCAGGATCCGCGCCGTACGGATCCGGTCCGGCGCACCGCGCTCCGCCGCGGGCCCGGGCGCGGCGCGGAACCCGCGATCCCGTGTTCCGCACGCCCTGTCGGCGGCCGGGGCCGACCGCCGGGGCGATGCCTGCGACCCGGCGACGGCGTGAGAGGCCGTGCGGGTGACGTGGGGCGGGTGGGCATCCGGAGCCGCGCGGGCGACGGGGCGCGGGCGGGTGATCGGTGGACGGCCCGGTGTGCATCCGCCCGGCGCTACCGACGGCTCCCTCGATCCGCCCCAGGCGGGGCCGTTTCGGTGGCGCCCCGGAGGGATTTCCGCTTCGGTGAGGGCGAGCCGTTCAGCCGTGACGAGGAGGAGTCGTTCCATGCAGATGTCCCTCGAAGTGGTCATGCTGCCCGTGTCCGACGTGGACCGGGCCAAGGAGTTCTACCGCGACAAGGTCGGCTTCCACGTCGACCTGGACGGGGAGGTGATGGAGGGCGTGCGGATCGTGCAGCTCACGCCGCCGGGGTCCGGGTGTTCCATCGCGCTGGTGGACGGGCTGCAGATGCCCACCGGGACACCGCGGCCGGGGACGTACCACGGTCTGCAGCTGTGCGTGACGGACGCCAAGGCCGCCTACGAGGAGCTGACCGCGCGGGGCCTCGAGGTCAGCGAGCCGGTGCAGTTCGCACCGCAGGACGGGGCCACCTTCATGTACTTCAAGGACCCCGACGGCAACGGGTGGGCCGTCCAGGAGTACAAGCGGCGGCTCACCGAGCCGCTGCACCAGGCGCTGGCCCGACCGGCGGCGCCTCAGGACTAGCGACCTGCCGCGGCAGCCGGGCGGTCAGCAGATCGAGCATGCTCCGGGCCGCCCGGACCGCCGCGTCCGCGCAGCAGTTGTTGAAGAGGAGGTGGACCTCCTCGGCGCGCGCGGCGAGGGCGCGGACGCGGGGCAGCCACTCGGCGAGTTCCGCCTCCGTGTAGTCGTGGCGGAAACGGTCCTCCTTGCCGCCCGTGCCCCAGTGGGCGCTGCGGCCGTGGAAGCGGACGACGGCGAGGCGCGGGGTGGTCACGGAGGTGTCCGGGGGCAGCGAACCGGGCAGGCCCTGGCGGGTGTCCACGCCGACGGCGGTGGCGCCCAGGTCCCTGAGGAAGGCGGTCGTACGGGCGGACCGCCACCAGGCGCGGTCGCGGAACTCCACGGCGAACGGCCAGTCGCGGGCGCGTTCCCGGGCCGCGCGGACGAACGCCTCGGAGTCGGGGCCGGGGGCCAGGGAGGGCGGGTACTGGAACAGGAGCGTGCCCAGCCGCCCGGCGCGGCGCAGGGGGTCCACCGCCTCGGCGTACCGCGTCCAGGTCTCCGTGAGCAGGCCCTCGTCCCGCGGGTGTCCGCGCAGGTCCGCGGGGAGGGAGGCGGGGCGGGTGGGGTGGCCGGTGAGGAGGGAGAACGCCTTGACGTCGAAGCGGAACCCGGCGGGGGTGCGGTCCGCCCACAGCCGGGTGGTGCGCGGACTCGGCAGGGCGTAGTACGGGGAGTCGGCCTCGGCCACGGGGAAGCGGCTCGCGTAGTGCCGCAGACGTCCCTCGGCGTCGCGGTGGCCGCGTGGGTACCAGCCGCTCCGCACCAGCGCCGGGTCGGTCCAGCCGCAAGTGCCCACCAGAATGCGCGTCATGGCGGCGCGGGTACCCGCCGTTCATCCGGTCTTCACTCGCGAGGTTGGCTTCCGTGGGCCACGGGAATGTTGGCGTGTGCATGCTCTGTCCGCACCGCCAGCCCCGTATCCCCCCCACCCCGGAGGTTGATGTGTCCGGCAGTTCCGTGTACCGCCGTGCCCGCACCGTCGTGGCGTCCGCGGCGGCCCTCGCCGCGGCCGCGGCAGGTCTGTGGACCGGTCTCGGCAGCGGGTCCGCGCACGCCGCGACCACCGTTCCCAGTCCGGACCACGTGGTCGTCGTCGTCTTCGAGAACCACGCGTACAGCCAGGTCATCGGTTCCTCCAGCGCGCCCTACATCAACTCGTTGAAGTCGGGCGGCGCCAACCTGTCCCAGGCGTACGCCGAGACCCACCCGAGCCAGCCCAACTACTTCGCCCTGTTCTCCGGTTCGACGCAGGGCATCACGGACGACAGCTGCTACACCCCGGGCTTCTCGTCCGCGCCGAACCTGGCCTCCGAGCTGATCGCCGCCGGCCGCAGCTGGGCCAGCTACAACGAGACGCTGCCCAGCCAGGGTTCGACCACCTGCAGCAGTGGCAAGTACGCGCGCAAGCACAACCCCTGGTTCGGGTTCAACAACGTACCGACGTCCAGCGCCAAGACGTTCGCCCAGTTCCCGACGGACTACTCGACGCTGCCCCAGGTGTCGTTCGTCGTCCCCAACCTGTGCAGCGACATGCACGACTGCTCGGTGTCCTCCGGTGACACCTGGCTGAAGAACAACCTGGGCGCGTACGCGACCTGGGCCAAGACCCACAACAGCCTGCTCGTCGTCACCTTCGACGAGGACAACCGGCTCAGCGGCAACCGCATCCCGACGGTCCTGTACGGCCAGCCGGTCACCGCGGGCTCGTCCAGTTCCACCACCTACAACCACTACGACCTGCTGCGCACCCTGGAGGACACCCAGGGCCTGAGTACGCACGCGGGCAACGCTGCCTCCGCCAAGGACATCACCGGTATCTGGGCGTCCTGACGTGTACGTAGCGGACAGCCGCGCCGTCGCGTCCGCTGACGGTGCCGTCCGGCCTCCGGCCGGGCGGCGCCGTGCCGCGGTCGCGCCCACCGTCCTCGCCCTCGGAACGGTCAGCCTGGTCACCGACGTGTCCTCCGAGATGGTCACGGCGGTCATGCCGCTGTACCTCGTGACCGGCCTCGGCCTGTCCCCGCTGGGCTTCGGACTGCTGGACGGCATCTACAACGGCTTCTCGGCACTGGTCCGGCTCGTCGGCGGGCACCTCGCCGACCGGGGCGGCGGCCGGCACAAGTGGGTCGCCGGGTTCGGGTACGCCCTCTCCGCGGCCTGCAAGCCCCTGCTGCTGGTGGCGCACTCACTGACCCCGATCGGGCTGGTCCTCGCCGCCGACCGCACCGGGAAGGGGCTGCGGACGGCTCCCCGGGACGCACTGATCTCGCTCGCGAGCACGACGGAGTCCCGCGGCCGGGCCTTCGGCGTGCACCGGGCGATGGACACCGCGGGTGCGCTGCTCGGCCCGCTGGCGGCGTTCCTCGTCCTGCGGGCCACCGTGGACGGCTACGACGCGGTGTTCACCGTCAGCTTCTGCGTGGCCGTCCTGGGCGTCCTGGTCCTGGTCCTCTTCGTGCCGGGCGGCAGGCGCGGCGGCGGACCACGAGGCCCGGCCACGTCGGGCGCGGCTCCCGCCGAACGCCCGACCCTGCGCGCCGCCGTACGGCTGCTGCGCCGCCGGGACCTGCGCCGGATCACCGTGTGCGCGCTGCTGCTGGGCCTCGCCACGGTCAGCGATTCCTTCGTCTACCTGCTGCTCCAGCGCCGCCTCGGCGTGCCCGACCGCTGGTTCGCGCTGCTGCCGCTCGGCACCGCGGCCGCCTTCCTGCTGCTGGCGGTGCCGCTCGGCCGGCTCGCGGACCGGGTGGGCCGGTGGACGGTCTTCCTGGCCGGGCACGGGGCCCTGCTCCTCGCCTACGGCCTGCTGCTCACGTCCTGGCACGGCACGGCCCTGCCGTACGCCGTCCTCGCCCTCCACGGCGGCTTCTACGCGGCCACCGACGGGGTGCTGATGGCGGCGGCCTCCGACGGGGTCCCCGAAGCGCTGCGCTCCTCCGGACTGGCCGTGGTGCAGACCGGGCAGGCACTCGCGCGGTTCGCCTGCTCGCTGCTGTTCGGCGCGGCCTGGACGGCGTGGGGCGACCGCACCGCACTGGCCGGCGCGGCCGTGGCGCTCGCCGCGTGTGCCGCGTTCTCCCTCACCCTGCGCCCGAAGGAGCCGGTGACCGCATGACCGTACGCAACCGCGTCCTGATCCTGGCGGCGGCGGTCGCCGTGCTCGCGGCCGTCGGGCTGGCGTCCGTGCTGCACGCCTCCGCCCGCGCCGACCGCCGCGACCGCACCCAGGCGGGTGGCCCGCGGGTCACACCCGGCACGGTGGCGCTGACCGGCCACGGCCGCATGGTGTTCCGGAACATGGCGTGGGGACCGCACCGGGACGAGCTGACGAGCGTCCCGGCCGGTGAGCCCGCGGCGCCGCGCACCGCCTCGGGCGTCAAGTGCCTGCGCTTCTACGCCGCCTCGGGCACCGGCGTGTGTCTCCAGGCGGTGCACGGGCCGGTGTCCGACACCTACCGCGCCCTGATCCTCGACGCGCGCCTGCGCGCCGTGGACCACTACGACGTCCCCGGCATCCCCTCCCGCGCCCGGGTCTCCCCCACCGGCCGCTTCGCCGCCTGGACGGCCTTCGTCGGCGGCGACTCGTACGCCGGCACGAACTTCTCCACGCGCACGGCGATCGCGGACACCCGCACCGGCGTCCTGGTCCCGTCGCTGGAGGACTTCCGGATCGTCAAGGACGGACGGCCCTACCGGGCGGCGGACGTCAACTTCTGGGGCGTGACGTTCGCGGCGGACGACCGCACGTTCTACGCGACGCTGGCCACCGGGGGGCGCACCTACCTGGTCCGCGGCGACCTGCGCCACCGCACGGTCACCACGCTGCACCCGAACGTGGAGTGCCCGTCCCTGTCCCCCGACGGCACGCGGGTCGCCTACAAGAAGCGGGTGGCGGGGCTGCCGAAGGACGCCCCGTGGCGTCTGTACGTCCTCGACCTGCGCACGATGCGGGAGACTCCGCTGGCCGAACCGAGGAGCGTCGACGACCAGGCGGTCTGGCGGGACGCCCGCACGATCGTGTACGCGCTGCCCGGGGACTACGGCGCGGATCTCTACGAGGTCCCGGCGGACGGCTCGGGCAGGGCCCGGCGCATCAGCACGGCGGCGGTGTCACCGGCGTACCTGCGCTAGCCGCGCGGCCGTGGGTCGGCGAGGGAGCGGGGGAAATCACCCGGGGGGTGTGAGGCGGGCGGTCCCGCACCGGCGCACTGTGGGCTCGGACAACGGCCTGATGTGCGAAGAAGGGACCACGTAGATGAACCTCGCCTACGACTACCCGCTGCTGGCCGCCCTCGGGACCATGCTGTGGTTCTTCCTGTGGATCATGTGGTTCTTCCTGCTGTTCAAGGTCGTCCTCGACATCTTCCGGGACGACTCCATGAGCGGCTGGGGCAAGGCCGGCTGGTGCCTGTTCGTGATCGTGCTGCCGTTCCTCGGGGTCTTCGTGTACCTGCTCGCCCGCGGCAAGGACATGGGCCGCCGGGAGCAGGAGCAGGCGATCCGGCAGCGCAAGGCGTTCGACTCCTACGTCAGGGAGGCGGCGGGCGGTGCCCGGCCCAGCAGTTCCGACGAACTCGCCAAGCTCTCCGAGCTGCGCAACCGCGGCGACATCACCCCGGAGGAGTTCCAGAGGGCGAAGGCACTGGTGCTGAGCGGCGACGACGGCACGGACCGCACCGGCTCGGCCACGACGTCCGTCCCGCACTGATCACCGGACGACAGCAAGCGAGGCAAAGACATGACCACGACACACACCACAGAGGCCAGGAAGCAGCACTGGGCCAGCGGTCTGATGCTCTTCGGCGCCGTCATGCTGATGGTCGCCGGGGTGATCGACATCTTCCGCGGCATCATGGGCATCGCCGAGGACGACGTGTTCATCGCGGCGAACGGCTACGTCTTCCGCTTCGACCTGACCGGCTGGGGCTGGGTCACCCTCATCCTGGGCGCCGTCGCCGTGGTGGTGAGCATGGGGCTGTTCCAGACGGCGAAGTGGGCGCGGATCTCCGGCATCGTCATCGCCGGCCTGATCATCATCGCCAACTTCCTCTCCCTGCCGTACTCCCCCATCTGGTCCACCCTGATGATCGCCTTCGCGGGAGTCGTCATCTGGGCCCTGTGCGTGGTCCAGCCGGCGACCACGACCCCGCCGCGGGAAGCTCCCCGCACCCCCTGACGAAAGGGCACGGGCGCACCCCTGGGGCCGACGGTTCGTGACCGCCGGCCCCGCGAGCGCAGCGCCGACCGGTGAGCGTGCGGCACCGGCCCAGGTACAGGGCCGCTCCGCAGAGGGTCACCACCAGAAAGCCCAGGGAGACCAGGAACCCCGCGGTCACGGCCTGTGTGTCGACGAGGGCCGGTCCGGCGTCCGCTCGCACGTGCGTCGCGGTGGCCGTCCCGGCGACCGCGAGGCCCACCACGGCGGAGAGTTGCTGCGTCACGGCGAGCAGCCCGGACGCGTCGGGTCTCCGAAGCGCGGGCACCCCGTTCATGGCGTCGGCCTTCACCGACGCCTGCGTGCCGGCCCCCAGCCCGCAGAGCACCATGCCCGGCAGGTGCCAGAAGTAGGACGTGCAGGACAGTGCCGCGATCCACATCCCCACCCCCGCGATCGCGCAGAGCAGTCCGCACAGCACAGGGACCCTGGCACTACCTGTGCGGTCGAACAGGTGACCGGCCGCCTGGGTCCCCAGGATGACGCCGACGAGGAGGGGCATCTGTGCGATTCCGGCCCGCAAGGGGGAGAAATGCAGCACTTCCTGAATGTAGAGCGCGCTGTTGACGAACACCGCGAAAAGACCGAGTTGCAGGCCGCAGTTGACCAGCACGTCCGCGCCGAACCGTCGCCCGGCGAGAAGTCGCAGGTTGACCTGGGGGTGGCGGGACCGCAGAGTGGCGCGGCAGAAGACGCAGGTGATCAGCAGGCCGGCACACAGCGACGCACAGAATCGCCATGACGCCAGGCCCCATTGCGCACTCTGCTGAAGCGCCAGTACGACCAGGCAGACACCCGGCACCAGGAGGAACAGCTGGGTGAGGTGCGGCCGTTCACCGGTCGGCCGTGGACCGGGAGTACCACGCAGAGTGAGGATGAAGGCGAGGACACCGAGCGGGATGTTGAGCCAGAACACGTAACGCCATCCGAGCGCCCCTGTGACGGCTCCACCCACCACAGGCCCCAGGGCTCCGCCGAACTGGGACACACCGCAGAACAGGGCGACCACCCGGCCCTGACTCGCCTTTGCGAAGGCGCCTGTCACCATCGGGATGGCGACGGGCCACATCAGGGCCGCGCCGGCCCCCTGCAAAGCCCTGAAGCCGACCAGGGCCGCGAATGCGGTACCTGCGGTCGGCACCATCGCACAGGCGACCGACGCGAGTGTGAACACCAGCACCCCGCAGCGAAAGGTCCGCATGAGCCCGATCGTGCTCCCGAGGCGCCCTCCGAGGAGGACGAGTGCAGCCGTGGTCAGCACGTAGACACTGATGATCCAGTGAGCCGCCACCAGCCCGAATCCCAAGTCGTGGGCCATGGACGGGAGAGCGATGACGACCACGGTCCGGTCGAGCGACGTCATCGTGAAGGCGAGAGCGATCGCCTGCAGTTCCCTGAAGGACAGAGGGCTGACCGTCTCCTCACCCGCAGAAGGCACGACGAGGCACTTCGCACGCGGTCATCGCGCCGGCTCCCGGGTCCGGAGGGCGGCGACGCCGCCCTCGTGCCGCCCGATGACATCCGGGCGATCGACAGGCCTCCTCATACCGCACCTCCGGTTCTTCCGCTCCTTCTGCCTTCCTGCCGAACGTATCGATGCCCGACATCGATCTGACGATCCGATCGGCTGATTGCGTGGAGGACCGAAGGCAGCGGGGCGGCTCACAGGCCGGGATCGTCGAACTGGTCGAGGAGAAAGTCGATCGGGGCGAGGCCCGAGGCGGCGGATGCGCCGTCGTGGAGAAGCTGCTCCGTCCAGATGACCTTGCCGTGAGGGGTGTACCGCGTCCCCCATCGCTGGGCGAACTGCGCCACCAGGAACAGTCCCCGTCCGCCCTCGTCGGTGGTCGCCGCCCGCCGCATGCGCGGCGACGTGCCGCTTCCGTCCGACACCTCGCAGATCAGACACCGTCCGTGGAGCAGCCGTACGCCGACCGGTGGCGAGCCGTACCGGATCGCGTTCGTCACCAACTCGCTGACGATCAGCTCCGTGGCGAACGCGGTCTCCTCCAGCCCCCACTCCTGCAACCTCTCCCGGCAGCGCGCCCGTACCGAGGGAACCACCGCCGGGTCCGGCGGCACGTCCCACATGGCCACGTGCGAGCGCGGGAACCTCCGGGTACGTGCCGCCAACAGCGCGATGTCGTCGGAGGAGGGCGACGGCTTCAACGAGTCGATCACCGCTCGACACGTCTCCTCCGGCGAGCGGCCCCCGGACTCGCCCAACGCCCGGCGCAGTCGCTCCATCCCGACGTCGATGTCGTGGGTACGGTCCTCCACGAGGCCGTCGGTGTACAGCACCAGTTGCGAACCCTCCGGCAGGGACAGTTCCACGGTCTCGAAGGGGTAGCCGCCCAGGCCGAGCGGCGCCGAGGCCGGCACGTCAGGACAGGTGACCGTCCCGTCCGGGCGCACCACCACCGGTCCCGGATGCCCCGCACGGGCCATCGTGCAGGCCTCCGCCACCGGGTCGTAGACCGCGTAGAGGCAGGTCGCTCCGGTCACGCCCTCGCCTTCCTGGCCGGCCCTGGCATCGTCCGTGTGCTCCTCGTTGTCCATGCGGACGACCAGGTCGTCCAGGTTCCCGAGCACCTCGTCCACAGGCAGGTCCAGGGTGGAGAAGTTGTGCACCGCGGTGCGCAGCCGGCCCATCGTCGCCGCCGCGTGCAGCCCGTGACCGACGACGTCACCCATCACCAGAGCCACGCGAGCGCCCGGAAGCGGGATGATGTCGAACCAGTCCCCGCCCACCCCGGCCTCCGCAGGCAGGTACCGCCAGGCCACCTCCAGCGCGTCCTGCTCCGGCTGCCGCCGCGGCAGCAGGCTGCGCTGCAGCGTCACCGCCATCGCGCGCTCCCGGGTGAACCTCCGGGCGTTGTCGATGGCCACCGCCGCCCGCGCGGCCAGTTCCTCCGCGAAGGTGAGGTCGTCCGGCTCGAACGCCGCGGAATCCACCGTCCGGTAGAAGTTCGCCACGCCCAGCGTTGCGTTCCGCGCCCGCAGTGGCACGGCCACCATCGAACGCAACCCGCGCTCCAGGGCCCTCCTGGCGCGCTCCGGATCCTGTTCCCGCCAGCCCTGTGCCTGCCGCAGGTCCGCCTCGAGCGTCACCCGTCGCTCCTGCAGCGCCCGCATCTGCGGCGTTCGACGCGAGAAGGAGATCATCTGGCCCCGCGGATACACCGGAACCATCCGCCGGTCGCCGCCGATCGCCGCCCGGCGCAGATGCCGCCAGCCCTCCGCCGTCGGCTCCCAGCCCCGCAGCACCGCTTCGAGCAGGTCCACCGTCACGAGGTCGGCGAACTGCGGCACCGCCACGTCGGCCAGCTCCTGGGCCGTACGCTCCACATCCAGCGTGGTCCCGATCCCCACCCCGGCCTCGTACAGCAGCTTCAGCCGCTCCCGCGCGACCTCGGCCCGCCCCGAGACCGCCGCCAGCTCCGTGGTGTCCCGCAGAGTCACCACGCTGCCCTCCGGGTCGGCCTGCGGGTACGTCGGCCGCTTGTTCACCGCCAGCAACCGGTCCCCCACGAGACGGACCTCGTCGGTGACCGCCTCCGGCGACGACAGCAGACGCGTGATCGGCTCCGGCAGTCCCAGCTCCTGCACCGGGCGCCCCCGCGGGTCCGCCGGGAGTCCGAGCAGCCGTGCCGCCTCGTCGTTGGCCATCAGCAGTCGTCCGTCGGCGTCGGTGATCAGCACTCCTTCCCGCACCGCGTGCAGGACCGCGTCGTGGTGCCTGTACAACTCCGCCAGCTCCACCGGGGCCATGCCGTACGTCTGCCGCCGCAGCCGCCGGGACACGAACGTCGTTCCCGTCACGGCCAGCGCCAGCGCGGCCACGCCGCTGCCCACGATGATCGGCACCTCCGGCAGCCACAGCCCCGCCACGTTCCTGACCGTGATTCCGGCGGAGACCAGGCCGACCACCTTGCCGTGCGAGTCGGTCGCCGGGACCACCGCCTGCACGTCCGTCCCCTTGCCCGCGGGCAGCGGCGGCCCGCCGGCCTGCTCGACGACGGTACGGCCCTTCAGCGCCGGTTCGATGGTGCCGACGAACTTCTTCCCGATCTCCCGCGGGTAGGGATACGTGTAACGAATCCCGTCCGTGTTCATGACGACGACGAAGTCCACGCCCGCACGCTTGCGCGCCTCCTCGGCCCGAGGCTGGAGCACCGCCGTCGGATCCGGGCCCCGCAGCGCCTCGGCCACGCCAGGAGCACTCGCGAACGACTGCGCCACGATGATCGACTCCCTGCGCCCCTGCTGCAGGGCGTCGTTCGCCGCCTGGAGCACCATGACCCCCACGGCGGCCACGACCAGCAGGACCACGATCACGACCTGGAGAAGGAACACCTGACCGGCCGTACTGCGCAGGTCCAGCAGGGAGGCGCGACGTGCGTGCGAGCCCCCGACGGGCGGATGACGTTCCGGACCCCGTGGGCGTCCGGAAAATGCTTCCATACACCCTTGATAACACCGCTGCGAGGAAGCCGACGCCCGGACCCGGAAGGCCGCGGACGGCCTGCCTGAGGGCATCGTGCCGCACGGACATCACGTCACGTGAGACACCCTCTGAGCCTTGATCGGCGCGGCCGACCTGGCGGCCTGCTCGATCTTCGCGCAGTAGGCCGCACGGGCTTCCTCGTCGATCGGCTGCTCGTTCTCGGCGCGCACCCCGGTCCGGCCGTCGAGGGCCTCGCGCAGGATGTCGGCGTGCCCGGCATGCCGGATGGACTCGCCGAGGACATGGACCATGACGGCGAACAGGTTCGTGTTGGGACAAGGCTCCGGCCACCACGGCACGTGGCCGGGGGCATCGAGGGGAAGCTCGTCGATCGTCGCGTCCGAGTGTTCCCACGTGCGCCGGTAGAACCCGATGATCTGATCACGGGTCTCGTCCTCGGTCGCCCACAGATCGCCGCCGTCGGAGTCCTCCCACCGGGGCAGCGGTTCCGGGGAAGGGCGGTCGAAGACCTCGCCGAAGTACCTGGCCTCGACGGTGGCCACGTGTTTGACCAGGCCGAGGAGATTGGTCCCGGTCGCTGTCAAAGGCCGGCGGGCGTCGTATTCGGACAGGCCGTCGAGTTTCCAGAGCAGCGCCTTGCGGTCCCGCCGCAGTCGCCGGTGCAGGTTGTCCTTCGCGAATTCATCGATCATGCGCCATGAGCCTGCCATGGGCTGCTCCGCGCGCACAGACGTCCCATGGACGGCCCCTGGAGGCATGGCAAACACCCGGGTCCCGGGGCGGACGGCTGCGGGCCACGCTTGCCGACCGGGCAGAGGCCGCCCCGGCCCGCCCCTACAGCACCGGCAGGTTCTTGCGCAGCTCGAACGCCGTCACCTCGGACCGGTACTCCTCCCACTCGGACTTCTTGTTCCGCAGGAAGAAGTCGAAGACGTGTTCGCCGAGGGTCTCGGCGACCAGGTCGCTGCCCTCCATGAGGGTCAGGGCCTCGCCGAGGTTCTGCGGGAGGGGCTCGATGCCCATGGCGCGCCGTTCGGCGTTGGAGAGGGCCCAGACGTCGTCCTCGGCGCCCGGCGGGAGCTCGTAGCCCTCCTCGATGCCCTTCAGGCCGGCGGCCAGCAGAAGGGCGTAGGCCAGGTACGGGTTCGTGCCGGAGTCCAGGGAGCGGACCTCGACCCGGGCGGAGCCGGTCTTGCCGGGCTTGTACATGGGCACGCGGACCAGGGCCGAGCGGTTGTTGTGGCCCCAGCAGATGTAGGACGGGGCCTCGCCGCCGGCGCCCGCCGTGCGCTCGGAGCCGCCCCAGATGCGCTTGTAGGAGTTGACCCACTGGTTGGTCACGGCGGAGATCTCGGCGGCGTGCCGGAGCAGGCCGGCGATGAAGGAGCGGCCGACCTTGGAGAGCTGGTACTCCGCACCGGACTCGTAGAACGCGTTGCGGTCGCCCTCGAAGAGGGACAGATGGGTGTGCATGCCGCTGCCGGGGTGCTCGGAGAACGGCTTCGGCATGAAGGTGGCGTGCACGCCCTGCTCCAGCGCGACCTGCTTCATGACCAGGCGGAACGTCATGATGTTGTCCGCGGTCGACAGGGCGTCGGCGTAGCGCAGATCGATCTCCTGCTGGCCCGGCGCGCCCTCGTGGTGGGAGAACTCCACCGAGATGCCCATCGACTCCAGCATGGTGATCGCCTGGCGGCGGAAGTCCATGCCGACGTTGGTCGGGGTGTGGTCGAAGTACCCGGAGTTGTCGGCGGGGATGGGGCGGGAGCCGTCGAGGGGGCGGTCCTTCAGCAGGAAGAACTCGATCTCGGGGTGGGTGTAGAAGGTGAAGCCGAGGTCCGAGGTCCGGGCGAGGGCGCGCTTGAGGACGTAGCGCGGGTCGGCGAAGGAGGGCGAGCCGTCCGGCATGAGGATGTCGCAGAACATGCGGGCGGTGCCGGGGGTCTCCGCGCGCCACGGCAGGACCTGGAAGGTGGAGGGGTCCGGCTTGGCGATCATGTCCGACTCGTAGACCCGGGCGAAGCCCTCGATGGCCGAGCCGTCGAAGCCGATGCCCTCGTCGAAGGCCTGTTCCAGCTCGGCGGGGGCCACGGCCACGGACTTCAGGAAGCCCAGCACGTCCGTGAACCACAGGCGTACGAACCGGATGTCGCGCTCCTCCAAGGTCCGGAGCACGAACTCCTGCTGCTTGTCCATCTTCCGCTTCCCCATCCTTGCTGGTCAGGCCGCCGGTTCCCGGTGCCGCGGGAGGCGGTCGGGCACCTGAGCATCCCACCACAACACCATTTCATGCGCGTTGCGGACCTTGATCGCCGAAGCGACTCCGGGCTGAACGCCTCTCGTACGGCAGGTGTACTGCCCTCTCGCCCATCTTGCCTGCTCGCCCCGGCATCCGTCATGACCGATCCGCGTCGCGGAGTGAGGCACGCCACGCCGTTTTAATTTGCATCTCAGATGCAAGTTTTCATAGCGTGCGATCAGTCGAGTACTGAGGAGTCCCGATGCTCTCCGAGCAGTCCGCGGCCACCGTCCGCGCCACCCTCCCCGCCGTCGGCGCCGCCATCGGCGAGATCACCGAGCGCTTCTACGCCAAGCTCTTCGCGGCCCACCCCGAACTGCTGCGAAACCTGTTCAACCGGGGCAACCAGGCCTCCGGCGCGCAGAAGCAGGCGCTCGCGGGCTCCATCGCCGCCTTCGCCACGCACCTTCTGGAGCACCCGGACCAGCGGCCGGACGCCATGCTGGGCCGGATCGCCCACAAGCACGCCTCGCTCGGCGTCTCCCCCGAGCAGTACGACGTCGTCCACCAGCACCTCTTCGCCGCCATCGCCGAGGTCCTCGGCGAGGCCGTCACGCCCGAGGTCGCGGCCGCCTGGGACGAGGTCTACTGGCTGATGGCGAACGCCCTCATCGCCGTCGAGAAGCGGCTGTACGAGGAGAGCGGCAGCCGTGGCCCGCGGGAGTGGGAGGTCGTCGACCGGATCGAGGAGACCGCGGACGTCGTCAGCTTCCGGGTGCGCCCGGTGGACGGCGGCCCGGTGGCCGACTTCCGCGCCGGGCAGTACGTCTCCGTCGGCGTCACGCTGGCCGACGGGGCCCGGCAGATACGGCAGTACAGCCTGTCCGGGGCCCCGGGCGAGGCGGTGCGCCAGTTCAGCGTCAAGCGTGTGCACGGCGGTACGGCCCCGGAGGGCGAGGTCTCGAACCACCTCCACGCGCGCGTGCGCCCCGGTGATGTCCTCGAACTCTCCGAGCCGTACGGCGACCTCGTCCTGGACGCCGGTGCGGACACCCCGCTGCTGCTCGCCTCGGCGGGCATCGGCGTGACCCCGATGGTCGCGATGCTGGCCGACCTCGCCGCCGTCGGCCACCAGGGCCCGGTCACCGTCCTGCACGGCGACCGCTCCCCCGCCGACCACGCCCTGCGCGCCGACCACGAGACGTACACCGCCAAGCTGCCGGACGCCTGCGCCCACTTCTTCTACGAGCGGGACGCCGGGCCGGACCACCGCTCCGGCCTGGTCGACCTGGCCGGCATCGCCGTACGGCCCGGTACGCGCGCGTACCTGTGCGGTCCGCTCCCGTTCATGCGCGCCGTACGGTCCGGGCTGATCGAGAAGGGTGTGGCCCCCGCCGACATCCACTACGAGGTCTTCGGCCCCGACCTGTGGCTGGCCCACCAGGGCTAGGCCCGGCAGCCCACGGCCGGTGCCGTGGCTCGCGGGCGACCGCGCACCGCGAGGGAGGAAGGGGGCGGCCGGCGGTCAGGCGCCCGGGCCCCGGGCGATGCCCAGCAGCAGCGGGCCGGTCGGGTCGGCGACGATCTCGGAGACCGTGATCGGGTCCAGCGTCGCGAAGAACGCCTCCTGGGCACGCCGCAGGGCACCGCGCAGCCGGCAGCCGGAGATCAGGGGGCAGGGGGTCGCGCCCTCGCACTCGACGACGTCACCCTCGCCCTCGAAGGTGCGGACCACTGTGCCGACGGACGCCGTACGGCCCCGCTCCGTGAGGCTGAGGCCGCCACCCCGGCCGCGGCGGGCGTCGACCAGGCCGAGGTGCTGGAGCTCGGCGACGACCTTGGCGGCGTGCGTGTAGGGCACGTCCATGTCCGCCGCGACCTGACGGGTGGTCGGCGTGCCGGCGGTGGCGACGGCGAGTCGCATCAGGACGCGCAGGGCGAGATCGGTGGAGCGCAGCAGCCGCATACCGCGAGGGTAAATAATGCGCATCCCCGATTCAAATTTCCGCGGGCCGCCCCCTTCCCCGTCGAAGGATTCCGTGCCCTCTCTACGGAAGCGCCACTCCCGCGCACTACGATCAGCGGGCCCGACCCCTTCTATCCGCCCTTTCCCCCAGAAGGACTCGCCTCATGGGTTCCGCCAAGAACAGCAGCACCGCGGCGCGCAAGGCGCGCATCGAGGACATGCGGCGCGCCGAGCGTGCCCGGGAGCGCCGCAACCGGGTGCTCACCATCGCCGCGAGCGTGGTCGTCGTCGCCGGTCTCGTGGTCGGCGGTGTGGTGCTCGTGAACAAGCAGTCCGACAAGAAGGACTCGGTGGCGAGCGGCGACGCCAAGAACTCGGGCGACTCCGGGCACTTCACCACCGGCAAGGACGGGGTGCGGGCGTGGTCCGGGAAGCTGGCGCGGACGCACGTGACCACCAAGGTGTCGTACCCCATGCACCCGCCGGTGGGCGGCAACCACAACCCGGTCTGGCTCAACTGCAACGGTGACGTCTACACCGAGCCGGTGCGGGACGAGAACGCCGTGCACGCGCTGGAGCACGGCGCGGTCTGGGTGACGTACACGGCGAAGGCGAAGAAGGCGGACGTCGACGCGCTCGCGGCGAAGGTGAAGAAGACGCCCTACTCGCTGATGAGCCCGTACGCGAACCAGGACGCGCCGCTGATCCTGTCGGCGTGGGGCCACCAGGTGACCGTGAAGAGCGCGAGCGATCCCGAGGTGGACAAGTTCTTCGCCGCCTATGTGCAGGGGCAGCAGACACCCGAACCGGGCGCCTCGTGCACCGGCGGGGCCATGAAATGAGCCGGCGGTACATCGGCTGGGTGGCGGGGGCCGCGGCGGCGGTGCTCGTCGCCGCGGGCGCGATCACGTACGCGGTCGCGGAGGACACCGGCGGTTCGGACCCGAAGACGCCGGCGGCGGACTCCGCCGACGCCGGGTTCGCCCGGGACATGGCCGTCCACCACCAGCAGGCCGTCGAGATGTCGTACATCGTGCGGGACCGCACCGGCGACGAGGACGTCCGGCGGCTCGCCTACGACATCGCGCAGACCCAGGCCAACCAGCGCGGCATGCTGCTGGGCTGGCTGGACCTGTGGGGGCTGCCGAAGGTGTCGGCCGACCCCCCGATGACCTGGATGGGCATGGGTGACATGGCCGCCGGCAAGGACGGCGCGCTGATGCCGGGCATGGCGACCAACTCCGAGCTGAAGAAGCTCGGGTCGCTCAGGGGGAAGCAGGCCGAGGTCCTCTACCTCCAGCTGATGACGGACCATCACAAGGGCGGCATCCACATGGCCGAGGGATGCGTCGCCAAGTGCACCGTCGGTGTGGAGAAGAGGCTCGCGCAGGGCATGGTGGACGCGCAGCAGTCGGAGCTCCAGGTGATGGCGGGGATGCTCGAGGAGCGCGGGGCGCGACCGCGTTCGTGAACAGACGGCAGGCCGTTCCGTTATCCAACCGTGAGGGACGAACGGCGCAATCCACCCCAAGTGACGGGCACTTGAGCTTCTCTTGACCTTCACGTTCCCCTGGCATGAACGGTTCATCGCCAGAGTGGCCACCGTCGTGTGATCCATTCGCCGGCCGATACCGCCGCGGGCCGGCGCGCGGGAGCTCGACGTTCCAGCCACTACATGCATGCGAACCGCATCGCAGGGGGTTCTATGAGATCCAACCGCGCCAAGGTGCGCGCCGGTGTGAGCATGGCAGCGACACTGCCCATGATCGCCGGTGCGCTGGCGCTGGGCATACCCGCGGCACAGGCCGCGGACAGCCCCGCACGTGACGTACTGAAGGGTTCCAGGCCGCTCTGGGCGACGGCCAAGGCGGACAAGGGCGCGGCGTCGAACAGCGCCCAGGTCAAGGCCCGGGTCTACCTGGCCGGCAAGGACGCGGCCGGACTCGCCGCCTACGCCAAGGCCGTGTCCGACCCGAGCTCGCCGCTCTACGGCAAGTTCCTGAGCGCCAAGAAGGCCGAGTCCCGTTTCGGGGCCACCAAGGCCCAGGTGAGCGCGGTCAAGTCCTGGCTGAAGTCCTCCGGCCTGGAGATCACCGAGGTCACCGCGCACTACGTCACCGTCTCCGGTGACGTCGCCGCCGCCGAGAAGGCGTTCGGCACCCAGCTGCACAACTTCGCCAAGGGCTCGAAGACCTACCGCGCCCCCGCGCAGACCGCGTCCGTGCCGGCCGGCCTCCGTGGCGCCGTCCTGACCGTCACCGGCCTGGACAACGCCCCGCACAAGTCGTCCCACCACGACCAGCTGCCGCCGCCGGACGCCGTGTTCAAGAACGCCGGGCCGTTCTCCTCGTACTACGGCTCGAACACCGCGAGCACGCTGCCGGACGCGTACGGCCACAAGATCCCGTACGCGATCAAGGGCTACACCGGCAAGCAGCTGCGCGCCGCCTACGGCGCGGGCACCTACACCGGCAAGCACGTCCGTGTCGCCATCACGGACGCCTACGCCTCGCCGACCATCGCCTTCGACGCGGGCAAGTACGCGCAGAAGAACGGTGACGCGGCCTGGAAGACCGGTCAGCTGCACCAGGTGCTGCCGAAGAACTACACGAAGACCGAGGAGTGCGGGGCGGCCGGCTGGTACGGCGAGGAGACCCTCGACGTCGAGGCCGTGCACGCGGTCGCGCCGAACGCCGACGTCACCTACGTGGGCGCCGCGTCCTGCTACGACGACGACCTGCTGGACTCGCTCAGCAAGATCGTCGACAACCACCTGGCCGACATCGTCTCCAACTCCTGGGGCGACATCGAGGCCAACCAGACGCCGGACCTGGCCGCCGCGTACGACCAGGTCTTCCAGCTGGGCGCGGTCCAGGGCATCGGCTTCTACTTCTCCTCCGGCGACAACGGCGACGAGGTCGCCAACACCGGTACGAAGCAGGTCGACACCCCGGCCAACTCGGCGTGGGTGACCGCGGTCGGCGGCACCTCGCTGGCCGTCGGCAAGGGCGACAAGTACCAGTGGGAGACCGGCTGGGGCACCGAGAAGGCGACCCTGTCGGCCGACGGCAAGAGCTGGGACGGCTTCCCCGGCGCCTACACCTCGGGCGCGGGCGGCGGCACCAGCAAGACCGTGCCGCAGCCGTACTACCAGAAGAACGTCGTGTCGAAGGCGCTGGCCACGGCCAACAACGCCGCCGGCAACCGCGTCGTGCCGGACATCGCGGCCATCGCCGACCCGAACACCGGCTTCCTGGTGGGCCAGACCCAGACCTTCCCCGACGGCTCGGAGAAGTACAGCCAGTACCGCATCGGCGGCACTTCGCTGGCCGCTCCGGTCATCGCGGCGGTCCAGGCACTCGCCCAGGAGGCGCGCGGCGGCAAGGCGCTCGGCTTCGCCAACCCGGCGATCTACGCCAAGTACGGCAAGAAGGGCGTCTTCCACGACGTCACGGACAACCCGACGGGCTCCGGCCTGGCGGTCGCCCGTGTGGACTTCGCCAACGGCTTCGACGCCGCCGACGGCCTGCTGACCTCGGTCCGCAGCCTGGGCAAGGACAGCTCGCTGTCCGCGGTGAAGGGCTACGACGACGTGACCGGCGTGGGCTCGCCCGCGAACGGCTACGTGCAGTCGTACCGCAAGCACTGATTCCGCGGATCGGCTGAGCGGATCGGCCGAGGGGCGGGGGGGGGGGGGGGCCCCCCCCCCCCCCCCGGGGCCCCGCCCCCCCCCCCCCCCGGCCCCCCCCCGGGGGGGGGGCCCCCCCCCCCCGGGGGCGGCGGAGGAGTGGGGGCGGGACCCGCCCGC
>NZ_JBIBUW010000004.1:234453-606480 GCF_043079785.1 Streptomyces sp. NPDC015139 | reverse complement strand
TACGACACGGCGATGGCCGACCAGCTCGACACCGCCATCGAGCAGAAGGGCAAGGGCGACCTGGCCGCCCTGCTCGCCGGCAACGACACCTGGACCGTGGAGAGTTCCTCATGACCTACGTGATCGCCCAGCCCTGTGTCGACCTCAAGGACAAGGCCTGCATCGACGAGTGCCCGGTGGACTGCATCTACGAGGGCCCGCGCAAGATGTACATCCAGCCGGACGAATGCGTCGACTGCGGCGCGTGCGAGCCGGTGTGCCCGGTCGAGGCCATCTTCTACGAGGACGCGCTGCCCACCGAGTGGGCCGGCTACCGCCGGGCCGACCAGGAGGTCTTCGCCCCGGTCGGTTCGCCCGCCGGGGCGAGCGCCGCGGGACCGCTGCCCGCCGACCACCCCCTCGTGGCCGCGGAGCCGGTCCGGGAACCGGGCTGACCGGCCCGGGGAAAGCGGACTCCAGGGGTCCTTCCCTGGGGCTTCCCCGATTCTTCAGCGGCGTCGGAGACCGTTCAGAGGAAGGCTCACCGCTTCCCCTCCCGTCCCACCGCACGAACGTCCGGACTCCGTCGCAGCAGAGGACCTTCATGAATCTCCCCTCTCCTCCCTCCATCGGCCCGCGGTCCGCCCGCCAGGGCGGGCCGCTCATGGACAGCGGATCGCTGCTCGTTCCCTCGCCCGCGGCCGACTTCCTCGGACCGCACCACCTCGTGCACCGGCCCGACACGCCCGAGGGCCTGCTGCTCTCCGCCATGCCGCCCGGCCGGCACCGGTTCGGCTTCTCCGCCGAACTGCCCGAGCGCCACGCCCTGTTCTCCGACTCGACCGCGCCGTTCCATGACCTGCTGTACCCGATGGAGTCGCTGCGGCAGATGGCGGTGTTCGCCGCGGGCCGGTATTTCCGGGTCCCGGAGAACCGGCGGATCCTCCTCGCGGACTGCACGATGGCCGTCACCGCGCTGGCGCCCTGGGAGCGCACCTCCCCCACCGCCCAGCTGACCCTGGACCTCGACCTCACCCCCACCGAGCTGGTCGGCGGGGTCCCGCGGGCGATGGACTGCCGGGCCTCGATCAACATCGAGGGCGAGCGGTGCGGCACGGTCACGGCCCGGCTGGTGTTCCTCATGCCCGGCGTCTACCGCAGCCACCGCGCGCACAGCCGCCGGGAGAGCGAACGCACCGCCCACGGCCACAGCGGACTGCCCGCGGGGCACGGGGTGCCCGGCCCGGAACTCGTCGGCCGGCGCACGACCCGCAATGTGCTGATCGGGCTGCCGCTGCACGAGGACGAGGCGGCACTGGTCTTCCCGGTCAACATCCCGGCGGCCCGCGAGGTGCTGCCGGACTCCGGATCCGAGGTGCCGGCCGCGCTGTTCCTCGAAGTGTCCCGCCAGGCGGCCCTGTTCGGGGCCGGCGAGCTGTACGGGCTGGCGCCCGCGCACGCCGTGCTGACCGACTGGCATGCCGCGTTCCGCGGGTTCGCCGAGCCGGGGCTCCCGCTGCGCTGCGGCGTACGGCCGCGCACGGCCGACGCCTCCGGCGAGGTGCGCCGCGACGGCGCCGGCCGGCCCGTCGCCGAACTGGACCTCGTCTTCACCCAGGGCACCCGGGTCGTCGCGGCCGTGTCCACCTCCGTCCTCCAGATCTGCTGAACCACGCCGACGGTCCCGTACCGGCCGGCGTCGCGAAGGAGCACCGATGCGCTTTCGGGTACTGGGACCCGTGCGGATGGACCCGCGCACCCCGACGGCAGCCAAACCGCGCGTGGTACTGGCCACGCTGCTCGTGCAGAGCAACAGCGTCATCTCCACGCACAGCCTCATCGACGAGCTCTGGGGCGTGGCCCCGCCGCGCACCGCGGCCACCACCCTCCAGGTGTACGTCTCGCAGCTGCGCAAGGCCCTGCTGGCGGAGGGCGGCGCCGACCCGGAGCCGGGCCGGCAGCCGCTGCTGACCCAGCCGCCCGGCTATGTCATGCGGGCCGGCCCCGACGACCTCGACCTCACGGTGTTCGAGTCGCTGCGCTCACGCGGGCGCGCCGCCTTCGAGGAGCGGGACTACGCGACCGCCTCCCGGCTGCTGGCCGAGTCGCTCGCGCTGTGGAGCGGTCCCGCCCTCTCCGGCATCCCCCACGGACCGTCGCTGCAGACGACCGCCATACGCCTCGAGGAGTTGCGCTCCGAGGTGCTGGAGCAGCGGATCGCGGCCGATCTGAAGCTGGGGCGCCATCAGGAGCTGATCGGTGAACTGATGGCTCTGGCACACGAGTTCCCGATGCGGGAAACGCTGCACGAGCTGCTGATGGTGGCGCTGTACCGGTCCGGGCGACAGTCGGACGCGGTGCGGGCCTTCCACCGGGTGCGGCGCACGCTCGTCGACGAGCTGGGCGTCGAGCCCGACGCCTCGCTCAAGCGCGTACTGAGCCGGGTCCTCGCCTCCGACCCGGCGCTCGCCTGGCACCCGGGCCGCCGGCCGCCGCAGCCGCGGGCGGCTCCGTCGCGGGCCGCGCCCGCCGGCGCCTCGGACGGGACGGTGCGCGGGGACGGCGCGGGGGCCGCCTCCGACACCGTCGCCCGGGTCCCGTCCTCGGCACAGGCCGGGGCGGCGGCAACCGCGGCGGCCGGTGCCGGAAACCCGCCCGGTCCCGCGGCGGCGCCCGTCGGCCCGCTGCTGTGGCTGCCGCCCGCGCTCACCGACTTCACCGGCCGGGACGCCGAACTGGCCCGGTACACGACGCTGTTCGCCCAGTCACGCGACGGGACGCGGCCGTGCGTCGTGGCCGTCTCGGGCCGGCCGGGCGTCGGCAAGACCGCGCTGGCGGTCCAGCTCGCCCACCACGCCGAGGAGTTCACCGGGCGGGTCCTGGTGTCCCTGCGGGACTCGGCGGGCCGCGCGCTGACGGAGCGGGCCGCGCTGACCGCCCTGCTGCGCCGGCTGCTGCGGCCCGGCGACGGCCCGGACCCGCTGCCCGGCGAGCCGGACGAGCTGGCGGACCTGCTGCACCGGGCGGCCCGGGGCCGTGACCTGCTGATCGTGCTCGACGACGTGGTGTCGGAGGCACAGGTGCGGCTGCTGCTCTCCGCCGTTGCGGACGCCTGCGTCGTCCTCACCTCCCGCCGGCCGCTGGGCGCCCTGGAGCAGGCCCGGCACCTGGTGCTCGACGTGCTCGACCGGCCCGCGGCGGAGTCCCTGCTGCTCGCCACGGGTGGCCCGCGCATGGCGCAGGACCCGGCCGCGGTCGCGGAGATCGCCCGGCTGTGCGGCCGGCTGCCGCTCGCCCTCCGAGTGGCGGCCGGCGCCCTCGCGGTCCGGCCGCACTGGACGCCGGCCGACCTCGCCCGCCGGCTCGGCGACGAGCGGACCCGTCTCGCCGCGCTCTCGCTCGGCGACCTGGACGTGCGAGGCGGGCTGCTCGCGGCGTACCAGGAGGTGCCGGAGGCGGAGCGGCAGGCGTTCCGGACCCTGGGCCTCGCCCCGCTGCCGGACTTCCCGCTGTGGGTGGCCGGGTCCCTGCTGGACCTGGCGCCGGAGGCCGCCGAGGAGCGGCTGGAGGAGCTGGTCCGGGCCCAGTTGCTGGAGGCCCGCCGGCCCGCGGACGGCGGGCGCGAGGTGCGGTACGGCTATCACCCGCTGCTGCGTTCGCTGGCGCTGGAGACGGTGACCGAGGTGGACGGCCCGGCGGCGGTCGCGGAGGCCGTGGCCCGGCTGGGCCGGGCCTGCCTGCTGCGGGCGCGGGCCGCCGACGCACGGCTCGCGCCGGGGCGGGACCGGCTGGCGTCCGTCCTCGTGCCGGACCTCGGCGACCTCCCCGTGCACGATCCGGCCGTGGCCGCCCCGCTGCGCTGGCTCCAGGCGGAGTCCGCCGGGCTGCTGGGTGTGCTGCGCGGACTGCACGCCGGCGGGCACTGGGACCTGGTCTGCGCGCTGGCGTCGGCGCTCGGCGGCTACTACGAGGCGTGCGCGCTGTGGGACGACTGGGAGGCCAGTCACGAGCAGGCGCTGGACGCGGCCCGGCGCTCCGGGAACGCCGTGGCCGAGGCGGCGCTGCTGCGCTCGGTCGGGGACCTGTCCTGGCAGCGCAGGCACACCGGCCGGGCCGTCGACTGCCATCGGCACGCGGCCCGGTTGTTCGCACTGGCCGGGGACGGGATCGGGGCGGCCCGGTGCCTCACCGGGGAGGCGGACGTGCTGCTCGGACAGGGTGAGCCGGAGCGCGCGGGGGCGCTGTACCGGCAGGCGCTCGCCCGGGCCCGGTCCGCCGGGGACGCCCGGGGCTGTGCGGACGCCCGGCGGGGCCTGGCCCTGCTGGCCCTCGTCGAGGGCCGCCCGGCCGACTGCCTCGCGGAACTCGACGCCTGCGCCGCCGCGGCGGCGGCCCTGGGCGACGTCCGCTGGCACGGCTACGCGCGGCGCACCGCGGACCACGTCCGCGCCCACCGCCGCACCGGCCCCGCCGCCTGGTCCCGGCTGGAGATACGCCCCGGTGTATGGCTGATGAACCCGCCCGCGGCGCCCGCCGGCCGGGCGTGAGGCCCGCACGAGAAGAAGAACGGCAACCGCGACAAGGACCGACCCCCGGAGAGCCGTGGCTCTCCGGGGGTCGGTCCTTCCGCTGCCGGCCGCTCTCCCGTGGCGTCCGGCGCGGGGTCAGGCCGGGCGCAGGGTGCGGGGTGACGGGCCGTCGGCCGCCGGCTCCGGTGCGACGCGGGGCCGGGGGGTGGGACGGCGGTTGCGGAGCAGGTCGCGCCATTCCTCGGGGCTGAAGCTCGCCGGGCGGGTGGTGTCGATGAAGTCCCGCAGGACCGCGCGGAACCGGTCGGGATCGGTGCGGAACGGGAAGTGGCCGGCCTCCTCGAAGATCTCCAGCCGGCTGCCCGGCATCGAGACGTGGCCGAGTCCGCCGTGCAGCGCCGGCACCACCTGGTCGCGGCCGCCCCACACCAGCATGGTGGGCATCCCCTGGGCCAGGTAGCAGCGGTCGAGCATGGTGCCCACCTGGCCGCGCCAGTCGACGACCGCCCGCAGCGTGCGCACGAACGCGTTGATGGAGGTGGCGTCGGGCAGCGCGTCCACCACGCGCAGGATGTCGGGCGCGTCCACGGCAAGGTCGGTGCGCAGCCACTGGAGCACCTTCACCGCGGCCCCGATCTGCCAGCGCGAGGTGGGGAGTTGCAGCAGGTGGAGCAGGGCCTGGGCGCCGGGCAGGGTGGCCGCGCGCAGCAGCGGGGTGACCTGCCGGCTGATCCCGCCGGTGCCGACGAGCACCAGCCGCTCGCAACGGTCCGGGAACTGGTAGGCGAACTGCATGGCGACCGCGCCGCCGAGGGAGTGCCCGACGATGGTGGCGCGTTCGACGCCGAGCACGCTGAGCAGGTCCCGCATGCCGTTGGCGTACGCGGCGAGCGAGTAGTCGGCGCGGGGTTTGTCGGACTGTCCGTGGCCGAGCAGGTCGGGTGCGATCACCCGGTAGTGCTTGGCGAGTCCGGGCATGACGTCGCGCCAGGTGTCGGAGGAGTCGCCGATGCCGTGGATGAGCAGGACGGCGTCACCCTTGCCGGCCATCCGGAAGGCTCTGCGGTAGCCGTGCACCGTGCGGTGGCGCAGCCGGATGGCGCCACCGCCCGACGACTGGCCGGGAGTGTTCTGCGCGGCCACTGGTCTCAGGCCTCCTCGTGGCGGCTCGGGCGGTGGGTGGGGCCCGGCCGGTCCCCGGTGTCGTGCGGGGCCTGCCCGGTCCGGAAGCGGGTGTGCGTCAGATCGCTCTCGATCACTCCGAGCGAGGCGAGACTGTGCCAGGGGCGCACGGTGGCGACCTTGGTCCTGGTGAAGGGTTTGCCGGTCATGACTGCCTCTCTCCGGGTGCGAAGGCGGTGGGTCGGGGGTGGGTGCGGGCGGTGTCCTCTTCGGTCGTGGGGGCGGCGACCGCGGTACGGCGGCCGGTGATCCGGGTCAGCAGCAGCTGCGAGACCAGCCAGCGCCGCATCGCGCCCAGGTGGGCGGGTGAGCCGTGGACGTCGTCGAAGGTCTTGACGCGCAGGTCGGGCAGGGCGCGCAGCAGGTGCTGCTCGCCGGCCGGGATGATCTCGTCGCGGCTGCTGGCGACGTACCGGACGGGGATGCGTACGCGGCGCAACTGCTCGGCGGTCATGGCGTGTTCGGGCAGTTCGGACCAGAGGGTGGCGCGGTCCGGGGCCCCGGTCAGGGCGCACAGGGTGTCGGCGGTGATGCCGGGGACGTGCGGCCACCAGGCGGGGTCGGTGAAGAAGGCGCCGACGGGGGCGCCGACGGTGAGCACCCGGCGGATGCGGGGGTCCTCGGTGGCGGCGCGCAGGGCCAGTTGGCCGCTGAAGCTGAGGGTGAGCATGGAGGTGTCGGAGACCTTCGCCCGGCCTTCCAGCCGGTCCATCAGGTGGGGCAGCAGCCGCCAGGAGCCGGGGGTGTGGCGCACGGTGTTCTCGCCGACGCCGGGGAACTCCGTCACGACGGCGGCGTAGCCGAGCCGTGCGAACAGCGGCAGCAGCGGTGCCCACTGCTCCTTGACGCTGACGATCCCGCCCGTCACGACGAGCAGGGGGCGCGGGCGCGGGGCGTCGAGGCCGGTCGCCCAGGCGGACACGGTGCCGCCCTCGTAGGGCAGTTCGAGCCGGACGATGTCCCGGCGGCGCTCGCGCCAGATGTCGAAGGTGGACACCACGAGCCGTCCGGCGGCCTCGCGGGCGGGGTCGCCGTGGTGGGGGAAGCGGGCGAGCGCGAAGTGCGCGCAGGCGTCGAGGAGCCGGCCGTAGGAGGCGGCGGTGCGGCCCTCGCGGGTCCAGGTGGCGGCCCAGGAACGCGGGTCGCCGCAGGTGTCGTTGGTGATCCCGGTCAGGATCCGTTCGACGCGGCGCGGCGCCATGCCCTGTCCCCTGGCGTGCAGGAGGGCGAATTCCTTGAGTTCGGCGAGATGGTCCATGTGCGTCTCCGGTCTCTTCCGTCCCGCGGGGCGTTCACCGTCCCGGACCCCGCTTGCGGGCCGGTTGCACGGCGGGCCCCGGCGGGGTGGTTCCGGCGGGGCGGGGCCCGCTCACCACCAGTCGTCGTCGCGGCGGTGGTCGGGCTCGTCGGCGCCGAGGGCCTCGGCGAGGGCGTCGACGATGCCGTCGTCGAGCATCGTGTGCGCCTGGGTGTCGGTGGTGACGCCGAAGCCGGAGTCGCCGACGGCCACGCTGACCGTGTACCGCCCGAGCAGCGAGTAGGTGCGGAAGGCCCACTCGTTGCCGGTGCCCGGTGTCCCGTCCGGGCGCCGCACCTCGGTGGGGGTGCCGTCGGTCTCGAAGCCGAAGTCGGTGAAGCGGAACTGCATGCCGAGCCCGATGGCCTTGCTGTACGCCTCCTTCAGGGTCCACAGGCGGACCAGCGCGGGGTCCCGGTCCGCCGGTGCCATGGCCTCGATCAGCTGCACCTCGCGCGGGGTGCACAGGTGCCGGCCGAGGCCGGCCCCGTACAGGGCGCGGTCGGCGCGCTCGGCGTCCACGCCGATGACCGCTCCGGTGGCGAGGCCCACCAGCAGCAGCTCCTCGGTGTGGCTGAGGCTGATCTGCACGCCGTCGTACCCGTGCAGATACGGCCGCCCCGAGGGGGTGTAGCCGAGTTCGACCGTCTGCGGCTGCACGCGCAGGGCGGCGCCGGCCGCGAACTTCAGGAGCACCCGGGAGGCGGCGAAGCGGGTGCGCACCTCCGGGTGGGTCAGGTCCAGGTAGCGGGCCCAGTCACGGCCGAGGAGGGTGCGCAGGCGGGGGCCGCCGGCCCGTTCCGGACGCCAGTGGTCCAGTTGGGCGTACAGGACGGCCGTGGCGTGCGTCGCGAGGTCACCGCGGACTCTGTTCCAGTCCCCGCGCGGCCCGCTGATCATGATCGGTTCCCCGAAGGTCCGGCCCGGGGACGTCTTCCCTGGAGCCGTCATCGAATTCCTCCATGCTGTGTCGGAGATCGCTGAGCACGTCGGCGGCGGTGGCCCCGTCGATCACCCGGTGGTCGAAGGTGAGTCCGAGCCGCATGACCGGCGCGGGCACGACCTGCCCGGCGCGTACGACGGCCCGGTCGATGATCCGCCCGGCGCACAGGGTGACCGCCGTGCCGCCCGCCGAGTGGAAGCCGTCGACGTCGCGGTGGCCCAGGGAGCTGACCGAGACGGTGCCGAAGACCTCGGGGCGCCTGCGGGGGCTGCGCAGCGCGGCGGCGAAGGCCGCGCGGCCGAGCGGCACCGGGAGCCGGCCGAGCATCCGCACGCCCTTGAACTCGGGGAGGGTGCCCGCGTCCGCGCCGCGGTAGCGGTCGACACGGTCCTGGATCTCCTTGAGCGAGGCGCTCTCCAGTCCCGGCACCAGGGCGGAGAGCACCGTGCGTTCGCCGTCCAGGGTGCGGTCGAGGGCGAGCTTCGCGGTGACCTCGCCGAACCGCAGGGACCTGGGGCGGCGCAGCGCCGACGGCCAGCCGGGGGCCAGGACCGCGTTGGCCCGGGGGTGGCGGGCGAGGACGCGGCCGGTGGCGTGCAGCAGGTAGCTGACCACGGAGACACGGGTGCCCTCCGCGCGGGCCGCGGCCCGGTGCTCCTGGATCCGGGTCATGTCGACCTCGGTGTCCAGGTGCACCGGCCGCTGGTCCGCCGCCCACTCCAGGAAGTACAGGGTGTGGCGGCGGCGCCGTTCGCTGTGCGGGACGGGTGTGCCGCTCACGCGGGGACCGCCAGTTCGTAGATCTCCTTGAGGCTGCGGGCCTCCAGCACCCGGCCGACGGGTACGGGGCGGCCGGTGGCCTGTTCCACGGCGGTGACGAGCTTCAGCAGGTGCAGGGAGTCCCACTCGGGGACCTCGTCGAAGTCGGCGCCGATCTGCTCGTCGGTCAGGGGCAGGCCGAGTTCGTCGCGGACGGTGTCGGCGAAGTCGTCCAGGCTGTACGCGTGTCGGGTGCTCATACCTTCTCCAGGGCGAAGCCGGCCTTGATCCATTTGCTGGACTCGATGGCGACCGCCAGGGCCTTCTGGCCGGCGGACATGGTCTCCAGGAGCCGTTCGATCTGCAGGAACGGCAGCGCGTTGCCGTTGTTGCCGGTCTCGGCGACGCAGGAGACCTCCGTGGCCGTCGGCACGTCGAGCTGTTCGGTGATCTTCCGGGTCATGCGGCCGGACAGCTGCGGGGGCAGCAGGTAGTCCAGTTCGGCGGCGTCCCAGCCGAGTTCGCCGAGGAGTTCCCAGAGGATCTCCACGGCCATGACGGGCACCTGCTCCTCGATGGCCTTGTAGTCCTCGGTGAGGGCCTGGCGGTCGTCGAAGCGGTCGGCGAGGCCGAACCACTCGATGACCTGGCCGGCTTTGCGCCCCAGCCCGGTGAAACGGTTCAGCACCTGCTTGACCGCCACCTGTTCGCCGCGCGGCTCGTCGGTGAGCACGGCGGCCCCCGCCCCGTCCCCGAACAGGACGAAGTTGACGAGGTCGCTGGGCGCGGCCTTGGACAGGTCGCGGTTCAGGTCGAGGTGCTTGCTGCACACGTCGCCGCCGATGACCAGGCCGGTGCGGTACTCCCCGGAGGCGATGAGGCTACGGCCGAGGCTCAGCGCCTGCACCGCGCCCGCGCAGCCCGACTGCAGCTGGAACGTGGGCACCTGGTCGATGCCGAGCTGGTCGGCCACGTTGTTCACGGTGGCCGGCATCAGCGTGTCCGGGGTGGCGGTGCCCAGCACCACGAACTCGATGTCGGCGAGGTCGACCCCGGACGCCTTCACCGCCCGTTCGGCCGCGCGGGCGCACAGGTCGGCCAGCGACCAGCGGACCTCACCGGTCGTCAGGTCGCGGGCGAAGTGCCGGGTCCGGGTGCCGATGAACACCTCGATCCATTCCTCGTTGGCTCCGAGCACCTTGGCCAGTTCGGCGTTGCCGACCGGGTCGCCGGGCAGCGCGGTGCCGACGGAGGCGAGATACACCTGGTTGTCGGTCATGCCGTCCTCTCCTCGACAGGGGCGGATGCGGTTCCGCAGTGGTCCCGCAGGAAGTCCACGAGGTCCCCGACCGAGGCCAGCTTGGGCAGCAGGTCCTGCACGGTCAGCGTGGCGACGGCGGGCA
Organism: Streptomyces sp. NPDC015139; assembly: GCF_043079785.1. Classification (NCBI taxonomy): domain Bacteria; kingdom Bacillati; phylum Actinomycetota; class Actinomycetes; order Kitasatosporales; family Streptomycetaceae; genus Streptomyces; species Streptomyces sp. NPDC015139. Next base: position 596,388 of record NZ_JBIBUW010000004.1, on the reverse strand, counting down.
GTCGCTCCTCGATGCGGCCCTTCAGCTCCATGACCATCACGGAGTCGAAGCCCAGATCCTCGTAGAGCCGCAGGTACGGGCTGAGTTCGTCGGTCTCGTAGCCGCCGACCTGGCCGATGGCCTCCAGGGCGGCCTCGGTCACCGGATCGCCGGGAGCCGGGCGCTCCAGGGTGAGCACGCCCGTGCCGGCCGGTTCGCGTTCCGCGGCCGGCGCGCTCTCGCGGGCCGCGGTGGACGGCAGTTCGGCGAGCGGCGCGTCGTGGCGGGCGCGGACGGGTCCGCCGCGGGTCCAGTAGCGGTGGGCGTCGCTGAAGACGTACGGCGGCAGCCGGTACGCGGTCCGGTCCCGCTCCTCGTACACGGCGTCCCAGTCGGGGGTGACACCGCCCCGGTACAGCTCGGCGAGCGCGTCCGCGAGGTCCCGGCCGGTGGAGTCCTCGCCGCGCACCGGCAGGACGAACGCGGGCCGGGCTCCGGGGGCGGCCGGCGGCAGCTTGCGGGCCATCGAGGACAGCACGGGTGACGGCCCGATCTCCACGGCGTGGGTCGGCCCCGCCGCCAGCAGTCCGGCGGCCGCGTCCGCGAAGAGCACCGGACGGCGGACGTGCGCCACCCAGTAGTCGGCGTCCATCGGCTCGTCGTCCAGCACCCTGCCGTACAGGGTCGAGTACAGCGGCAGCCGGGGCGTGCCGCCGCCGACCTCGCGGGCGATCTCCGCGAACTCCTCCAGCATCGGGTCCATGAGGTACGAGTGGAACGCGTGCGACACCCGCAGCATCCGGGTGCGGATCCCGTCCCGGTCGAGTTCCTTGTCGATGAGCCGCAGTGCCGCCAGCTCGCCGGACAGCACCGTGGCGCGCGGGCCGTTGACGACGGCGACACCGACGTGCGGCTCGGCCGCGAGTCGCTCCTCCAGTTCCTCGCGGCCCGCCAGGACGGCCAGCATGCCGCCGCCGTCGGGCAGTTGCTGCATGAGCGCGCCGCGGGCGGCGATCAGCCGGGCGGCGTCCTCCAGCGGGAACACCCCGGCCAGGCAGGCCGCCGCGTACTCGCCGACGCTGTGGCCGAGCAGCAGGTCCGGGCGCACACCGAGTTCCCCGAGGGTACGGCCGAGCGCGTAGCCGACGGCGAACAGCGCGGGCTGCGCCCACCGGGTGCGGTGCACGGACTCGTCGCCGCCGAGCAGCAGGTCGCGTACCGACTCCCCGGTGTGCGGGAGCAGGGCCGCGTCGGCCTCGTCGAGGAAGCGGCGGTAGAGGGGCGAGTCCCGGTGAAGGCCCGCCGTCATGCGCGGGTACTGGGAGCCCTGGCCGGTGAAGAGGAACGCGGTGCGCGGCCGGGCGCCGGGCGCCCCGGTCAGCCGGGCCAGCAGATCCGGGTCGGCGGCGGCCGCGCGGAGCCGCTCGACGAGGGCGTCGGTGTCCCCCGCGGACACCGCGAAACGGTAGCGGTGTCCGGCCTTGACCCGGTTGGAGGTCCAGGCGACGGGCCCGAGCGGAGCCCGGCGCGCGGCCAGCGCCTCGGACTGCGCGAGCAGGTTGCGGCGCAGCGCGTCGGGTGCCGGGGCGGACAGGGTGAAGACGCCGGTGCCGATCCCGGTGGTGCCGCCGGCCGGTTCCGGGCGCGGGCGGGCGGACGGCGGCGGCGCGGACTCCAGCACGGCGTGGGCGTTGGTGCCGCCCATGCCGAAGCTGCTGAGGCCGGCCACGGAGGTGCCGCGCGGCAGCCGCAGCGGGGCCTTGAGCAGCCGCAGCCCCTTCTGGCGCAGACCCAGCTGCTCGTTCTCCTTGGCCGAGAACCGGCTGGCCGGCACGGTGCGGTGGTGCAGGGACAGGGCCACCTTGATGAGCCCGGCGATACCGGCCGCGCCCTCGGTGTGGCCCAGGTTTCCCTTGACCGAGCCCAGCGCCATCGGCTTGGCGGAGCGGCCGGCGTGGTGGTGGCCCAGGGCTGCGGCCTCCATCATGTCGCCGAGCGCGGTGCCGGTGCCGTGTCCCTCGGTGAAGGCGACGTCGGCCGGCTCGACGCCGGCGCGGCGGTAGGCGGCCGCGATGACGTCCTGCTGGGCCCAGCGGTTGGGCGCGGTCAGCCCGTTGCTGCGGCCGTCCTGGTTGACCGCGGTGCCGCGGACGACGGCGTAGATCTGCTGGCCGTCCGCGAGCGCGTCCTCCAGGCGGCGCAGCACCACCGCGCCGACGCCCTCGCCGCGGCCGATGCCGTCGGCCTGGGCGCTGAACGGCTTGCACCGTCCGTCGGGCGCGGACAGCCCGGCCTGGGTGTAGAAGATCGACAGGGCGGGGGTGAGGGCCACGTTCACGCCGGCGGCGATCGCGTAGTCGCACTCCCCCGACAGCAGGGCGTTGCCCGCCAGGTGCACGGCGACCAGGGACGACGAGCAGGCGGTGTCGACGGCGAGGCTCGGGCCCTTGAGGTCGAGGTGGTAGGAGATCCGGTTGGCCGTCATGCAGTAGCCGTTGCCGGAGCCGGCCTGGGCGGTGACGTGGTCGTAGTCGGTGAGGTGCAGCTGGGCCCACTCGTTGCCCATGATGCCGACGAAGACGCCGGTCGCGGTGCCGGCGAGCCGCTGGGGCGGCAGGCCGGCGTCCTCGACGGCCCGCCAGGCGCACTGCAGCAGCAGGCGCTGCTGCGGGTCCATGGCGGCCGCCTCGCGGGGCGAGATGGTGAAGAACTCGTTGTCGAACGCGTCGGGGTCGTCGATGAAGCCGCCCTGGGTGGTGTTGCTGCGCCCCTCGGCCTGGGTGGCCGAGTGGAACTCCTTGGCGGCCCACCGTTGTTCGGGGACGGTGCCGACGCCGTCCCCCGAGCGCATGAGCAGGTCCCAGTAGGCGCTCGGATCGGGCGCCCCCGGGAACCGGCAGTCGATGCCGACGATGGCGATCCGGTCCATCAGCTCGCCGCCGCCTCGGTGGCCAGGCTCTCCGCGAGGTGGGCGGCGAGCGCCTGGACGGTCGGGTAGTCCCAGGCGACGGTGGGTTCGAGGACCAGGTCGAAGTCCTCCTCGATGTCGCCGCACAGGCTGAGCGCGGCGACCGAGTCCAGGCCGTACTCGGCGAGCGGCACGACCGGGTCGATCTCCTCGGGCCGGCGCTTGAGGTAGAGGGCGATGCGGTCGGACAGCCACGCGGTCAGCTCGTCGGCGGTGCGTCCGGTGGTGGGAACGGCCATGATGTGCTCCTCGGAGAGGGTCTGACGGTGCGTGCGCACCGACGGCGGGGTCAGCCGGCCAGCGGGGCGTTGTAGAGGTCGTAGCTGCGTGTCTCGTCGAAGCGGCGGAGCACCTCGTCGTGCAGCCGCTGCTCGCAGGAGTCGGGCAGGTCGGGCAGCTGGAGGCCGAGCCGTCGGCCCAGCCGGTGCAGTGCGGCGGCGAGCCAGGCCGGATCGGCCAGGAAGGGGTCGGTGTCGCCCTGGGCCTGCTGCCACACACCGATCACGGAGGCGGCGGCGAGCACCACCGCGTACCGGTCGGCGAGGGCGAAGGCGGCGGGGCTGGCGAGAGCGGTGCGGTCCTGGGGGGCCAGGTTCAGGCTCTGCTCCTGGAGCCGGCGCAGCTCGTCCATGAAACGCAGGGCGATGCCGTGCGCCGCGCGTTCCTCGGGGCTGCCGCTGGGCAGTCGGTCGACCGCGGCGACCAGGGTGGCGCTCAGTCCGTCCCGGCCGCTCGCGAGGGTGAGCCGGTCGAAGGGGATGCCGGGCAGGTCCTCGCGCGGCCGGAACACGGTGGCGGGCGCCGGTTCGTCGCGGAACCAGGAGCGCCGCGCGAGCCGGGACAGCTGCGGGATGATCGTGGCCTGGCAGGCCGCGGAACCGGCGTGGCCGAGGCTGAGCACCGGCAGGTCGCGCACGTGCTTCTGGAAGATCCCGAACTCGCCCTCGCGGACGTAGAAGCGGGCACCGAGCACGATGGACAGGTCGTACATCGCGTCGGTGAGCATCTTGGGCACCAGGTACTTCACCGCGGCCGCGTAGACGCTGGTCTCCTCCGGCAGCACATGCACCGCGCGGGTCGCGGCCAGCGACAGGCTGTCGCTGATCAGCAGGTCGAGGAAGGTGTTCGCGAGGGTCGACCGGGCGTGCGGGATGTCCATCACGGACTTGCGGTACAGCTGCCGGCCGAGTGCGAAGCCGACGACGGTGCGCAGGGCGGTGTCGGTGGCGCCGATCGCCATGCCGGGGACGGCGCTGCGGGTGATCTGGAAGGCGCGCAGGGCCAGTTCGACGCCCTTGCCCTCCTCGCCGACCAGCGCGGAGGTGGGTACCGGGCAGTCGGTGAAGTCCAGGCCCGACAGGTGGCAGCCGCGCACTCCGACCGCGTCGTAGCGCGGCAGGACCTGGAAGCGGTCCTGGTCGAGGCCGGCCCGTTCGGCGAACACCACGGAGTGGCTGCGGCTGCCGGGGGCCGGGCTGGTACGGCTGAACAGCACCCAGGCGGCGGCGCGGTCGGCGTTGTTGATGACCTGCTTGGCGCCGTTGAGGAGGTAGCCGCCGTCGGCCGGGCGGGCCTGGAACTCGTTGCGCACGAAGTCGTTGCCGTGCGCCAGTTCGTGGTAGGCGACGGAGACCTTCTGCCCGTCGAGCAGCAGCTCCGCGAGGCGCCCGCGCTGCTCGGCGGTGCCCGAGCTCCACACGTTGACGGCGGCCATGAACGAGGTCACGCCGTAGCCGAGGCCGAGCGCGATGTCGCGTCGGAAGACCTGCCGCAGCACGCGGACCAGGGTGTCGATCCGCTCCAGCCGTCCGCCGTGCTCCAGCGGCACGAAGTCGGCGTTGAGGACCAGTTCGTCCAGGGCCCGCTCGCCGGCCTCGGACAGCTCGGCGCGCTCGTCGGCCTCCACCAGTCTGGCGTACGACAGTTCGCCGCGCTCGTCCGTGGGGTCGCCGAGCCGGCGCTCCAGCTCGGAGATGCGGGCGACGGCCCGCTCCTCCTGGCCGCCGGGCGGGTGCGGTCCGGGTCCGGGGGCGGGCGCTCCGTGCGGCCCGGGGGCCGCGGTACCGATCAGCATGGCGTCCTCTCAGTTCCTCGCGGTCGCCGCGTCGGCCACCGGCTCGGTCGGCTTGCCCGGCAGCCGGTAGGGGTGCAGCGAGAAGAGTTCGCCGGAGCGCCGGGTCGTGTGCAGGTGGTCGAGCAGCGCGTCGTACGCCTCGGTGTCCCCGGTGTCCGGCTCGCCGAGGCGGGTCAGCAGCCGGTCCAGGCCGGCGCGCAGCCACAGGCCGTCGCGCCACAGCGGTTCGGCGCGGGTGCCGGCGAACAGCGGGGCGCTGTGGGTCCACAGGCCGAGGCAGACCGCCGCCGCGTGGCACAGGGTGTAGCGGCGGGCGGTGTCGAACGCGGCGGGCGGGACGTCGCCGATGACGCCCTGCCACCGTTCCATGTCGGTGTGCACCCGGTCGGTGACCTCGGCGATCCGCCGGGCCGCCGCGGCCGCCGGGAGCAGGGCGGGCCGTTGCCCGGCCAGCTCGGTGAGCCGGGCCGCGGAGGCGTCGAGGCCGGCCAGGACGGCGCTGCCGTGCCGGGCCACCAGGGACAGCCGGCCCGGGTCGAGCGCCGGCAGGGGCGCCGACAGGTCGTACGCGGTCTGCGCGCCGGCCAGGTTCCCGGTGCCCCGCCTTCTGCCGCGTACCAGTGAACGGAACTGGTTGACCAGGGAGTTGAGGTTGACCAGGGTGTTGCCGTCGAAGAGGCCGACGATCCGGTGGTCGCGCTCCACCTTCTGGAACATGCCGTTCGCGTGGACGCCCTTGAGGAAGGCACGGGCGCCGAGGAGCCGGGTCAGCTGGGCGAGGACGTCCTCGGTGCCGCTGGGCAGCAGGTACTTGGTGACGGCCGCGGTGACGCTCATCTCGTCGGTCAGGGTGTGCACGAAGCGGGCGGCGACGGTGGCCAGGGCCTCGTGCACGAGGACGTCGGCGGCGGCCGTGCCGAGGGTCCGGCGCGCCTGGGGCAGATCGACCAGGCGGCGCCCGTACAGCTCGCGCCGCTCGGCGAAGTCCTGGGTGAGGCGCAGCCCGTGGTCGGCGGCGCCGAGCGAGAGCGCGGCGCACATCGTGCGGGTCAGCTGGAGCGCCTTCAGCACGGTCTCCAGGCCGGTGCCCTCGGTGCCGACCAGCGCGGACCGGGAGACCGGCGCGTCCTGGAAGGCGATGCCGGAGATGTCGGCGCCGCGGATGCCGTGGGTGTGCACCTTGGGCAGGTGGCGGTAGTGGTCCTTGTCCAGCTCGCGCTTGTCGACGAGCAGGACGCTGAACCCGCGCGGGCCGCCGGCCGGGTCGGTGCGGGTGAGCAGGGACAGCAGGCTGCCCCGGGTGGCGTTGTTGATCAGCCACTTCTCGCCGTTGACCAGCCAGCCGTCCGCGCCGTCGGTGCCGCGCACCTCGCCGGCGAGCAGGTCGCTGCCGTGGGCGCGTTCGGTCAGGCCGAGCGAGACGGGCACACCCGCCCGGATGTCGGCACCGAGCCGGGCGGCCTGCTCGGGGGTGCCGGCCACCCAGACGCAGACTCCGCCGAGGTAGGTCTTGCCGTGTCCGACGGCGACGGTGAGGTCGCGGCGGGCCACGGCCCGCATCAGCTGGAGCAGCTGCTCGTAGTCGGTCAGCCGGCCGCCGTGCTCGACGGGGACGTAGTGGTCGGGCAGTCCCCAGTCGTCCAGGCGCCGGCAGATGGCCGCCGGGAACTCCTCCTTCTCGTCCAGCTCGACGGAGCGGGCGTGCGAGAACCAGCCGCTGGGATCGCCGGGGTCGCCGAGGAACCGGTCCAGTTCCTCGGCGAGCCGGTAGGGCGTGTCGCGCATGTCAGACCGCCGGCTGGAGCGAGGAGCCGGTGGCGTCGGCGACGATCTGGCGGACCGCCGGTTCGAGCACCTCGTACAGCGGGGTGAGCGCGCCCTCGAGGAACAGCTTGCGCATCAGGGTGCGCTGGATCTTCCCGCTGGTGGTCTTGCGGACGGTGCCGGGCCGCACCAGGACCACGTTGCCCGCCGGGATCTGGAGGTCCTGGCCGAGCAGCCGCTGGATGCCGGTGGCGAGGCTGCGCAGGTCGCTGCTGACCGCGCTCACCCGGACCTCCTGCACGACGACCAGGTGCTCCCGGTCCGTCTCGACGGTGAACACGGCGCCGGAGCCGATGCCGAGGGCCCTGTCGGTGGACTGGACGGCCCGCTCGACGTCCTGCGGGTAGAGGTTGCGGCCGGCGAAGATGATCAGCTCCTTCAGGCGGCCCGTCACGTACAGTTCGCCGTCCTCCAGCGCACCCAGGTCGCCGGTGCGCAGCCAGCCGCCGGCGTCCTCGCCGCCGTTGCCGTCGGTGATGTGCGCGTCGAAGATCTCGACGTTGGTCAGCGGGCGCTTCCAGTAGCCGTCCGCGACGCTGTCGCCCTTGACCCAGATCTCGCCGACCGTGCCCTCGGGCCGCTCGCGGCGACTGTCGGGGTCGACGATGCGGACGGTGAAGTCCTGGATGACGCCGCTGCTCACGAGGTTGCGCACGGAGCCGCCGTCCCGCGGGCCGGCCAGGGTGCCCTGCTCCAGGGCGGCGGAGTCGACGGTGCGGACCGCGGGCTGCCGGTCCTTGGGGGTGCCGGAGACCAGCAGGGTGGTCTCCGCCATGCCGTAGCAGGGGAAGAACGCCTCGGCCCGGAAGCCGGCCGGTGCGAAGCGCTCGCTGAACGCCTTGAGGGTCTCGGCGCGGACCGGCTCTGCGCCGTTGCCCGCGCACTCCCAGCCGGACAGGTCGAGTTCGGCGAGCTGCTCGTCGGTGATGCGGCGCGTGCACAGGTCGTACGCGAAGTTGGGGCCGCCGCCGATGTTGGCGCCGTGCTCGCCGAACACCTTCAGCCAGCGCTGCGGGCGGCGCAGGAAGGACACCGGGGACATCAGCACCGCGGAGCCGCCGACGTACAGCGGGTGCAGCACGTGCCCGATGAGTCCCATGTCGTGGTAGAAGGGCAGCCAGCCACCGAACCGGGAGTGGGCGCCGGTGCCGGCCGCCCACTGGATGGCGGCCTCGTTGGCCAGCAGGTTCCGGTGGGAGACCATCACGCCCTTGGGGTCGCTGGTCGAGCCGGAGGTGTACTGCAGGAAGGCGAGGTGCTCCGGGCTGAGGTCCGGCACGGTGTAGGCGCCCGGGTCGCCGTACTCCCCGGTGTCGGTGGCGAGGCAGAGCACGTCCGTCATGCCCTCCGAGGCCAGCCAGGCGGAGATCTCCGGGGCGCTGGCGGAGTCGGTGAGGACGGCACGGACCTCGGCGTCGCGCAGGATGCCGGAGACCCGGGTGAAGTGCTGGCCCTGCTCGGTGGGCAGCGGGGCGGGCACGGCGACGGAACCCGCGTAGAGGCAGCCGGTGAACGCCTTGATGAAGTCGTTGCCCGACGGGTACAGCAGCAGCACCTGCCGGCCGGCGGCGCCGTTCGCCTGGAGCCAGGAGGCGATGCGCCGGGCCTCCTGGTCGAGTCCGCTGTACGAAAGGTGCTCCGGAGCCGATCCGTTGGCATCGTCCGCCAGGAAGATGAAGGCGTCCTCGGTACCGAGCTCGGCCGCACGATCCAGGACCAGTTCCGTGAAGGTTCGGAAGCTTGTCAACGTCTTTGCCTGACCTCTCCGGGATCCGCAGGCATGGCGCCGGCGATGGGGTGGGGACGTACTCGATGCTGGTTCGCCCCGCTAAGGCGCCGCTTGCGCTGGACACTCCGGGCGAAACGGGACCGTCCGGCCGCGCGAAAGGGCCTGCCGTCCGCCACGGGGGATGGCGGACGGCAGGCCGGAGGGGGGTTGCGGTCGGTTCCCGGCCCCGCCCGGTGGGGTGCGGCACATCGCGACGGGGGACGTGGGCGACGTGGCGGACCCCGGGGCGGGACCGGGAAGTGCGGTGGGCCCTAGGCCGGCGGGACGGTGAACGTGGCGTCGAGGGTGACGTGGCCGGGGACCGGCGGGAGGTCGGTGAGCGGGTGGACGAAGTCCAGCCCGCCGTCCGGGGCCTCGCCGGCCGTCCGGAAGCCGAGGGACGGGTAGAGGTCCCGTACCTTGTGGTTCTTCGCGGTGGGCCGATATGTCGCCGTCACCGACCGTGCCCCGGTCTCCCGGGCGTGGGCGAGGAGCGCGCCGAGCGCGGACTGCTCGATGCCGCGGGCGAAGACACGGCAGCTCAGCAGCATGTTGTCGATCCGCAGGCCGTCCCCGGTGCGCTCCGCGAACACCGCGCCGACCAGGCCGTTGTCACCGAAGCGGTCCCGGGAGCGGACGGCGAGGACCAGGTGTCCGGGCGCGTCCAGCAGCCGCCGTACGTCGGCGGGCTGGAGCCGTCGGGTGGTCAGGTTGAACTGGTTGGTGCGCAGGGTGATCTGGGAGATCCGGGCGACGTCCGGCTCGGTCACCGGGGACACGGTGACCGTCACGTCCAGGGCCCGGAGGTAGTCCTCCGGGGTGGCCGCCGAGTCGAGCAGTTCGCGGCGGCCCGCGTCGGCCCGGTACTGTCCGGCGCGCTGCCGGTCCGCCTCGGTCAGTTCGGGAGTGTCGAACCAGCCGTCGGCCAGCAGCCGGTCGATGTGCAGCGCGGGCTCCTCGTCGAGGCGCACGACGGCGGCCTCGGGCAGGCCGGTGGCGACGAGACCGCACTCGAAGGGCGAGTCGTCGGCGAAGACCAGGCTGTCGGTGCCCAGGTTGAGCCGGGAGGCGATGTCACGCAGATTGGCGTCCTTGGGCCGCCAGTTGGCGGTCACCTGCACGAAGGCGTCGGGCCGGAGCACCATGTCCGGGTGGTCGGCCAGCACCCGTTCCACGGGTTCCTGGTCGTTCTTGCTGCACACGGCGAGGAGCACGCCCTGCGAGCCGAGCTGGGCGACGACCTTCTGGAAGGCGGCGAAGGCCTCGCCGCGGTAACTGCCGGCCATCGCGATGCCGTCGGGTCCGTCGTCGCCGAGCACGCCGTCCCAGAGGGTGTTGTCGAGGTCGACGACGAGCACCTTCTTGGTCCGGCCGCGTACGACGCGGGCCAGGTGGCCGACCTGGCGGGCGTACCGGGCGAGCAGTTCGGCGCCGAGGTGCTCCTTGGTGTAGACGGCGAGCCTGCTGTCGCGGACCGGTCCGGACTCGGCGACCAGCGGTTCCAGGTCGACCACGTGCACCCGGGCGTGGCGCAGCGCCAGCTTCAGCAGTCCGGCGTTGAACTCCCGCCACAGAACGGAGAGTTGGGTGCGCGAGCGATGGTCGACGAGCTGGTTCAGCTGGCCGGTCAGCAGCGGGAGGGTGTTGAGGACCAGGGTGCCCGAGCCCTCGCGGACGTAGCTCTCCGCCAGCCGCTCGATGAGTCTCAGGTTCGCCGCGAGCGCCTCCTCCGCGTCCGGCAGCCGCCAGGGCGAGGGGAGCTGGTCGAAGACGAGCTGGGCGTCCAGCAGGATCAGGGAGAGGTCGGTGTCCCGCGCGTAGAGCGGGCCGGTGGTGTCCTGGAGGTCGCGGCGCCAGGAGTCGTGGTCGCCGACGACGGCACGCAACGGGATTCCGTGGCGGGCGAGTTCGGCGGTGAGCGGGCCGGTGAGGGCGTCGAGGGTGCCGTGGCCGGACACGGTCATGGTGAGCGGTACGGCGTCGGGGTGCAGGGCGTGCACGGCGTCGGGGTCGACGCGGGCGAGCAGCCGGCCGGCGCGGGACAGGTCGCCGGCCGCGGTGGGGCCGGCGGCGAGCACGGCGAGCAGTCCGGGCAGGGCCGGGAACTCCGCGGCGAGCCGGTCGGTGCGGTGCAGGGTGCGGACGCGGTCCAGGGCCTCGTCCCGGTCGGCCGGCAGGGGCCTGGTGGTCACGGGTGCGGTCACGGGCTCTTCCTCACTTCGCTGCCTTCACTTCGTGGACGACTTCGACGGTTTCGGGGACGTGGCCGCGGGCCCGCCCTGGCAGGGACCGGGCCGCCCGGGAGCCACCGGGCCGCCGCTCGCCGGCGACGGCCCGTGCACCGCCTCGTGCACCGCGCCGTGCTCCGCCGCCGCGTCAGGCCACCGGCACGCCGACGCCGCCGGACGCGCGGGTGCCGTGCAGCCGCGCCCTGGTGCGCCGGCGCAGGCCGCGGCCCGCGATCCGGTAGATCAGCCGCACGGGTCCGGGGAGCCGGCCGAGGAACTCGTCCCGGCGGTCGTCACCGGCGGCCTCTCCCAGCGCGCCGAGCATGTAGAGGCGCTGTGCCTTGGGGACGACGGCCCGGCCGCGTTCGCTGAGCACCGCCCACTCGGCGGCGGTGAACCGCTCGGGCACCAGCGGCAGGATGTGCTCCTCCTCGTCGCCGAGGTGGGCCTCCAGCGCGGGCAGCAGTGCGGCGCAGGCGTCCGCGACGGTGTCCCGGAGTGCCGGGTCGGCGCTCGCGCGCCACCGCGGCAGTGCCGAGCGCAGCCGGCCGAGGGCGTCGGCGATCCGCTCGTGCTGTTCCTCCATGCGGGCCGTCAGCGCCGGTTCGACGGCGGGGTCGGCCGCGAGCCGCGGCCAGACCAGTTCGTCCTCCGCGAGGTGATGTTCCGTCAGCATGGCGTCGAGCGCGTCGAGATGGTCCGCGACGACGGCGCTGCGCGTGCGGTCACCGGGGCGGACCTCCCGCACCAGCGGCACCGCCGCCCTGTACTCCTGCATGAAGAGCCGGTGCACCACGATCATCTCGTCGGTGTCCGGCACACCCCGCCCGTTCCTGGCCGCCATCGGTCTCACCTGGCCCTCGTGATCGGTACGTCGCGACCGGATCGTCTCCGGCCGCCCTTAAGTGGTTCTTGCGCCGGCCTCCCCGCGGGGGCGGGGCGCCGTTCGCGCTCAGTGCCGCGTGTTCTCCACACGCTTCTTCAGCGCCTCGTTCATCGCCCGGAACTGGGGCAGGGTCTCCGCGCGCAGTTTGCTCTCGGCGATCGGGACCAGCACCCCGCTGAAGCTCTCGCTCTGGGTGAGCCGTACGGTGCCGGGTCCCGCGCGTTCGATGACGAAGCGGTGTTCGCCGTCCACGAGCCAGCCGGGGCCGAGCTTGCCGAGCCAGCGCAGTTCCCGGCCCGGCCGTGCGACGAGGACCTCGGGGTCGAAGGTGGAGGTGCCGCTCGGCTGCCGCAGCTGGTTGCGCATGGTCGCGCCGGGACGCAGCCGGCCGTCGTCGGAGGTGATCTCGGCGCTGGTCATGAAGGGGTTCCACTGCGGGTACGCCGAGAAGTCGGTGAGCACGCCCCAGACCTGCTCGGGGTCGGCCTTGATCTCGACGGACGCGGTGAGCCGTACCGGATGCTCGTGGGTCCACAGGGTGTAGCTGCCCAAGGCCGCCAGCAGCGCGGACGCGGTGATCAGCGGCCACGTGCGGCGCCTGCGCGGCCTGGTGTCCGGTGTCGCGGCGGACGCGCTCGGCAGGGTCGCGGGTGCGGCGGCGGTGGGGGGTGTGGACGGCATGGTCAGTTCCTCTCCGGGTGGGGGGTGGCGGCGGCTCCGGTCAGCGCGTGGTCGACCAGTTCCCGGACGTACGCGGCGTCGATCGGTTCGCCGGTGACGAGGAGCCGGTAGTAGAGGGCTCCGGCCAGCTGGTCGAAGAGCACCGTGGACGAGGTGCCCGGGCGCAGGTCGCCGCGTTCCCGGGCGTGGTCGAGCAGCGCCAGGACGAGGGTGTTGCGCCGGGCGAACAGGCCCCGGACGGCGTCGCCGACGTCCGGGTGGCGGGCGGCCGCGGCGACGAGTTCGGCGACCATTCCGGCCGACCGGTCGTCCCGGTCGCCGGTCCGGCCGACTCCGCGCATCCGGTTGAGCCCGGTGGCGATGGCGGTGAGGTAGACGGTCAGGTCGGCGCGGACGTCTCCGGTGTCGGCGACGGGCACCTCGTCCTGGATCTTGGCGACGAGGGCGACGAGCAGGTGGTCCTTGGTGGGCCAGCGACGGTAGAGCGTGGTCTTGGCGACCCCGGCCCGCACGGCCGCCTCGTCCATGACGAACCGGTCGTACCCCCGGGCGAACAGCAGTTCCTGCGCGGCCCCGAGGATCCGCGCGTCGGCGTCCTCGCTCCGTGGACGCCCTCTGCGTGCGGTCCCTGTCATACGCCCGTTCCTCCTCGCCGTCGTGTCGCCGAGCCGTCGCCGATCCGGCTTTCCGCTACGGCCGTTTCGATATTCAGAGTAGAAAGCGGTCGAGGATATCCGCAACGGCCGTAGCGTAATTGGCCGAATCGGAACGGGCGCGCGGGGGCGCGAAGGGGGTTGTCGACGGGGCGCGCTCCCCCGGGGGGCGACTGGCAGGGTGCCTGTCCGGACGGCCGGGGCCCACGAGGTGCGTCCGGGGACGACCAGTGCGGGGCACGGGTGGCGAGGGCCGGAGCGGGCACGGGTGGCGAGGGCCGGAGCGGGCACGGGTGGCGAGGGCCGGAGCGGGCACGGGTGGCGAGGGCCGGAGCGGGCACGCACGCCCGAGAGGCCTGCCCGCGGCCGCGCCACCGACTGCGCACGCGGTCGGGGGGCGGCAGGGGGTGGGCGGGCGGAAGGCCGTGGAAGGGCACATCGCGCGGCCGTCGCCGCCTCGGGGACGGGTGCCCCTGCGGATGTCCCTTGCCGGGGCCCGACCGCCGGCGTCGCGGCGCGCGCCCGCCGGGCGGCAGGGAGGTGCGTGTGCGGACGGGCCGGGCCTGGAAGGACGTGTCGCGGCCGTCGCCGCCTCCGAGACGGGTGCCCCTGCGGATGTCCCGTGCCGGGGCCCGGCTGGCGTCGCGGCGCGCGCCCGGCGGGCGGCGTACGCGGGGCGTCGGGTCAGGGGCGGGCGGGGCCGGGGCCACGCGTGGCGGGGAACGTGGACGGCCCGGGGCCCCCGTCGACGGGGTCCCGGGCCGTGCGGGGTGGGGTCAGGTCGTGGACACCGCCGGTCCTCGGGTCTGCGCCTCCTCGGCGGAGGACGTCGCCGGCTCGGTCTCCGGGGGTTCCATGCGGTCCAGGCGGAGTCTGGTGTGCAGGCGGCGCAGCGGGCCCGGTGCCCACCAGTTGACGCTGCCGAGCAGCGCCATCAGCGAGGGCACCAGCAGGGCCCGTACCACCGTCGCGTCGACCAGCACGGCGAACGCCGTGCCGAGGCCCAGCTCCTGCACGAAGACCAGCCGGGACAGCGCGAGCGCGCCCACCGCCAGGCAGAACAGCGCCGCCGCCGAGGTGACGATCGGGCCGGTCCTGGCCAGGCCCTCGGCCACGGCCTCCCGGTCGTCGAGGCCCGCTCCCCTGCCCTCCTTGATCCGGCCCAGCAGGAAGACGTTGTAGTCCGTGGAGAGCCCGAAGGCCAGGGCGAAGACCAGGACCGGGGTGGTCGCCTCGATGCCGTTCTGGGCGGTGAAACCGAGGTTGCCGTCCTGGAACACCCACACCAGGAAGCCGAGGGCGGCACCGGTGGACAGCGTGTTCATCAGCAGCGCCTTGAACGGCAGGATCACCGAACCGGAGAAGGCGAACAGCAGCACCAGGGTGATCAGCGCGAGGACCCCGGCGGCCGGCGGCACCTTGTCGGCGATGCTGGCCTTCTGGGCGAGGAAGTCGGCGCTCACCCCGGTGTAGCGGGCGGGCACCGGCGCCGGGACGTCCTGCACCTTCGCCGCCGCGTCCTTGGCCGTGGTGCCGAGCGGGGCGCCGCGCAGCACCGCGTCGACCTCCCAGTGCCGGGCGTCGAGACGGAACGGGGTGCCCACCGACTCCACGCCCGGGACGCGGCCGATCCGCTGGGCGTAGGCGGCGAGTTCCGTGCCGCCGGGGGTGTCGAGGACGATCTGCAGCGGCGCGGCGGGCGGCTTGTCGAAGTCGCTGGTCAGGGCCCGGGACACCGTGCCGGCGCTGGTGGAGGCGGGCAGTGTCGAGGGGTCGGCGCCGGTGAACTTCAGACCGGCGACCGGTGCCGCCACGAGCAGCAGCACCGCCGTCGCCGCGACCGCGACCACCACGGGCCGGCGCATCACGCCGGAGGCGATCCGGTGCCAGCGGTCACCGGCCTCCTCCCGCGCGGTGCTGTCGCGCTGCCAGCGGCGCGGGGCGAGGGAGTTGACCCGCCGCCCGAGCAGGGCCAGCAGGGCGGGCAGTCCGAGCAGGGCGAACAGGGCCGCCGAGACGACGGTGATGACGCCGGCGAGGCCCATGGAGCGCAGGTACGGGTGCGGGAAGACGGTGATGGCGGCCAGTGCCGCGGCCACCGTCAGGGAGCTGAAGAACACGGTCCGCCCGGCGGTCGCGACGGTGCGCGCGACGGCCTGGCGGCCCGGACCGTGGACCGCCAGTTCCTCACGGTAGCGGGAGACGATGAGCAGTCCGAAGTCGACCGCGAGGCCGAGGCCCAGCGCGAACGCGAGGTTGAGGGCGCCGGTGGAGACGTCCATGAACTCGGTGGCGACGCGCAGTCCGGCGAGGGTGAGCAACAGGGTGACGATCGCGCCGACCAGCGGCACCAGGGCGGCGACGACGCCCCGGAACACCAGCACCAGCAGGATCAGGATGAACGGCAGCGCGAGGCTCTCGGCCTTGGCCAGGTCCTCGTTGGACACCGCGGCGACCTGGACGTGACCCGGGGTCGAACCGCCCAGCCAGGCCCTGCCCTTGAGGTCCGGGTTGTCGGCGATGGCCTTCTGGAGCGCCTTCTCCGCGTCGACGGTGTCCTTCTCCCGCATGGGGGCCACCGTGCCGAGAACGACCGTGCTGTGCCCGTCCCTGCTGATCAGAGCCGGGTTCGTGGCGTAGTCGACGACCTGCTTGGTCTCCGGGCGCCCGCGCAGCAGGGCCACGGCGGCGGACACCGGCGCGGGCGGCGGGGCCTTCGGGTCGAGGGCCGCGTCGGTGCGCACGAGTACGGCGTAGCCCTGCTGGGCGTCGACGCCGGTGGCCTGCTGGATGATCCGGCGGGCCGTGACGTTGGCGCCGCCCGGGTCGTCGTAGTCGGAGAGTCCGTTGGTGAGCCTGCTGTCGACGGTGCCGCCGAAGAAGGCGGCGAGGACGGCCGCCAGGACCGCCAGTAACAGGGCGGCGCGCCGCCTGGCGTGCAGTGCGGAGCCCAGGCCAGAGAACATCGATCGTCACCTTCCGTTGGTGTACGCAGTGTTCTAGCGAGCGCTTTAGCCCCGCTGAAGGCGAGGGGGCGAGACTCGGCCACACGCGCTCGCCCATGACCGCGCCGTGCGGTCCGCGCGTTCGCCCTTGCCGCGACGGGAGACCCAGTTGATCGACAACATGTTCGTCATTGACGCCACCGTGCACCCGTACAACGTGGCGGACAGCAATCTGCGCAAGGACGGCGAGTTCCCCGACCTGCACGCGTTCGCGCTGCGGGAGATGCTCTGGGGCATGCACGAGCGCTTCGCGACCGCCGGCTCCGGCATCCCGCGTGAGGTGTTCTGCACCGACTGGCCGCCGGAGCTGCTCGCCTGGACGATGTTCACCGAGTCCGACGTGGACATGGCCGTCAACCACCGGCTGCGCATCGACGCCGTCTTCGAGGACGGCCTGTGCAACGGGGAGAAGAACCAGGTGCTGGCCGAGAAGTGGCCGCGGCGGATCGTGCCGTACGCCGGGATCAACCCCGCCCTCGGCATCGAGGCCTGTCTGCGGGACCTGCGCGAGCAGGTGGCGCGGGTGCCTGGCACGATCGGCATCAAGATGTACCCCAACGCCGGTTCCCCGGACGTCAGCTGGCGGCTCGACGACCCCGAGTTCACCCCGTTGTTCGAGCTCGCCAAGGAACTCGGCATAAAGATCATCGCGTTGCACAAGATCGTGCCCAACGGCCTCGTGCCGCTCGGCCCGTTCGGGATCGACGACCTCGAGACCGTCGCCATCCGGCACATCGACCTCTCCTTCGAGATCGTGCACGCCGGCCTCCCGCCCTTCGTGGAGGAGGTCGCCATGGCGCTGATGCGGCTGCCCAACGTCTACGCCAACCTGGAGATCACCTCGGCGATCCTGGCGCACGGCATGGGGTACGTCGAGGAGGCGCTGGCCCAGCTGATCTCGCTCGGCGGCGCGGAGAAGATCATCTACGCCTCCGGCGCCCTGCACTTCCACCCGCAGCCGGTGCTGGAGAAGATGGCGCGGCTCACGTTCTCCGACCGGATCCTGGAGCGGTACGGGCTGGAGCAGATCACCCACGAACAGCGGGCGGCGTTCCTCGCCGGCAACTACGCGCGCATCGCCGGGATCGACCTGGCCGCGGCGGCGGAGGCCGTGCGGGACGACGAGTTCGCCCGGCACCGGGCCGAGCACGGCGGGAACCGGCCGATGTGGACGTACTGGCGCGAGTCGCAGCCCGAGCTGTGGGCGGCGGCGGCCGGGGCCTCGGCGTGAGCGCCGCGGACCGGGCGGTCGCCACGGTCGCGACCGTCACGCCGGAGCAGGTGCACACCGCGCTGGGCGAGGTGTACGACCCCTGCAGCCAGTCCTGGCAGCGGCCGATGAGCCTGGTCGACCTCGGCCTCGTACGCGAGGTCGCGGTGGACGGCGAGGGCCGGGCCACGGTGCGCATCAGTCTG
The DNA here is from genome assembly GCF_043079785.1 of Streptomyces sp. NPDC015139. NCBI lineage: Bacteria > Bacillati > Actinomycetota > Actinomycetes > Kitasatosporales > Streptomycetaceae > Streptomyces > Streptomyces sp. NPDC015139. The sequence continues at coordinate 578,906 of NZ_JBIBUW010000004.1, read as the reverse complement.
ACCGCGCCGTTCTGCATGGCGGTGCCGGTGATCATGCAGTCGGTCGAGCAGAAGGTGGGCGCGGTCGACGGGGTCACCGGGGTGACGGTCGAACTCGACGGCGGCACGCTGTGGCGTCCCGAGCTGATGACGGACAAGGGCCGCGCCCTGCTGGCGGAGGCCCGCACCGAGGACCGCCGCATGCTGCCCCTGACCCCGGTCCGGGCGGCCGCGGGCTAGCCGGCGCGGCACCCACCGACCGGCCGGGCACTCCCTGAGGGACCCAAGGGGAGGGAGTGCCCGGCCATCACCGTGTCCCGGACGCGGCAGGCGGGAGCGCCCGCCATGTGACCTCTTTCGTCCGTGCGCCCCGCCGTCCGGCCGTGGCGCACGCCGTCGGCCCCCGGGCCGCTGCTGTGGGCTCGGGGGCCGGTCGCGGGTGGCGGACGGCGGGCTACAGCACGGCCCCGACCGCCGAGCCGACGGGTACGGCGTCCGCCTCGGAGGTGCGGCGCATGCGGGCGAAGTCGAGGACCTGGTCGGTGAGGATGTCGAGGCGGCGGGCGGCGCGCGGGTCGGCGCAGGTGTCGGCGGCCGTGAACTCCGTGGCCGCGGACACCACCACGCCCATCGGCACCGCCCAGCCGCGCAGCGCCTGGGCCGAGGCCCGCAGGGAGGCCAGCGCGGAGGCGCCCGCCACCTCGTTCCACGCCACGGTGAGGCAGCCCACCGCGCGTCCGTCCAGGTAGCCGGGTGTGTCCTGGGCCAGGGCCTCGGTGTGGTCGAGCGCGTTCTTGAGCAGCCCGGACATGCCGCCGTGGTAGGTCGGGCTGGCCAGCAGGACACCGTCGGCGGCGCGCAGGGCGGTCAGCAGCCGCAGCTCCGCCGCCGACCTGACGCCCGATTCCGGGTCGTAGGGCGGCAGCACCAGGTCGGGCCCGCACAGCAGGGTGACCTCGGCGCCCGCCCGGCGGGCCCGGGCGGCGCAGGACCGCAGGGCGGCCGCGGAGACCGAGCCGGCACGCAACGAGCCGCCGAGGGCGGCGATACGGATCGGACGCATGACAACTCCGTTGGTCGGTAGGGGCCTTGTCTTCCCCGTGCTCACAGCCGCGCCGCCGCCTCCTCGGCCGCCCGCGCCCCGCTGAGCACGCACGCGTCGGCGAGCAGACCGCGCGGGCCGACCCAGTCGCCGGCGACGAAGACGCCCGGCCGCCCGGGGACCCGTGGTCCGGGCCGGCCGGGGAGGCCGCCCGTCCGGGCTTCGGGCACCGCGGTCATGGTGGTGATCCGGGGCAGGAACCGTTCATGGACCAGCACCTCGCGCCAGCCGGGCTGGCACAGGTCGAGCAGTTCGTCCAGCCGCTTGCGCACCTCGGTGGCGCCGAGTCCGGACCCGTCGTCGTACCGGGCGAGATGCAGCACTGCGCCGCCCTCCGGCGCGAGGCGTGCGGTCTGCGACGCGACGGACAGGTAGAGGGGTTCGTCGACGCCGAGAACCAGGGTCCGGCGCGGGTCCGGCAGCCGGCTCAGGGCCACGTCCAGGCAGGCGGTGTGCAGGGGCCGGCCGGGCGGGCCGGCCGGCTCGGGCTCGTCCAGCAGGCGGTGCGCCGCCCGCTGCGGCAGTCCCGCCAGTACCACCGAGCGGGCCCGGACGCCGTGCCCGTCCGCGAGGGTCAGCCGCGGGCGTGCCCCGCCCTCGACCGCCGTGACCCGGCAGCCGGTGCGGATGTCCACCCCCAGGGCGCGGGCGCGGGCGAGCAGCGCGTCCACGAGGGTGCGCCAGCCGCCGTCGACGTACGTCACCCCGCGCCGTACCCCGGCGAAGTGCGCGGCCAGCGCCCCCGCGTCGATCATCTCGGGGCGGCCGACGTAGGCGCTGACGCGCAGCACGGCGAAGGCCGCCTCCCGCGCCCGCCCGGTGGGCAGGCGGTCGGCGAGCCACCGCGCCGCGTCGGTGCCGGCCAGGCCCGGGCGGCCGCGGGACAGGGCCAGCAGCCGGGCCACGGCGAGGCGTTCGCGGGGCGCGAGCAGTCCGGTGCGCAGCAGCGGGCCCGGGGCGGCGTAGCCGGGGTGCAGTGCGCCGTCGCGCAGGGCGAGGGACCCGGTGAGGTCCGGTTCACCGCCCGGTACCCGCACGCCCAGGGCGCGCAGCTCGTCCCGCGTGGTCCGGTACAGCGCCCGGGGCCCGAGGCCCAGCCGGTGGCCCCGGTGGTCCGTGGTACGGGCCCGCCCGCCGGGTTCGCCGCCCGCTTCGAGGAGCAGCACCCGCCGGCCCGGGCCGGCGGCGCGGGCCAGACGGACGGCGGTGACCAGACCGGTGAGCCCGGCCCCGACCACCACGGCGTCCGCCCGCTCGTCCGGGCCGGCGCCGGTCATGCCCCGTCGGTCCCGGGCAGGACGAACGGGAAGCCGTGGCGCCCGAGTTCGCGGGCGGAGTCGGTGACCGCGTCGACCAGGGCGTCCAGGTCCTCGGTGCTGTGCGCGCCGCCGGTGAACAGCATCGGCAGGCTGAGGGTGTAGAAGCCGCGCCGGCGCAGCATCAGGGTGAGCAGGAAGAAGGCGATCGGGTTCACCGCGCCCGCGAACGCGCGGTAGTCGTCGTAGCTGTCCTTCTCCAGGAAGCCGAACGAGCCGATGAAGTCGCCGAATCCGACCAGGCGCAGTGGGATTCCGGTCTCCCCGCGGAACCCGGCCAGGCGCCGCTGGATGCCGTCGACCTTGGCCCGGGTCTCGGTGTAGTACGTGTCGCGCCGCTCGTGCAGCAGCCGCAGGCTCGCGTAGGAGGCGGCCAGGGCGAGGTGGTTGCCGGCGTGGGTGGTCTGCACGCAGGTCTTGCGGCCGATGTCGGTGAGGGGCAGGCCGGAGGTCTGGGTGTGGTCGAGCAGGGCCGCCCGGCCGCCGACGGCGGACAGCGGGATGCCGAGGCCGCTGAGGACCTTGCCGTAGGTGTACAGGTCGGCCTCGATGCCGAAGTGGGCGGCGGCGCCGCCGGGCCCGAACCGGAAGCCGGTGAGCACCTCGTCGAGGACGAACGGGATGCGCAGCGCCCGGCACCGCTCGGACACGGAGCGCAGCAGCGGGACGGTGTGCTCGACGAACGGGAACGAGGAGGACGCGGCCTCGGTGATCACGCAGGCCAGCTCGCCGCGGTGGCGCTCGATCAGTTCGACGGCGCGCACCGGGTCGTTGGGCAGGACGAGCAGGTCGCGCGGGTCGGCGAGGGGCACCCCGGTGAGCGCGGACTGCCGCTCGACGCCGCCGTCGGGGGCGTTGCCCGGGAAGGGGTGGGTCGGGTGGCCGTGGTACCAGAAGGCGGTGTTGTGCATGCCCAGGTCGTGCACGCCGTGCAGGGAGCCCTCGAACTTGGCCACCATGCGCCGGCCGGTGTGCGCGCGGGCGAGCCGGATGGCGGCCGCGGTGGCGTCGGTGCCGGAGTTGAGGAACGCGAACTTCTCGCAGTGCGGCACGAACTCACCGAGCAGGTCCACGAGTTGCTGCTCGACCGGGTGGCAGTAGCCGTTGCCGGTGGTGGCGGCGAGCTGCTCGGTGACGTACCGGACGACGGGCTCGGGGCTGTGCCCGTGCAGTGCCTGGGCGCCGAAGCCGAGGTGGCAGTCGACGTAGGTGTTGCCGTCGGCGTCGAGGATGCGGCTGCCGTGCGCCTCACGCACCACGAGCGGGAACTGCGGGGAGTGGAAGGGCCAGAAGACATGGGTGGCGGCGTCGCGTGCGCGCAGCTTCTCGGTCGCGGCGGTCGAGGCCTGCTGGCGCTCGGCGAGCTCGGAGAACAGGTCGATCAGCCACTGCTGGGTGAGCAGTTCGGCGACCAGTGACTCGACGGACGCCGTGGGAGCGGCAGTTGTCGTCATCGTCGGCTCCAGGAGGGAACGGGAAGTCGGGTGGGTGGGCGCCGGTTCACAGCGGCTTGGTCGCGCGCAGCACGCCGTAGCGCATCACGCCGCGCTCGTACGCCTGCTTCATCAGCGGTACGGAGTTGAGGAAGCGGAAGATGTCCATGCCCTTGGCGCGGACCAGCTTCCAGATCATGGAGGGGTCGCGGACCACCGGCTTGACGATGTCGGTGGAGAGCTTCCAGGTGTCCCACACCCGCTCGGACCAGTCGGCGGTGCGGACGCCGGTGAAGCCCAGCTCGTCGGCGAGGGCGCCGTACCGGTCCAGGGGCAGCACGTGGGAGACCACGAAGTCGCGGTAGATGCGGTGCAGCAGCCGGGTCTCGTCGGGCGCGAGGCCGTCGTCGCGGGCGCACCAGGTGGCGACCAGGAGCGTGCCGCCCGGCTTGAGGACGCGGTGGCACTCGGCGAGGAACGCCTTCTTGTCGGGCATCAGCTCGCAGCTCTCCAGTGCCCACACCACGTCGAAGGTGCCGTCCGGGTAGTCGGTGTGCATGGCGTCGACCAGCCGGAACCTGGTGCGGTCGGCGACCTTCGCCTCGGCGGCCTTGCTCTCGGCCCGGCCGATCTGCTCGGCGCTGATGGTGATGCCGTCGACCGTGCAGCCGAGCCGTCCGGCGAGGTGGACGGCGGAGGCGCCGATGCCGCAGCCGGCGTCCAGGATCCGGGCCCCCTCGGGTACGGGTCCGAAGGAGATCAGCTCCTCCACGAGCCGCACCTGGGCGGCGTGCCGGCCGGGGTCGGGTTCCCCTTCGGCCCAGTACCCGTGGTGGATGTGCTCCCCCCACAGGTCCTCGTACAGCTCGATCAGCCCGTCGTAGTGGTCCTTGATCGCGGCGTGCAGGTCGGGGGTGGTCCAGCGCGGTTCGAGTGCGCTCGTCGTCATGAGGGGTGTCCCATCGGTGTCGGAGGTTCGGGGTACGCGGCGGGATCAGAAGCGGACGAGCGCCGACTCCATGGTCAGCCCGGGCCCGAACGCCATCAGCACGGCGAGCTCCCCCGGCGCGGGCCGTGAGGTGCGCAGGATGCGGTCCAGGATCAGCAGGATGGTGGCGGAGGAGCAGTTGCCGTGCTCGGCGAGCACGGCCCGGGACGGGGCGAGCTGTTCGGGCGTGAGGTCGAGCTTCTCGCCGACGAAGTCGATGATCTTCGGGCCGCCGGGGTGCACGCCCCAGTGCCGCACGTCGCCGGCGTCGAGGCCGTGCGGGGCGAGCAGCCGCTTGACGAACGGCTCGATGCTCTCGGCCAGGTAGAACGGCACGTACGGGGAGAGCGTCATACGGAACGCGAGGTCCTCGATGTGCCAGCTCATGGCGTGGGTGGTCTCGGGGTGGGTCTCGGTGTGGGTGCCGAGGAACACCGGGCCGGGGCCGCCGTCGTCGGCGCCGAGCAGGGTCATGGCGCCCGCGTCCCCGAACAGGGCGTTGACGACGGCCTGTTCGGCCGACACCTCGGGCCGGTGGTGGACGGAGCAGACCTCGGCGGAGCCGGCCAGGACCAGTTCGCCGGGGCGGGCGGCCAGCGCGTCGAAGGCGGTCTTGAGCACGTTGAAGGCCGCGTTGCAGCCCATGTGCCCGATGAAGGTGCGGCGCAGGTCCTGGCGCAGCTCGAACTCCTTGGCCAGCAGGATGTCCGGGGTGGGTCCCGCGTATCCGGTGCAGCTGGCCATCACGAACGTGCCGACGCGTTCGCGCGGGTCGTTCGCGCCCGCGTCCTGGAGCACCCCGCCCACCGTGCGCCGGCTCATGGCGAGGACGTTCTCCTCCCAGGCCGCCATGCGCGGCTTGATGGTGGGGAACCCGTCGGCGTAGGCGGTGCGCGGGTCCCAGGCCATGTGCCGCTGGGTGACCCCGGAGCCGCGGAAGATCTCCTCGGCCTTGGGCACGTCCCGGTAGACCTCGCGGTAGTACGTGTCGAAGGCGCTCGCCTGCGGTACGACGGTGTCGGGTGCGGCGGTGCGCAGGGCCAGCAGTCTGGCCACCCCGCGGGCGGGGGTCCGTCCGGCGGTGTCGGGCGCCTCGGTCGCGGTCGTCATGCCGCCGCCCTCGCGCCCGATTCCAGCCGGTCCTTGATGGCGGCGAGGAACCCTTCGGTGACCTCGTCGCTCTGCTGCCGGGCGAACGGCTCGACCAGCGGCAGCACCACGGGCGCGATGTCGACGTCGGCCTCGGAGCGGGTGTCGATCTCCAGGTAGGTGGTGCCGGGCCCGGTGCCGGGGGTGGTGCGGAACTCGCCCCAGGAGCGGAAGTTGTGCGCGCCGACCGGTTCCCAGCGGATGCGGGCGGGGTCGCCGGTGTCGAAGCGGGTGCGGTGGTCGGGGGTGTGGCTGACGGCCCCGTTGGAGAGGGTGGCCAGCACGTAGTGGTAGACGTCGTCGCCCTCGGCGGTGAGGCTCTCCACGCCGGGCATCAGCAGGCCGCAGCCCACCACGTCGAGCAGGAGCCGTCGTACGGCGTCGGGTGCGGCCCCTATTTCGGTGCCGGCGAGGCTGGCGGAGCGTATGGAGACCATGGCTGTCCTGTCCTTGGCGAGGTGCTTCGCGGGGTCCTGGGCGAGGGGCCCGTCGCCGGCCCTTCGCGGGGCGGTGCGGGGCGGGCGCGGGGCCGGTGGGGCCTGCTTCAGCCGGCGTCGGCGTCCGGCGTACCGGGTTTGACGGCGTGGCCGATGTAGCTGGCCGAGACGTCGCCGGTGAGGGTGAACTCGCCCAGCCGCCGGTGGCGCAGCAGGCCGGGCAGCAGCGCGGGCAGGGGCCGGGCCGGGCCGAGGCCGCGGGTCTCCGCCAGCCGCATCCCGGCGCGGCCGAGGAGACCGTGCAGTTCGGCGGGACGGATGAACATCTTCCAGTTGTGCGTGCCCGGCTTGATGATGCCGAGGAGCTTCTCGGCGACCAGGATGAGCAGCAGGTAGCTGCGGATCGTCCGGTTGACGGTGTCGAAGAGCAGGACCCCGCCGGGCACGAGGAGCCGTTCGATCTCGGCGAGCGCGGCGGGCAGGTCGTGGAAGTGCTCCAGCACGTCGGAGGCGACGACCGCCTCGGCGCAGCCGTCCGGCAGTCCGGTGCCGTAGGCGGAGCCGACCCGGTAGGTGACGTCGACCCCGGAGGCCGCCGCGTGCCGCCGGGCCGCCTCGACGGTGCCCGGCGACAGGTCGACGCCGGTGACCCGGTAGCCGCGGGCGGCGAGGTTCTCGGCGACCAGGCCGCCGCCGCAGCCCAGGTCGACGACGCGGATCGTGCCGGCCGGGCGGCCGTGGTGGCGGGCCTTGATGATCCGGTCGAAGTAGCCGGTGCGGGCCGGGTTCATCTCGTGCAGGGCCCGCAGCGGTCCCTCCGTGTTCCACCAGTCGTCGCCGACCTTTTCGTAGTACTCGTTGTCGATCGGCACCCGGCCGGGGTCCAGCGCGCCGGTGCGGTCCGGGGTCGTGGAGGTCGCCATCACACCCACCTCGGGGTCTCGACCGGGCTGATGCCCAGGGTGGCCTTGCCGATGAACTCGCGGGCCATGTCGTTGGTGAAGGGCAGCAGCGGGCCGGCCTTCACGTCCCGCCAGATCTGGCCGATGCGGGAGCCCTCGCGGATGCCGGAGCCGCCGATCACCTCGAAGGCGGTGGCGACGACGTGCTCGGCCTCGTTGGTGATGTAGTACTTCGGTACGCAGGTGTCGGCGACGAAGGCGGGCAGGTCCTCGCCCGGGTCGACGTGCCGGGTGGCGTACTCGGTCAGCAGGGCGTCCATGGTGGCCAGCGAGGAGCGCATCCGGGCCACCGCGAACTGGATGCCGGGCAGCCGGGCGAGATCGGCGACGGCGGTCGTGGACCGGCCGCGGGTGCGCTCGACGGCGAGCGTGTACGCCCGCTCGGCGAGCCCGAGGAAGACGGCCGCGAAGCAGTAGTGGCCCCACTGCTGGCGGGCCATCACGAACAGGGGGGTCAGTCCGTCGGGGAACACCGAGTCGTCGGCGTCGACGCGCAGACCGTCGAGCCGCAGCGAGTGCGAGCCGGTCATCGGCAGCGCGAAGCCGCTCCAGGGGGCGACCACCTCGATGCCCCGCTCGGGCTTCTCGACGAAGAACGCGGCGAGGTTGAAGGGCGGTTCCAGGTGCTCGTCGTCCAGGCCGGCCGTGACCACCAGGTGGGTGGCCGCGTCGTAGCCGGTGGCGAAGTGCTTGAGCCCGTCCAGGACGAAACCGTCCGGGACGCGGCGGGCCGTGGTCGAGGGCCGCACCCAGTTGCCGCCCGAGCCCTCGTCGGTGAACGGCCCGACGACGAACGCGCCGTCGCGGACCGCGCCGAACATCCGCTCGCGCACGGCCACGCTCAGGTCGCTGCGCATGGAGCCCGTCAGCACGGCGTGGATGGCGAGCGTGAACGCGGTGGAGCCGCAGCCACCGGCGATGATCCGCAGCAGCCGGGTGTTCTCCTCCAGGGTGGCCTCCAGACCGCCCATGTCCCGGGGGACGTTGACCGCGGTGACGCCCGCCTCGACGAGGTCCCGGATGTTGCGGCCGACGAACTCGCCGGAGTCGTACCCGTCCTTCGCCCGCTCCTCGAACCGGGCGGCGAGCGCGCGTGCCGTCATCTCCAACCGCGCCCAGCGGGCGTCCCGTTCGGCGTCGTCGACGGCGGTGGTGTCCTGTACGGCGGTGGCCATGGCGTTCAGCCCTCCCAGCGGGGTTCGGCGAAGACCGGCACTCCGAGCGCGTGCTTGCCCGCCCACTCGGCGGTCACGTCGGAGTTCGGCGGGACGAGCAGCCCGGCCACCACGTCCCGGTAGGCGCGCTGCAGCGGGTGCCCGGACAGCAGCGCGGAGCCGCCCTGGACCTGCATCGCGAGGACGACCACCTCGTGCGCGAGGCGGGCGACGCTGTTCTTCATCACGCTCATCTCGATGTAGTGGCCGAGCGGGTCCGCGGCGATCGCGGTGTCGTGGTCGGCGCGCACCGCCTGGTACAGGTGCGCCTCGGCGGCCGCGAGCCGGGTCTTCATCTCGGCGACACGGAACTGCACGCCCGGCAGATGGGCCACGGTCCGGTCGAGCACGTGCAGGGTGCGGCCGCGCTGTTCGCGCACCACCTGCTCCAGGGCGCCGCGCGCGATGCCGAGGAACACGGAGGCGAAGCTGCACCAGGCCCAGTGGACGCCCTGCATGAACATCAGCGGGAGCGCGCCGGGCCGGCCGACCATCCGGTCCTCGGGCACGAACAGGTCGTCCAGCAGCAGGGAGTGGCTGCCCGTGGCGCGCATCCCGGCCGCGTCCCACTCCGCGGTGACGGTGACCCCGCGCTCCGGCTTGGGCACGAGGAAGCCGACGGGCTCGGGCAGTCCGCGGTCGTCCGTGCGGGCGGCGGAGAGGAAGAGCAGGTCGGCGGCCGGGAATCCGGTGAAGAAGCCCTTGCGCCCGTTGAGCAGATAACCGCCCTCCACGGGCTGGGCCTTGGTGGTGGGGTGCCACCAGTTGCCGCCGACACCGGGCTCGCTGAACCCGCCGGCGATGACCGCGCCGTCCTGGGCGATCGCCCGGTAGGCGCGTTCGGCGGCCGGGCCGCCGATGCCCGCGATCATCGCGATGCCGTGCACGTGCATGTTGACCGCGAAGGAGGTGCTCGCGCAGCCGGTGGCCAGCGTCTCCTGGGCCCGGCACAGCTCCTCCAGGTCCGCTCCCCCGCCGCCGTACTCGCGGGGCACGGTCATCGCGGTGTAGCCGGAGGCGACGAGCTCCTCGAAGTTCTCGTGCGGGAAGCTGGCGTCCGCGTCGTGCCGCGCGGCCCGCTCGGCGAACCGGCCGGCCAGTTCGGCGGCGAGGGCCACGTAGTCCGTACGGGCCGGCGCCTGCGTCGTCACGGTCATCGCGCGCTCCCCGCCACCAACGGCTGCCCCGCGTCCTCGGGCAGCACCATGGACAGGTAGCGGACGAGGCTGCCGACCGTGTCGCCCTCGGCGCGGGTCGCCAGCGCCAGCCAGTCCGCGATCTCGACCTCCCCGTACACCTCCCGGATGCGCTCGAAGAGTTCGGCGAGCTCCACCGAGTCCAGGCCGAGGTCGCCGGTGAGCCGGGAGCGCTCGGTGACCTGCCGGCCCGCGGTCTCGGGGCGTACGGCGACGAGTTGCTCGATCAGGGTCGTCATGAAGGCTTGCGCCCGGTCGTCCTGCACATCCACTCCTGGAAGTCCTCGAAGCCACGGAAGGTCGCTGCCTGTGGGTGCCTGCGGCGATCCATGCTCGGGGCGGCGGCTGTAGCGGCGGTTGCGCCACCGGCCGGAAATCGCTCAACCACGCCTTCAGGGCCGGACGGCAGGCTGTGGCCGGGCGCACGGCGTCGTGGCGCTCTCCCGCCGGCCCGAGAGGAGATCCGCATGCAGGACGCGACGGAGTCGTACGGGAGGCAGGCGTCCCCGCCGCCCTCGCCGCCGGACCCGCGCCGCTGGTGGATGCTCGGTGTGCTGTCCCTCGCCCTGTTCCTGATCATCCTCAACAACGGGTTGCTCAACGTCGCGCTGCCCAGCCTGATGCGGGACCTGCACGCGGGCATCGGCACCACCCAGTGGATCGTGGACGGCTACGCGCTGGTGTTCGCGGCCTGCCTGCTCACCGCGGGCACGCTGTCCGACCGCTACGGCCGCAAACGGGCCACGCTCCTCGGCGCCGCCCTGTTCGGCGTGGGCACGCTGATCGCGCTCGCGGCGCGGGACGCCGGGCAGCTGATCACGGCCCGGACCGTGATGGGCGTGGCCGCGGCGCTCGTGATGCCGGGCACCCTGTCGATCCTGGTGAACGTGTTCCCGGAGGCCGAGCGGCCCCGGGCGATCGCGGTGTGGGGTGCCACCTCGGCGCTGGGCGTGGCCGCGGGGCCGGTGCTCGGCGGCGCCCTCGTCGCCCACTTCTGGTGGGGCTCCGTCTTCCTGGTGAACCTGCTGCCGGTGGCCGTCGTCCTCGTGGCCGGCGCGCTGCTGCTGCCGGAGTCGGCGGCGCCCGTGCCGCGCCCGGCGGACCCGGTGGGGGCGGTGCTGGGCTCGGCGGCGATGGTGGGTCTGGTCTACGGCGCCATCCACGCCTCGGGCGAGGGGTGGACGTCCGCGCCGGTGCTCGGCTCGTTCGTGGCGGCCCTGCTCGCCGGTGCGGGGTTCGCCGGGTGGGAGCGGCGGCACCCGAGTCCCCTGGTGGACTTCGCCCTGCTGCGCCGTCCCGCGTTCCTCGGGGCGGGCGCCGGCAACATGCTGCTGTTCAGCGGCATGTCCGGGACGCTGTTCGTACTGACCCAGTTCCTCCAGTCCGGGCTGGGCTACAGCCCGTTGCGGGCCGGCCTGTCGGTGGCCCCGGTGGCGGTCGCGGTCGGGGCCGGCTCGGCCCTGTCGCCGTGGGCCGCCCGCCGCACGGGCCCGCGCGGCGCGGTGGCGGGCGGTCTGGCCGTCAGCGCCCTGGGCATCCTGTCGCTGGCCCGGGCCGGCACCTACCCCGGCATCCTGCTGAGTCTCTGCCTGATGGGCATCGGCGTGGGCGTGGCGCTCGCGCCCGCGACGGACGCCGTGCTGGCCCTGGTCCCGCCGGAACGCTCGGGCAACGCGGCCGCGCTGAACGACACCATGCAGGAGCTGGGCAACGCGCTGGGCGTGGCGGTCGTCGGCACGGTGCTGGCCCGCGAGTCGGGCACCCACCTCGCCGGCGGTGCGACGGGTGACCGCGTCGCGGCCGCCGCCCCGGCGGGCTTCACGGCGGCCGCCGCGATCGTCGCGCTGGGGGCCGTGCTCTCGGCCGTCCTGCTGAGGGGTCCGGCCCGTGGACCCGCCGGGTCGGCGGTTTCCGCCGGAGGTTCCGGCGAGGGAACGCCGGCCCGGATGCCGGGCGCGCGCCGGGACGCGGCCGCCTAGAGCCTGTCGTTCGCATCATCGCCGCTCGGGCCGGCCGACAAGGCACTGTGAGCCGGGCCGGCCCGATCCGAACGACAGGCCCTGGGAGCCGTCGTCGGACGGGCGGGTGAAGCACCGTTGCGCCCCCTCGCGGCGCCAGTGGGGCTGCGCCGCGTCCACGCAGCGGCGCACGACGTCCCGCCCCTGCTGACCGTGTCGCCCGGCCGCCCAGTGTGTCCGCCGTCGAGGAAGCCGCTCGCGCGGCGTCCGCCGGGCCCGCTGCAAGGCGCTGTCGGACGCCGCGACGCTCAGGTCCATCAGCGTCGCGGCCTCCTCCACGGGGCGGCCCAGCACGTCACGGAAGATCGACATAGCGCGCTGCCGGGGCGCCGCCGGCCGTCGCACCGGCGGACGCCCACCACCCGGGCGGACTTCCGCGACCGCCCCTGCCCCGCACCGGGCGCGGCACCGGGCCCCCGGCCCGGAACGAGGGTGCCGTTCCGGGCCGGGGGCCCGAGGGGTGCCGTCGCCGTGTGCGGGCGCGGTGGCCGGGGTTCAGCCGACCGTCGCCGCCGTCCGCTCGGCCGGCGGCCGGACGTCGGCCTCGACCACCGCGTACAGCGGCTCGATCGCGCCGGTCAGGAACAGCTTCCGCATCAGCGTGCGCTGGATCTTCCCGCTGGTCGTACGGCGGACCGTGCCCGGCGCGACCAGCAGGACGTTGCCCGCCGGCACCGCGCACTCCGCGGCGATCGCGTTCTGCACCCGTTCGACCAGCCGCGGCCCGTGTTCCCCGGCGGCGGCGTCGAGGGCGGCGCCCGCGACCTCCTGGACGACGACCAGACGTTCCCGTCCGCCGCCGCCCGACTGCACCGCGAAGGCGGCGCCCGTGCCGAGCACCGGGTCCGCCGCGCGGGCCGCGGCCTCCACGTCGTGCGGATAGATGTTCCGGCCGTTGACCAGGATCATCTCCTTGAGCCTGCCGGTCACGTACAACTGCCCGTCGCTCAGGGCGCCCAGGTCCCCGGTGCGCAGCCAGCCGCCGCCCGCCGGACCCGCCTCGTCCGCCGTACGGGCCCCGAAGGTCTCCGCGGTGGCGTCGGGCCGGGCCCAGTAGCCGTCGGCCACGCTCGCCCCGCGCAGCCAGATCTCCCCGACACGTCCGGGCGCCAGGGCGCGCGCGGTCTCCGGGTCGACGATCCGCACCTCGAAGTCCTCGGGGCTCACCACCCCGCTGCTGACCAGCGTCCGGCCGGTCCCCGTCCTCGGGGCGCGGAGTTCGCCGTTCTCCAGGGCCGCCGCGTCGACGGTCCGCGTCGTGGGCCGGATGCCGCGCGGGGTGCCCGACACGAGCAGGGTGGTCTCGGCCATGCCGTAGCAGGGGAAGAAGACCTCGGCCCGGAAGCCCGCCGGGGCGAAACGCCGGGTGAACGCGTCGATGGTGTCGGCCCGTACGGGTTCCGCCCCGTTGCAGGCCCGCTCCCAGCTGGACAGGTCGAGCCGGGGCAGGTCGGCGTCCTTCACCCGCCGTACGCACATGGCGTACGCGAAGTCGGGGCCCCCGCCGACGGTGATCCGGTGGTCGCCGACCATCTCCAGCCAGGCCGCCGGCCGGCGCAGGAACGAGCCCGGGTCCATGAGAGCGGCCCGGGCGCCCAGCCACAGCGGCTGGAGCACGTGCCCGATGAGACCCATGTCGTGGTAGAGCGGCAGCCAGCTGCCGAAGCAGTCGTCGGCGCCGGAGCCGAGGGCCCGCTGGATGGCGGCCTCGTTGGCCATCAGGTTGCGGTGGGAGACCATCACGCCCTTGGGCGCGCTGGTCGAACCCGAGGTGTACTGGAGGAAGGCGAGGTCGTCGGGGCGCAGCCCCGGGTCCCGCCACTGGCTCGCGTCCCCCACCGGGCCCGCGTCGGTGGCCAGGCACGGCACCCGCTCGGGGCCCGTGCCCGCCAGCCAGGACTCGACGGCGGCGGCGTGCCGGGAGGTGGTGAGCACCGCTCCGATCCGTGCGTCGGCGGCGATCCGGGTCAGCCGGTCGAAGTGGCGTTCGCGGTCGGAGGGCAGCGGCGCGGGGACGGCGACCGCACCCGCGTACAGGCAGCCGACGAAGGCCGTGACGAAGGACAGGTCCGAGGGGTGGAGCAGCAGCACCTGCCGTCCGCTCAGCCCCCGTTCCTGGAGCCAGGAGGCGATCCCCCGGGCCTGCCGGTCCAGTTCGGCGTACGAGAGCCGGTCGTCGCCGTCGTCCCGGACGAAGGTGAAGGCGGGGGCGTCCCCGCGGTCCGCAGCTCTGGCGAGAACGCGGTCGGTGTACGTTTCCTGAGCTGTCATCGAGTCCCTCCGGGGGCCTTGCGTCGTCAGGCGGACAGGGCGCCCGCGAGCACCGGCGCGTAGGCGTACTGACGGATGACGGCGGCGAGTTCGCGAAGGAAGCCGTCCTCGTGTGCGCGCATGAAGAAGTGCCCGCCGGGCATGACCCGCACCTCGCAGCCGCGTCCGGCGTGCCGCCGCCAGGCGACGACCTCCGGCACCGACACCAGGCGGTCGCGCGCGCCGACGAACAGATGCAGCGGCACCCGGATCGAGTCGGCGTCCGCGCCGACGGACGCGGTGCACAGCAGCAGGTCGTCGCGGGCTATGGGCAGCAGCGCGGCGAGGAAGTCGGGGTGGTCGAGGATCACCCGCGGGATACCGCCCAGCGCGGCGAGTCCGGCGACCAGCTCCTCGTCGCTGGCGCCCGGGTCGGCGATCTTCGGTGCGGGCAGGTGGGGGGCGCGGTAGGAGCTGAGGACCAGGGCGAGCGGCAGGGGCGCACCGCGCAGCTGCCGGCGGGCGGTCAGCGCGTAGGCGATCAGGGCGCCCATGCTGTGCCCGTAGAACACGTGCGGGTGCTCCAGTTCGGCGTCGAGCTGCTCGTCGAGGTCGGCGACGAGCGCGGCCAGGTCGGTGAACCGGGGCTCGGTCATCCGGCCCTCGCGGCCGGGCAGTTGGACGGGCAGCACCTGGGCGCCGGCGGCGTGTACGTCGAGACCGCGCTGCCAGCGCCGGTAGGCGGAGGCGCCACCGCCCGCGTACGGGAAGCAGAACAGCCGCACTCCGGCGTCATCGGGGTCCAGTTCGGACGGGGATGTCTGGGACAGGTAACGCGTCATTCCGTTCCGCCTCGGGCTAGTCCGACGTCGGTGGCCGGCCGGGGCCGGCCCGCGCTGCGCGGCCGACCGCGGCCGGCCGGCGCGGGGGGCGGACGTCCGTGCCCGGGACGCGGACACGGGCGGATCACCTGCCCGACCGGCCGGACGCCTTCGGCTCGCGGTCGAGCAGGCCCCGGCAGGCACGTCCCGAGGGTGGCGGGAACCGCTAAAAAACAGCCAAACCGGCGGCCGGCGACTCCAGGGCGGGGTCGTCGCGGAGGATGGCGTGATGCAGCCGCTGGAGCCGCTGCGAGGGCTCGATGCCGAGTTCACCGACCATGGCCGCACGCAGCCGCCGGTACACCTCCAGCGCCTCCCCGGAACGGCTGCTGCGGTGCAGGGACAGGATCAGCAGGGCGTGCAGGCTCTCCTGCAACGGGTACCGGGCCGTCAGCACGCCCAGCTCGCCGATGAGTTCGGCGTGCCGTCCGAGCAGCAGGTACGCGCTCATCCGGCTCTCCAGGGCGCCGCGGCGGGCCTCGTCCAGCCTGCGCACCTCGGTCTCCAGCACCGGTCCGGTCCGTACGTCGACCAGTGCGGGCCCCCGCCACACGGCGAGGGCCTTGTCCAGCAGCGCCGCCGCCTCCTCCGCCTCGTGGCGGGCGAGGGCCTGCTGACCGCGGACCGTCATCCGCTCGAACTCCCGGGCGTCCACGTCCGCGCCGGGCAGGCCGAGGACGTAGCCCGTGTGGGTACGGCTCAGCACCTGCTTCGCGTCCGGCCCGCCGGCCGGGGCGAGCGCGGCGGCCAGGGCGCGCCGCAACTGCTTCACATAGGTCTGCACCACCGCCGTGGGGCAGCCGGGGGTCGCGTCGCCCCAGAGTTCCTGCACGATGGTGCCGACGGACACGTGCCTGCCGAGGTTGGACGCGAGCAACGCGAGCACCTGTCTCGGCTTGGCCGCGCTCGGTGCGAGGGACGTTCCGTTCACCGTCACCACGAGCGGCCCGAGGATTCCTACCTCCATCTCCGCAGCTCCTTCCACGCCGTCGAGACCTTCCGACGGTCTCCATGGCGACGGTCGCATATGCGCCAATCACGCCGACAGGGACGGGTGCATGCGAGCGGGGTGAATCCGCCGGGGTACGGCATGTGAGATCTTCACACCGCCCTGGTCACACCTCGTTCCGCGGCGTCCGCGCGCGACTCCGGGGCGCCCTTCGGGGCGGCTGCCGGCCGGTCCGCGGTGGTGCCGTTCGCGTCGTCGCCGGGAAGCGGACCCCGTCGTCCGGCGGTTGCCCGGAGACCGGCGTGCCGTCCGGGTCCGGGCCCGGCGCCGGCGTCAGCCGAGCTGCCGGCCGAACACGTCGTACGCCCGCTCGTCGAAGAGGACGAAGCGCACTTCCTCGACGGACGTCGGCGTGGTGCGCACCGTCTGCGTCGCGATGCGGGCGGCGTCCTCCATGGGCCACCCGTACACGCCCGTGGAGATCGCCGGGAAGGCGACCGTACGGGCGCCCAACTCGTCGGCCACGCGCAGGGACTCGCGGTAGCAGGAGGCGAGCAGGTCCGAGCGGTCCTCGCCGGCGGACCAGACGGGGCCGACGGTGTGGATCACCCAGCGGGCGTCCAGTGCGCCCGCCGTGGTGGCGACCGCCTGCCCGGTGGGCAGGCCCTTGCCGTAGTGGGAGGCGCGCAGCCTGCGGCACTCCTCCAGGACGGCCGGGCCCCCGCGCCGGTGGATCGCGCCGTCCACCCCGCCCCCGCCGAGCAGCGAGGAGTTGGCCGCGTTGACGATCGCGTCGGCGCTCTGCCGGCTGATGTCGCCCTGGACGAGGGTGATGGTGGTCATGTCTGCCTCAGTCTGCGCCATACGGCCTTGGCCGCGTTGTGACCCGACATCCCGTGCACGCCCGGTCCCGGCGGGGTGGCGGACGAGCAGAGGAACACCGCCGGGTGCGGGGTCTGGTACGGGAACAGGGACAGTCTGGGCCGCAGCAGCAGCTGGAGTCCGGACGCCGCGCCGCAGCCGATGTCCCCGCCGACGTAGTTGGCGTTGCGGGCGAACATCTCGGCGGGGCCGGCCACGGCGCGGGCGAGCACCCGGTCGCGGAAGCCGGGGGCGTAGCGTTCCAGTTGGCGTTCCATGGCGTCGGTGAGGTCGCCGGTCCAGCCGGACGGGACGTGTCCGTACGCCCAGAAGACGTGCTTGCCCGCCGGTGCGCGGCCGGGGTCGACCACGCTGGGCTGGACGGTGATCAGGAACGGCCGCTCCGGGGCGCGGCCCTCGCGGGAGGCGGCGCGCAGGGCGGTGCCGATCTCGGTCACGCTCGCGCCGATCTGCACCGTCCCGGCGACGCGCGCCTCGGGGGCGGTCCAGGGCACCGGTCCGTCCAGCGCGTAGTCGATCTTGAAGACGCCCGGGCCGTACCGGTAGCCGGCGTAGTGGTCGCCGAGGCCGGCGATACGGGCGAGCGCGGTGGGCGAGGTGTCGAAGACGTACGCGCGGGCCGGCGGCAGGTCGTCCAGCCGCTTGACCTCGTAGTCGGTGTGCACGGCACCGCCGAGGTCCTTCAGGAGGGCGGCGAGCGCGTCGGAGACGGCTTGGGATCCGCCGCGGGGCACCGGCCAGCCGCGGGCGTGTGCGGCCAGCGCGAAGACCAGGCCGACGGCGCCGGTGGCGGGTCCGCCGAGGGGGGCCATCACATGCGCGACGAGGCCCGCGAGGAGGGCCCTGGCCCGCTCGTCCTTGAAGCGGCGCATCATCCAGGTGTACGGGGGCAGCCCGGCCAGGCCGAAGCGGGCCAGGGTGACCGGGTCGCGCGGGAGCGCGGTCAGCGGCAGGGACATGAAGTCCCGTACGAGCGTGTCCCAGTGGCCGAGGAACGGCGCGACCAGCCTGCGGTACGCGCCCGCGTCGCGCGGTCCGAAGGAGGCGGCGGTCCGGGCCACCGAGCGGGACAGCACGGCCGCGGTTCCGTCGGGGAAGGGGTGCGCCATGGGCAGTTCGGCGTGCAGCCATTCGAGGCCGTAGCGCTCGAGGGGCAGGCCGCGGAAGGCCGGCGAGTTGACGCCGAGGGGGTGGGCGGCCGCGCACGGGTCGTGCCGGAAGCCGGGGAGGGTCAGCTCCTCGGTGCGGGCGCCGCCGCCGACGGTGGACCTGGCTTCGAACAGGGCGACCGAGAAACCGCGCCGGGCCAGCTCCACGGCGGCCGTCAGTCCGTTCGGCCCCGCACCCACCACGACCGCATCGAGCATCGACGGCACCTTCGGACCCCTTCGTCAGCCGATGGCCACTGGCGGTCAGGATATGCCGGGGGGCCGGCGCGTCCCGGCCCGGGTGGCCCCGCGGCGGGCCCCGGCCGGGCGGACGGCGCGCGCGCCGCTCGTCAGCCTTCCGCGCGGAGCAGGGCGGACACGCGGCGGGCGGTGGCCGCGTCACGCGCGGCGGTGAACGGCAGGGCGTTGCCGCCGGTCACGCGGAAGGGCTCGCCGGTGAGGGTGAGGTGCGCCCCGCCCGCCTCCTCGACCAGGAGCAGTCCGGCCGCGTGGTCCCAGGCGGCCTCCCAGGAGAACGCCACGGCGTCCAACTCGCCCCGGGCGACGGCGAGGTACTCCAGGCCCGCGGAGCCGCAGGGGCGGGGCGCGACGCCGTCGGTCCACAGGGCGCGCAGTGCGCCCTTCTGCTCGTCGGTGGTGTAGTCGGGGTGGGAGGTGGCGACGACGAGGTCCCGGCCGGGTGCGGGCGGGCCCGCGAACAGCCGCTCGCCGTCGAGGTGGGCCCCCTGGCCGCGGACGGCCGTGGCGAACTGGTCGCGGGCGGCGGCGTAGGTCCAGGAGGCGATGACGACGCCCCGGCGCGCGAGGGCGACCAGGGTGCAGAAGCCGTCGTCGCCGTGCACGAACTGCCGGGTGCCGTCGACCGGGTCGACGATCCACACGGGCGCGTCGCCCTGGAGCGCGTCGTACGTCGCGGGGTTGGCGTGGACCGCCTCCTCGCCGACCACCACCGAGCCGGGCAGCAGGGCGCCGAGGTCCTCGGTGAGCCGGAGTTCGGCGAGCCGGTCGGCGTCCGTGACCAGGTCGTGGGGGCCGCTCTTGGTGTCCACCTCGTGGTCGGCGAGGCGGCGGAAGCGGGGCAGGATCTCGGCCGCGGCGGCCTTGCGGACCGCCTCCTCCACGTCGGCCGAGCAGCGCAGAAGAAACTCTTCGATGGTTTCCGTGTCTTCGTTCATGCCCTCCATGAGAGCACGCACCACTGACAACCCCCGCCGGGCGGGTGGCCGCGAGGTGGACTCCGGATGAAGAGCGGGTGCCGCGGGCGGCCTCAGCGGCCCACCGCGTACCCCTGCATACCGCGCGGGTTGGCCGCCGCGAGCAGGACGCCGGTCTCCGGGTCGCGGGCGACCGCGCACAGCCGGCCCTCGGACCAGGCGGGGCCGACGGTGACGTCGTGGCCGCGCCGCCGCAGTCCCTCGATCACCCCGGCGTCCGCGCGGGACTCCACGGTCACGCTGCCGGGACGGTGCCCGCGCGGGTAGAAGGAACTGGGGAAGCTGTCGTTGTGCCAGTTCGGGGCGTCGATGGCGCCCTGCAGGTCGAGGCCGCCGCGGACCGGGGCGCGCAGGGCGGCGGCGAGGAGGAAGTGCAGCTGCCACTGGTCCTGCTGGTCGCCGCCGGGCGTGCCGAACGCCAGGACCGGCACCCCGCCGCGCAGGGCGAGGGACGGGGTGAGGGTGGTGCGCGGACGGCGGCCCGGGGTGAGGGTGTTCGGCAGGCCCTCCTCCAGCCAGGTCATCTGCAGGCGCGTGCCGAGCGGGAAGCCCAGCTCGGGCACGACGGGGTTGGACTGCAGCCAGCCGCCGCTGGGCGTGGCCGCGATCATGTTGCCCCAGCGGTCGACGACGTCGAGGTGGCAGGTGTCGCCCCGGGTGGTGCCGTCGACGGCCACGTGGGGTTCGCCGGGGATCTCGGCGACGGTCGGTTCGCCCGCGCCCATCGGGTCGAACGCCCGGTTGCCGTCGTCCACGCGCGCGCGTGCCTGCTCGGGCAGGCGCGGGACGCGCCCACCGGGGCTGCCGGGGCGCAGCTCGTACGAGGCCTCCGCGCCGACGAGTGATCGGCGGCCGGCGTTGTACCCGTCCGCCAGCAGGTCGGCGAGGGGTACGTCGGCGGCGTCGCCGTACCAGGCCTCGCGGTCGGCCATGGCGAGCTTGCAGCCCTCGATCAGCAGGTGGACGTAGTCGGCGGAGCCGTACGCGGGCAGCTCGGCCGGCAGCAGGGCGAGCTGCTGGAGCAGGGCGGGGCCCTGGCTCCAGGGTCCCGCCTTGCACACGGTCCAGCCGTTCCAGTCGTACGTCACCGGGCTCTCGTAGCTCGCCGACCAGCCGGCGAGGTCGGCCTCGGTGAGCGTGCCGGTGTGCCGTTCGCCGCTGGTGTCCAGGGTGGGCCGGCGGGACTGCCGTACCAGGGCCTCGGCGATGAAGCCGGTGCGCCACACCTCGCGGGCGGCGTCGATCCGGGCCTCCCGGTCGCCGGCCCCGGCGGTCTCGGCGAGCAGCCGTTTCCAGGTGGCGGCGAGGGCCGGGTTGCGCAGCGGTTCACCGGCCCGGGGCGCCCTGCCGCCGGGCAGGTAGAGGTCGGCCGACGACGTCCACTCCGTCTCGAACAGCCGGCGCACCGTCTCCACGGTCGCGCCGACCTTCTCCACGGGCGGGTGCCCGTGCGCGGCGTAGCCGATGGCGTAGCGCAGGACGTCGTCGAGGCTCCGGGTGCCGTGGTCGCGCAGGAGCAGCAGCCAGGCGTCGAAGGCTCCGGGCACGGCGGCGGCGAGCGGCCCGGTGCCGGGGACGAGGTCGAGGCCGAGCCCGCGGTAGTGCGCGGGCGTGGCGCCCGCCGGGGCCACGCCCTGGCCGCACAGCACCCGCACCGCGCCGCCCGCGGGGGCGAGCAGGATCGGCACCTCGCCGGCGGGCCCGTTCAGGTGCGGCTCCACCACGTGCAGCACGAACGCCCCGGCCACCGCCGCGTCGAAGGCGTTGCCGCCCGCCTCCAGGACAGCCATCGCCGACTGCGAGGCGATCCAGTGGGTGGAGGAGACCATGCCGAAGGTGCCCTGGAGGGTCGGCCGGGTGGTGAACAACAGCGTGCTC
This sequence comes from Streptomyces sp. NPDC015139, assembly GCF_043079785.1. Classification (NCBI taxonomy): domain Bacteria; kingdom Bacillati; phylum Actinomycetota; class Actinomycetes; order Kitasatosporales; family Streptomycetaceae; genus Streptomyces; species Streptomyces sp. NPDC015139. Next base: position 557,889 of record NZ_JBIBUW010000004.1, on the reverse strand, counting down.
CTCGGCTCGGGTACGTCGTCCGGGTGATCGTACGGAGGTGGCCGGCGCCCGGGGAACACCCCGGCGGCGGGCCACGTTGATCTCCTGTGGCGGGAACGGAGGCCCTGGCAGTGCACGGTGAGTACAAGGTGCCCGGCGGCAAGCTCGTCGTGGCGGACCTGGAGGTCGAGGACGGGGCGCTGCGTCACGTGCGGGTGGCCGGTGACTTCTTCCTGGAGCCCGACGAGGCGCTGGACGCGGTGAACGGCGCGCTGGAGGGTGCTCCGGCGGACACCGACGCGGCGGGGCTGGCCGCGCGGATCGACGCGGCGCTGCCCGCCGGGACGGTGATGTACGGCCTGACCTCGGAGGGCGTCGGCGTCGCGGTGCGCCGGGCGCTGGCCCGTGCCACGGACTGGACGGACTACGACTGGCAGCTGATCCACGAGGGCCCGCAGGCCCCGGCGCTGCACATGGCGCTGGACGAGGTGCTGACGGCGGAGGTCGCGGCGGGCCGGCGGCCGCCGACGCTGCGGGTGTGGGAGTGGGGCGCCCCGGCGGTGATCATCGGCAGCTTCCAGTCGCTGCGCAACGAGGTGGACCCCCGGGGCGCGGCCCGCCACGGCATCGAGGTGGTGCGGCGGATCTCCGGCGGCGGCGCGATGTTCGTGGAGCCCGGCAACACGATCACGTACTCGCTGTCGGTGCCGGAGTCGCTGGTCCAGGGCCTGTCCTTCCAGGACAGCTACGCCTATCTGGACGACTGGGTGCTGGGCGCCCTCGCCGAGATGGGGATCCGCGCGTGGTACCAGCCGCTGAACGACATCGCCACCGACCAGGGCAAGATCGCGGGCGCGGCGCAGAAGCGGATCGTCGGCCCGGACGGCGGGCCGGGGGCCGTGCTGCACCACGTGACCATGTCGTACGACATCGACGCCGACAAGATGGTCGAGGTGCTGCGGATCGGGCGGGAGAAGCTGTCCGACAAGGGGACGAGGAGCGCGAAGAAGCGGGTGGATCCGCTGCGCCGGCAGACCGGGCTGCCGCGCGAGTCGGTCATCGACCGGATGATCGAGTCCTTCCGCGCGCGGTACGGGCTGGTGCGGGGCGAGGTCACGGCCGACGAGCTGGCGCGCGCCCGGGCGCTGGCCGAAACCAAGTTCGGGGCCCCCGAGTGGACGGCGCGGGTGCCGTAGCCGCCGGCCTCCCGGGCGAGGGTGCTTCAGGAACGGGTCAAGGGCTGCCCCACCCCGGGCCAAGGGGCCGTATGAGTTCCGTGTACTCCCGGGCGACCGCCCCGACATAGCCGGATTTGGCCCGCCGCCCGCTGGCTACCGTGGTCGAGCCCGGATCAGCCACGGGACCACGGGACCACGGGAAAGAGGTGACGGCGGTGGGGGCGCCGATACGTTCACGCCTGCTCGATTTCTTGGAGCCGGATCCACCGGGACAGCGGGTGCCCGGGCAGGATCCGCCGCGTTCGCAGCTGCTGGACCTCGTGGCGGCGGCCCCGCCGCCGGGCCCGGCCGCGGACGAGCGTGCCCGCCCCCGGCCGGGTGTGCCCGCGTACCACACGCCGGTGTGCGTACCGGCGCATCCGAGGTCCGTCGCCGGGACCGGTGCGAACGGCCGCCCCGCGCGCGTGCCCTTCATCGTCCTCGAACTGTTCGGGCATCCCGCGCACGGCACCGTGGCGTTCGCGTTCAGCACGCCGCGGAAGCTGACCGAGGCCCTGGGCGAGGCGCAGCCGTGGGTCGCCGCCTCGCTCGGCCCGCTCGCGGAGAACGTGGCCGAACAGGGCGTGCCCGTGCTGCTCGACCCGGCGATCACACCCGGCGAACCCCACTGGCGGCCGCGGGACGTGGCCGCCTACGCGCGGGAGGTGCGCCGGTGAGCGACTTCAAGGCGGTCTACGACGACCTGGCGACGATGGCGAAGACGTTCCACGAGCAGGCCGGCGACTACCGCAAGCTGCACCCCGACGTGGCGCCGCCCGTGGCCGCCGGCGGCGACGCGGGGCTGGACTCGGCCGTCAAGGAGGTCGCGGACCTCATCGTCGCGCTGCACATCGGCATGGCCGACCGGATGGACGACCACGGGGACAAGGTCGCCTACGCCCGGGACTCCTTCCACCGGCACGACGTGGACGTCCACGGGGTGTTCGAGGATCTGATGGCGGGTGAGAACTGATGGGTGACAGCTGGGTCGGCGGCGACATCGGCGGGCTGCGCACGATGGCCGAGACGTACAAGAACGCCAAGGACAAGCTCGACGACGTGGTCAAGCCGCTCAGCGGCTCCGTCGAGAAGCTGGTCGGCGACGCGAGCTGGAAGGGCGAGGCGGCCGAGGGCTTCCGCGCCAGGTGGAGCGAGGACGCGCTGGCCGCCGGCGGCTTCGCCGAACTGGTGCACGCGGCGGGCGAGATCCTCCAGACGCTCGCCGACGCGCTGTCCACGTGCGAGACGTCGCTGCAGAACGCGCAGCACATCGCGGCCCGCAAGGGCGTGGCGACGGACCCCAGGGGCGCGCCGCAGCCCATCATGACGGCGTCTCCCCCGAGCGCGGACGACCGGAAGACCGTCTCCGCGATGAACGAGTACGCCGAGGCGCGCGACGAGATCCTGCACACCGCGCAGCACGCGCGGCTGGTGGCGGCGAAGCAGCTGCAGGGGCTGTACGACAACGTGACCGCGAAGGACGGCTCGGTGTCGCCGGGTGACAAGGTCACCCTGTACGACGCGCTGCGCGGCCTGTACGCGTACGACGCCGAGGACGCCCGGGCGGGCGGCAAGGAGGCCCGCACGCACATCGACTCGGCCAGGGCGGAGGCGGAGGCGGCCAAGAAGCAGCTGCGCGCGGAGCGCAAGGTGTTCCAGCAGCAGGGCCGCAGGATGCCCGACGACCTGCCCGCCAAGAGCGCCTACCGCGACGCGGTCGACAAGGTCGGCGCGCTGGAGGAGGACATCGCACGCGCCGACAACGGCAGCACCAAGCTGCCGTACGACCGTGCGCTGAACGTCAAACTGGTCGACGCCGCCGACGCGCTGCGGCTGGGCAAGGGTCTGGAGGCGCTGCCGGAGGCGCTCCGGGAGCTGCCCGTCCTGGACGTCGCCGCGGCCGCCGCGTGCGGTCTGATCGAGGCCAAGGACGACCACGACAAGGGCTGGTCCTGGCAGCACTCCGTCGTCGTCGACGGCGGGGTCGCCCTCGGCGGCCTGGCCGCCGGGGTGGCGATCACGGCGGCGTTGCCCGTGGAGGGTGCGGTCGCCGTCGCGGCGGTCGGCGTGGGTACGGTGGTCGCCGCGACGTCCGTCCTCGACCACGCCTTCCACGAGCACTGGAGCGAGGACATCCACGACCACGGGGTCGTCGGGGGCGTGTGGACCGGGACGACGCACGTCGCCTCGGAGACCGTCGACGACGGAAAGCGACTGGCGAAGGATGTCTGGCATGGCGTCACGAGCATCTTCTGAGGCCCCGGCCCCCGGATACTCCGTCCCGGTCCCGGACCTGCCGCGGCTGGGCCGGACGTGGTACCGGCGGGGCGCGCCGTACTGGCTGCGCCGAGCCCGGACGGCGGTGTTCGCCGTTCTCGTCATGGCCCTGTTCTCCCTCTTCGCGCTGGGGCTGTACGAGGGGGTCCGCGACCTGCTGCCGTCCACCGTGCGGGGCGTGTGGGACGGCGTGCAGGTGGCCGCGTCCGCGGTGGCGCTGGTGTGGGGCGGGGTGGCGCAGCGCCGGGAGCTCCGCGAGGCGCTGCTGGATCCCCCCGATCCCGACCGGGTCCTGCGCGCCCGGCGCGACCACGAGCGGCGTGTCCCGGGCCGGATCGCCCTGGGCCGCGCGCTCGTGCTGCTCGCCGCGCCCGTGATGCCGGCGTTCGCGGCCCATGTCGTCGGCCGGCTCGCCGTCTGGCTCACCGTCCGCGAGTACCCCAGCGAGGTCGGCGCCCGCCGCTGGCTGGAGGCGCACGCGGCCGGGCCCGCGGCCCGGAAGGGAGCATAAGGGGCAAAACAGAGTGTCGTGACCGGGGTGCCGTGACCGGCCGCGCACACAGCGGAGTTGGCCCTTCCGCCGCACAGGCAGTCGTGTGACACTGTCGTCCCCGTCCACACTGCGGACCCCTCCGCGCCCCGTCCCCCACGAGAAGTGCGACGTGCGTTTGCTTCCTCTGCCGCTCGCCCTCACCGCGCGTCTGTCGCCGGTCGCGGTCCTCGCCTGCGCCGGCTGGGCGCTGACCTCCGGCCCGGCCGCACAGCCCACGGCCACGCACCGGCCGGCGCCCCAGGGTGCGCCCGCCGAGTCCTCCTCCGCCCCGTCGTCCGACGCCACGGTGAAGACGTACGCCGACGCGCCCTCCCCCTGCGGCAGCGTGCCCGTGGGGACCGTCGAGTCCCTGGTGCCCGGGGCGAAGACGGCGGGCAAGGAGATCCCGTCGACGGACACCAAGCTGCGCCGCACCTGCTCCTGGAACGCGCTCAAGGGGTTCGACTACCGCTGGCTCGACGTGTCGTTCGAGATCAGCGACTCCGACCGGGCGGCGAAGCAGCAGTACGAGCAACGGGTCGAGGAGAAGAGCGGCGGCGGCGCCGTCCCCGGGCTCGGGGACTCCGCCTACTCGGTCGTGAACCTCACCACCGAGGACAAGCAGGAGACCCGGGAAGGCGTGGTCCTGGTCCGCAAGGCCAACGCCCTGGTGGTCGTCACCTACAACGGCAGTGACTTCGAGTCGAAGAAGGCCCCGAGCACGGACGAGATCAACAAGGGGGCCATCAAGGCGGCGAAGGCCGCGGTCGGCGCGCTGGGGGGCGGCCGGTCCGGCTGACCGCCCCCCGACCGCCTCAGGCCGCGGCTCCCTTGCGGCCGGTCGCCAGGGTGAGCGCCAGGTAGAGCACCAGGGAGGTGCCGAGCCCCACCGCCCAGCCGTAGTCGGCGAGCGGGGAGAGCGCGGGGACGGGCCGGCCGTCGATCAGCGGTTTGAAGCTGGCACCGCCGATCGCGAGGACGCCGCCCACCAGGAAGGCCACGACCGCCCGCCAGTTCCAGCCGGCGGCGTACCAGTAGCGGCCGCCCGTGCGGTACAGGTCGGCGAGGTCGAGGCGGGTGCGGCGCACGATCCAGTAGTCGGCGACGAGGATGCCCGCGACCGTGCCCAGCAGACCGCCGACCAGGCCGAGCCAGGTGAAGATGTAGCCCTGCGGGTCGGAGTACAGCTTCCACGGGAAGATCAGCACGGCGAGGACCGCGGTGATCAGCGCTCCGGTGCGGAAACTCACCTTCCTGGGCGCGACGTTGGAGAAGTCGAAGGCCGGGGAGACCAGGTTGGCCGCGATGTTCACGGACAGGGTGGCCACCAGCACGGTCACCAGGGCGTAGATCAGGCCGACCACGTTGTCGGTCTTGGCGGCGAGCTGGACCGGGTCCCAGACCGGCTGGCCGTACACGGCCTGCGAGCCGGAGGTGACCAGCACCGACAGGAAGGCGAACAGGGTCATCGTCGTCGGCAGGCCGAGGGCCTGGCCCCAGGTCTGCGCCTTCTGGCTCCGGCCGTAGCGGGTGAAGTCGGGGATGTTCAGCGACAGCGTGGACCAGAAACCGATCATGCCCATCAGGGAGGGCCAGAACAGCTTCCAGAAGTCGCCGCCCCAGCCCAGCTCGGACGGCTGGTCGAAGAGCGGTCCGACGCCGCCGGCCTTGTTGCTCATCCACCACAGCATCACCAGCGCGCCGACGATCACGAAGGGCGCGGCCCAGTTCTCGAAGCGCCGGATGGTCTCCATGCCGCGGTAGATGATCGCCACCTGGATCGCCCAGAAGATCGCGAACGACAGCCACATGGTCCAGGCGTGGCCGCCGATCCGCGCGGCGTCGGCCCAGCTGTCACCGATCAGCTTGCCGGCGAGGAAGTAGATGGCCTCGCCGCCGATCCAGGTCTGGATGCCGAACCAGCCGCAGGCCACCAACGCCCGTACGACGGCGGGCAGGTTGGCGCCGCGCACGCCGAAGGAGGCGCGGGCGAAGACCGGGAACGGGATGCCGTACTTCGGTCCGGCGTGCCCGGTCAGCAGCATCGGCACCAGCACGATCAGGTTGGCGAGGGCGATGGTGAACACGGCCTGTTTCCAGTCCATGCCCACCGCGATCAGCCCGGAGGCCAGGGTCCAGGAGGCGGTGTTGTGGGCCATGCCGACCCACAGGGCGGAGAAGTTGTACGTCGTCCAGGTCCGCTTGGCCGCGGGGACCGGGAGGAGGTCCGCGTTGGCGTACGGGCCGCTGGGCGGCTCGGTGCCGGGAGCGAGTTCCACGCGCCCGTCGGGCAGGGTCACTTGGCCGGAGAGGGGTATGGCCGTGGGAGCGGTGTCGGTCATGGGCTGGCCAATCGGGGAGAGAGGGATCGGGCAATGGCCGTTGCGGGCACCAGCCCCCTCCCCGGGACGGCGGGGAGGGGAGACCAAGAGGGGCGTGGGGGGGGTCGAGTCGGGCTGCGGGGTCAGGAGTTGACGGCGGGAATGATCCGGCTGCCGTAGGCGTCGATCGTCGCCTCCTGCGCGTCGTGCATGTCGTACACCGCGAACTGGTCGACGCCCAGCGCGCGGAGCGCCTTCAGCTTCTCCACGTGCTTCTCGGCGGGGCCGATCACGCAGAAGCGGTCGACGATCTCGTCGGGGACGAACTGGGTGTCCGGGTTGCCGCTGCGCCCGTGGTGGGAGTAGTCGTAGCCCTGTCGTGCCCTGATGTATTCGGTGAGTTCCTCGGGGACCTGCGCGGAGTGCTCGCCGTACTTGTCGACCAGGTCGGCCACGTGGTTGCCGACCATGCCGCCGAACCAGCGGCACTGCTCGCGGGCGTGGGCGAGGGCCTCGGGCGAGTCGTCCTCGGTGACGTAGGCGGGGGCGGCCACGCAGATCGTCACCTCCGCCGGGTCGCGTCCGGCGGCGACGGCCGCGTCCTTGACGGCCTTCACCATGTACTCGGTGAGGTACAGGTCGGACAGCTGGAGGATGAACCCGTCGGCCTCCTCTCCGGTCATCTTGAGTGCCTTCGGGCCGTACGCGGCCATCCAGACGGGGAGTTCGGCGCCCTCCCTGATCCACGGGAAGCGGATCTTCGTGCCGCCGAGGTCGGCCTCCTCGCCGTGTCCGAGGGCGCGGATGACCTTCATGGCCTCGCTGATCCGCGCCAGGGTGTTCGGTTTGCGGCCCGCGACGCGCATGGCGGAGTCGCCGCGGCCGATGCCGCAGACGGTCCGGTTGCCGAACATGTCGTTGAGGGTGGCGAAGGTGGAGGCGGTGACCTCCCAGGTGCGGGTGCCCGGGTTGGTGACCATCGGGCCGACCGTCAGCTTCGTGGTGTTCGCGAGGATCTGGCTGTAGATCACGAACGGCTCCTGCCACAGCACGGCGGAGTCGAAGGTCCAGCCGTAGCGGAAGCCGTTGCGCTCGGCCCGCTTCATCAGGCTGATGACGCGGGAGGCCGGCGGATCGGTCTGCAGGACGAGTCCGAAGTCCATGGGCGCCACTCCTAGGTGAGGTACTGACAGGTGGAGCGCGGGGTGTAGACGCCGTGGCCGGCGCGTCCGGTGTACTCCCGCTGGTCGATGACGGGTACGCCGCGCGAGAGCACCGTCTCGACCCGGCCGGTGACGCGTCTGCCCTCGTAGGCCGAGTAGTCGACGTTCATGTGGTGGGTCTCGGCGGACATGACCTGCTCGGCGTGCGGGTCGTAGATGACGACGTCGGCGTCGGCGCCCGGGGTGATGGTGCCCTTCTGCGGGTACAGGCCGAACATCCGGGCCGGGGTGGCGCAGGCGATCTCGATCCAGCGGCGGCGGGTGATGTGCCCGTCGACGACGGCCTGGTGGAGCAGGTCCATGCGGTTCTCCACCCCGGGCAGGCCGTTGGGGATCTTGGAGAAGTCGCCGCGGCCCAGTTCCTTCTGGCCGGTGAAGCAGAAGGGGCAGTGGTCGGTGGAGACCACCTGGAGGTCGTTGGTGCGCAGCCCCCTCCACAGGGCGGCCTGGTGCTCCCTGGGCCTGAGCGGGGTGCTGCACACGTACTTGGCGCCCTCGAAGTCGGGCTCCGCGAGGTTGTCGGTGGACAGGAACAGGTACTGCGGGCAGGTCTCGCCGAAGACGTTCAGCCCCTCGTCCCGGGCCCGCGCCAGCTCGGCCACCGCCTCCGTCGCCGAGACGTGCACGACGTACAGCGGCGCCCCGGCGACCTGGGCGAGGCGGATGGCGCGGTGGGTGGCCTCGGCCTCCAGCAGGGCCTTGCGGACCTCGCCGTGGTAGCGCGGGTCGGTCTCCCCCCGGGCCAGCGCCTGCTCGACCAGGACGTCGATCGCGATGCCGTTCTCGGCGTGCATCATGATCAGGCCGCCGTTCTCGGCGGAGCGCTGCATGGCCCGCAGGATCTGCCCGTCGTCCGAGTAGAACACCCCCGGGTAGGCCATGAACTGCTTGAAGGAGGTGACCCCCTCCTCGATCAGCAGGTCCATCTCCTTCAGCGTCTCCTGGTTGACGTCGGAGACGATCATGTGGAAGCCGTAGTCGATCGCGCAGTTGCCCTCGGCCTTGGCGTGCCAGGCGTCGAGGCCCTCGCGCAGGGTGTGGCCGACGCTCTGCACCGCGAAGTCGACGATCGTCGTCGTCCCGCCCCAGGCGGCGGCGCGGGTACCGGTCTCGAAGGTGTCGGAGGCGAAGGTGCCGCCGAACGGCAGCTCCATGTGGGTGTGGGCGTCGACGCCGCCCGGGATGACGTACTTCCCGGTGGCGTCGATGGTCCGGTCGGCGCCGAACGCCTCGGCGGCGGGGGTGCCGGTGGCGGCGAGGGCGGCGATACGGCCGTCCTCGATCAGCACGTCGGCGTGGATCTCGTCGGACGCGGTGATGACGAGACCACCGCGGATCACTGTTCGGCGGCTCATGGTCCCTCTCCTTCGTGGTCGCCTGCGGGTCGTCGGTGGCTGGTCGCGCGGTCCCCCGCGCCCCGTGCCGGAGCCGTTGCGGGCGCCGTCGTCAGGGCGCCGTCAGCGGCCCGTACGCGCCCGGCGCGCGGTCGCGGTAGAACTGCCAGCGGTCGCGGACCTCGCGGAGTTTCGCCAGGTCGAGGTCGCGGACGACGAGTTCGGTCTCCTTGTCGCTCGCCACCTCCCCCACGAACTGGGCCTCCGGGTCCACGAAGTAGGTGGTGCCGTAGAAGTCGTTGTCGCCCAGGTCCTCCACGCCGACCCGGTTGATCGCGCCGACGAAGTACTCGTTGGCGACGGCCGCCGCCGGCTGCTCCAGCTGCCACAGGTAGCGGGAGAGCCCGCGCGAGGTCGCCGAGGGGTTGAAGACGATCTCGGCGCCGGCGAGGCCCAGCGCCCGCCAGCCCTCCGGGAAGTGCCGGTCGTAGCAGATGTACACGCCGATCCGGCCGACGGCGGTGTCGAAGACGGGCCAGCCGCTGTTGCCGGGACGGAAGTAGAACTTCTCCCAGAACCCCCGCACCTGGGGGATGTGGGTCTTGCGGTACTTGCCGAGGTAGGAGCCGTCCGCATCGATCACGGCGGCCGTGTTGTACAGGACGCCCGGCTGCTCCTCCTCGTACATCGGCAGGACCAGGACGATGCCCAGCTCGCGGGCGAGGCTCTGGAAGCGCCGGACGGTGGGGCCCTCGGGGATCCGCTCGGCGTACTCGTAGAACGCCTTGTCCTGGACCTGGCAGAAGTAGGGCCCGTAGAACAGCTCCTGGAAGCAGAGCACCTGGGCGCCCTGCGCGGCCGCGTCGCGCGCCGCCTGCTCGTGGACCTGGATCATGGATTCCTTGTCGCCGGTCCAGGCGGTCTGGAAGAGGGCGGCTCGGATCACTCGGCTCATCGGGACCTCCGGTAGCTCGGTGTGCCGAGAGCCTAGGAAGCCCGGACGGCCCCTTTGAGTGGCAGCGTGTCACGTCTGCGGGGTCCGGGCGTGCCACCGTGTCACGTGTGCGTGGGCCCATGTTTCACCGCCGTTTTCCCAGGTCGTCGCATGTTTCACCCCTGTTGCGCGTCATGCGCGAGGAGCGCGATGTGCACGGAGGCCGCCTGTTCGAAGTCGTCCAGGTCGACGCCGAGGCGGCCCTGTATCGCCTCCAGGCGGCGGTAGAGGGCGGGCCGGGAGACATGGTGGAGCTGGGCGGTACGGGACTTGTTGCGGCCCGTCGCCAGGTAGGTCCGCAGGACGTTCAGCAGTTCCGGTTCGGCCGCGCGCAGCAGCCCGTCCAGCTCCCGCTCGGCGAAGGACTGCACGTGCGGGTCGTCCCGCAGCAGCCGGACCAGCCCGCGCAGATGGACGTCCTTCAGCCGTACGACGGCCGGCGGGTCGAGGGCGGCCGTGGAGTCGGCGACGGCCTCGGCGACATGCCGGGCCTCCCGCAGCCCGGCGGGCACGTCGTCCCAGGCGGTGCGGGGTTCGGCGGCGGCGACCGTGGCCGCCGGGTCGGTCTCGTCGCGGAGCCGGGCCGCGAAGTGGGCGGTGAGCGCCTGCGCGTGCTGGTCGCGGGCCAGACTGAGCAGGACCGCGGTGGCCCCGTCCGCCAGCTCGGCGACCAGCCCGGGCAGTCCCAGCATGCGCAGCACCCGGCCGAGCCGGGCCGGGTCCCCGCCGGGCACGACGAGCGGGACGAAGGTCCTTCGGTTGACCGGCAGTCCGGCGGCGCGGGCCCGCGGCAGCACCTGCCGGGCCGGTACGACCCCGGAGACCAGGTCGGTGAGCAGGCTCTGCGCGGACTGCTCCTCCCAGCTGTGGGCGGAGCCACCGCCGAGCATGCGGTGCAGGACCAGCGCCTCGGCGGCCCGGTCGGCGAGCAGCCGTCCGGTGGCCGTGTCGCCGCGGTAGCCGCACAGCAGCAGCCGGCCCCACCGCTCCCCGCGCCCGCCCAGCTCGGCGCTGATCCAGCCGTCTCCCGCGGCGCCGCCGGCCTGCCGGGCGATGCGTTCCCAGTCGCGCAGCACGTCGTCCACCGCGGACCGCTCCCCCGCCGTGGCGAGGGCCCGGTGGGCGAGGTTGGTGACGACGACCGGGCAGCCGCTGTGCTGGGCGACCTCGTCGAGGAGCCGGCCGAGCGGGGCGCCGGCCGTGATGAGTCCGGTGAGGGCGGTCCGCACGGTCTCCGACAGGCTGACCGCGGCGAACTTCCGGCGCACCAGCCGGCACTGGACCTCCTCCGTCAGCTCGGCGAAGGGGAACGGCCGGTGCAGGACCACCATGGGCAGCCCGCACCGCTCGGCGGCCCGGCGCATCACCTCGGGCGGGGTGGGAAAGGCCCGGCCGAGGCCGAGCACGACGGCCGAGGCCTCGGCCCGGTGCAGGGACTGGATGTACTCGGCCTGCTTGGCCTCGTCCCCGGCGAGGAGCACCCCGGTGGTGAGCACCATCTCGCCTCCGGTGAGCATCACGCCGACGTCGGCCGCCTCGGCGACGTGCACCCAGCGCACGGGCCGGTCGAGCTGCCCGGCCCCGGCGACCACTTCCGGCTCCCCGGCGAGCACCCGCTCCAGGGTGAGCACCTGGCGGACGGAAAGGACGGGTTCGGACGGCTGCCGGGCGGGGTGGCGGAGGTCGGTGTCGGATGCCATGGCCGTATCCCTCGCTCGGACGGTGGCGCCCCGACGGGGCGCGGGGATCTGCGCGACCGGCCGCGACGGCCCCGCGGACGACCGCCCACGAGACCCGTCACGGCTTCCCTCGCCACGCGCCTAGTACGAACTCCGCAGCGCGCGTTCGAGGATGGCCGCCCCTTCCTCGGCCTCCGCCACCGTCAGGGACAGCGGCGGGGCGATGCGCAGGGCGCTGGTGTCGTGGCCGCCGCCCTTCCCGATGAGCAGCCCGCCCTCGCGGGCCGCCTCGAGCACGGCGGCGGCCGCCTTCGGGTCGGCCTCGTCCGTCCCGGGCCGGACCAGCTCGACGCCGATCATCAGCCCGCGTCCGCGCACCTCGCGTACGCCCGGCAGCTTGGCGGCGACGGCCCGCAGCCGCTCGATGAGCAGCCCGCCGACCCGGCGCGCGTTGCCCTGCAGATCGTGTTCGACCAGGTAGGCGAGGTTGGCGAGACCGGCGGCCATGGTGATCTGGGTGCCGCCGAAGGTGGAGATGCTGTTCGCGTCCAGGCAGTTCATGATCTCGGCGCGGCCGACGACCCCGCCGACGGACATGCCGTTGCCGATGCCCTTGGCGAAGGTGACGAGGTCCGGCGGGCCGCCTCGGGCGTGCGCCTGCCAGCCCCAGAAGTGGTCGCCGGTGCGGCCCCAGCCGGTCTGCACCTCGTCGGCGATCCACAGGATGCCGTGCTCGTTCAGGACCTCGCGGAAGGCGGCGTAGAGGCCGTCCGGCGGGGAGGTGAACCCGCCCACGCCCTGCACCGGTTCGGCGATCAGCGCGGCGGGCGGCCGGGTGTGGCCGAGGATGTCCCTCAGGTCGGCCACGCAGGCGTCGATGAACGCGCGGTCGTCGAGGTGGGCGAACGGGCCCCGGGTACGGACGCCGCCGTGGACGTACAGGGTCTGCAGCGGGGACAGCGAGGTCGGGGACCAGCTGCGGTTGCCGGTGACGCCGACCGCGCTGAAGGAACGCCCGTGGTAGCTGTTGCGCATCGCGAGGACCGTGTTGCCGCGCCGGTAGGTGGTGGCGAGCAGCAGCGCGGTGTCGTTGGCCTCGGTGCCGGAGGTCGTGAAGAACACCCGGGCGTCCGGGATGCCGCTCAACTGGGCGATGCGCTCGGCGAGGTCGACCATCGGCCGGTTGAGGTAGAGGGTCGAGGAGTGCAGGATCCGCCCGGCCTGCTCGCTCACCGCCTTGGTCACCTCGGGCAGCGCGTGGGCGGTCATCGTGGTCAGGATGCCGCCGAAGAAGTCCAGGTACCGGTTGCCCGCGGAGTCCCAGACGTGCCGTCCCTCGCCGTGGGTGATCTCCAGCGGGTCGTCGTAGTAGAGGGCGAGCCAGTCGGGCATGACCTGGCGGTGGCGGGAGTAGAGGTCGTTCACGGCTGTACCAGTCCTTCGTAGGCGTCGGGGCGGCGGTCGCGGTAGAAGGCCCACTGCTGCCGCACCTGCTCGATGAGGTCGAAGTCCAGGTCGCGGATGAGGAGTTCCTCGGTCTTGTCGCTGGCTACGTCGCCGACGAACTGCCCACGCGGGTCGACGAAGTAACTCGTGCCGTAGAAGTCGTTGTCGCCGTACTCCTCCTGGCCGATGCGGTTGATGGCGGCGACGAAGTACTCGTTGGCGACGGCCGCGGCGGGCTGCTCCAGCTGCCAGAGGTGGGCGGAGAGACCGCGGTGGGTGGCGGAGGGGTTGTACACCAACTGGGCGCCGTTGAGTCCCAGTTGCCGCCAGCCCTCCGGGAAGTGCCGGTCGTAGCAGATGTATACGCCCACCTTGCCGACGGCGGTGTCGAAGACGGGCCAGCCCAGGTTGCCGGGCTTGAAGTAGTACTTCTCCCAGAAGCCCTTGACCTGCGGGATGTGGTGCTTGCGGTACTTGCCGAGGAAGGTGCCGTCGGCGTCGATGACGGCGGCGGTGTTGTAGTAGAAGCCGGACTGCTCGACCTCGAAGACCGGTACGACGATCACCATGCCGGTGTCGCGCGCGAGTTGCCCCATGCGGCGGACCGTCGGGCCGTCGGGCACCGGTTCGGCCCACCGGTAGTGCTCCGCCTCCTGGACCTGGCAGAAGTAGGGGGCGTTGAAGACTTCCTGGAATCCGATGATCTTCGCGCCCCGGCGGGCCGCCTCGCGGGCGTACTCCTCGTGTTTCGCCACCATGGACTCGGTGTCGCCGGTCCAGGTGGCCTGGACCAGAGCGGCGCGGACGACGTTGGCCATGAGCTGCTCCTTCGACGCGACCTCAGAGCCTCTACGCCCGTAGAGCAGGCCGTAGAGGGACGAAAGTAAGCCTCCGGACGCCCCTTGCCAAGACCATCGTCGTCAACCCGCGGAGTCGATCACGTTTCACACTCCTGTGGGTGAGCGAGGCCGCCCGGCCAGGGCCGGCGGTCGCCCGGCCGTCGGCGCGCCTGTCCGGTGATGCGGCACCGGCCGGGACGCGCCCCGGCGCCCCACAGGGCGACCGGTCCCTGGGCCCGCACAACGCGCACCAGGGACCCGCAGAACGGCCCGGCGGGGGCGTCACGGCGCGTGGCCGGCGACGCGGAGGGCGTGGACGAGGTCCCAGTGGCGTTCGGAGGAGACGGCACGGGCCGCTTCCAGGAGGAGGGGGACGAGGCGGTCGGGGGCCTCGGCGACGCTCCGGGCGGCCTCTTCGGGGGTGCGCATGCGCACGTACGCGTCCAGCAGGGCCCGCACCTCCCGGCCGCGCCCCTCGCCCGCCAGCCGCAGCACGGCGGCGCCGATCTGCTCCGCCGGGCGCACCACGCCCTGCCGGAGCATCTGCCGGCCGTCGGCGTCCCGGCCGGCCCCGGCCAGCGCGTCGGCCGCGTCGACCAAGCGCTCGGCGGGCAGCGCGGCGGACTCCCACAGCAGGGTCGCCCAGTCGGCATCGAGCCCCGCCCGGTGCAGGGCGTCCGCGAGCAGCGGGAGCCGGCCGGCGGGCCATCCCGTGGCCTCCACCAGCAGCGCGTGCGCCTCCCCGCTGCGCCCCTGCGTCCGCAGCCGCGCCAGCCGCTCCACCGCGCGCTCGACGGCCGCGGCCGCCGCGTCGTCGACCGCCTCGACGGGGACCGGCACCGGCTCGGCCTCCGCCGCGGCCCCGGCGAACCGGGCCCCCCGCGGCGCGCGCAGCCCACCGCGAGGCTCCGCCACCGGCACCGGGGTCCGCGGTACGGCCGCCGCGGCGGCCTCGTCCCCGGCCAGCCCGGCGAAGCGGGCACCGCCGCGACGGCGTCCGCGGGCCGCCGCCCCTTCCGTCGGCTTCCGCGCCAACTCCTCCAGACGCGAGCGGAGTTCGGCGCAGCGGGCGGTGGCACGGTCGTGGTCGTCCTGGGCCCAGGCGAGGTCGAGGCGCAGGGCTTCCACCTCGTGCGGGGAGGCCGGCGCCGACAGCAGGCGGCTCAGTTCGGCCTGGCGTTCGGCGGCGTACCGCTGCTCCCCGAGCATGGCGTCGAGCCGGCCCGCCAGGGCGTCCCGGGCGCCCGGCCGGGCGTCGTACGCACCGGTCGCGGCGGTGTGCAGCGCGCGGGCCCGCTGCCGTTCGGCCGTCGCGGCGGCGGGGCCGTACGCCGCACCGAGGTCGTGGAGCAGCGCCTCCACCACGTCCCACGGCAGCACCTCCCGCCCGTCCAGGCAGGCCTGCATGCCCTCCGGGTCGCGCTGCCAGAAGACCGCGCTCCAGCCTCCGCCCTGGTCCAGGCGCGCCATGAGGCCGTCCAGGTAGCTCGCGAACTCCCGTACCCGATCGGGGAGTCGATCCCATGCCATCGCCCAGCTCCCGCCCGACTGCCAGCATTCCGGTCGGTAGGCAACACCAGTGGTGTTACGGGACTGCTACGCAGAGTTTTCGGGAAGCCTGCGGGCGGCTCAGCATGGGGGGCCGGCCGGTGCGCGCACGGCCGCGTCAGACGACCACGAGCGCGCACCGCTCGACGATGTCGTCCATCGACAGGCCGAGCACCCGGGCCAGCGCGGCCACCGTGAAGAACGCCGGAGTCGGCGCCCGCCCCGTCTCGATCTTGCGGATGGTCTCGGCCGACACACCGGCCTCGGCGGCGACCTCGGGCATGCTCCGGCCGCCGCGCGCCTCGCGCAGCAGCTGCCCGAGCCGCTCGCCGCGTTCACGCTCTTCGGGGGTGAGAGGGGTGCGCACCATGGAACCGATTCTAATACCGCCCCCTCGGAGCGGCGCCCATTCAAATACCGGTATAGTAATTGGCATGGTGGAGTTGAAGACGGACGCATCGATCGACGCGATGCACGCGGCGGGCCAGGTCGTCGGGCGGGCCCTCACGGCCGTACGGCAGGCCGCGCGCGTGGGTGTCTCCCTGCTGGAGCTGGACGGGATCGCACGGGAGGTGTTGCGCGAGGCGGGGGCGTCGTCGCCGTTCCTCGGCTATCGCCCCTCCTTCGCGCCGACCCCCTTCCCGGCGGTGATCTGCGCGTCGGTCAACGACGCGATCGTGCACGGAATCCCGACCCGGTACCGGCTCCGCGACGGCGATCTGCTCTCCGTCGACTGCGGCGCCGAGCTGGACGGCTGGGCCGGCGACTCGGCCGTCAGCTTCGTGGTGGGCCGTCCGCGGGCGGCCGACCTCCGGCTGGTCGACGCCGCCGAGCGGGCACTGGCGGCGGGGATCGAGGCGGCCGTGCCCGGCAACCGCATCGGCGACATCGCGCACGCCGTCGGCAGCGTGTGCCGTACGGCCGGCTACGGCATCCCGCAGGGCTTCGGCGGCCACGGTGTGGGCCGCCGTATGCACGAGGACCCCGAGGTGCCGAACGAGGGCCGCCCCGGACGCGGTCTCCCCCTCCGCCCCGGCATGGTCATCGCCATCGAGCCCATGCTGATCGCGAGCGGCAAGGACCACTACTACGAGGCCGACGACGGCTGGACCCTGCGCACGACCGACGGCTCCCGCGCGGCCCACGCCGAGCACACCGTGGCCGTCACGGAGTCCGGACCCCGCGTCCTGACGGCACGGGAAGCCCTCTGACCGGGGCGGCAGCGACCCCCGCCCCGGCCCCGCGGGAGGCCCTCGCCCCCGGCAGCACACCCCCGGCCCCGCCCGAGGGGCACGGGACGCCCTCCGCCCCGCGGGCCACGGGCCCCTCCCCAGGGGCGGCGGACGGAACGGGCATCCCCACCCGAAGGCGAACATGCCCACCCCCACGGATCGTGACATCGTGGGCATGAGCAACCCGCTCCTGGGTTACCCGGCCGCTCCGCTTGTCGTCAGCGAAGGAACCCATGCCATGACCAACGGCTACCCTCCTGACCCCTTCGGTGAGTTCCTGGCCCGCTTCTTCAGCGGTGCCGTGGGCGGGGCCAACCGCCCTCGCCACATCGACATCGGCCGTCTGCTCAGCCAGCCGGCCCGGGAGCTGGTCAAAGGGGCCGCCCAGTACGCCGCCGAGCACGGCAGCCGGGATCTGGACACCCAGCACCTGCTGCGCGCCGCGGTGTCCACCGAGCCCACCCGGAGCCTGCTGAGCCGGTCCGGCGCGGATCCCGACTCGCTCGCGACGGAGATCGACGACCGTTCCGGGCCCGTGCAGCACCAGGCGGGCGACGTCCCGCCGCCGACCTCGCTGTCGCTGACCCCGGCCGTCAAGCGGGCCCTGCTCGACGCGCACGACATGGCGCGGGCCAGCGGTGCCGGGTACATCGGCCCGGAGCACGTGCTGAGCGCACTGGCCTCGAACCCCGACTCGGCGGCCGGGCACATCCTGAACGCGGCCCGGTTCTCGGCGGGCTCCCTGCCGCCCGAGACCCCGGAGAGCACGCAGACGCGCCCCGAGCGGCAGCGGCCCACCGGCACACCCACCCTGGACAAGTACGGCCGCGATCTGACCGAGCTGGCCCGGCAGGGCCGCGTCGACCCCGTCATCGGCCGGGACACGGAGATCGAGCAGACCATCGAGGTGCTGTCACGGCGCGGGAAGAACAACCCCGTGCTGATCGGTGACGCGGGCGTCGGCAAGACGGCCATCGTGGAAGGGCTCGCGGAGCGGATCGCCGACGGGGACGTGCCGGACGTGCTGGCCGGGCGGCGGGTCGTCGCCCTGGACCTCACCGGGGTCGTGGCCGGCACCCGCTACCGGGGCGACTTCGAGGAACGCATGAACAACATCGTGGAGGAGATCCGCGCGCACTCCGACCGGCTGATCGTCTTCATCGACGAGCTGCACACCGTGGTGGGCGCCGGCTCCGGCGGCGAGGGCGGCGCCATGGACGCGGGCAACATCCTCAAGCCCGCGCTGGCCCGTGGCGAGCTGCACATCGTGGGCGCGACCACCCTGGAGGAGTTCCGCCGGATCGAGAAGGACGCGGCGCTGGCCCGCCGCTTCCAGCCGGTCCTGGTGCCGGAGCCGACCGTCGCGGACACGATCGAGATCCTGCGCGGGCTGCGCGACCGGTACGAGGCCCACCACCAGATCCGCTACACCGACGAGGCACTGGTCGCGGCCGTGGAGCTGTCGGACCGGTACCTCACCGACCGCCGGCTGCCGGACAAGGCGATCGACCTGATCGACCAGGCGGGCGCCCGGGTCCGGCTGGGCGCCCGGACGAAGGGCGCGGACGTGCGCGCGATGGAGCGCGAGGTGGAGCAGCTGGTCTGCGACAAGGACCAGGCCGTCGCGGACGAGGACTACGACCGGGCCAAGGACCTGCGCGACCGGATCGGCGAGCTGAAGCGGCGCATCACCGAGGCGAGCGACGACGACAAGGGCGACGAGGGGCTGGACCTGGAGGTGACGGCCGAGGCCATCGCGGAGGTGGTGTCCCGTCAGACCGGCATCCCGGTCAGCCGCCTGACCCAGGAGGAGAAGGAGCGGCTGCTCGGCCTGGAGGCGCACCTGCACCAGCGGGTCGTCGGCCAGGAGGAGGCCGTCGGGGTGGTCGCGGAGGCCGTGCTGCGTTCCCGCGCCGGGCTCTCGAGCCCCAACCGGCCGATCGGCAGCTTCCTCTTCCTCGGCCCGACCGGCGTCGGCAAGACCGAACTGGCCCGGGCGCTCGCCGAGGCGCTGTTCGGCAGCGAGGACCGCATGGTCCGCCTCGACATGAGCGAGTACCAGGAGCGGCACACGGTGTCCCGGCTGGTGGGCGCCCCGCCCGGGTACGTCGGCCACGAGGAGGCGGGGCAGCTCACCGAGGTGGTGCGCAGGCACCCGTACTCGCTGCTGCTGCTCGACGAGGTGGAGAAGGCGCACCCGGACGTCTTCAACATCCTGCTCCAGGTACTGGACGACGGCCGCCTGACCGACTCCCAGGGGCGGACGGTGGACTTCACCAACACCGTCATCGTCATGACGAGCAACCTCGGCTCCGAGGCGATCACCCGGGGCGCCGGCATCGGCTTCGGGCCGGGTGGCGCGGAGGCCGACGAGGAGGCGCGGCGCGAGCGGATCCTGCGGCCGCTGCGCGAGCACTTCCGGCCCGAGTTCCTCAACCGCATCGACGAGATCGTGGTCTTCCGGCAGCTGACCAGCGAGCAACTGCGGCAGATCACCGACCTGTTGCTGGAGGGCACCCGGCGGCTGCTGGACGGGCAGGGCGTCGGGGTCGAGTTCACGACCGCGGCCGTGGACTGGCTCGCCGAGCGCGGCTACCAGCCGGAGTACGGCGCCCGGCCGCTGCGCCGCACCATCCAGCGCGAGGTCGACAACCAGCTGTCCAGGCTGCTGCTCGACGGCACGATCTCGGAGGGCAGCCGGGTCACGGTGGACGTGAAGGACGGGCGCCTGGACTTCCGCACCGGTGACGCCCCGCACCCGGCACCGGAGTTGTGAGGGTCACGGCGCCGCGCCCCGTCGGGGCGCGGCGCCGTGACGTCAAGCGAAGCGGGCCCTAGGGCCTGGCGTTTGGATCATGCCCGCGTCGCGGGGCGTGGCACGCACATCCGCGGCGTTGTCGTCGGTTGTCGACGCTCCGCGTCGCCGCCCTCCTCCGCCTTGCGGCTGCACGCACCACGCCCCGCTCGGGCCAGCCGATAAGGCACCGTGGGCCAGGCCGGGCCTGATCCAAACGACAGGCCCTAGCGCGCCGGACGCACGACCATCGCCGAGCCGCCGCCGCGCCGTACCTTCTCGGCGGCGGCCAGCCACTTCCCGTCGGGCAGCCGCTGCACACCGGTGGCCGCGCCGATCTCCGGGTTGAGTTTGAAGCTGTGCCCGATCGCCTCCAGCCGGGACCGCAGGTCGCTGTTGTAGAGGGCCGGTTCCAGCTCGGTCTGGGCCGCGTTGCGCTGGCTGGCGCGCGGTGCGGCGATCGCGTCGACCAGGGGCAGCCGCCGGTCCACGAACCCGGTGAGCGTCTGCAGCACGGTGGTGATGATCGTCGCGCCGCCGGGTGAACCGAGCGCCACGACGGGCCGGTTGTGCCCGTCGAGGACGATCGTCGGCGAGATGGACGAGCGGGGCCGCTTGCCCGGGCCCGGCAGGTTCGGGTCGTGCACGGCGGGGTTGGCCGGGGTGAAGGAGAAGTCGGTCAGCTCGTTGTTGAGCAGGAAGCCGCGGCCGGGCACGGTGATGCCGCTGCCGCCGGTCTGCTCGATGGTGAGCGTGTAGGCGACGACATTGCCCCACTTGTCGGCCACGGTCAGGTGGGTGGTGTTCTCACCCTCGTAGGTCGTGGGCGCCGTCGTACCGCCCTTGCCGCAGGCCGCCGGGTGACGCGGGTCGCCGGGGGCGAGCGGGCTGGTGAGGACGGCGTCGTCCTTGATCAGGCAGGCGCGGGAGTCGGCGAACCGCTGCGACAGCAGCTCTTTCGTCGGTACGTCCTCGAAGGCGGGGTCGCCGACCCAGCGCCCCCGGTCGGCGAAGGCGATGCGGCTCGCCTCGATGAAGTGGTGCAGGTACTGCACCTCGTCGGCCTTCGAAAGGTCGCTGTTCTCCAGGATGTTGAGGGCCTCGCCGACCGTCGTGCCGCCGGAGGAGGAGGGTGCGATGGAGTACACGTTCAGGCCGCGGTACGACGTCCTGGTGGGTGCCTGGAGCTTGGCGCGGTAGACGGCGAGGTCCTTCTCGGCCAGCTTGCCCGGGCGGGCGTTCCAGCCGGAGGCGGGGTCGACCGGCGGGTGCTCGACCGTCCTGACGATGTCGTCGCCGATGTCCCCGCGGTAGATCGCGTCGACGCCCTCGCGGCCCAGTTGCTCGTAGGTGCGGGCGAGTTCGGGGTTCTTCAGCGTGGAGCCGACCTCGGGAAGCCGTCCGTTCGGCAGGAACAGCCGGGCGGTGTCGGGGAAGTAGCGGAACCGGGTCTCGTTGGACGCGGTCTGGGAGCGGAAGGTGTCGTCCACCGTGAAGCCGTCGCGGGCGATCCGCTCGGCGGGCCGCAGGACGGTACGGAGCTTCTCGCTGCCCCACCGGTCCAGTGCCGTCTGCCAGGTGGCGGGGGTGCCCGGGGTGCCGACGCTCAGGCCGCTGCTGACGGCGTCGGCGAAGGCGAGCGGCTTGCCGTTCTCCGTGAAGAGGTCGGAGTCGGCGCTGAGCGGTGCGGTCTCACGGCCGTCGACCGTGTGCACCGTACGGGTCTTGGCGTCGTAGTAGACGAAGTAGCCGCCCCCGCCGACGCCGGCGGAGTAGGGCTCGGTGACGCCGAGGGCGGCGGCCGTGGCGACGGCAGCGTCGACCGCGTTGCCGCCGTGCTTGAGGACGTCGATGCCGGCGGCGGAGGCGTCCGCGTCGACGCTGGAGACGGCTCCGCCGTAGCCGACCGCCACGGGGACCTTGGCGGGCTTGCCGTCCGTCGCCACCGCGGGCGGCGCCGTCGCGCCCGCCGACACCACGACGGCCGAGACGGCCAGAACCACGAGTTTCCGGGTACCAGGACGACCCATGCGTACCTCCCGTCGGGACAGTCCGCGCAGCGTAACCAGATCGCCGTAGTACCGACAGTACGCCTCGGTGGCCTGCCACACGACCGTCACACGTCGAACACGGGTACGTACCGGCCGCCCGGGCCCGCTACCATGCGCGGCCATGAACGACGACGTGCGCAACATCGTTTTGGGCGTCATGGCGGCGGGTGTCTCCGCCTCGCTGGGCTGGGTCGCCCGTACCTTCCTGTGGCGGCGAAGACTGCGGCGCAAGCAGGTCTTCTTCGGGCTGCCGGACCACTCCGAGTCGCTGCTGGTGGTCAACCGCAACGCGGGCGGGCCCGAGTTGTCGGTGATGCGGCACGACGTGTTCGCCCTGCTGGAGCTCTCCGCCCTCATCAAGGACTGCAACGCGCACGCGCAGGTCGTCGCGCACGACGCCGCCCAGCAGGGGTTCGGCGAGCGCACGGAGTTCTGCCTCGGCGGTCCCGCCTCGAACCGCCGGATGGCGGCCCATCTCTCCTCACTGCTGCCGGGTGTCCGCATCAACGTCGAGGCGGAGGCGGGGCCGGAGCTCGGCGCCTTCCGGATCGGCGGGAACGACTACCGGATGGAGAGCGGGAAGAGCGAGTACGTTCTGCTGGCCCGGCTGACCGCGGGCGGACGGCACGACGCCCGTCCGGTGTTCCTCTTCTGCGGCCAGCGGGCCATCACCAACCAGGCCGCCACCCGCTATCTCGCCCGGCACCACGAGCGGCTGGCCCGCAAGCACGGCGCCGGCTCCTTCGTGCTGCTGCTGAAGGTGGTCAACTCGCAGGCGTACGGCCCGGATGTGGTCGAGCTGGTCGCCGATGTGACGCGGGCGGCGCAGACGCCGGTGCCGGAACCGGCCGCGACGGGCGCGGCCTAGGGTCCCGGGCGACCGCTGCGGCGTCGTCAGACCGTCGGGAATCCGCCGGAGTTGCGCACCTCGGACAGCGCCTTCTTGATGGTGACCTTCGCGAAGTAGCCGGCGCCGAAGAATATGCACTGGACGACGTACCAGAACTTCTCGGCCCCGGTCATCTCCACCAGGCCGTACTCGCTCAGGGCCTTCTTCACCGGGACCTTCTGCATGTAGGCGGCGCCGAAGTAGACGCAGCCCAGGATGTACCAGAACTTCTCCGCGGAGGTGGTGGTGCCCTGACCGAGGTACTGCCGTTCCGACATGACGTGCCCTGCCTTTCGATGACAACGGGGTGACTGAGGATCCGGGGCGGTACGCGCCGGTCCGGACCCTTGCGGGCGCGGGCTCGGGCAGCAGTCGCGCCGGCGCGGACGCGCGGCGGCGTGCTGAAGCACGAGTGGAGAATGGCGTGATACGCACTTGTCACGGTGCTGGTCGTCGTGACGACCAGCCGCCCCCGGATGCGCAAGCGGCAGCATAGGGCAAGAGATCTTGGTCGTCACATCGGTTCTCCGGGGCACCCCCGCGCACCCCACCCGCCTCGTCCGGATCGGGGCCGGCCTTCAACAGTCCCGCCGATCAACAATCTTTACCCGCACGTAACTTACCGACGGGTTACTTGCGGTAAGTCGACACGGTTACCGTCGGGTCACTTTGCACTGGACCAAGTGAAGGAGTGACCCATGGGACATGGCCGCACCCCCCTGCGCACCGCCGCCGCGGGAGCCGTCTCGGCCGCGCTGATCGCCGGCACCGTCGTCGGCCTCGCGCCGGCCGCCCAAGCCGCCCCGGCCGTCCGCTTCGTCGACATCGCCGGCGACGGCGGCACCGTACTGAAGGCCAACGTCCTCACGCCCGCGGGCGCCGACGGCACGCGCGACTACCCGCTCGTCGTGCTGCCCACGAGCTGGGGCCTGCCCCAGATCGAGTACCTCGCGCAGGCCCAGAAGCTCGCCGACTCCGGCTATGTGGTGCTCACGTACAACGTCCGCGGCTTCTGGCAGTCCGGCGGGCAGATAGAAGTGGCCGGTCCGCCCGACATAGCGGACGCCTCCAAGGTCATCGACTGGGCCCTCGCGCACACACCGGCCGACCCGCAGCGCATCGGCATGGCGGGGGTGTCGTACGGCGCCGGGATCAGCCTGCTCGCCGCCGCCCACGACAAGCGCATCAAGGCCGTGGCCGCGCTCAGCGGCTGGGCGGACCTGATCGACTCCATCTACTCCGGCCGCACCCAGCACGTCCAGGCGGCGGCCGTGCTGGACGGGGCGGGCACCCTCACCGGCCGCGAGAGCCCGGAGCTGCGGGAGATCTTCGACAACCTCTACGCCTCGGACCTGTCCAAGGAACAGCAGATGATCGACTGGGGGAGGAAACGTTCCGCCGGGACCTACGTCGACCAGCTGAACAGCAACGGCGCCGCCGTCATGCTGGCCAACGCCTGGGGCGACACGGTCTTTCCCGCCAACCAGTACGCCGGCTTCTACGAGAAGCTGACCGGCCCCAAGCGGCTGGAGCTGCGCCCCGGCGACCACGCGACCGCCGAACTGACGGGCCTGTTCGGACTGCCGAACGACGTGTGGACGGACACGGAGCGCTGGTTCGACCACTACCTCAGGGGCGCCGACAACGGCATCGACCGCGAGCAGCCGGTCCAGCTGAAGTCCCGTAGCGCGGGGGGATACGAGGGCTACCCGGACTGGAAGTCGGTCGGCGCCACCCGGCGGAAGGTCGCGCTCGCGGGCTCCACCACCATCCACGCCAACGTCGACTCGGGTGCGGACGGCGGGATCGTCTTCCTCTCCAGCATCCTCGACCAGGTCGCCCAGCTGCCGCCGATCGCCTCGATGCCGCTGCTGCCGCGCCGCTGGGCGGCCGTCTGGCAGTCGGAGCGGTACGGCACGGCCCAGCGGGTGCGCGGCACGGCACGCCTGCACACCACGCTCACCCCGACCGAGGAGAGCGGCACCCTCGTCGCGTACCTGTACGACGTGGGTCCGCTCGGTATCGGCAAGCTGGTCACCCACGCGCCCCTGAGCTGGCACGGGCGGACGCCGGGCGAGCCGTTCGGTGTCGACCTGGACCTGTACTCCACGGCCTACGACGTCCCCGCCGGCCACCGTCTCGCCCTCGTGGTCGACACGGTGGACCCGCTCTACATCGAGCACAACCCGTCCGGCGCGCAGCTGACCTTCTCCTCGCCCTCGGACGACCCGTCGTACGTGTCCGTCCCGTTGCGCGAGCAGTGATCTCCGGCTGCCGCCGGACGAGCCTGGCCCGTGTGAACTGCCGCCCCCCTACGGTCTCGGGGCCGTGGGGGGTTCCCCACCCGGCAGCAGCGTCCCGGGGCCGGCCGTGGCGACCGCCACGGCCTCGGTCCTGGGACTGCGCTGCTCACGGCGGGACACCCAGCCGGCGAACCACGAGAGCAGCATGCACATCCCGATGTAGATCGGCGAGATCACCATCACCACGGGGATGAACGGCAAATCGTAGTCGAGGTTCGAGGCGATGAGCTTCCCGGCGTGGAGGAACTCCTCGTAGGTGATGAGATAGCCGAGGGAGGTGTCCTTCAGCGCGACCACCAACTGGCTGATGATGGCGGGCAGCATGGCCCGTACCGCCTGCGGCACGAGGACGTGGGCCATGACCTGGGACTTCCGCATGCCGAGCGCGAACGCGGCCTCGTGCTGGCCGCGTTCGACGGCGTTGATCCCGGAGCGGAGGACCTCGGCGAGCACCGAGCCGTTGTACAGGGTGAGTCCGGCGACCAGCGCCGTCAGCGGCTGCGCCTTGAGCGCCACGAAGATGAAGAAGATCATCACCAGGACGGGCATGGCGCGGAAGAACTCCACGACGAGCGTGGCCGTCCAGCGCACCGGACGGTGGTCCGACAGCCGCCCGGCGGCCAGCACACCGCCGAGGGCGAGGGAGAGGACGGCCGCCGTCGCGAAGGCCTTCAGGGTGTTGCCGAGCCCGCGCAGCAGCAGTCTCTGGATGCCCTCGTACGCGAAGGGCATCCACTTGGCGTACGTGAACTGCTCCGTGTCCACCAACAGATACAGGATCCACGCGACGAGCGCGAGGATGACGACGGCGGACACGGCGCCGTAGAGGCGGTGGCGTCGCCGGGTGTGCGGTCCGGGGACGTCGTAGAGCGCGGTGGCCTCGGTCATCGGGCGACTCCGTACGTGCGCTCCAGGAAGTTGAACAGGGCGCTGATGGCGAGCGTGATGATCAGATAGCCGACGGCGATCCAGACGAAGGTCCAGACGATGTTGTAGCCCAGCTCGTTGATGGTCCTGTAGGTGCCGAGCAGCTCGGTGACGCTGAAGGCGCCCGCGATGGCGGAGTTCTTGGCCAGCGCGATGAGCGTGGAGCCGACGGGCGGGATGACGGACCGGAACGCCTGCGGCAGGACGACCAGGTTCAGCGTCTGGCCGAAGGTCATGCCGAGGCTGCGGGCGGCCTCCCCCTGCCCTCTGGGCACGGTGTTGATGCCGGCGCGCATCGCCTCGCAGATGAACGCCGAGGTGTAGCAGCCGAGGGCGAGGACGGCGAACACCTGGAAGGGCAGGACCAGCCCGAACCGCGGCAGTCCGAGCAGCACCGCGAAGAACAGCAGGGTGAGCGGGGTGTTGCGCAGCACGGTGACCCAGACCGTGCCGAAGACGCGCAGAGAGGCGACGGGGGCGACCCGGAAGGACGCCATCAGGAAGCCGAGGAGGAGGGCCAGCAGGGAGGACCAGACGGTCAGTTGCACCGTGCCGAGGAATCCTTCCCAGTAGATCGAGAAGTTGTCTTTCAGTACGTACATGCCGTCCTCGTCAGCTCGCCGGGTAGCGGTCGATCGCGGGCGGGTGGGGGGCGGGCACGCCCGAGAGGCCGAGCGTGGCGTCGTACGCCCTCTTCCAGTCGCCGTTCACCTCCCGGGCCCGCAGCGCGTCGTCGAGGGCGAAGCGCAGGGCGTTGTCGCCGTGCGGGACGCCGATGCCGTACGGCTCCCTGGAGAACGGCCTGCCGACGACCTTGAGTTCATCGGGTGCCTTGGCGGCGTAGCCGATGAGGATGGCGTCGTCGGTGGTGACGGCGTCGACCTGGTAGGTGAGGAGGTTGTCGACGCAGATGGAGTACGTGTCGTAGGCGACCAGGACCGCCTTCGGGTAGTCGGTCCTGATGCGCTGGTACGGCGTCGAGCCGGCCGCCGAGCAGACGCGTCTGCCGGCGAGGTCCTGGGGGCCGTGGATGTCGTTCTCGTCCTTGCGGACCAGCAGGGACTGGCCGGCCATGTAGTAGGGGCCGGCGAACCCGACGAGCTTCCTGCGGTTGGCGTTGATGGTGTAGGTGCCGACGTAGTAGTCGATCTGGCCGTTCCGCAGCGCGGTCTCGCGGTTGGCGGAGGCGATGGTGCGGAAGCGCACGGTCTTCGGCGGGAAGCCGAGGGAGGCGGAGAGCATCTTGGCGATCTCGACGTCGAAGCCGGAGTAGGTGCCGGTCGCCGGGTCCTTCTCGGCCAGGTAGGGCTGGTCCTCCTTGGTGCCGACGACGAGGTGACCGCGTTTCCTCGCCCGGGTCCAGGTCCTGGAGCCGGGCAGGCCGAAGCCCCGCGCCACCTGATAGACGGGGAGCTCGTCGGCGGCCGGGCCCTTGGCGGGCGGGCTGCCCTCCTTGCCGCAGGCGGCTGTGAGCAGCACGAGGGCGGCGGACAGCACGGCGCGCAGGGCGCGGGGCGCACGGGCGGTACGGAACACGGTTCGCACTCCCCCGGTCAGTGCTTGAGGATCTTGGAGAGGAAGTCCCTGGCCCGCTCGCTGCTCGGGTTGGTGAAGAACCCCTCGGGGCTGCGGTCCTCGACGATCCGGCCGTCCGCCATGAACACGACGCGGTTGGCGGAGGCGCGGGCGAAGCCCATCTCGTGGGTGACGACGACCATGGTCATGCCGTCCCGGGCGAGCTGCCGCATGACCTCCAGCACCTCGTTGATCATCTCCGGGTCGAGGGCGGAGGTGGGCTCGTCGAAGAGCATCGCCTTGGGGTCCATGGCGAGGGCCCGGGCGATCGCCACGCGCTGCTGCTGGCCGCCGGAGAGCTGCGCCGGGTACTTGTCGGCCTGGTTCAGCAGGCCGACGCGGTCGAGGAGTCCGCGGGAGCGGCGGTCGGCGTCGTCCTTCTTGCGCCGGCGGACCTTGATCTGGGCGAGGGAGACGTTCTGCAGGACCGTCTTGTGGGCGAAGAGATTGAAGGACTGGAAGACCATGCCGACCTCGGCGCGGAGCCGCGCGAGGGCCTTGCCCTCCGCCGGAAGCGGCTGCCCGTCGAGCGTGATGGTCCCGGACTCGATGGTCTCCAGCCGGTTGATCGTCCTGCACAGCGTCGACTTGCCCGACCCGGACGGGCCGATGACCACGACCACCTCCCCCTTGCCGACGGTCAGGTCGATGTCCCTGAGGACATGCAGCTGCCCGTAGTACTTGTTGACGTTGCGCAGTTCGATCAACGGATCGACGGCCATCCGCAGCCCTACTCGCTCGCAGCTGTGTCGTGGTCGCCGCAAACTATCCAGCGCACGGCGGAGTTGACGGACGACACGCACCTTCCGGACATTAGCCGTATTTACACCGGCGGGGTGCGGGCCGGGGGCGGACAGCGGGCTGACGCGGGGGTTCGTGCGCGGCCGCGGGATCAGGCCTCGGCGATCTCCGCGTACATCTGCGACAGCTCCGGGGCGCCGCTCGCGGCCCACTCCTGTCCGGCCGGGACCACTTCGACCTCACGGCCCGAGGCGAGCAGGACGACGGGTTCACCGTCCGGGCGGATCCGCCAGACGGCGCCCGTCACCGTGCGCACCACCACCGCGCCCAGGTACAGCCCCGCGTCGTTGCCCAGCCAGGGCAGGATCTCGGCGTCGTCGCGCCAGCGCGGGACCATCTGGTCCAGGGCCTCCAGGGAGGCCGGGGTGTCGTCGAGGCGGACACCCGCCTGGGCCGCCTGCGAGCGGAGCAGTTCACACTCCGACAACAGCGCCGCCACCGCCTCGGGGTCGGCGGCGAGCGCCGTGCGAACGTCCTTCTTGTGCCGGTGGCCCAGGAACGGAATGTTCATGGACCCAGCGTGGCATCAGACGTCGAGGTCGACCACCACCGGCGCGTGATCGGACGCGCCCTTGCCCTTGCGCTCCTCACGGTCGACGTAGGAGTCCTTGACGGCCTTGGCGAACGGCTCGTTGCCGTAGACCAGGTCGATACGCATGCCGCGGTTCTTCGGGAAGCACAGCTGGCGGTAGTCCCAGTAGGTGAACGGGTGTTCGTACTTGAGGGGGCGCGGGACCACGTCGCTCAGACCGGTCTCGCGCAGGGCCGCCAGGGCCGCGCGCTCGGCCGGGGTGACGTGGGTGGCGCCCTCGAAGGCGGCCGGGTCGAAGACGTCGTCGTCGGTCGGCGCCACGTTGTAGTCGCCGAGGACGGCGAACGGGCGGCTGCCCTGCGCGTCGCCCTGCACGGCAGCCTTCAGGGCCTCGAACCACTGGAGCTTGTACGCGTAGTGCGGGTGGCCGACCTCGCGGCCGTTGGGCACGTACACCGACCAGACGCGGACCGGCCCGCACGTCGCCGAGACGGCGCGCGGCTCGACCGCGCCGTCGTAGCCCGGGTCGCCGGGCAGGCCCTTGACCACGTCCTCGAGGCCGACGCGGGAGAGCACCGCCACGCCGTTCCACCGGCCGGTCGCGTGCACCGCGGCCTCGTAGCCCAGCTCGCGCAGCTGGTCGAACGGGAACTGCGCCTCGGCGATCTTGGCCTCCTGGAGGCAGAGCACGTCGGTGCCGCTGCTCTCCAGCCAGGCCAGCAGCCGGGGGAGACGGGCGGTGATCGAGTTCACGTTCCAGGTGGCGATGCGCATGTCTCACAACCTACCTGCCGGGTGTGACAACCGGTCCCGGCTCACAGGTCGGCGAAGGCTCCCGGAGCGAGCCGCAGGTGCTCCGTACCGCCAAGGGCACCGATCTGGCGGTCGTAGATCGGGCGGGCGAGGTCGGTGAGCAGCGCGTCGTGCACGTCGTAGGCGCGCCGCGGCTCGACCTCGCGGACGTACTCGATCACCTCCGAGATCTTGTTCCACGGTGCCATCACCGGGAGCATCAGGGTCTCGACGGGCCGGTCGGGGACGGTGAGCGCGTCGCCCGGGTGGAAGACCCGGCCATCGTCGATCAGGTAGCCGACGTTGGTGATGCGCGGGATGTCCGGGTGGATCACGGCGTGCAGCTCGCCGTGGACCTGGACGTCGAAGCCGGCGGCGGTGAAGGTGTCGCCGTGGCCCACGGTGTGCACCCGCCCGGGGAAGACCGCGGTGATCCGGTCGGCGACGGACCGGAGCGTCCAGATCTCCGCGGCCGGGTTCGCCTCCATCGCCGTACGCAGCCGGCCCTCGTCGAAGTGGTCCGGGTGCTCGTGCGTGACCAGGATCGCGTCCGCGCCGGCCGCCGCGTCCTCCTCACTGAAGCCGCCCGGATCGATGACGAGCGTCCGCCCGTCCTTCTCGAGGCGGACGCAGGCGTGGGACTTCTTGGTGAACCTCATGTCTCACCATCCTGCCGCCTGCGGCCGCACGTGGCCTTCACTCGGCGGGTGTGGTCTCCTCGCGGATGACCTGCTGGGCGACCCGGAACGCGCTGTTCGCCGCCGGCACACCGCAGTACACGGCGGCCTGGAGCAGCACTTCCTTGATCTCGTCCGGGGTCAGCCCGTTGCGCAGGGCCGCCCGGGTGTGCGCGGCCAGGTCCTCCAGGTGGCCGCCGATGACCAGCGCGGTCAGCGTGACGCAGCTGCGGGTACGGCGGTCCAGGCCCGGCCGGTCCCAGATCTCGCCCCAGGTGCAGCGGGTGACGAACTCCTGGAAGTCCCCGGAGAAGTCGCCGGCCTGCGCCAGCTCCTGGTCGACGTGCGCGTCGCCCATCACCTCCCGGCGGATCTTCAGCCCGGTCTCGTACCGGTCGGGCTGCCCGGCGGGCCGGGCCGGTACGGCGGCCGGGGCGATCTCCGCGACCGGTACGGGCTGCGGCGGCGCGAGCGGGACGGGGGCGGCCGGGATGCCCGGCAGTGCCGTCTGGCCGGTGTCGAAGGACTGCTGCCAGGCGGTGGCGAAGTGGTGCGCCAGCAGGTCCGTGACGGCGGCGGGCTGCTCGACCGGCACCAGGTGGGAGGCGCCCGGCACGACGGCGAGCCGGGCGTCCGGTATGCCGGCGACCAGCGTCCGGGCCTCGGCGGGGCCCGTGACCTGGTCGTCGGAGCCGACCAGCACGAGCGTCGGCACGCCGATCCGGCCCAGTTCGGGCCGTACGTCGAACGCGGCGAGCGCCTCGCAGGCGGCGATGTAGCAGCCCGGGTCGGTGGTGCGGACCATCTGCACGGCCCACTCGGTGATCGCGGGCTGCGCGGCGGCGAACCCGCCGGTGAACCAGCGGTCCGGTGAGGTGCGGGCGATCGGGTCGAGCCCGTTCGTGCGGACGATCACCCCGCGCTGGCGGAACTCGTCCGCGGTGCCGAACCGGGGCGAGGCCGCGACCAGCGCCAGCGAGGCGACCCGCTCCGGGTGGCGCAGCGCGAGCTCGATGCCGACCGCGCCGCCCAGCGCGCACCCGGCGTACCCGAACCGCTGCACGCCGAGCGCGTCCAGCGTGGCCAGCAGCCGAGCGGTCACCTCGGCGACCGAACCCGCCGGGTGGGCCGGGGCCCCGCCGTGTCCCGGCAGGTCGAACCGGAAGACCCGCCACTGCTTCACCAGCTCCGGTATCTGGCGGTCCCACATGTGCCAGGTGGTGCCCAGTGAGGGGCCCAGGATCAGTACGGGGGCCTCTTCCGGCCCGTCAAAGCGGTATTGCAGGGTGTTCGACGGTGTCTCACTCACGCCCCCGACCCTCTCACGTGTCCCGAAAACGCACGCAGCCGGGGAAGCCGGCGGCCCGTCTGATCCTGTTCGCAGCAAAGCGTGCGGCCTCGGCCGTGCGTCCCGCCCGTCCGGCCGTCCCCGAACCGGGAGGCAGGCGGCCTCTGACGGCGTCGCGCGGCGACTAGGGTGACTTCCGGACACCGCGCAGGCGGTGCGGGGGGCGGGGGGAACGCCGTGGGATCCACCGAACTGCTCATCACTCTGGACCGGGCGAGCGGTACGACGTTGCAGCAGCAGGTGTGCGATCAGGTCACCGCGCTCGTGCGCGCGGGCAAACTGCGCCCCGGCGACGCGCTGCCCGCCTCGCGCGAGCTGGCCCAGCAGCTGGGCGTCTCGCGGACGGTGATCATCCGGGCCTACGAGCTGCTGCGGGCGCAGGGGGTCCTGACCGCGCGGCGTGGCTCGGGCACCCGGGTCGCCGAGCTTCCGGCCACCGGTTCGGCGGGCGCGTCCGGCGGAGCGCCCCGGACGAGGGCCGTACCGCCGGTGCCCACGCCGCCCCGGCCCACCGACGACGGCAATCCGCTGTGGCAGCCGTGGGAGCCGCCGCCCGTGCTGCGGCGTCCCGGCAACGTCCTCGACTTCCGGCACGGTACGCCCGCGCTCGCCGCGTTCCCCGTCGCCCGCTGGCGGCAGTCGATGCACGAGGCGTACGGGCGGGCCGACGCCGCCGCGCTCGGGTACGGGCCGGCCGAGGGTTCGGCGGCCCTGCGCGCGGAGATCGCCACGCTGGTGCGGCAGAGCCGGGCCATCGACGCCGGTCCGGAGCACATCATGGTGACCGGTGGCGCGACCCAGGCGCTGGACGTCCTGGTGCGGATGCTGGTCGGGCCGGGCGACGTGGTGGTCATCGAGGACCCCAGCCATACCGTGCTGCGGCAGGTCTTCGGGTGCTCCGACGCGGCCGTGGTGCCGGTTCCCGTCGACGAGGAGGGTCTGCGGGTCGCGGACATCGACGAGCGGGTGCGGGCCCACGGACACGACCCGGAGCAGGTGAAGCTGGTGTACGTGACGCCGTCGCACCAGTTCCCCACCGGCTTCATCATGTCGCAGACCCGCCGCCGTGCCCTGATCGCCTGGGCCCACGAACGCGGTGCGACGGTCCTGGAGGACGACTACCACAACGAGTTCACCTTCACCGCGGAGCGGCTGCCCGCGCTCGCCGCCGAGCGGCACCGCGACACCGTCGTCTACGTCGGCAGCTTCAGCAAGACCCTGTTCCCGGCGCTGCGCATCGGCTACGCGGTGCTGCCGCCGCACCTCGTACAGCCGTTCCTCGGGATCAAGTGGATCACCGACCGGCTCACCCCGACCGTGCCCCAGGAGGCGCTGGCCGACTTCATCGCGACGGGTGCGTACGCCCGGCACATCAGCCGGATGACGCGGCTGTACCGGCAGCGCAGAAGGCGGCTGCTGGAGGCGCTCTACGAGCATCTCGGCGCCGAGGTGCGCATCTCCGGAGAGGCGGCGGGGCTGCATGTGCTGACCAGCTTCACCGGGGCGCGCGGCGTGCCGGAGGAGGAGATCGTGCGGCTGGCGGCCGGACGCGGGGTCCGGGTGTATCCCGCGTCCGGCTACTTCGTCCTGGACCCGCCTGCCGAGCCGACGTTCCTGGTGGGCTACGCCGCGCTGCCCACCGCCCGCATCACCGAGGGCGTCGCCCTGCTGGCCGCCGCGGTGCGCGAGGCGCGGGGGCGGAGCTGAGCCGCACGGGCGGTGCGACGGCGTCCGGTGCCGTCTCGGGCTCCGTGAAGCGGGGCCGGCGGAAGCGGTCGCGCTGCGCGTACGGCACCGTGCAGTCGAAGTGCGCCTTCGCGGTGCGTCCGTCGGCGGAGAGGGCGTCCGAGTAGGCGGTGGACTGCGTCGGGTCGAGCGGGAAGCCCTCGCGGTCGGGCAGGACGGTCAGGTCCCGGTCCGCCTGCAGCCGGGTGACCATCGCCCACCACAGGTCCGCGTCCGATTCGAGGTCGACGTCCGCGTCCACCGAGACGACCAGCTTGGCCATCCGGAACGTCTCCAGGACCGACTCGCCGGACGCGCGGACCAGCCGGTCGTCCGCAGGGGACCGCTTGGCCCGCCACTGGATCACCACCATGAGCTGGCCGCCGCCCGCCGTGTGGCAGTGCACCGCCCGGACCGGCGCTCCCAGGCGGCGCAGCCGGTCGAGGACCGCGGCCTCCATGCCGAAGCCGAGCAGCACCGACTGCTCGTGGCCGGGGCCCGAGACGGTCTGCAGTATCGCCCCGTCGCGTGCGGTGATCCCGGTGACGCGTACCGTGGGCAGCGCCGGGTGGGCGCGCCCCTGGTAGCCGAGGAACTCGGGGGTGGCGGACGGGCCGTGCGGGTTCTCCGGGGCCAGGTCCGCGAGGAGTTCGCCCTCGATGACGTACTCGGCGTGGGCGACGTACTCCGCGTCGACGGTGAGGCACCCGGCGAGTTCGACCGGCGCGCCGCCGAGGGCTCCCGCCACCGCCAGCTCGTCCACGCCCTCCGGCACCAGGGCCGCCGGGCAGCAGGACGCGAGCAGCAGGGCGGGTCCGAGGCCCAGGTGGATGGCGACGGGCAGATTCCCGCCCCGGCGGCGGGCCGCCTGGTGGGCCGCCTCCAGGTGCCGGCCGGGCACCATCCAGATGGTGAGCCGGTCGGGGCTCTGCACGCACATCCGGTGGATGGACAGATTACGTACACCGGTGTCCGGGTCGGTGGCCAGGACCGCGCCGAGCGTCAGGTACGGTCCCGCGTCCTCGTCGGTGAGGACGGGGATCGGCAGCGCCGTCAGATCGGGGGCGAGCAGCTCGCGGGCGCCCGCCCGGCCGGCCGGCAGGCGTGTCGGCGCCACCGGGGAGGCCGCGGCGTCCAGCAGCCGGTGGGCCATCTCGCCGGGGGCGAGCCCGAGCAGTCCCGCGGCGCGCCGACGGCTGCCGTACAGGCCGATGAGCACGGAGCGGGCCGGCCCGCCGCCGCCGGGTGCCACCCGCTCGAACAGCACGGCGGGGCCGGGGCCGGTGGGCGGCGGGGCGGGCGTACCGGCCCACTTCGCGTAGCGGGCGCCGACCCCGAAGCGGGCCGGGACCTCCTCCCGGACCCGCACCAGCTCGCCGGGCATCGGGTCCAGCCCGGCGAGCGCGGTGCGCAGATCGGCGAGTCCGCGGCGGGTCATGCCGCCCCGTTCACGGCCGCCGAGGCGGCCGGCACCGGGGCGGTGGGTGTTCCGGCGGCGGCCCGGCGTTCGGCGAGCCGCCGCAGTTGCAGGTTCGTCAGCTCATCGATGAGCGTGCGGTACACGGCCTCCGCGATGCCGGGCGGCATGCCCTGCGCGTCCGCCAGACCGCGCACCTTGGCGATCACCTGCTCCACCCGACGGGGTGAGCGGACCGTCTGCTCGTCCTGCTTGAGCTCGGTCAGCTCGCGGACGACGGCGGTGCGTGCGGCGAGCAGGGCGACGATCTGCCGGTCGAGTGCGTCGATCGAGACGCGCAGTTCCTCGATCCTGTCGTGGCCGTTCACGGCGCCGGCACCTCGTCGATGACGTAGACGACGGTGGACTCGGTCTCGGAGCCCTGCGAGCGGTGCCGTTCGTCGCCGGGGATGACGAAGCCCATGCCGGGCCGGCAGGGCACCGAGCGGTCGTCGAAGTGGATGGTGAACTCGCCCCGCAGGACATAGCCCTGATGGCCCGTCTCGCACCAGTTGAGCTCGTTGAAGCCCGCGGGGAGCTCCAGCAGGCGCACCCGGTACCCGCCGGTGTACGCGATCTTCACTCGGCCGTCGGCGCCGGGCTTGTGCCACTTCTCCCACGGGATGCTGTCGAAGTCGATGCCGACGAGGGCGGGGGTGACGGTGGACATGGTGTGGCTGCTCCTGTTCGTGCGGTGGGCAGGTGATGAGGGAGTGCGGGTCGGCGCAGGGCCGTCATGCGGGGTGCTGGGCGGCACTGTCGACCAGCTGGGGCCGGCGGAGTACGACGCGTTCGTTCCGGTCGTCCAGCGGCAGCACGGGCTCACCGGTCTCTTCCTCGTGGCGGCGCAGCAGCTGGACCATGTCCACCATCCGGTGGGCCATGCGCTCCAGGGCGTCCATGCCTTCGGGGTCGTTGAGGCCCGGCTCCTGCCCGGTGTTGCGCAGCAGGGCCGGGAACCCGCTGCCCACCAGGATCATCCGGTTGAGCAGCAGATTGTCGACCAGCTGGTGGTGGACGGAGGCGTCGCTGTAGCGGCGGGCCGTGACGATGATGCCGCCGACCTTGTTGGCGAGCGGCCGCTCGAAGCGCAGGAAGCCGACGCCGGCCCGCTCGATGAAGATCTGCATGAGGTGGGCGAGGCCGAAGCCGTGCACGGGCGCGGCGTAGACGATGCCGTCGGCCTGCCGCATCCGGTCGATGATGGCGGGCATGTCGTCGCGCACCGCGCACCGGCTGGTGCGGTTGTTGCAGTCGCCGCACGGGCTGCACGGCGAGATGCGGTGCTCGCGCAGGTACAGGGTCTGGAACTGCGCGCCCCGCTCGCGCACCAGTTCTCCTGTGTACTGCAGTGCCAGGTCGGTGTTGCCGCCCGCCCGTTCCGATCCCGAGATGCCGAGGATGACGGGCCCGTCCCCCCGTATGTCCGGCGGTGTTCCCTGTGCTGTGAGCATGTTCTCCCCCTGTGGTGATCGCAGGGCGGAGCGGGGCTCCCTCCGCCCCGCTCCGCCTTCGGTTCTCGCGTCAGTCGGTCAGCTTGCCGCCGAAGTAGTCGATGTAGGCCTGCATGTCGAAGTGGCCGTGGCCGGAGAGGGAGAACAGGATGGTCTTCGCCTCGCCGGACTCCTTGCAGGCGAGCGCCTCGTCGATGGCGGCGCGCACCGCGTGCGTGGACTCCGGGGCGGGCACGATGCCCTCGTTGCGGGCGAAGGTGACGCCCGCCTCGAAGCACGCGGTCTGCGGCACCGCGCGCGCCTCCAGGTAGTCCAGCTCCTTGAGCTGGCTGATGATCGGGGACATGCCGTGGTAGCGCAGGCCGCCCGCGTGGATGCTCGGCGGCACGAAGTCGTGGCCGAGGGTGTGCATCTTGGTCAGCGGGGTCATGCCGGCGGTGTCGCCGAAGTCGTAGTCGAAACGCCCCTGGGTCATGGTCGGGCAGGACGCGGGCTCGACCGCGACGGCCCGCACGGACCGCCCGCCGCGCAGCTGCTCCCCGATGAACGGCAGCGCCAGGCCGCCGAAGTTGGAGCCGCCACCCGCCGCGCCGATCACGATGTCCGGGTAGTCCTCGGCCAGCTCCATCTGCAGCTGCGCCTCCTTGCCGATGATCGTCTGGTGCATCAGCACGTGGTTGAGCACCGAGCCGAGCGCGTATTTCGCGGTGCCGCCGCTGGTCACCGCGGCCTCCACCGCCTCCGAGATGGCGAGGCCCAGGCTGCCCGGCGAGTCCGGGTCGGCGGCGAGCGCGTCCCGGCCGGCCTGGGTCAGCTCGCTGGGGCTGGCGGTGACGGTGGCGCCGTAGGTCTCCATCAGGCCGCGGCGGTAGGGCTTCTGCTGGTAGCTGACCTTGACCATGTAGACCTCGCAGACGAGGCCGAAGTACTGGCAGGCGAGGGACAGGGAGCTGCCCCACTGCCCGGCGCCGGTCTCCGTGGTCAGGCGGCCCACGCCGGCCCGCTTGTTGTAATAGGCCTGCGGCACGGCCGTGTTGGGCTTGTGGCTGCCGGCCGGGCTGACGCCCTCGTTCTTGAAGTAGATCCGCGCCGGGGTGTCCAGGGCCTTCTCCAGCCGCCGCGCCCGCACCAGCGGGCTGGGGCGCCACTGCTTGTAGACGTCCAGCACGGCGCCGGGGATGTCGGTCTCGCGCTCGGTGGAGAACTCCTGGGCTATGAGCTCGGCGGGGAACAGCGGCTCCAGGTCGTCCGGGGTGACCGGCTGCCGGGTGCCGGGGTGCAGCATCGGCTCCAGCGGCTTGGGCAGGTCCGCCACCACGTTGTACCAGGTGGTGGGGAGCTGGTCTTCGGACAGCAGGAACTTGGTCTGAGACATGAACACTTTCCTGTGATCGTCGGTGCGTCGGTACGAGAGGTCGGTGGTCCGGGTGGTCCTGGTGGCGGTCGGTCGGGGTGGGCGTCGTTCGGGTCGCGGCCAGTGGGTCCGGGTGGTCAGAGGGGGGCCGGTCGGTCGGTCCGGCAGGACGCCGGTCGCGGCACTAGGTGCCGACCGGGGCCGGGGCGGGCTCCGGCGGGCGGGCGGCAGCCGTGGGCCGGATCCGCAAGCCGGCGTACGCGGCCATGCCGACGAGGGGCGCGGCGAGCAGGGTGAGGAAGACGGGCCGGTGGCCCTGGGCGGTCCACAGGGCGCCGAGGCCCGCGGGCACCGCGAGCCGGGCCAGCCCCAGGACGAAGCCGTTCAGCGCCATGAAGCCGCCGACCCTGCGCTCGTCGACGTGGTCGGCGATGTACGTGGGCACGACCACCGAGGCGATGATCTCGCCGAGCGTCCAGATCACCGTGGACAGCAGGATCGCCGGCAGCGAGAAGCCCACGACGATGACGGTGAGGCCCGCGGCCCAGAGCGCTCCGCTGACGAGCAGCAGCGGCTTCGTGCCCCGGCCCTGCATGCGCTTCTCCATGGCGAGCCCGAGGCCGACCACGACGACGCTGTTGACGGTGTAGACGACGCCGACCAGTCCCGCCGAGTCGTGCAGGACCGTCGTGACGGCGAGCGGCAGCGCGTACTCGAGACCGATCAGCGGCACCACGTAGAAGAAGGACACCAGCACCAGGAGCAGGACGTGGCGGTGGCCGAGCGGACCCGAACGCGTTCTGTCCTTCCTGGTCTTGTCCCGGTCACGCCGCTCGGACGGCACCCACAGGGCGATCATCGCGGCGCACACCAGGCCGGCGATGATGTTGCCCGCGAACATGACGTGGTAGGAGTACGCCGCCGCGAGGCCTCCCAGCAGCGGGCCGATGCCCATGCCGAGGTTGTTGCCGATGTAGCTCACCGTGTAGGCGAAGGGTCGCTGATCGGGCTCGGTCAGGTCGGCCACCAGGGTGTTGGACGCCGGACCGAACATGCCCATGCCGACCAGGGCGACGAAGAGCAGTCCGGCGTACGTCCACGGCGGCCCGTCCAGCACGGCGAGGCCGAGATAGCCGCAGGCGTTCAGCAGCAGCGCGGTGAGCAGGGCCGTACGCCGGTCGCGCAGGGGCCCGCTCAGCAGGCTGCCCGCGAGCAGGCCGGTGCTGCCGACGGAGATCAGCAGGCCGGCCTCGCCGGGGCTGAGGTCCTTGCCGCGCACCAGGTAGACGGCGAGCAGCGGGAAGACGAACATGCCCGCGCGGTTGATGAAGGAGGCGAGGAACAGCACCCGCAGCGCGAGCGGGAGTGCCCGTAACCGGGTCAGCCACGTCATCGCTGCGCCTGCCCGCCCGCCGTCGCGGCGACGGACCCGGCCATGGCGCCGGTGCCCTCGCCGGGCTCCGTCTCCACGCGGAAGGCGTCCCGCACCGCCTTGAAGCGGGCCCGGATGTCCTCGAAGTCGGTGCCCTCGCAGACGTACCAGCCCAGGACGTCGTTGGAGGCGGTCGGCGGGGCCAGGACGTCGTCGACCCGCTTCCACACGTCGGCGTCCAGGACCCCGTCCAGCGCCATGAGTTCGGCCGGGGTGGTGATGGCGGTGATGTGGCCGTACCGGTCGGAGGTGAGGTACTCGGTGCCGATCTCGGGGCCCGGCCGGGCCTCGGTGCGGTGTGCCGGGTCGAGCTCCAGCCGGCACCACTCCCCCGCGAGATTGATCCCGCGTCCGGCCTCGATCGCCGGGACGATGGAGCCGCCGCCGGCCCGCGCCCCCGCCTCCCCGAACACCACGTCGCCGTCGTCCAGCAGGAAGAACTCGGCGTGCACCACACCGGTGTCCAGGCCGAAACCGCGCAGCACCACCGTGTTGAGGTCCAGGATGCGCTGCTCCCCCGCCGACAGGTCGTACTTGCGGGAGATGGTGCCGCCGGGCTCGTTGCGGTACTCCAGGACGGAGTAGGTGTAACGGGAGAGCTGCGCGAAGACCGCTTCACCGTCCTTGAAGAGCGAGTCGACGTGGTACTCCGTGCCGCGGATGAACTCCTCGACCCGGTACTCGTGCCGGTCGTCGCCCATCTCCTGCCAGACGTCCCGCAGTTCGGCGGGGCCGTCCACCCGGTAGGTGCGGCCGCAGGCCCAGCCCGCGTACGGCTTGACGACGATCGGGTAGCCCACCTCCTCGGCGAACTCCGTGATCGCGCCGACGGTGTCCGGGCGGCAGGACCTGGCGACCCGCACGCCCAGTTCCTCGGCCCGGCGGTGCATCACGTTCTTGTCGCGGAAGTTGAGCGCCTGGTCCGGGGTGAGGCCGGGGATGCCGTGGTCGCGCCGGGCGCGGCTGGCGGGCAGCACATCGCCCTCGAACAGCGGGAAGACGCGCTCGACACGGTGCCGGGCGACGATCCCGTCGACGGCGGCCCGCACGGCCGCGGTGTCGTCCAGGTCGGCGTGGTACTGCGCCAGGCCCTCGGCCTCGGGCGCCTGCCACCCGGTGGGCAGGAGCACCACGGTGGCCACGCCGAGGTCGCCGGCGGCGGCCACGATGCTGCGGAACTGGGCGGTGTAGCGCCCGGCGGCGGGCCGGTAGATCACCAGGATCGAACGGTTCATGTCCTGCTCCTCATCCATGAGTGGGGCCCGGTTCAGCGGACCGGCGCGGCCGACAGCGTGCCGAACAGCTCCACCCGGGAGGTGGCGCCGTCAAGGATCCGCGGCGGTTGCGGGGCGGCACCGAGGCCGGTGAGCGCCTCCGTGAGCTGTCCGAGCGTCCGCTCCACCTCGGCCCGGCCGCCCTCGTGCACCGACTCGACGGTGAGCAGGAGCCGGCGCCGTCCGAGGCCCGACTTGACCAGGTCGCCCTGGCGCCAGTTCCAGCGGCGCGAGTGGGCGCGGCCCTGGTCGTCGGCGTAGACGACCTCGCCGGGTTCGGGGTGCTCGGGGGCGTCGGGTGCGCCGAGCGGCAGGTAGACCTCGCTGCCGTCGGCGGGCCGCACGACGAGCTCGGCCTCGATGCCGCCCACGTCGCAGGAGGCCACGGGCAGCCGGCTCTCCAGGGACACCGCGTTGCACAGGTCCACCAGGGAGTTGATCCGCGGCAGCCGGTCCCCCTTGGCGACCCTGCGCAGGACCGACTCGGCGGCGCAGGGGAACCGGTTGGGATTCACGTCCATCTCCCGGTAGGCGTCCCGCCAGGCCGAGATGGAGGGCAGGGCGGAGACGTCGGCCTTGGAAAGCCCGGCGCTGTGCAGGGCGTCCTCGGCGGCGGTGAGCCGGTCCGTCACCTGGGGGGCGTCCGCGACGACGCCGACGTCCGGTACGGCGATCAGGCCGAGGACGTAGCCGGGCACGCGCTCCCGGACGCGCGCGTCGACGCCGACGCCGAGGGAGCGGGTGTCCGAGTCGGGGCGGGGGCTTTCCATGGGTGTGTGGTCCTTCGTTTCCGGGCTTCGGCCGCCCGTGTCGAGCGCGGGCGGTTCCTTGTTGACGGGTCGACAGTAGGGAGCGGACGGGGTCGCGGCGGTGGCCAATTACGGGGCGATGCGTTAGGCCACTTGCCGGGCGCGGAGGTTCCGCCGCGCCCGGCCGGGCGCGTGGAGTGCGCCCGGCCGGATGTCAGCCCGCGTCGCCCGCGGGTGCCGGGGCCGGCTCCCTGTCGGTGCGGGGTCCTTCGGTCCGCAGGCGCGTCCCGAGCACGGCGGTCAGCAGGCCGACCGCCGCGAGAGCGGCCCCGAGCAGGCCGAGCCGGTCGACCGCGTCGGCCCCGCCGTGCGCCAGGACCCGGCCGCCGATGAAGCCGCCGAGCGAGATGCCGAGAAACGTGGCGGAGGAGTTCAGGGAGAGCAGGAGCGGCCCGGACCCGGGTGCGATCGCGAACAAGCGGTGCTGCTGCGGCGGTTGGGTGGCCATCGCCGTCACGCCCCAGGCCGCCATGCCCACGCTCGCGCCGACCGGCGTGTCCCGGGTCAGGGGCAGTGTCACCAGGACGGTGGCGAGACCGGCGACCGATGCCAGCAGGACCGGCGTCGGCCCCCAGCGGTCGGTGGCACGCCCGCCGACCACGGTGCCGCACACCGCGAACACGCCGAAGTCCAGGAGCAGCAGGGCGAGCGTGGTGCCGTCGCCGTCGGTCGCCGGGGCGAGGACCGCGCCGATGTAGGTCAGCGCGAGGTAGCCGCCCGTCAGGAAGGCGAGCGTGGTGAGCGCCGTGACCAGCACCCGCGGATCGCGCGCCGGGGCGAGCCGGGCCACGAGTCCGGGCGCGGCGGGCAGCCGCACCGGGGGCAGTCCGACGGCGACGGCGACCGCGCACACCGCGCCGAGTCCGGCCAGCAGCCAGAACGTGACGGACCAGTGCAGGTCGGCGGCCAGCCAGGTGCCGAACGGCACACCCGCGAAAGTCGCCGCCGAGAGCCCGCCCAGTACCACCGCCATGGCGCGTCCCCGGCGTTCCGGGGCGGCCAGGGCGGCGGCCGACGCGGAGGCGGCCGGGACGTAGAGGGCGGCCCCGGCCGCGGTCACGACCCGCGCCGCGAGGAGCGCGCCGAGCCCTGTCGCGAGGGCGGAGGCGACGTTCCCGATGGCGAACACGGTCAGGGAGACGACGAGGACGGAGCGGCGCTCCAGGCGTCCGGTGAGCGCGCCGAGCACGGGGGCGAGAACGGCGTAGGTGAGCGCGAAGAGGGTGCTCACCCAGCCGGCGTCGGCCAGGCTCGTCCCGAGGCCCCGGGCGACTTCGGGCAGTACTCCCGCCACCACGAAGGTGTCGGTGCCGATGGCGAACGCGCCGACGGCGAGCAGCGGCGTCACGGGGAGGCGGGCTCGGGTTCCGGTCATCGCACGGCTCCCGCGGAGGCCGGGGTGCCGCCGTGCCGGGCGTGCCGCCGTGTGCCGGTCCGGAAGGGCTCGGTGCCGCCCGCGACGGGCGTGCCGCCCAGGAGGACCAGTTCGATGCCTCCCGGCCGGCTCAGGACGGAGATGTCCTCGGCGGGGTCGCCGTTCGTCACGACGAGGTCGGCGAGGCGTCCGGCCTGCACCGTGCCCGCGTCGGCGCCGCGTCCCGCGAGCCGGGCCCCGTTGGCGGTCGCCCAGGTGAGCACGGTCGGTGCGGGGATGCCCGCCATCTCGACGTACAGTTCGAGCTCCTTGGCGTAGGTGCCGTGCGGGGTCCAGGCGAAGCCGAAGTCGTCGCCCGCCACCACCGGGATGCCGAGCTCGACCATGATCGGCAGGATGCGCAGGGTGTTGGCGACCTCGGCCTCGAACTCCAGCGTCTCCAGGTATGCGGTGGTCTTGCCGTGCCGGGTTCCGGTGGTGAGCAGCATGTGTGGCTGGTAGAGGCTCGGTACGACGAAGATGCCGCGCTCGGCGATGGCGTGCAGGGCCTCGTCGTCGGCGTAGGTGGCGTGGTCGATGACGTCGACCCCGGCCGCGATGGCGTTGCGGATGCCGTCGAGCCCTCGGGAGTGGGCGCGGATCAGGGCGCCGTGCTCGTGCGCGGTGCGCGCCGCGATCTTCAGTTCTTCGGGGGTGAAGAGGAGTTCGTGGGAGCGCCCGTTGGGGAAGGTGTCGTCGCCCGAGGAGAAGACCTTGACGATCTCCGCGCCTTGCGCGATCTCCGTGGCGACGTACTCCGCCATCTCCTCCGGGGTCTCCGCCAGCCGCATCAGATCGGTCGGGATGCGCTTCTTGACCTCGGGGTTTCGGCGCTCGGGCGGTCCGGACACCATCAGGTCCCGGCTGCACGGCGTGATGCGGGGGCCGCGCAGCTCGCCCCGGTCGACGGCGCGGCGCAGTGCCATGTCGATGCCGGAGACCGACCCGGCGCCCACGAAGGCGGTGTAGCCGAGGGCCGGCAGGTTCTCGGCGTTGCGCGCGGCGGCGAGGGTGAGGTCGGGGACGGAGTACTTGAACAGCATCTCGCGTCCGTCGAGGACGTTCAGGTAGGCGATGTGGGTGTGCCCGAGGGTCATGCCGGGCATCACGGTCCGCCCGTCGAGGTCGAGCACGTCGATGCCGGGGGCGTTCAGCGGGGCGAGCCCCTCGGGCAGCACGGCCTCGATGCGGTCGCCGTCGATCAGCACGCTGTGCCGTGGCAGTGAGGCCCGGCCCAGTCCCTCCTGGACCGTGGCGCGGTGGAGCAGGGTCTTGCGTGACACGTCGTCTCTCTCCTGGTCTCAGGGTTGCCGGCCGGCGGTGCGTGGCCGGTCTGGCGGGTCGTCCGTCCGGGGCTCCTCCGTGTGGTCGAAGAGGGTCCAGAGGATCTCCGCGCCGGGGCGGGTCGCCATCCAGCGCAGTCCGTACGCCGTGACTCCCGGGGCGTTCGTCACGGCGAGCTGGGCGCCGCCGCGCGCGACGATCTGGGCGGCGTGCTGGGTGGAGGAGGCGTCCACCCAGTCGACGTCCCGGCCGCGCAGCGCGGTCGGCACGACCTCGGCGTAGATCCGCCGGACCTCCCACATGGCGGCGACGGACACCGGTCCGTCGCCCGCCGGAAGCCGGCTGTGCGCGGCCGCGGCGATGCCGTACTCCGGGGTGGCGCGCGGGAAGAACGCCCGCAGCCGCAGGTCCCGGTGCCAGTGGAAGCGGGTGAGGCCCGCGTAGGCGCTCGGTACGAGGGCGAAGT
The DNA here is from genome assembly GCF_043079785.1 of Streptomyces sp. NPDC015139. NCBI lineage: Bacteria > Bacillati > Actinomycetota > Actinomycetes > Kitasatosporales > Streptomycetaceae > Streptomyces > Streptomyces sp. NPDC015139. Next base: position 513,911 of record NZ_JBIBUW010000004.1, on the reverse strand, counting down.
CGAGCTTGCGCAGCAGGAGTCCGTCCAGCACGTCGTCGAAGGTGTCGTGCAGCTCCACGCGCAGGTTGTGCTCCGCCGCGAGGTACCGCGCGACGAGGTCGCTGGAGGTGCCCGCGGGGCCGAGGGTGCCGAGCACGGATCCGGGGCGGGCCGCCCACCGCTCGGACAGTTCGCTCCAGCGCGCGGCGTACTCGCTCGCCAGGGGGCGGGGCAGCGGGGCCACCCGGACGGTGCCGCCCGCCAGGTCAGGTCGTATAGCCACGGTTCGCCGCCATCCGCTGTGCCACCGAGGTCTCGTGGTCGGTCAGGGTGCGCCGGTCCACCACGCGGGCGGCCTTCCAGCTCACGAACGCGCCGGTGCTGACGATCGGGTCGAGTCCGTCGCTGAGCTCGACGGCGACGGGCACCCCGAGGGCGTCCGCCGTCCGTGCACGTACCGCGTCGGCCAGGGCCTCGGGGTCGGCCACCTGGCCCGTGAGGAGCTCCAGCCGCACGGTGAGCCGGTCCTGCCCGGCGGCGTCCTGCTCGATGACCACCTGGTATCCGGCGGACCCGGTGACCCCGGTCAGTACGGCCGTCTCGATCTGGCCGGCCGTGAACCGGCGTCCGCCGAGGTCGATGCGGTCCAGGGTGCGTCCGACGATCCGTACCAGGTCGCCGGGCATCTCGCAGTCGCAGTCGGACTCCGCCACGTCCACGACATCGCCCGTGCGGTAGCGGACCAGCGGCTTCACCCCGTCCGTCAGCATGGTGAGCGTCAGCTCGCCCGTGCCGCGCGGGCCGTGGGACTCGCCGGTCTCCGGGTCGACGACCTCGACGACGTAGTTGGTCTGGGACAGGTGCATCCGCTTGTTGCGGCAGGCCGTCGCGACGACGAAGGCCTCCTGGGAGCCGTAGAGGATGTTGTAGACGTCGGCGCCCCAGACCGCCTCCAGGTTGTGCGCGAGGGCGGGGGTGCACATCTCGCCGGTGACGAAGAGCAGCTTGACCGCGAAGTCCCGTCGCAGGTCGTAGCCGTAGTGTTCGGCGGCCTTCGCCAGGGTGAGGGCGACGCCGGGCGTGCAGCAGACGACCTCCAGTTCGAGGTCCTTCATCAGCTGCAGGGCCTTCTGGAAGCCGATGACGGGCGAGTACGGCCAGATCTTGGCGTTCATGGAGCCGGTGTTGCGGGCGACGTCGCCGAGCGTGTCACCGAAGGAGTGCACCTCGGTCGGTCCCATCAGGCCGATGCGCGGCGGGTGTTCACCGAAGTGGTGCCGGAAGATCGAGCTCCAGGACTCGGTCACATGGGCGTTGCTGGCGACGATCTCGCGCCCGTCGCGGGGGCAGGGTGTGGCGCGGCCGGTCGTGCCGGTCGTCTCGTAGAAGAACAGGGCCTCGGCCAGCGGCCGGCTGAGGACGTCCAGCATCTCCTCGCGCAGGTCGGCCTTGGTGGTGAAGGGCAGCGCGGTGAGGTCGTCCGGGGTGACGGCGGACAGGTCGGCCCGCTTCAGGAGGCGTGCGTAGAATGGCGAGCGGGTGCTGACCTGTTCGAGGACGGCGGCCAGCTGGGTCCGGCGCCAGTCGTCGTGCTCGGCGGTGGTCAGGGTGCGGTTGTAGAAGGCGCGGTGGAGTTCGAGGTACCGCGCGGCGAACTCGGCCGCGGGTCCGTGCGTGGGAAGCCACATGGGCGTCGGGTCCTTCGTACGTACGATCATCGGTGCTGCCGTACGCGGGCGCGTGGGGCAGCCTGGTGTGCCGTGTCCGCACGGCAGGGCGTGCGTGGGCGGCGGCTGTCGGAGAGTGGATGCCGTGCCCCCGGCGGTGGCAGGACGGCGCGGGGCGCTCCGTGGTCGGAGCACGGCCGTCGCCGCGGGCCGCGGTGGCCGCTTCGGCCCGGGCGGGAAGGCGAGGGCGCGGGGCGACGACGCTCGGCGGTGCGTGCTGGTGCCGGAGCGCGGCCGCTTGCGAGGGTCGGTGGTCGTCGCTTCGGCGGTCGCGGCTATCGCAGTGCGGCGGCTGTGGGCGTCCCGGCTCGGTCCAGGAAGTTGCGGAAGAGGCGCATCCCGTCCTGCGTCATGACGCTCTCCGGGTGGAACTGGACTCCTTCCACGTCCAGGGCCTCATGGCGTACGCCCATCACATGGCCGTCGTCCGTGGAGATGGCCGTGACCACGAGCGGCGCGGCCGGTTCCCGGACGACCAGGGAGTGGTAGCGGGTGACGGTCAGCGGGAGCGGGGCACCGGCGAAGACGCCCTGTCCGTCGTGCTCGACGAGGCTGGTCTTGCCGTGCATGAGCCGGTCGGCGACGGCGATCCGCGCCCCGTAGGCGAGGCCGATGGCCTGGTGCCCCAGACACACCCCGAGCAGGGGGACGTGCCCGGCGAAGGCGTGCACCAGCTCGACGTGCCCCGAGTCGGCGGGATGCCCGGGCCCCGGCCCGAGGACGACCGCGTCGGGTGCCGAGGCCACCAGTTCCCCGGTCGGGCGGGTGCGTGAGCGCACCACCTCGGTGCGTGCGCCGAGGCTGAGCAGGTACTGGTCGATGATGTGGGTGAAGCTGTCGTACGCGTCCACGAGCAGGACCTTCATGCGAGCAGCTCCTCACCGGTCAGCGCCCAGTAGGCGGCGCTCATCTTGGCCAGCGTCTCGCGCCATTCGGCGACCGGCTCGGAGTCCGCGACCACCCCGGCCGACGCCTGGGTGCTGTAGCGGACGCCGTCGTGGACGACGGTACGGATGCACAGCGCGAGGACCGCGAAGCCGCGCACGTCGACAAGGCCGAGCGCGCCGGCGTAGATGCCGCGGGGCTCGTCCTCCAGGTCGTTGATGATCTCCATGGCCCGCAGTTTGGGCGCGCCGGTCATGGTGCCCGCCGGGAAGGTCGCACGGACCGACGCCCACACGTCGAGGCCGTCACGGACCCGGCCGGAGACCGTCGACACCAGGTGGTGGACATAGGCGAAGGGTTCCACCTCCATCATCGTGTCGACGCACAGGGTGTCGGGCACGCACACCCGTCCGATGTCGTTGCGGCACAGGTCGACCAGCATGACGTGCTCGGCCTGTTCCTTGGCGCTCGCGCGCAGCTCGGCGACCCGGCGGGCGTCCTCGGCCGGATCGGCGGCCCGGGGCGTGGTACCCGCGATGGGCCGCATCGAGATGTCGCCGTCCTTCATGCGCACGAACAGCTCGGGGCTGGCCCCGATGACGGTGCGGCCCGCCCAGGGCACGAGGTACATGTAGGGGGACGGGTTGCGGTGGCTCAGGCGCCGATAGACCTGAACGGGCGTCAGTTCGCTCTCCACGTCGACACGGTGGCCGATCTGGATCTGGTAGCTGTCTCCGACCCCGATGTGTTCCAGGCACCGCCGGGCCCGGGCGGTGAACGTCTCCTCGTCCACCGTGTCGCGCACCGAACGAGGGCGCGGCGCGTCGGGCACCGCCGGCCGTGTGTGTCCCCGCGACCGCGCACGGTCCACCGCTGCCCGCAGATCGAGGACGGTGTCGTCGAACTGGGGTCCGTGGGCGGCGAGATGGAGCACTCCGCCGTCGCGCAGGTCGTACCAGACGGTGTCCTGGAAGAGGGTCAGGGTGCAGCGCGGCAGATCGGATGCGGTGCGCTGGGCGGGCAGGTCCTCGATGGCCCACGCCGCCTCGTACGACAGGGTCGTGAGGAAGCCGAAGGCGAAGGTGCCGGTGGGTACGTCGGTGTCGAGGTCGAAGGCGCCCTGTGCCGCCCGCAGCACCCGCCACACGGTGTCCGGGCCGGCCAGGGGCCAGCTGTTCGTGTCGCCGGCCCGCCCCGGGGGCCGGCCGGCGGCGGCCGAGACGGCGGCGGTGAGCGCCTCGCCGAGCTCCCCGGGGGCGACGAGGTCCACACGGTCGGCGTACACCCGCAGCTCGGCCAGGCGTCCGCAGCCGACGGCGGCGAAGTGGCGGTCCTGGTCGGGGCCGTCGAGGCTTTCGAAGAGAAAGACGTCGTCCTGCGACCGGACGGCGGACAATTCCTGGTAGAGATTGAGGGCATCGACGTAAGCAAGTGCGTCCGACGTCACCCGCACCGCAATTCTTCCCGTGCGGCCGTTCCCCCCGGCTGTGGATTTCCCCGTCGAATCGACCCCCGTGGACGGGAACGGGTCCTGCTTGTCCGATGACCGCGGCGACGCCGCAGCCGATGCAACCGAAACCACTGACACAACGCTTGCCTTTCGATCTCAAGGACCGCAGGGGCGTCGAGGAGCCATTCCCCCATGCTGCGGGAGCGCCTCTTCTTCCAGGCGCGACACCGCACTTCGCACGCTCCGGCCCGCGCGGGCCGGATCCCCCCTGCCGCATTCGGCCACCGGGTCCGAGGTGTCCGAATGTGCGTGCGAGGCAACTCCATCAAATGTTTGAATGCTTCGGCCATACCACTTCGCCCCTTCGAGAGGAGACCACTTGTCGCGCCACATCGCGCTCATGGTGGAACGGGATTCCCGGATTCCGCTGGCCATGCAATTGCGGGACTCCCTCCGGAACTTGGTTGAGAGTGGAACTTTAAAGCCTGGAACTCGCATTCCCTCGACCCGTCAGCTCGCCGTCGACATCGGGGTTTCCCGCAGCGTCGTGGTCGAGGCGTACGACCAGCTCGCGGCCGAGGGCTATCTGACGAGCCGACGCGGTTCGGGCACCTGCGTCGCCGAGCACACCGGCGGACAGGCAGCCGCCTCCGCCCTCGCGCCCCCCACCGAGGAACCGGGCGCCGACGCCCTGTGGGACCTGCGCACCGGCACGTCCAACACCATCGACTTCCCGCGCGCGGAGTGGCTCCGCTGTGCCACCGCCGTGATCAACGAGGCGGGTCACCAGGAGCTCGGCTACGCTCCGCTGGCCGGAGTCCTCCACGCCCGGCACGTCCTGACCGGCCATCTCGGCCGCGTGCGCGGGGTGCGCAACCGGCCCGAGGACCTGATGATCACCTCGGGCTTCGCCCAGGGCCTGGCCCTGGTCTGCAGGGTCCTGCTCGATCGGGGGCACACCGCGCTGGCGGTCGAGGACCCGGGCCATCCGGGCGAGCGCGAGTTCATCGCCACGTCGGGACTGCGGCCCGTCGGCATCCCCGTCGACGAGGACGGACTCGATATCGAGCGCCTCGGGGCGAGCGGCGCGCGGGCCGTGCTGGTCACGCCCGCCAACCAGTTCCCCACCGGCGTACGTCTGAGCCGTGAGCGCCGCGCGCAGCTCGTCGCCTGGGCGCGTGAGGTGAGCGGCTACGTCCTGGAGGACGACTTCGACAGCGGCCTGCTGGACACCGCCGACCGGCCGCCCGCCCTGCAGAGCCTCGCACCGGACCGCGTCGTCTACGCGGGCAGCGCCAGCAAGACCCTCGCCCCGGCACTGCGGCTCGGCTGGCTGGTGGGCCCGTCCGAGCTCATGGCATCGGTCGAGCACGTACGCGCGGGCTGGGACATCGGCTGCTCGGGTTTCGAACAGCTCACCTTCGCGCGCTTCGTCGACACCGGTGCCTTCGACCGTCACCAGCGCAGGCTCCGCACCGAGTTCCGCCGCCGCCGTCGGACCGTGCTCGGTCACCTCGACACCCAGCTCCCGGGCGCGTGGCCGCTGGGCGGTGCCGGCGGTCTCCAGGCCTACATCCGGCTCCCGCCCCACATCGACGAGCAGGCACTCGTCCGCGCCGCCCGCCGCCGCTCGGTGCTCCTGCGCGGCGGCCGCCACTACTGCACGTCCACCGCCGCGAGCTCACCCGCCCTCGTCATCAGCTACGCGACGGCCAACTGCGCGGCCCTCTCCCACAGCCTCACCGAAGTGGGCGCGGCCTACCGGGAACAGCTGGACCGGCACGACAGGAGCGCCCAGCCCTCGATGTGACAACGGCTCCGGGACACGACGGTTCGGCGAATCCTGGTCCGGCCTCCCCACCTCGCCCCGGGATCACCGGCGAAGCCTCGCACCGCCCTCACCGAGTCGCCGAAGCCCGCCCTGCGCCCCTTTCGGGCAGTGGTCGTCGGTCACAGGTCGTCCGGGGTGCCGAGTCCCGTCAGGGCACCCACCGGGTCGAGGTCCGGGGTGCCGCGGGGCCACCAGTCCTCCTGGCCGGGCTCCGACTCGTAGGCGTACCAGAGGCCGTCGCGGCCGAGGCGGAGCTGGACGTGACCGCGTGGATGGGTGAGGCGGTTGCGCCAGGGGCGGAACGCGGGCAGGTCGGCGGCGAGCAGCAGCGGGCGGGCCCGGTCGAAGCGGCCGGCCGGCGGATCCCAGGGCTCCTCCAGGACGGCCAGCCCCTCCGGACCGCCCTGCCGCCAGGCCGCGACGGCCCGGGCGAGGTCGGCCGTGGTGCGGCCGACGGCCGTGGCGAGCGTGGAGTACAGCGTGCGGGTGGCCGCGGTCAGGCCCGAGCCGGGGCGGGCCGCCGCGAGGCGCACCGCGTCCTGCCACAGGGTCAGTTCGCCGACCGGGTCGCGGCCGGTGCCGAGCAGCGCGTGGGCGCGGGCGGCGGCGTCGGTCGCCAGCTGGTCCAGCGCGAAGGGGTCGGGGCCGCCGGGCGCGGCCGGATAGACCGGGGGCTGCTCGGGGTGCGGCGGGACCGGCGCCGGTGGGGGCAGCGGCGGCAGTCGGCGGGGCGCGAGGGCGTCGGTGGCGCGCACGCCGGGCAGGGACTGCGGCTGACGTTCCTGCGCGGCGCGGGCCGCCCGGGCGGCGCTGCGCCGGGAGAGCGCGTCGAGCAGCTCCTTCTCGCCCCGGCCGCGCAACAGGAGCAGCACGAAGGGGTCGGCGTCGAGCAGGCGTGCCATCTGGTAGCAGAGGGCGGCGGCGTGCTTGCAGGGGTGCCCGGAGTCGGGGCAGCTGCACCGGGGGGCCAGGTCACCGGGGCCGGGCAGCAGGGGTACACCGCAGTCGGCGAGGGACTGGGGCAGCTCCTTGTCGAGCAGCGCGGCGATGTGTCCCGGCCGGTCGGCGGCCGCGTCCAGGAAGCGTGCCCAGTCGTCGTCCGCCAGGGTGCGCACCCGCACCTGCACGCGGTACGGCCGCGGCCGGCTTCCGCGCACGTACGCGAGCACGAGCCCCGGTGTGACGGTGATGGCGTCCACCTGGCCCTGGTCCGCGTAACCGCGGCCGCGGGCCAGCCGCTTGGGGTCCAGCGCGCCCCGCTCCAGCGCCTCGACCCAGGCGTTCCCCCACCAGGTCCCGGCGAACTCCGTCCCCTCCTCGGCACCCGCGCGCACCGCGAACGCCGGGAACGTGCGCCGCAGTTCCGTGTCCCGGTGGAAAGCGGCCATGGTGGACGGCGCGTGGGGTACGGCGGGGGCGGGGGGCGCCGGTGCCGGGGTTGGGGCCGGGGCGGGGGCGGGATCCAGGGCCGGTGATGGGGACGGGGCCGGGGACGGGGCCGTCTCGTCGGGGGCCGTCTCGTCGGCGGGCTTCTCCGGGCCGGGCGCCGTCTCCTCGGTCCCCTGCGGCTCCCGACTCCCCTTCCTCTCCGACGTCCCCTCCGGCTCCTCCGCTCCCTCGGGTTCCTCGGCCCAGGTGGGCATGCGGAAGGCGTTCGCCAGGTAGTTCCGCATGTCCTGGGCGGTCCTGCCCCGCGCGGTGCGGGCCGGGGCCGTGACCGGCCGTGCGGTGGTGCGCCTCTCGTTCCGGGGTTCCGCCTCCTCCGCGCGCCGTGCTTCGCGCCGGGCCGCGCGGAGCGCCTCACGGGCGGCGTCCCCGGGGCGGTGTCCGCCCGCGGTCCCGGCGGTCACCGCAGGCGTCGTGGCGGGCGGTTCCGGGTCGGGGGTCTGTTCCCGGGCCGGTTCGTCGGCATCGGCGGTCGCGTGACCGTCGGCGTCGCCCCGGCGGTCGGCGATGGCGGCCCGGAGGGCGGCCCGCGCCGCGTTCCCCGGCCTCGGCTCCGCGTCCTGCCCGGGCCCGGCGCAGGACTCCGTGCCCGTCAGGGCGTCCGTGCCGTCGGCACCCGCGGTCGCAGCGGTCTCGTCGAGAGGCGCCTCGGCCTCGCCGGCGTGGTCCTGCGGCGCGTCCGCGTCGGGTACCGCGTCCTCCGCCGCGGTCGGCGCCGACCCGGCCGGTTCGTCCCGCTCCGCCTCCGTGCGCTCCCGCGCCTCCCGCAGGGCACGGCGGGCGGCGTCGGCGGGGCGCGGCTGCCCGACGGCCGTCATGACGTCCTCCGCAGCGAGACGAGGTCGGCAAGTTCACGGTCGGTCAGCTCGGTCAGCGCCGCCTCGCCGGAACCGAGAACGGCGTCGGCGAGGGCCCGCTTGGACTCCAGCATCTCGGCGATGCGGTCCTCGACCGTGCCCTCGGTGACCAGGCGGTGGACCTGGACGGGCTGGGTCTGGCCGATCCGGTAGGCGCGGTCGGTGGCCTGCTCCTCGACCGCCGGGTTCCACCAGCGGTCGAAGTGGACGACATGACCCGCCCGGGTGAGGTTCAGGCCGGTGCCGGCCGCCTTCAGGGACAGCACCAGGACGGGGGTCTCGCCGTTCTGGAAGCGGTCCACCATGCGCTCGCGCTCCGGCACCGGGGTGCCGCCGTGCAGCAGGTCCACGGGGACCGCGCGGGCGGAGAGGTGCGCGGTGATGAGGCGGGCCATGCCGACGTACTGGGTGAAGACCAGCGCCGAGCCGTCCTCGGCGAGCAGGGTGTCCAACAGCTCGTCCAGGAGGGCGAGTTTGCCGGACCGGGCCGCGAGCCGGTCGGCGCGCGGGTCCTCCTTCAGGTACAGCGCCGGGTGGTCGCAGATCTGCTTGAGGGCGCCGAGCAGCTTCAGGACGAGGCCGCGGCGGGCGATGCCGTCGGCGGTCTCGATGGCCAGCAGCGACTCGCGCACCACCGCCTCGTACAGCGCGGCCTGCTCGCGGGTGAGCGCGACCGGGTGGTCCGTCTCGGTCTTGGGCGGCAGTTCGGGCACGATGCCGGGGTCGGACTTCTTGCGGCGCAGGAGGAAGGGGCGGACGAGGCGGGCCAGGCGCTGCACCGCTTCCTCGTCCTCGCCGTTCTCCACCGCGCGGGCGTGCCGGGCGCGGAAGGACTTGAGCGGGCCGAGCAGCCCGGGGGTGGTCCAGTCGAGCAGGGCCCACAGCTCGGAGAGGTTGTTCTCCACCGGTGTGCCGGTGAGCGCCACGCGCGCGGGGGCCGGGATGGTGCGCAGCGCCTTGGCGGTGGCCGAGTAGGGGTTCTTCACGTGCTGGGCCTCGTCGGCGACGACCATGCCCCAGGGCTGCTCGGCGAGGTGGGCCGCGGCGGAGCGCATGGTGCCGTACGTGGTGAGGACGAAGCCGCCGCCGGGGCCGTCCAGGCTGCGGTCGGGGCCGTGGAAGCGGCGGACGGCGACGCCGGGCGCGAACCGGGTGATCTCGCGCTGCCAGTTGCCCAGCAGGGACGCGGGGCAGATCACGAGGGTCGGCTCGCTGCGCGCCCGCCGCAGATGCAGGGCGATGAGCGTGATCGTCTTGCCGAGGCCCATGTCGTCGGCGAGGCAGCCGCCGAGACCGAGCGAGGTCATCAGGTCGAGCCAGGCGAGGCCGCGCAGCTGGTAGTCGCGGAGGGTGGCGGCGAGACCGGCGGGCGGGTCCGCGGGGCTCAGGCCGGCCGTGAGCCGGTCGCGGAGGGTGGCCAGGGCGCCGACGGGCACGGCCTCGACGGTCTCGCCGTCGACCTCGGCGGTGCCGGTGAGCGCGACGGACAGCGCGTCGACCGGGTCGAGCAGGCCCAGCTCGCGCTTGCGGGCCTTGCGGACGAGGGCCGGGTCGACCAGCACCCAGCTGTCCCGCAGCCGCACGACCGGCCGGTGGGCCTCGGCGAGCATGTCCATCTCGGCCTCGCTGAGCGGTTCGCCGCCGAGCGCCAGCTGCCAGCGGAACCGGAGCAGGTCCTCGCTCTCGAAGAAGCCGGTGCCGTCGGTCGCCGAGCCGGGTGCGGGCCGGACGACCGCCGCGGCCGTCAGGTCGCGGGCGAGGTCCCGGGGCCAGTGCACCGCGACGCCCGCGGCGGCCAGCCGGCTCGCCGCGACGCCGAGCAGTTCGCCCAGCTCGTCCTCGGACAGGGCGAGGACGTCGGGCACGTCCTGTTCCGCGAGCCGGTCGAGGGGCTGCCACACGCGGGCCGCGCGCCGGACGGCGAGGGCCGCGTCGACGCGCGCGCGGGGCCCGAACGCGGTGTCGGCCTCTCCCGCCCACAGGGCCGCCGCGTCGGCGACCAGGGTGGGGTCGGCGAGGCTGTGCACCTGCACGATGGCCGCCCCCGCGCCGCGCGCACCGTCGGCCGAGCCGGCGTCGAAGAGGTCGTACGCGGACAGGTCGAGCCGGAGCGAGATCCGCACGCCGGCGTCCATCCCGGCGGCGACCTCGGCGGCCCACGCGTGGGCCTGCGGCAGGGACTGGGGCTCGCGGGCGGCGAAGGGCCGGCCGGAGGTGTAGGGGGCCGCGGGGGTGCGGGGCAGGGTGTCGGCGACCGCGTCCAGGAACGAACGGACCAGGGCCTCCGGCTCGGGCAGCCGGAGCGGTCCGGGGTCGGCGAGGGGCACGGCGTGGCCCTCCGGGGGCAGGGCGGCGGCGATCGCGCGCAGGTGGGCGATGTCGTCGGGCTCCAGGGGTCCGGCGCGCCAGGCGTCGTGGCCGCTCGGGGTGAGGCCGGGCAGCAGGCGACCGCGGGCGACCAGTCGCAGGGCGTGCAGGGCGGCGGCGCCCCAGCATGCCGTGGCCGGGTGGGCGGCCGGGTCGCGGCGGGCCCGGACCAGCAACGGCAGGGCCTCGGCGAGCGGCAGGGTCAGGGCGGTCACCTGCCGGCGGCGCGCGCCGCTGCCGTGACGTCGTACGACCGTCAGTTCGGCCGGGTCGCCGCCGGTGTCGCCGTCGGCGGGCAGGGGGCCGCCGTCGGGGTCCCAGAAGGCGATGCGGCCCTCGCGCGGGAGGGGTGCGGGCAGGTAGAGGGACGCGAGACGGGCCGGGACCGGGTTCCCGGCCCGCGCGGATGCCGCCGCGCGCTCGGCCACCGCCGCCGTGCCGCCGCTCATACGTCCTGCCACCTCCCGCCCGTGTCCCGGATCAGATGTCTCCGACTCTACGGGCGGGGTCTGACAATCGGCTCCGGCGGCCGGTCCTGGCCCGCGCTACGGCACCGTGCGGGAGACGACGTAGAGCACCGGGTTCTTCGGGTCGGACGTGTTCACGACGACGTCCTGGGTGGGTGAGGGGTTCTTCTGCTTGTGCGTGAACCCGGACCACGGCCCCGGACCGTCGAACGTCCAGCCGGAGACCTTGCGGTCGCGCGCGCCGATGGTGATGTGGTCCTTCTTCAGCCGGTCCTCGCGCACGCCCATGGCCGCGAGGAAGCTGTCGAGTCCGGCCTGGTTGGTGCTGAACATCACGTAGAGGCGGCTGGTCTTCCAGTTGTTCGTCTCGTAGTAGGCGATGTGGTCGGCGGGGTGCGGGACGTTCACCTGGTAGAGGCGGCGCTGCACCTTGGAGGGCCAGCCGGCGGTGAGGCCGGTCGCCGAGTACTTCGCCTCCTTGTCCTTGCCGCTGTCGCGGCTCTGGTTCGCGGAGATCACCAGGTAGCCGGCTGGGACGCCGATGAGCAGGCCGATGATCAGCAGGGTGATCGCCCGTCGCTCGGCCTTGTGGCGCGGGTTCTCGGGCGGCCGGCTCGGCTCGTCCGGCGGGGCGGCCTGGTGCGGCAGGGAGGCGGTCATGCGGTGTCCCGGTCGCGACGGGCCTGGACGTACCGTTCGTAGCGCTCGTAGCGCTCCACGCGGCGCCGCTTGGCGCGGCGGAAGCGGCGGGCGACCAGCCGGGCCAGGTCGGCCGCGCCCACCATGCCGGCCTCCGGGCCGAGCTGGGCGCGGGTGATGCGGGCCTCGGGGCGGTAGCCGCGGCCGGTGAGGTGGCGCTTGAAGGCGTCCCGGGCGGGGCCGATGAGCAGGTCGTCGGCGGCGCTGACGCCGCCGCCGATCACGAAGCAGGACGGGTCGAGGGCGGCCGCCAGGTTGGCGATGCCGACGCCGAGCCACTGGCCGATGTCCTGGAGGAGCTCCACGCACATCGCGTCGCCGTCGCGGGCCAGCTCGGTGATCATCGGGCCGGTGATGTCGCCGATGTTGCCCTTGACGTGCTCGATGATCCCGTAGGCCACCGGCGAGTCGGCGGCGGCCAGCTCGCGCGCCTCGCGCACCAGCGCGTTGCCGGAGCTGTACTGCTCCCAGCAGCCGCGGTTGCCGCACGGGCAGCGGTGACCGCCGGGGACGACCTGCATGTGGCCGAACTCGCCGGCCACGCCGAACTTGCCGCGCTTGACCTGGCCGTCCTCCAGGATGGCGCCGCCGATGCCGGTGCCGAGCGTGATCATGACGAGGTGGTCCTCGCCGCGCCCGGCGCCGAAGCGCCACTCCGCCCAGGCGGCGGTGTTGGCGTCGTTGTCCACGAGGACCGGCACGGAGAGGCGGCCGGCGAGACGGTCCCGCAGGGGTTCGTTGCGCCAGGACAGGTGGGGGGCGAACAGCACGCGGTTGCGGTCGGCGTCGACCCAGCCGGCCGCGCCGATGCCGACCGCGTGCACGTCGTGCCGGTCGGACAGGTCCAGGACCAGTTCGACGATGGTGTCCTCGACGACCTTGGGGCTCTTGGACTTGTCCGGGGTCTCCGTGCGGAGCCGCTCCAGGATGTTGCCGTCGGCGTCCACGACACCCGCCATGACCTTGGTGCCACCGATGTCGATGCCGACGGTGGGGACACGGGGGGCGGTCAGGTGTGACCGGCGCTCCCGGGTACCGACCGTTCGCAGGACGGGGGCCCGGCGGGAGCCTATGGGGGCCGTGAGGTCGCGGTAGGTGCTCATCGCGGTCGATTGTGCCGCACGCTCACGCCGGGTGCTGCGCGGGGCGGGGGGACGCGGGCCGCGGGCGCCGCCGTCCGCGGCTCGCGTCCCGGCTCGTCGCGCGGCCCCCCGCGCCCTTCAGTCGCGCCGCAGTTCGTGGCGGAGGGCGTCCAGGTCGGACCCGCCCGCCATCTGCCGGGTCAGTTCGTCCAGGGTCGTTTCGTCCCGTGTGGAATTGCCCACCATCGTGCCGCGGCGCAGGAGGACGAACCGGTCCCCCACCAGGTACGCGTGATGCGGGTTGTGGGTGATCAGCACGACGCCCAGGCCCTCGTCGCGGGCCGCGGCCACGTACTTCAGCACCACGCCGGACTGTTTCACGCCGAGTGCCGCCGTCGGCTCGTCCAGGACGAGGACCTTCGCACCGAAGTGGACCGCGCGGGCGATGGCCACGCACTGACGTTCGCCGCCGGAGAGGGTGCCGATGGGCTGGTCGACGTCCCGGAGGTCGATCCCCATGCGCAGCAGGGCCTCGCGGGTGGTGCGGCGCATGAGGTCGATGTCCAGGCGCTTGAAGGGGCCGGCGCCCTTGCGCGGCTCGGAGCCGAGGAAGAAGTTGCGCCAGACCGGCATCAGGGGCACGACGGCCAGGTCCTGGTGCACCGTGGCGATCCCCCGGTCCAGGGCCTCGCGCGGGGAGGCGAGCGCGGTCTCCTCGCCGTCGATGCGCAGCGTGCCCTCGTCGTGCCGGTGCAGTCCCGCGATGATCTTGATGAGGGTGGACTTGCCCGCGCCGTTGTCGCCGAGGACGCAGGTGACGTCGCCCGCGTGGACCTCCAGGGAGACGCCCTCCAGGGCGCGGATGTTGCCGTAGCGCTTGCCGACGCCGGACAGCGCCACCAGGGCCGTACGCGATTCGGTCTGCGTCATGCCGTCGCCTCCGCGCGCTTGCGGACCCAGGCGTTGAGCAGGGTTGCGAGGAGCAGCATCGCTCCGAGGAAGAAGGTGAACCAGTCCGGGTTCCACTCGGCGAAGACGATGCCCTTGCTGGTCATGCCGAACAGGAGCGCGCCGACGGCCGAGCCGACCGCGCTGCCGTAGCCGCCGGTGATGAGGCAGCCGCCGATGACGGCCGCGATGATGTAGATCAGCTCGTTGCCGACGCCCTCTCCGGACTGGACGGCGTCGAAGGAGAAGAGCAGGTGCTGGCCGGAGATCCAGGCGCCGAACGCGACGCCCATGTAGAGGCCGATCCTGGTTCCGGCGACCGGGACGCCGACGGCGCGGGCCGCGTCGGCGTTGCCGCCCACGGCGAAGATCCAGTTGCCGGCGCGGGTGCGCAGCAGGATCCAGGAGCCGAGGGCGACGAGTCCGAGCCACCACAGGACGGTGACCTTGAGGCCGACTCCGCCGACGGTGAGGGTGGAGGCGAAGACGGCGTGGGCGCTGGGGAAGCCCTCCATGTCGCCGATGGTCTTGGTGGAGACCGTGCCGTCGATCAGCTTGGTGAAGCCGAGGTTCATGCCGGTCAGCATCAGGAAGGTGCCGAGCGTGATGATGAAGCTGGGCAGCCGGGTGCGGGTGAGCAGGAAGCCGTTGAGGGCGCCGACGGCCAGGGTGACCAAGAGGGACACGCCGACCCCGACCCAGGTGTTCGCGGTCATCTGGTAGCTGAACATCGACGAGATCAGCGCCGAGGACGTCACGAGGACGCCCGCCGACAGGTCGAACTCACCGCCGATCATCAGCAGCGCGACGGGTACGGCCATGATGCCGATGGTCGAGGACGCGTACAGGACCGTGCCGAGGCTCGCGGGGCGCAGGAAGCCGTCGGCGGCGAGGGCGAAGAAGACGAGGACGGCGAGCGCGCCCACGACGGAGCCCAGTTCCGGGCGGGCGAGCAGCTTCCGCAGCGAAGACGTCCGCAGAATCCTTTCGTCGGCCGTCTTGCGCACCTCACCGGCCGCCGAGCCCGCTTCGTCGGCCGCTCCGCTCACCTCGTCGGTCGCCGCGCTCATCGGGTGCCCCGCGCGGTGTACTCGGCCAGCGCGGGCGCCTGGTCCTTGGTGATGATCTGCGGTCCGGTGAGCACCGGCTTGCCGCCGCCGAGGACGTCGCCGTTGTACTTGTACAGCCACAGCAGGTCGACGGCCTGGTAGCCCTGGAGGTACGGCTGCTGGTCCACGGCGAAGCCGAGGGCACCGTTCTTCAGCGAGGCCGCGACCCCGGCGTTGAGGTCGAAGGTGTCGATCTCGGCCTTGCTGCCCGCGTCCGTCCTGGCCTTCACGGCCGTGTCGGCGTAGGGCGCGCCGAGGGTGACGACGGCGTCGAGGGACGTGTCGGCCTGGAGCTTGGCGCCGATCGCGGACTGCACGTCGGGCATGTTGGTGCCGTTGACGTAGAGCTTCCGCAGCGTGCCGTGGAACGTCTTGGCGACGCCGTCGCAGCGCTGCTCGTGGCCGACGTTGCCCTGCTCGTGCAGCACGCACAGGGCCTTCTTCCTGCCGCGCCTGTTCAGCTCCTCGCCGACGGCCTCGCCGGCGACGGTCTCGTCCTGGCCGATGTGGGTCAGGGCGCCGAACGCCTTGGAGACCTCGGAACCGGAGTTGACCGTGACCACCGGGATGCCGGCCTTCTCGGCGCGGGCGACGGCCGCCTTCATGGCGTCCGGCTTGGCGAGGGTGACGATGATGCCGTCGACCTTCTTGTCGACGGCCGCGTCCACCAGCTGTGCCTGCTGCTGGGCCTCGTCGTCGTGCGAGTACAGGAAGTTGATGTTGTCCTTGACGGCAGCCTGCTCGGCGCCGCTCTGCACGATGTCCCAGAAGGTGTCGCCGTCGCCGGAGTGGGTGATCATCGCGATGGTCCAGCGGGGGGTGTTCACCGCCGCCCTGCCCTGGGCCGCGGCAGCCTTGCGGGCGTCCTCGGCCCGCTTGCCGCCGGTGCTGCTGCATCCGGCCAGGGACACGGAGAGTGCCCCTGCCAGCGCTATGCCTACCCAGGTCCGAAACCGTGCCACGAGGCCGTGCCCTTCTCGCTGTGCTCTTGCTCTGACGTGCGTAAGGGGCGGGCGACCTCGCCGCCGGTGTGTCCCGGCGTCGAATTCACCAGCCCCAAACACCTCAGTATCGAACACGGGGAACACCCGTGACACGGGCGGGCACCGCAGACCGGTCACATTGTCCGGACATTGCGACGAAGGTCCGGGGGCACCGTCAGGAACGTACGAGCAGCTGGAACTCGAAGGAGTAGCGCGTCGGGCGGTAGGTGTGGTCGCCGAACTCGACCGCGCGGCCCGTGTCGTCGAAGGTGGTGCGCTGCATGGTGAGCAGCGGGGCGCCCTCGGTCTCGGTGAGCCGCTCGGCCTCGTCGGCCGTGGCGCCGCGCGCCCCGATGGACTGCCGGGCACTGTGCAGGGTGATCCCGGCCGAACGCATCAGCCGGTACAGGCCGGTGGCCTCCAGCTGGCCGGTGTCCAGGTCGAGCAGGCCGGGCGGCAGGTGGTTGATCAGGTAGGCCATCGGCTCGCCGTGCGCGAGCCGCAGCCGCTCGACGCGGTGGACGTCGCCGCCCTCGGCGACCCCGAGCGCCGCGGCGACCTCGGGGGAGGCCGACACGACGGAGTTGACCAGGACCTTGGTCGCGGGCCGCTGGCCGGCCGCCTCCAGGTCGTCGTAGAGGCTGCTCAGCTCCAGGGGGCGCTTGACCTGGCTGTGCACGACCTGGGTGCCGACGCCCCGGCGGCGGACGAGGAGCCCCTTGTCGACGAGCGACTGGATGGCCTGACGGACGGTCGGCCGGGACAGGCCGAGCCGCGCGGCCAGCTCGATCTCGTTGCCCAGCAGGCTGCCCGGAGTGAGGCTGCCCTGCTCGATGGCGGCCTCCAGCTGCTGGGAGAGCTGGAAGTACAGCGGCACCGGGGAACTACGGTCCACACGAAGGTCGAGCGACACGGTCGGGTCCACATCTGGTTTCGGCACGGGCCCGAGCGTAGCCCCGTGCCCGGTTGACGGGAAGTTGTGTAGTCCAATTGTCCGGACATACGCATTGACAGCGTACGGGGTCCGCCCTCACTTTGTTTCCATGCGCATCGGGGTCATCGGTACGGGCCGCATCGGCACCATTCATGCGAGGACGCTCAGCCGGCACCGCGAGGTCGGGTCGCTGATCCTCACGGACGCGGACCCGGCACGGGCGCAGGAGCTCGCACACCGGCTGGGCGAGACGGCGGCGCCGGGGGTGGACGAGGTCTTCCGGTGGGGCGTGGACGCGGTGGTGATCACCGCGGCGACCGCCGCCCACGCCGAACTGATCGGCCGGGCGGCCCGCTCGGGACTGCCGGTGTTCTGCGAGAAACCGATCGCCCTGGACCTGCCGGGCACCCTCCAGGCGCTCGCCGAGGTGGCGACCGCCGGGACGGTGCTGCAGATGGGCTTCCAGCGGCGGTTCGACGCGGGGTACGCCGGCGCCCGGGAGGCGGTGCGCGCGGGACGGCTCGGGCGGCTGCACACCGTACGGGCCATGACCTGTGACCAGTCCCCTCCGCCCGCGGAGTGGCTGCCGCTGTCCGGCGGGCTGTTCCGGGACACGCTGATCCACGACTTCGACGTGCTGCGCTGGGTGACGGGCCGCGAGGTGGTCGACGTGTACGCCACCGGGTCTGACGCCGGTCCCGCGATGTTCCGTGAGGCCGGCGACGTCGGAACGGGCGCGGCGCTGCTCACCCTGGACGACGGCACGCTGGCCACGGCGTCCGCGACCCGGCTCAACGGCGCGGGCTACGACGTGCGCATGGAGCTGGCGGGCGAGCGGGACACGGTGGTGGTCGGTCTGGACGACCGCACACCGGTCGCGTCCACCGAGCCGACCGGGCCTCCGCCCGCCGACAAGCCGTGGCCGGGGTTCCTGGAGCGCTTCGGGCCGGCCTACGAGGCCGAGCTGACCGCGTTCGTGGCCCTGGTCCGCGGCGAGCGGGACAATCCGTGCGACGGCCTGGAGGCGCTGCACGCCCTGCGGATCGCCGAGGCGTGCGAGATCTCCCGCCGGGAGCGGCGGCCGGTGGCGCTGGCGGAGATCCCGGACCGGGCGCAGCCGTCGTACGGCTGAGCAGCCGTACGACAGCCGCGGGTGCGGGCCGCTCACCAGCGGACCGGGAGACTGCGCACCCCTCTGATCAGCATGCCCGGCAGCCACTCCCCCGGCTCGCCGTCCAGCGCCAGGCCGGGGGCGCGCTCCAGCAGGGAGCCGATGGCCGTGCGGGCCTCCAGGCGGGCCAGGGGCGCGCCCAGGCAGTAGTGGAGGCCGTGGCCGAAGGCGAGGTTGGCGCGCGGTTCGCGGCGGATGTCGAAGCGGTCCGGGTCGGTGTGGCGGGAGCCGTCCCGCTGGGCCGCGGCGAGACCGATCACCACCTGGTCGCCCTGTGCGATGTGCGTGCCGCCGATCTCCAGGGGCTCGGCGGCGAAGCGGAAGGTGGCGTTCTCCACCGGGCCGTCGTAGCGCAGCATCTCCTCGATCGCGCCGTCCAGGAGGCTCATGTCGACCCGCAGCAGGGCGAGTTGGTCCGGGTGCGTGAGCAGGGCGAGGACGCCGTTGCCGATCAGGTTGACCGTGGTCTCGTGGCCGGCGATCAGCAGGAGGAAGGCCATGCCGCGCAGCTCGCCCGGGGAGAGGCGGTCGCCGTCCTCGGCGGTGGTGCGGATCAGGTCGCTCAGCAGGTCGCCGGTCGGTCCGGTGCGGCTCTTGTCGTCGATCAGCTCGGTCAGGTACTCGGCGAGGCGGACGACCGCGTCGTACTCGGCCTGCGGGCCGGAGGGGGCGACGACCTCGGTGGACATCTTCCGGAACTCCGCGCGGTCCATCTCGGGGACGCCGAGCAGCTCGCAGATGACGGTGATGGGCAAGGGGTAGGCGAGGGACTCGACGAGGTCGGCGCGGCCGTGCGGCAGCATCTCGTCGAGCAGGTCGTCGGTGATCCGCTGGACGCGGGGGCGCAGTGCCTCGACGCGGCGCATCGTGAACGCGCGCGTGACGAGGCCGCGCAGCCGGGTGTGCTGCGGCGGGTCGGCGAGCAGCATGTGCTTGCCGATCAGCTCCTCGTCGAAGAAGGCGGCGTCGATCTTGGTGGCGTCCTTGGCCAGCCGGGGGTCGGCGAGGGCGGCGCGGGCCTCCCCGTAACCCACGACGAGCCATGGCTGGTGGCTCTCGTCCGCCCCCGGGATCCGGATCCGGTGCACCGGGCCCTCGGCGCGCAGACGGGCGTACACCGTGTGGGGGTCGCGGCGGAACGCGTCGCCGAACTCCCCTAAGTCGACCAGCTGTCGGCGGTCCATCGATCCCCTTCCGGACTCCCCCGAGGTCCGCCGGGCGTCTCCCGGCAAGGGGACAACGCCCGGGACGGCGGCTTAGTGCCCGTCCTCGAGAAGTCCCGCGTCGTAGGCGAGCAGGGCGATCTGGACGCGGTTGTCGAGGTCCAGCTTGGCGAGGATGCGCGAGACGTGGGTCTTGACGGTGGCCACGCTCATGAAGAGTTCGGTGGCGATCTGGGCGTTGGCCAGTCCGCGGCCGACGGCGACGGCGACCTCGCGCTCGCGGTCGTTGAGCACGGTGAGGGTGTCACGCGCGCGTGCGTGGCGGGTGTCGGCGGCGGAACCGGCGGCGTGCCGCATCAGTTGCCGGGTGACGGCGGGCGACAGGACGGGGTCGCCGGCCGCGACCCGGCGGACGGCCTGGACGATCTCGGCGGGCGGGGTGTCCTTGAGGACGAAACCGGCGGCGCCCGCGCGCAGGGCGTGCAGCACCTGTTCGTCGGCGTGGAAGGTGGTGAGCACCACGACCTGCGGGGCGTCGGGGCGGGCGCGCAGGCGCCGGGTGGCGGTGAGACCGTCCACCGACGGCATGCGGATGTCCATCAGGACGACGTCCGGCCGGGTGCGCCGGACGAGCTCCTCGGCCTCCGCGCCGTCGGCGGCCTCCCCGACGATCTCGATGTCCTCGGCCCCGCCCATCATCAGCGCGAGCCCGGCCCGTACCAGGGGATCGTCGTCGACGAGGAGGAGTCTGATCGGCGTCGCAGTCATGGCCCTACGTAACCACGGAGCGGACGGCCGGCGGAGCGGGCTTCGCAAGCCGGTGCCCCGTTCCCCGACGGCACGCGCACGCCGGGCGGCCGGGGCGGCGCGCCCGGTTCCGGTCGGCCGCTCGCCTCAGGTGCGTGGCCACGGCAGCCCGCACCGGACTTCGAAGCCGCCGTCCCGCGTGGGGCCGTGTTCGAGGTGGCCGCCGGCCAGCGTGGCGCGTTCCGTCAGGCCGATGAGGCCCTGGCCGGAGCCGGGGACGGGTGGGGCGACGATCCGTGGGGGCGGATTGGTGACGGTGACGGTCAGGCCGTCGCCGGGGGCGCCGACGAGGCGGACGGTGACCTCGCTGCCGGGGGCGTGCTTGCGGGCGTTGGTCAGGGTCTCCTGGGCGATGCGGTAGGCGGTGCGGCCGACGGAGGCGGGGACGCCGGCCGGGTCGGCGATCCGGTGGTCGAGGGTGACCTTCATGCCCGCCTCGCGGCACTCGGCGACGAGGGCGTCCAGCGCGCCGAGCGTCGGCTGTGGCCGGCCGCCGGCGTCGTCGGACTCCCCGGTCCGCAGCACGCCGATGATC
Source organism: Streptomyces sp. NPDC015139 (assembly GCF_043079785.1). Taxonomy (NCBI): domain Bacteria; kingdom Bacillati; phylum Actinomycetota; class Actinomycetes; order Kitasatosporales; family Streptomycetaceae; genus Streptomyces; species Streptomyces sp. NPDC015139. Next base: position 493,471 of record NZ_JBIBUW010000004.1, on the reverse strand, counting down.
TCCCGCAGGTCCTGGAGGGCCTCGTGGGCGCTCTCCCGGATGACGCCCGCCGCCCTGGCGATCTCCTCCCGGGGCGCGTCCGGCCGGAACTCCAGGGCGCCCGCGTGCACGCTGAGCAGGGTGAGCCGGTGAGCGAGGACGTCGTGCATCTCGCGCGCGATGGCCTCACGGGCCAGGCGCTGCGCCTGCTCGGCGCGCAGCCGCGCCTCGGTCTCCGCCCGGTGGGCGCGGTCCCGCAGGCTCAGCATCAGCATCCGCTTGGAGCGGACGAACATGCCCCAGCCGATGACCGTCAGGGTGAGCAGGACGGTGAAGGCCACGACTCCGGCGTAGGGCAGCTCGGGGTCGGGCCGCAGCCAGTAGAAGACCGGGATCAGGGCGAGTTGGGCACCGCCGATCCAGGCCACGTACCGGAAGGGCCGGTGCACGGCGAGGGTGAACAGGATGACCATCGCCGCGCCGCCCGCGGTGTTGGACAGCAGGCCGACCGGGACCGTCGCGACGGCGAGCCCGACCGGCCACCGGCGCCGCAGCCAGACCGCCGCGCAGGCGACGGCGCCGAGCGTCTGGTCGAGGACGGCGAAGCCCTGCGGGAGCCCGGGTTCGTCACGGAGGGATCCGGCGGCCGCCAGGCCGAGGAGGACGGCCAGCAGGAAGCAGGAGAAGTCGACGACCCAGTCGCGTGCCGTACGCCGCGGCCGCCGGCCGAAGCCGTGGGCGTCCGGGGCCAGCTCGTGGATCAGGGCGGACGGGAGGAGCCAGCGCCGGCCCGCGAACTCCTGCGGCGCCCGGGCCGACTCGTCAGTGCTCACGGTCGACGAATCTACGCAGGATCCGCCCGGGCGAGCGCGTCGCCGAGGGGATCGTCGACCAAAGTCGCGGCCCTGTGGACTTTCGGTGGTGCGGCATCGCCCTGGCGCAGCCTTGTGGCGGTACGGGACTCGCCCCGCGGCCGATGTGTGGGGGGAAGCCGCGGGGCGAGGGTCGTCATATGAAGCAGTCGCTGGAACTTCTCGGATTTCTCGCCCTGGTGCAGGGCGTCCTGGGCCTGGTGCACGAGTTCACGCACTGGCATGTGGGTCTCGTGCAGCGGCTCGGGTTCCTCGACGGCTACGAGGTCTACGCGAGCGTCGCGCTCGTGGTGCTCGCGTTCGCGCTGTTCGCCGCCGCGGAGAGCCGGGGGTCCGGCTGAGCTCGGACTCGGACCCCCGGCCGACGCGCCGTTCCTCGGTTCGGCGGCCTGACCGGCCGGTCTCAGCAGCCGAAGTCGATCAGGTCGAACGTGGCGTAGTGGTCCGAGGTGTAGTAGTCCTCCTGCTGCTTCTCACCGGTGACGATGCGCCGCGCACCGCGGTCCGGGGAGCCGGGGGTCTTCACCGTGTACTCGTGGTAGTAGCCGGACTGCTGCGTGGGCAGCACGCCTTCGCGGTTGGAGAAGACGGTGCCGTCCTGGTCGTACGGGAAGGGCCCGCCCTGGTCGATCAGCTTCAGGGTGTCGTCGGCCTGCGACGGCAGGGCGCTGTGGCAGATGCTGCCGACCGAGGCGGTCGCGGCGTCCGCCGTCGTGACGGAGACGGTGCCGCCGACGAGGAGGGCGGAGAGCAGGGCGCCCGCGGCGCCGATACGGGTGATGCGTGGGGGGAAGGTCATGACTTCATGATGACGCGCGTAGACGTTGGCATGTCAACGACAAGGTTGAAGAGTTTCCGTTCAAGTCCCGTGAAGCTTCGGGAAGTTAACCGGTCGCACGGCGTCCCCACGCCGTCCCCACAAGTACCAGCGCGCCGCCCGCGAGCCCCACGGCGCCGAGCCGGTCGCCACCCAGCGCGATACCGGCCGCGGCGGCCCAGAGCGGCTCGGTGCCGAGCAGCAGACCGACCCGGGAGGGCGAGGTGCGCCGGACGGCCCACATCTGCACGAAGAAGGCGAACACCGTGCACAGCACGGCCAGGAACAGCAGCCCCGCCCACTGGCGCCCGTCGAGGCCGGCCGCGACGGTCCAGGGCGCGGGGCCGCCGCCGACGGCCGACAGCAGGACGAAGACGGTCACGCAGGTGCCGAGCTGGACCGTGGTGAGCGGCAGCGCGTCGGCGCCCCGCACGGCCCTGATCCGCGACATGACGAGGACGTGCGCGGTGCGGGCGAACGCCGCGAGCAGCATGAGCAGGTCGCCGGCGGACGGGCGGGTGAAGCCCGCGCCCTGGGTGAGCAGGACGACGCCGAGGACCGAGAGGCCCGCCGCGCCGAGGAAGGGGACCGTGGGCCGGGTGCGGGTGACGGCGGCCTCGGCGAGCGGAGTGAACACCATGGTGAGGCTGATGATCAGACCGGCGTTGGTCGCGGACGTGTGGACCACGCCGTAGGTCTCCAGCAGGAAGATCCCGCTGAGGATCAGCCCCAGCACGGCCGCGCCGCGCCACTGGGCGGCGGTCAGCGCACGCAGGGAACGGTGTCCCGCGGCCGCCAGGGGCGGGAGCGCGAGGGCCAACCGCAGCACCAGGACGGCGAGCACCGTACGGGCGGTGGTGACGTCCTTCGCCGCGAGGTAGCTGGCGCCCCAGCAGACCGCCACGAGGAGGACGGGCAGATCGGTGTGCCAGGCGCGGCGGGGCGCGAACGCGCCCGGTACGGCGATCGACGACATGCGGCGGCTCTCCAGGTCTCCGGCAGGGGGTGCGCAGACGTCGGCGGCTCGCACGGGACGCGATCACCGTACCCACGGCGACGATCTTCGGCCAGGCCGTCCCGCGGGTGGGACCGGGTGCCGTCGGGGCGTCAGTACGACCCGTACTCCGGGCGGCCCGCGAGGTCGTACGTCTGGATGGAGACGCCCGCGCCGGTCACGTGTCCCGAGCGGCGGGTGAAGCGGGTGGGCAGCGCGCCGTCCGCGAAGAGGCGGCGGCCTTCCCCGAGGACGACCGGGAAGGTCATCAGGTGCAGGGTGTCGAGGAGCCGCAGGTCCACGAGCGAGCGGACCAGGGTGCCGCTGCCGCTGATCTGGAGTTCGCCGTCCGTGCGCTCCTTGAGGGCCGCCACCTCCTTGGCGAGGTCGCCGGAGACGACGGTGGTGCCGGACCACTCGGGAGCCGTGAGGGTGGAGGAGACGACGTACTTCGGGAGGGTGTTCAGCCTGGACGCGATCGGGTCGGCGGGGTCGGTCCTCTTCGGCCAGTACGAGGCGAAGATGTCGTAGGTGCGGCGGCCGAACAGGAAGCCGCCCGCGCTGTCGAAGACCCCGGTGATGAAGCGGCCGGAGTCGTCGTCGCCGTACGGGAAGGTCCAGCCTCCCTGGTCGAAGCCGCCGCTGGTGTCCTCCTGGGGACCACCGGGCGCCTGGTACACGCCGTCGAGGCTGATGAAGACGGTGGAGACGAGCTTGCCCATGGCGGGTGCCTTCTTCCGGGTGCGGGGTCTGCTGTCACCACTTCAGACCCCGCGGGGCCCCGCGACTCATCGGCTCAGCCGGTGTGCGTGGAGAACAGTCCGCCGGTCGGGCCCTGCTTGTCGCCGCCCTGGGCCTTCTTCAGGGCGTTGGCGAGGCTCTCGATGGTGAGGGACTGCAGGATCACCCGGCCGTTGCCCTCCAGCGTGGCCAGGGACAGCCCCTCGCCCCCGAAGACGGCGTTCATGATCCCCTGCCGGTTGAGGCCGCCGACGCGCTGGACGCCGTACTCGATGCCCTCCTCGAAGGCGACCACGCAACCGGTGTCGACCTCGATGCGGCCGCCGAAATCCGCCGGGTTCAGGTCGATGAAGTTGCCCGCTCCGGCGATGATCACCGTGCCCTGACCGGTGAACTTCTCCAGCACGAAGCCCTCGCCGCCGCTCATGCCGGTGCGCCCGCCGGCGAAGGCGATGCCGAAGTCGACGGTGGACTCGGCGGCCACGAAGGCGTCCTTCTCGGCGAACCACGCGCGCGTGCCGTCGAGCTCCAGGGCACGCATCTCCCCGGGCAGCACGCCCGCGAAGCCGACGGTGCCCTCGCCGCCCTGGGCGGTGAAGTACTGGAAGGCGAGCGACTCGCCCGCGAGCATGCGCTGGCCGACCTGCATGGCGGTGCCCATGGCCTGGCGCAGCATGCCGCCCATGCCGCCGCCCGAGCCACCCGCGCCGCCCGCCTGCCGCCCGCCGTTGCCCGACGGGCCGGACAGCCGGGTCTCCATGGTCACGTTGGTGGTCTTGAACAGGAACTTCCCGGCCTCGCAGTACACGGTCTGGCCGGGGAACAGGTTGACGACCGCCATCTGCATGGCGTTGCCGACGATCTCTTGCTTAAGGGTCACGACGGGAAGAACGCGAGAGACGGACGGAAGAGTTCCGCACCGGGGAAACATGGTCCGCAGGAGTGACGGACGTGCGGGCGGAGGGACACGTGGGGCGCCCCGGTGCTGTCCGGCCGGGGCGCCCCACGCGCGCGTGCGGGCGGGTCAGCCGCCCAGCTCCTGGTGACGGGCGGCGAGCCGGGCCGCGCCCTCCTCGGTCAGGGAGCCGAACAGGCGCAGCCGGGAGATGCCGCCGTCGGGGAAGATGTCGACGCGCGCGTGCGTGCCGACCGCCGGCCGCGGCAGGACGAAGCGGTGGTTGGTGTCGGGCTGGAGGCGGGTGCGCGGCAGGATCTCCGTCCACTCGCCGTCCTCCCCGTCCTTGACGGAGACCGAGGCCCAGCCGGCGCTGTTGCCCTTCAGATAGGCGGTGTCGATCTCGACGGCCCGGATCTGCGACTCGGACACCAGGCGGTAGCGGATCCAGTCGTTGCCCTGGTCACGGCGGCGGCGGGTCTCCCAGCCGTCGTCCATCTTGCGGGAGCGGCCCGGCTGGATGGTGTTGGTGGCCGGGGAGTAGAAGAGGTTGGAGGCGTCCTCGACCTGTCCGCCGTTCTCCAGCGCGACCACGTCGAAGGTGCCCAGCACCGTCAGCCACGCGGGGTCGGGCACGACCTCGCCGTACACGCGCAGCCGGGCGATGCCGCCGTCGGGGTGCTGGTTGACGCGCAGGTGCGTGAAGCTCTGCTCGACGGAGACGGCGAAACCGTTGGCCGCGTGGCCGCCGACCGCCGTGCGCGGGACGAGGGTCGTCCACTTCACGTCGTCGCGGAGCAGTTCCTCCGGGGAGGGCGAGCCCGGCACGGAGGTGCCCTCGACCGAGACCGCCTGCGGGTAGTTGCCGCGGAAGTGCGCGGTGTCGACGACGATCCCGCGGATCACTCCGGGCGCGCCGAGGCGTACCAGGGCCCAGTCGTGGTCCTCCGCGGTCGGCCAGGGGTGCTCGGCGGAGGCGCCGCGCCGGCGGCGGGTCTCCCAGCCGTCCATGATCTTGCCCTTGTGGCCGAAGTGCTCGGGGTCGAACTCGGCCGGCTCGGGCACCAGCAGGTTCTCCCGCTGCGCGAAGAACTCGTCGTTGGCGGCGATGACACCGGCGCCGAGCTGCCGGTCGGCGAGGTTGGCGTACTGGGTGAAGGGCAGGTCGGCGGTGCGGTAGTCCGCGTACGGGTCGCCGCCTCCGTAGGGGTTCGCGTCGCCGGTGAAGGTGGCCCAACTCGAATGTTGCTGCGCCGTCACGGTGATCAGGGGTTCCTTTCTGGAGTCGGCCGGGTTCGGGGGGTGGGTCACTGGGGGCGGGCGAGCAGCGTGCCCTTCGGGCCGGTGAACTCGCCGTCGGCGACGATGCGCTCGCCGCGCAGCCAGGTGGACTTGACGACGCCGTACAGGGTCTTGCCGGCGTAGGCGGTGACCCGGTTGCGGTGCTGGAGGCCGGCCGGGTCGACGGTGAAGGTCTCGTCGGGGGCGAGGACGGCGAAGTCGGCGTCCCGGCCGGGGGCGATGGCGCCCTTGGAGCCGTCGAGGCCGACGAGTTCCGCGGTCCGCGTGGACATCCAGCGGACGACGTCCTCCAGCCCGTGGCCGCGCCTGCGGGCCTCGGTCCAGACGGCGGACAGGCTCAGCTGGAGGCCGGAGATGCCGCCCCAGGCGGTGGCGAAGTCGTCGGTCTTGAGGTCGGCGGTGGACGGCGAGTGGTCGGTCACCACGCAGTCGACCGTGCCGTCGGCGAGGGCCTCCCAGAGCAGGTCCTGGTTGGCGGCCTCGCGGATGGGCGGGCAGCACTTGAACTCGCTCGCGCCGTCCGGGACCTCTTCGGCCGTCAGGGTGAGGTAGTGCGGGCAGGTCTCCACGGTGACGCGGACGCCGTCGGCGCGGGCGGCGCGGATCAGCGGCAGCGCGTCGCTGGAGGACAGGTGCAGGACGTGCACGCGCGCGTTCAGCCGCCGGGCCTGCGCGACGAGGCTCGCGATGGCCGTGTCCTCGGCGTCGCGGGGGCGGGAGGCGAGAAAGTCGGCGTACTTGGGGCCGCCGTGCTGCGGGGCGGCGTCCAGGTGGTGCGGGTCCTCGGCGTGCACGATCAGCAGCCCGTCGAACCCGGCGATCTCCGCCAGGGACCGGGCCAGCCGGTCCTGGTCGAGGTGCGGGAACTCGTCGACGCCGGACGGGGACAGGAAGGCCTTGAAGCCGAAGACGCCTGCGTCGTGCAGCGGGCGCAGGTCCTTGACGTTGCCGGGCAGGGCCCCGCCCCAGAAGCCGACGTCGATGTGCGCCTTGTCCCGGGCCACGTCCTGCTTGATCCGCAGGTGGTCGACGGTCGTGGTGGGCGGGAGGGAGTTGAGCGGCATGTCGATCAGGGTGGTGATGCCGCCGGCCGCCGCCGCGCGCGTCGCGGTCCAGAAGCCCTCCCAGTCGGTGCGGCCCGGGTCGTTGACGTGCACGTGGGTGTCGACCAGGCCGGGCAGCAGGACGTGGTCGCCGACGTCCTCCAGCCGGGCCGCGGCCGGGACCTCGGCGTCGTACGGCAGGACGGCGGTGATCCTCCCGGCGGACACGGTGACCGTCGCGGCCCGCGTCCCTTCCGGGGTGATGACGCGCGTCGAGCGCAGCACCAGTTCAGCGTCGGACACCCGAACCCCTCTCTGTACCGCTGTTGTACGTCCAGGAAACGGGATGTACACCCACGTAACGGATTTCAACGTTCTGTTGAAGGAGTCTTCACTCCCGCTTCCGCGCCGTCAAGGGGCACACTTCTGGGCAGTACGTCACCTGCGTCCACTCTGGACGTTTCCACAAAGCGGAATTAGAATTCCAGCAAGCAGAACGTAGCTACGTACAAGCGGGCAGTCAACCGGCCGCCGGGTAGGCTTCTGCCCTCCCGCCAGTCCCGAAAGGAACGCGCCGTGCCGACGTCCAGCGCCAGCACCACCGACTCCGCCAAATCCTCCACCGGAGGCGGGGTCCAGTCCCTGGAGCGCGCCTTCGACCTGCTCGAGCGCATGGCGGACGCGGGCGGCGAGGTCGGCCTGAGCGAGCTGTCCGCGACCAGCGGGCTGCCGCTGCCGACCATCCACCGGCTGATGCGCACGCTGGTCGCCTGCGGGTACGTCCGTCAGCAGCCGAACCGGCGCTACGCGCTCGGTCCCCGGCTCATCCGGCTCGGCGAGTCGGCGTCCCGGCTGCTCGGCACCTGGGCGCGGCCCTATCTGGCCCGGCTGGTCGAGGAGACCGGCGAGACCGCGAACATGGCGCTGCTCGACGGCGACGAGATCGTGTACGTGGCGCAGGTGCCGTCGAAGCACTCGATGCGGATGTTCACGGAGGTCGGCCGGCGGGTCCTGCCCCACTCGACCGGGGTGGGCAAGGCCCTGCTCGCGGGCGTTCCGGACGACGAGGTGCGCGCGCTGCTGTCCCGTACGGGCATGCCGGCCGCGACGGAGAAGACCATCACCACGCCGGAGGGGTTCCTCGCCGCGCTGGCGGACGTCCGGCAGGCCGGGTACGCCGTCGACGACAACGAGCAGGAGATCGGAGTGCGCTGCCTCGCGGTGTCCGTGCCGGACTCCCCGACCGCCGCGGCGATCTCCATCTCGGGGCCGGCCGGGCGGGTCACCGAGGCCGCGACCGACAAGATCGTGCCGGTGCTCCAGCAGATCGCCGTCGAACTGTCCCAGGCACTGGCCAGCTCGGGCGCCTAGGGCCTGTCGTTCGGATCAGGCCCGGCCCGGCTCACGGTGCCTTGTCGGCCGGCCCGAGCGGGGCGTGGAGCGTGCAGCCGCAAGGCGGAGGAGGGCGGCGACGCGGGCATGATCCAAACGACAGGCCCTAGCAGCCGGGGCGGCGGCGTCCCGCGTCCGAGCGGGCTCACGAGCGACGCCGCGTATCCCCTTCACAGCGGACCCCAGGCCTGGATCGCCCGCCGGACGCCCGACCGGGGCCGACCCTGCCCAGCGGGTCGGACAGGGCCCTGCGCCGCCCGTTGCGTCGACATCACCTCGTGCGAGGGGAAGACCGTCTGACGCCCGATCGTGATCCACAGGTGTACAACCCCGCGTGGCTCCCGGCTGTCTCAGAGGCGCCGGAGGACGAGTCCCCGGCGCCTTCCAGTACGGAGATCGGGGATCAGGTGGGGAAGAAGGTCTGGAGAGCTGTCGTGGCCGGTGGCGCGGCGGCGGTGTTCACGGGCGTGGCCGCGGTGCCGGCCGGGGCGGCCGAGGGAGGGGTTGCGTTCACCCGTGTCCAGGTGAACGGCGGCAAGCCCATCGTGATCGGGGTGTCGAAGGAGGTCGCAGCGCCGACCTCCTTCCGGATGGCGACCACCCACAGGTGGAAGTGGCCGGCGGTGTTCCTTTACCGCGGCGGTACGGGTGACCGCCTGTGGCACGCCATCGAGACGAGCGACTGCATCAAGGTGAGCTCGGGCGTGTGCGACTTCAACGAGACGATGTACTTCGACCCGACCGTGTGGGACATGCACAACAGCGAGGCCGGAGCCTGGAAGGTCGCGGCCGAGGTCTCCTTCGAGGGCGGCGGCGGTGACACCGATGCCGAGGACCTCACGGTCTACGTCAAGCGCGGTTCCCGCCTGACCGTGAACGCCTCGCCCGAGCCGGTGTCCAAGGGCGGGACCATCACGGTGACCGGAAAGGTCACGCGGGCCAACTGGGAGACCAAGAAGTACGCCTCCTACGAAGGCCGCCTGGTGAGTCTGCAGTTCAAGCCGACCGGAGCCACCTCCTACACCACGGTGAAAAAGGTGTACGCGAACGGTTCGGGTGATCTCAGGACGACCGTGAAGGCATCGAAGACGGGCACGTGGCGCTGGGTGTACTACGGCAACACCACCACCGCGCCGTCGACTTCGGCCGGGGACCAGGTCGTAGTGAAGTGAGTGGTCCTGGGGCGCCGGATCCCGAACAGCTCAACCGGTCGCGGCGCTCCAGCCCTGGCCGGCTACAGAGAACCGCTCCCTGAACGGCTCGCGAGCCCGGACCGCTCGGTCCGGGCTCTCTCGAGCGCCCCGGAATCCGGCCCGGCCACCCCCGACGCCACCGCGAGGGCCCACGCGAAGGCCCCGCTGTCAGGTTCGTGGGGGTTCGCCGAAGAGGTCCACCGCTTCGCGTACGTCCCCGAGTGCCCTCGCCAGCGCGCTCACCGAGCCGATCGCCGCCGCGATCAGTAACAGGCTGCCGCGCAGCCGCAGCGTCTCCGGGGTGCCGCCGGAGGCCATGGCCGCGAGGGAGGCCAGTTCGTCCTCGGCTATGCCCCGGTCGGGGAAGTCGGTGGGAAGCGCGGCGAGTTCGCGGCGCAGCCGGGAGACGGCCGTATGCAGTTCCACCACCCTCGGGTCCTCGTCGCTGCCGGTCACTGGCCTCTGCCCCAAGCTCCGCAACACAGCCCTCCCCCAGACACGCCGTCGTGCGCGGGTCAGTAAACGCCACCCCGTACGGGAGCGCCACAGCGCGGACCGAAATTCAGCCCAACGGAATCGGCACCGGAAATCAGGACGCTTCCGCCGTCGTCGGGTATGCAGGACTCATGACGGACAACCAGGATCATCGGGGGGATGTCGCCGGACTGCTGCTCGCCGCAGGCGGCGGCCGGCGGCTCGGCGGGCGGCCCAAGGCGCTGCTGGAACACCGGGGGCGGCCCCTGGTCGAGCACGCGGTGGAGGTGCTGCGGGCGGCCGGATGCGGACGCGTCCACGTCGTCCTGGGCGCCGGCGCGGACGACGTGCGCAAGCGCGCCGAGCTCGACGACTGCGTGCTGGTGGAGAACCCGGACTGGGCCGAGGGCATGGGCACGTCCCTGCGCGCGGGGCTGGAATCGCTCGCCGGCACGGGCGTGCGCGCGGCCCTCGTGAGCCTGGTCGACCAGCCCGGCATCGGCCCCGCCGCGGTGGCCCGGGTGCTGAGCGCGTACGAGGACGAGAACTCGCTGGTCTCGGCCGCGTACGACGGGCAGCGGGGGCATCCGGTGCTCTTCGGGGCCGCGCACTGGGCGGGCATCGCGGCGACCGCCACCGGAGATCGTGGGGCGCGCGCCTACCTGAAGGAGCACGCGGCCTCGGTCAGGCTCGTGGAGTGCGCGGACGTGGCCGAGCCGTACGACATCGACACCACGGCCGACCTGCGCCACCTTGAGTGAACGGGGTGGCACCGGGCGCCACCTTGCCTCGACTCAGAGAATCTCGACATCAACAAACCATTGAAGTTCCACGATGAGGAAACTACTATCCACTGTTCAGAAGCGCCTGACCGCACAGCTGGCGCAGTTCGTCCCGTTCGTGCCCCTAGGCACCCGGTGCCACCGCTGAAGGAAGTGACAGCTCATGTCCGCACCAGCGCCGTCCCCGCTGGCCATCGTCGACGCCGAGCCCCTGCCCCGGCAGGAAGAGGTCCTCACGGACGCCGCGCTCGCCTTCGTGGCGGAGCTACACCGGCGGTTCACCCCGCGCCGTGACGAACTCCTCGCCCGCCGGGCCGAGCGCCGCGCCGAGATCGCCCGCACCTCCACGCTCGACTTCCTCCCGGAGACCGCCGCGATCCGCGCGGACGACTCCTGGAAGGTCGCCCCGGCCCCGGCCGCGCTGAACGACCGGCGCGTCGAGATCACCGGCCCCACCGACCGCAAGATGACCATCAACGCGCTCAACTCGGGCGCCCGGGTCTGGCTCGCCGACTTCGAGGACGCCTCCGCGCCCACCTGGGAGAACGTCGTTCACGGCCAGCTCAACCTGATCGCCGCCTACACCCGGACCATCGACTTCACCGACCCCGGGTCCGGCAAGTCCTACGCCCTGCGCCCGGCCGAGGAGCTGGCGACCGTCGTCATGCGCCCGCGCGGCTGGCACCTGGACGAGCGCCACCTCGTCGACGCCGACGGCCGCGCCGTCCCCGGCGCCCTCGTCGACTTCGGCCTGTACTTCTTCCACAACGCCCAGCGCCTGCTGGACCTCGGCAAGGGCCCGTACTTCTACCTGCCCAAGACCGAGTCGCACCTCGAGGCCCGCCTGTGGAACGACGTGTTCGTCTTCGCCCAGGAGTACGTCGGCATCCCGCAGGGCACGGTCCGTGCCACCGTCCTGATCGAGACGATCACGGCCGCGTACGAGATGGAGGAGATCCTCTACGAACTGCGCGACCATGCCGCCGGGCTGAACGCCGGCCGCTGGGACTACCTGTTCTCCATCGTCAAGAACTTCCGTGACGGCGGGGCCAGGTTCGTCCTGCCGGACCGCAACGCGGTGACGATGACCGCCCCGTTCATGCGGGCGTACACCGAACTCCTCGTGCGCACCTGCCACAAGCGCGGCGCGCACGCGATCGGCGGCATGGCGGCCTTCATCCCGTCGCGGCGCGACGCCGAGGTCAACAAGGTGGCCTTCGAGAAGGTCCGCGCCGACAAGGACCGCGAGGCGAACGACGGCTTCGACGGCTCCTGGGTCGCCCACCCCGACCTGGTGCCGATCGCCCTGGAGTCCTTCGACCGGGTCCTCGGCGACAAGCCCAATCAGAAGGACCGGCTGCGCGAGGACGTCCACGTCGAGGCCGCCGACCTGATCGCCGTCGACTCGCTGGAGGCGAAGCCGACGTACGCCGGTCTCGTCAACGCCGTGCAGGTCGGCATCCGTTACATCGAGGCCTGGCTGCGCGGGCTCGGGGCGGTCGCCATCTTCAACCTGATGGAGGACGCGGCCACCGCCGAGATCTCCCGCTCCCAGATCTGGCAGTGGATCAACGCGGGCGTCGAGTTCGAGAACGGCGACAGGGCCACCCCGGAGCTGGCGCGCAAGGTCGCCGCCGAGGAACTCGACGCCATCCGCAAGGAGATCGGCGAGGAGGCCTTCGCGGCCGGCCACTGGCAGGAGGCCCACGACCTGCTGCTGCGCGTCTCCCTCGACGAGGACTACGCCGACTTCCTCACCCTGCCGGCGTACGAGCAGCTGCGCGGCTGAGCCGCACACCGACCCGTCCGCGCGACCGAGTGGCCCAGGGGCTCCCCCGGCCCACTCGGTCGCCTGCGAGCATCCGATCCGGACGCGAGCGTGCCGCGGGTCAGCCGAGGTGCGCCGACCAGTCCTGTTCCGCCGCCGGCCTGCCGTGCAGATCGGGCACCCGCTTCAGCCAGTCCGGGCGGCCCGCCTGCGTCTTCGCCGCGCGGGCGGCCTCCTCGGCCGCGAGCTCCTCGCGGCTCGGGAAGTCGGTGGGCAGCCACCGGGGCGAGAGCCGGACGCGGGCCAGCAGGTAGTCGACGTAGGCGTCCCGGACGTCGTCGGCGGTGGCGAACCCGGCGTCCTCGGCCAGCCAGGCGTCCGGCACCTCGGCGGCGATCGCGCGCAGCAGCTCCTCCGTCACGCGTGGCGCCAGCTCCGCGTCGGCGGCGCGGACGTCGGGGCCGTAGTGGCCGAGGGCGTGGTGGCGGAAGTCGTACTTCCGGCCGGGGGTCGTGGTGTCCCAGCGGTGGTGGAAGACCAGCGCGGCGCCGTGGTCGATGAGCCACAGGCGCGGGGGCACGGTGCCGAACGTGGGCCAGACCATCAGGTTGGAGCTGTGCACCGTGCGGTCCACGTTGGCCGTCAGCGCGTCCAGCCAGACGATCCGGCCCGCCTCCAGCGGATCCACCGGGAAGACCTTCGCGATGTCCGGGGTGAAGTCCCGGGCGCCCGGCAGATAGTCCATGCCGAGGTTGACCCCGGCGCTCGCGCCGTGCAGATCCCGCACCTCCTGGTGCGGCTCGCCGGCGGCGATCGCCGGATCGAAGTGCACCAGGACCAGCTCGGGGAAGCGCAGCCCGAGCGCGCGGGCGAGTTCGCCGACGATCACCTCGGCGACCAGCGCCTTGTGGCCCTGCGCGGAGCCGGTGAACTTCACGACGTACGTGCCGAGGTCGTCGGCCTCCACGACGCCGGGGACGGAGCCACCGGAGCGCAGAGGTTCGACGTAGCGGGTCGCGGTTACCGCTCGCATCATCTTCCAGGGCCCCACCGGTCGATTACCTTCTATTTCACGGCCAGCTTCGACGCGGTGCAATCCGGGGAGGCCTCCCGGAAGTGAGCATAGTGACCGGGGAGCGGGCCCCGCTCCTCGGCGCCGCCCCGGGGCCGGCGGTCCCGGCGGTCAGGACACGCGAACCAGCCGCGGTTCGGTGGCGCGGGCGGCGTGCGTGCCGTACGTCCGGTCGATGCGGGCGATCAGGTCCGCGGCGGTCGGCTCGTACTCCTGGGTGCCGACCGATTCGAGGGCCGTGGTGGCCAGTGCGCAGCCCAGGCGGGCGGCCTGCTCCGACGGCCAGCCCCAGGCCACGCCGGCGAGGAATCCGGCGCGGAAGGCGTCCCCGGCGCCGGTGGGGTCGGCGATCCTGTCGGTGGGCACGGCGGGGATCCGCAGCGTCGCGCCGTCCGCTCCCCGCACGGAGACCCCCGCCTCGCCCAGCGTGGTGATCCAGGTGCCGATACGGCCGAGGAGCTCCCGCTCCGTCCAGCCGGTGCGCTCGTGCAGCAACGCGGCCTCGTACTCGTTGGTGAACAACCAGCGTGCGCCGTCCACGAGTTCGCGGGCCTGCTCGCCGGTGAGTCGGGCGAGCTGCTGGGACGGGTCGGCGGCGACCGGGACGCCGAGCCGGTGGGCCGTGGCGGTATGGCGCAGCATGGCGGTGGGGTCGTCGGCGCCGACCAGGACGAACGCGGGCGTGCCGTGCCGGCGGACCACGCCGGCCAGGTCGATCCGGGCCGCCTCGGCCATGGCACCGGCGTAGAAGGTGGCGATCTGGTTCTGGTCGTCGTCGGTGGTGCACACGAAGCGGGCGGTGTGCAGACGGTCGCTGACCCGGACCTCGGACGTGTCGACGCCGTTCGCAGCGAGCCGGGCGCCGTACTCGGCGAAGTCGACGCCCGCCGCACCGATCAGGAGGGGGGCGAGGCCGAGCCGTCCGAGTCCGAAGGCGATGTTCGCGCCGACTCCCCCTCTGCGCACGTCCAGCCGGTCGGCGAGGAACGACAGGGAGACCCGTTCCAGCTGCTCCGCGAGCAGCTGTTCCGCGAAGCGGCCGGGGAACACCATCAGGTGGTCGGTCGCTATCGAACCGGTCACGGCGATACGCATGGAGAGAACTCCTTGAAGCGGGGACCAGGGTGGGGACGGGACGGCTTCGGTGGCCGGCGCGTTCCGGGGGCGCGGTGCGCGGCCCGGGGAGGGGGACCGCGCACCGCGAGCTGCCGCCCGCGCCGGGTGTCAGGCGGCCTTCGCGGCCCTGCGCAGGGCGTCGGCGCGGTCGGTGCTCTCCCAGGTGAACTCCGCGAGTTCGCGGCCGAAGTGACCGTAGGCGGCCGTCAGGGAGTAGATGGGGCGGAGCAGGTCGAGGTCGCGGATGATCGCGGCCGGGCGGAGGTCGAAGACCTCGGTGACGGCCTGCTCGATCTTCTCGACGGCGACCGAGTGGGTGCCGAAGGTCTCGACGAACAGGCCGACCGGCTCGGCCTTCCCGATCGCGTACGCGACCTGCACCTCGCAGCGCTCCGCCAGCCCGGCGGCGACGACGTTCTTGGCGACCCACCGCATGGCGTAGGCGGCCGAACGGTCCACCTTGGACGGGTCCTTGCCGGAGAAGGCGCCCCCGCCGTGCCGGGCGTAGCCGCCGTACGTGTCGATGATGATCTTCCGGCCGGTCAGCCCCGCGTCGCCCATCGGGCCGCCCACCTCGAAGCGGCCGGTCGGGTTGACCAGCAGGCGATGGTCGTCGGTGGCCAGCTCGATGCCGTCGCCCGCGAGCCGCGCGAGGACGTGTTCGACGACGTGGGTGCGGATGTCGGGGACGAGGAGGCCGTCCAGGTCGATGTCCCCCGCGTGCTGCGAGGAGACGACGACGGTGTCCAGGCGGACCGGCCTGCTGCCCAGGTACTCGACGGTGACCTGGGTCTTGCCGTCCGGGCGCAGATAGGGGACGGTGCCGTCCTTGCGGACCTCGGCCAGGCGGCGCGAGAGCCGGTGGGCCAGATCGATCGGCAGCGGCATCAGGGTGGGCGTCTCGGCCGTCGCGTAGCCGAACATCAGGCCCTGGTCCCCGGCGCCCTGCCGGTCCAGTTCGTCCTCGTCCTCTCGGGAGGCGCCCCGGACGCGCTGCTCGTACGCGGTGTCGACGCCCTGCGCGATGTCGGGAGACTGCGCGCCGATCGACACCGACACCCCGCAGGACGCTCCGTCGAAGCCCTTGGCGGAGGAGTCGTAGCCGATGTCGAGGATCTTCTGCCGCACCAGGGTGGCGATGTCGGCGTAGGCGGAGGTCGACACCTCGCCCGCGACATGGACCTGGCCGGTGGTGATCAGGGTCTCGACCGCGACGCGCGACGCGGGGTCCTGACGGAGCAGTTCGTCGAGGATGCTGTCGCTGATCTGGTCCGCGATCTTGTCGGGGTGTCCTTCGGTGACGGACTCGGAGGTGAACAGGCTGCGGGACATGACACTCCAGGACGGTGAGGGGTGGGCACGTGACGGCACGTCGCGTCGCGTGCGGGGTGCGCCTTCGGGCCGGCCTTCCGTGAGCTGCCGGGCGCGCCGGGGCGGGCGGAGCGGACGGGCCGTGGCCCCGCCCCGCCGGTGGCGCCCGTCCGCCGTCGCGGGCGGGCGTCACCGGCCGGTGCAGTCCGTGACCGGTGGCGGCGCCGTTCGTTCGGGCGCCTTCCCGCCTCGCGTCACCGCGTGGCCGCGGCCTTGCGGAACACCCAGTAGTCGGCGCCCTCCTCCGCGATGTAGGCGGCGTTCCTGAGGGTCAGCTCCAGCGTTGCCCGGCCGGTCACCTCGGGCGACCGGGCGAAGTCCTCGAAGCCGGTCTCCGTGGCGTAGCTGCCGCGGGTGGACACCACGATCAGGGCGCCGGGGCGGGCGTACTCGAAGAGCGTGAGCAGTGCCGTCGGACGGACGTGGCCCAGGGTGAAGACGCCGCTGCTGACCACGATGTCGTACACGTCCAGGCGCTCGTCGCGGCGGCCGGAGGACAGGTCCACCCCGCCGTAGACCTTCCGGTAGGCGTGGGTCCTGGCGGCCTCGGCGGCCATCTGCTCGGAGAGGTCGACGCCGTCGACGACGTAGTCGCCGAGGGTGCGCAGGAAGCCGCCGACGAGGCCGGTGCCGCAGCCGGCGTCGAAGACGGTGGTCCGCGGCGGTCCGTAGGCGGAGGCGAGGAGGTGGACGAGGTTCGCCGCGACGCGGGGGGCCACCCACTGCTGGTCGGCGAGGTCCTGGTCGTACCGGGTCGCCCAGTCCTCGTAGTAGCTCTTCAGTCCGGTGGCGTCGTCGAAGAACACATGCGAATTGGCGATGTTCGCGTAGGAGTTGCTCATGATTTTCCTCCCTTGAGGCTCAACTAGACAGGCGTGGCGCTCTTTTCACCGGCTCACGCGCGTGGCCGCGGGAACGGCCTCCGCATCGGATGCGTCGGGGGCGGAAAGTGCCTCTTTCGAGCGGACGTTCCTCACGTCGAAGACCATGTAGACGGAGATTCCGGCGAGAATGCAGAGGGCACCGGCTATTTCGGTCCAGGTGGGGGTCCGCTGTTCCACCGGAAGGCTGAGGATCGCCCCGAAGATGGTCTCCGTGGCGAGGAGCGGGCCGACCAGCGGCACCGGAATTCCCTGCGCCGCCTTGACCCAGATGTAGGTCCCCCACCAGGAGCCGATGACGCCCAGGAAGACGCACCACGTGATGATCTTGAAGAGCGGGTACGGGCTGAAGGTCTCCTCCGGGGTGGAGACGATCGCGTACGGCAGCAGCACCATCGACGCGCCGCCGGCCCCCATCGCCACGAGGGCGGCCCAGATCGTCGGGTCGGGCCTGGTCTCCCAGGTGCGCTGCGACTGGGCGTTGCGCACCACGAAGTACGACCACGTCAGCATCGCGCCGAGGGCGAGGGCGATCCCGAGGAGGGAGTTCCCGGCGCCGTCGCCCCCGCCCTGGACGAAGTCGGTGACGCTGAGCAGGTTGATGCCGGCGAGGATGAGGAGGACCGGGGCGATCAGCTGGCTCCAGGACATCCGCTTCTCGGCGAAGTTCCCCGCGACCGCGATGGTGATGGGTGACGCCCCGACCACCACGGCGGTGATGAAGCCACTGCCCGCGGTCGCCGAGTAGGACACGCAGATGTAGAAGACGAAGTAGCCGACGAATCCGATGTACAGCCCGAAGAGGATCCTGCGCAGCGGCATCAGCTTGAGCTGCTTTCGGCTCCTGATCAGCACATAGAGACCGCACAGGCCGAACAGGGAGTACCGGCCGGTCACCAGCAGGAGCTCGCTCGCGGGTTTGACCGCGGCCGGGGCGACGAACGCCGTGGCCCACAGCAGGGCCGCCGTCAGCGCGGCCATCACGTTCTTCTGTGTACTACCCATTACAGAGTCGGCTCCAGTGCACGGACCTCGCCGGTCTCGAACCCGTTCCGGGCGAGCCAGTCCGCGTTGTAGATCTTGGACAGGTACTTGGTGCCGCTGTCCGGCAGTACGGTGACGACCGTCGCCGGGCCGGACAGCGACCGGGCCACCTGCACGGCACCCCACACGTTCGCGCCGGCGGTGCCGCCGCAGACGAGTCCTTCGTGGCGGGCCAGGTGCCGGCAGGTGGCGAAGGCGTCGGCGTCGCTGAACCGGAGCACCTCGTCGACCGTGGAGAAGTCCATGCACCGGGCGAGGTGGTCCTCGCCGGCGCCCTCGACGAAGTAGGGCGCGATCTGCCCCGGGTCGACGACGCCGTCGTGGAAGTAGCGGTGGTAGATGGAGCCGACGGGGTCCAGCAGGACCGACCTGACCTCCGGTTTCCGCTGCTTGAGGAAGCGCGAGGTGCCGGAGATGGTGCCGCCGGTGCTCCCCGACGCGACGAACGCCGTCACCGCGTCGCCGAGGGCGTCCCAGATCTCGGGGCCCGTGGAACGGAAGTGGGCCTCCGCGTTGAGGGGGTTGTCGTACTGGTTGAGCATGAAGGAGCCCGGCGTGGCGGCGTGGATGGTCCTCGCGCGCGTCACGTAGTGGTCCGGCGCGTCCGGGAGCGCGGAGGTGGGGCAGACGATCACCTCCGCCCCCATGGCGCGCAGGGCGTCCCGCTTCTCCCTGCTCACCTTGTCGGGCATCGTCAGGACCGCGCGGTAGCCACGCGTGGCCGCGAGCATCGCGATGGCCGCCCCGGTGTTGCCGGACGTGTTCTCGACGATGGTCGCCCCCGGTGCGATCAGCCCGCGGCGCTCGGCGTCGTCGACGATGTACCGGACGATCCGGTCCTTGATGCTGCCGCCCGGATTCATGAACTCGGCCTTGGCGAAGATCCGCACGTCGGCCGGAACGTCGAAGGTCTTCAGCTCGACGAGGGGTGTCTCGCCGATGAACGACTGGATATCCATCCCGAATCCTTAGTGATCACTTCCGAAGAGGGCGGCCCGGCGGAGAGGGCGACGACCCGGCGCGAAGGCGGCGCCCGACTGGAAGGGGCCTACGGAGCGGACCCATGGCCCCCGCCCCACGGGGGGCGGGCTCCGGCCGGGGACCCTGCTTGGTCGGGGGCGGGTTCGCCCGGTGCGGCTCAGAGGGCGGAGCCGGGGATCTTGACGGAGTCGAGGATCGCCACGGTGTGCCCGACCTTCTCCCCCTGTTCGACCAGGCGCAGGGCGTCCGCGGCCGTGATGGCGTGCGGCGCGAGCTCCTGTTCGATCCCCAGCGCTCGGGCGCCGGCGCCGGCCGGGGACAGTCCTTCGAAGGCGTCCCGCAGCACGGGCACCGGATAGAAGTGGAACGGGCCGAGGCCCTCCCGCTCCCAGCGGGCGAAGCCGCCGACGACCTCGTCCGGTTCGGACTGGACCTTCCAGGTGTACGTCAGGATGCTGCCGTTGTAGCCGGCGGCACCGGAGAGGGCGAGGATCTCGGACAGCGGGATGCGGGCGCCGATCGACGACAGCACCCGGCCGCCGACCCGCAGTGCCGGGTGGGCCTGCTGGAGCGCCAGGTAGTGCAGGGAGACGAGGTTCTTCTCGGCGAAGCCGGGGATCTCCTCGTCGCGCTCGGCGATGAACGTCGAGCTGGTCCGGCCGTCGTCGAGGTCGGCGCTGCGTGCCATCGGGATGTTGGGCAGGTTCTCGTAGACCACGTCGAGCTGCGACAGCTTCCCGGCCAGCGGGGCGAGCAGATCGCCGGCGCCCGCGACCAGTTCGACGTCGCGCGCCAGGAGGTTGGCCTCGATGTTGGCCCGCGCGTAGGCGACGACGTCCTCGTGGAGGTCGGTGAATCCGACGTGGCGCGCCTTCAGGATCTCCACGGCGGCCAGGACGTCCAGGCCCGCGCCCGTACCGATCGTGCAGAAGCGCGGGGCGAGGAAACCCATCTCGGCCAGGGTCTTGAAGGCGGGGACCGCGACGCTCGCGACCCAGTCGGCCCGCGGCTCGTCCGCCTTCGGAAGGTAGGAGTGGTCCGAGAGCCTGAGCCCTATGGAGGACCTGATGCGCGCGGGATCCTCGATCTCGAAGAACTCACCTGGTGACAGCACCAGTTCGGCATGGGCGATCTGCGTACTCATCTGGTTCTCCTTCGGTGTGACGGCAGCGCGAATTCCGCGAGAACTTCCGGGCTCGACCGGGGCGGAAGGGGGCCGACGGCCGTACGAACCGGCCCGCACCGAGGAATGGGCGGCAACCGCGCCCTCCTGCCGAACCGTTCTTCCGGAACGGCATTCCCCCCGGGGTGGAAGTGAATTCACTATCGCCAGCCGTCACCGACGCTGTACAGGGTTGCCCTGTTGCCTCTCGACAGGCAACTCCGGTGCACCCGGCACGCATCCGGCCTGTTCCGCTTCCTCCGCCACCCGTGTGACGCCACGGATTCGAGCCACACCGCCGCCCTTTCGGCCGTGACACCGCGCGGTACGAGTGGTGCGGAGCGAGACACGGGCGCCCGTTCCGCGATCGCCCGCGCTGGCCCGGGCCCCTGGCCCCGCGCGCCTCCGGCCTCCCCGCACGGCGCTGCGGAGGGCGGGCCCACGGCACCGGAGGGGGTCGTTCCGTAGCAGTGCCGTCGACGTGCCGCAACCGGAGGAACCATTCAAGTCAGCTTCCTCAGGGCGCCGTTGACACCGCGAAGATCGAATCCATACCATGTAGCTATACCGGTTGGTATACGCCTCACCTCCCCCCACCCGAAGGAGATGGGAACGTGTCGCTCCACAGGTCAGCCACGGCGACCACCGGGGCAGCGGAACCCCCCGCACCACGCGGCCGCGCACGCGCCGCCGATCCACCTCGGCACCCGCGGGAGGCGGGACGCCGCACGACGGCGCTCCGGCCCGTATGCGCGGAGGGAGCTCACCCGTGAAGCCCCTCTACCTTCGCGAGGACACCGAGCGACAGCGGGAAAGGCTCGCCGCCACGGCCCGGCACCTGCACCGGAGCGGCTGGATGCCGGGAACGTCCGGCAGTGTGTCCCTGCGCTCCGGCGACGCGGTCCTCATCACGGCACACGACCTCGACAAGGGCCGGATGGACGCCCGGGACACGGTCCTGATCGACCCGTCCGAAGGGCTGCCGCTCCTCGGGGAGACCGAGTGGCCCTGCGCCGAGACACCGGTCCACCTCGCGCTCCACGGCTACCTGCCCGACTGCGAGACGGTGGTGCACCTGCGGGCGGCGGCCGTCACGACGCCGGCCGCGTTCACCTGCGGCCCGGGCGGATCCACGCCGACGATGCTGCCGGCCCTCCCGGCACGGCCCGACCCCGGCCGTACGGCCGACGAGGTGCGGGCCGCCCTCGACCGCACGGCCGCAGGCGCACCGGCCGCTCTCCTCGTGGCGGACGCGGGCGTGTTCACCTGGGGACGCGACCTCGGCGAGGCGCTCGCCGCGCTGGACGGGGCCGTGAAGCGGAGCCGCTCGCCGCTGCGGCCGGGCGCCGCCCCGGACCCGGCCGGGTGGACCAGGTGACGCTGCTTTTGGTCATGCCCGCGGACGCGCCGGGGGACGTGCGGCTGCGCTCCGACGACCCGGAGGTCATCCGCAGGGAACTGCTCTGGATCGGCGTGCGTTTCGACAGATGGCACGCCGCGCACAGACTTCCCGCCGAGGCCGACGACGCCGCCATCACCCGCGCGTACCGCTGCCACCTCGACCATGTCCGCGCCGAGAGCGGCTGCCGGGCCGTCGAGATCACCCGTCTGCCGCAGGGACCGGACGGCCCGGCCCCGGCAGGGCACGGTCCCTCCCCGGCGGGTCCGGATCAGCCGCTCTGCGAGGACTGCTCCGGTGAGCACCTCCACGAGGAGGACCTGGTGCGGTTCGTCGTGGCGGGCTCGGCCTGCTTCTTCCTCCATGTCTCCGGTGCGGTGCACGCGGTGCTCTGCACGGCGGGAGACCTGCTGTCCGTGCCCGGGCGTACGGCCCACTGGTTCGACGCCGGTGCGGATCCGCGGTACACGGCCGTCCGTTTCCGCCAGGACGCGGGCGGCGGCACGCGGTCCCTGCCCCACGGCCTCGCCGCCCGGTTCCCCGGCTTCGACGCGCTGGCGGCCCCACGATGACGGACGCCCGTGCCCGGTCCCGGACCGGCCGATGTCGCGCCTTCGGCAGATCGGGCGACGCCGTCACCGGCGCACGCTGACCTCGACGGCGCTCCGCCGCGGCGGCGCCAGGTCGCGTTCCGGCGGTGGGCGGTCCCACCTGTCCGCGGACGGTCGGACGTCCGGGAATCCGCCGACCCGGCCAACTCCCCTCCGGGACTGGCCACTCGCAACCGTCTTCACGATCCAGGGGGCTCGAAAGTGGTACGGGAACCGGTACAGGGCACCACACCGATGCGCACGTCGCACCAGGAGACCGGATGCCCACCGAGTGCCGGCGAGCCGGCGTCCTTCGGGCAGCTGCTGCGCTCACTTCGTCAGCAACGCGGTCTTTCCCTCGCCCAGTTGGCGACCCGCGCACACTTCAACCGGGGTCATGTCAGCAAGATCGAGAACGGCAAGCGGCCCCCGTCGGTGAGCTTCGCGAGGGCCTGCGACCGCGCGCTCGACGCGGGCACCACCTTCGCCGCCATCGCCCTGGCCCTGGAGTCCGCGTCCCGGCCGCAGCGGGGCTGGGTACGCCCCGGTCAACTGCCGTCGGCCAAGCGCAACTTCGTCGGGCGACAGGAGGAGATGCGCCGTCTCGACGGACTGCTGCGAGGAGCCGAGCAGGCCCTCGCCGTGCCGGTCGCGGTCATCAGCGGACTGCCGGGCGTCGGCAAGACCGCCGTCGCGGTCCAGTGGGCGCATCACGCCGTCAGCAACGGTCACTTCCGCGACGGCCAGCTCTTCGTCAATCTGCAGGGTCCGGGACCGGGAACGGCGGCCGCCCCGTCCGACGTCCTGGCGGACCTGCTCCGCACGCTGGGGGTCCCCGCCGACCGGATCCCGGCCGATCTGGACCAGCGGGCCGCGACGTTCCGCTCGTACCTGCACGGCCGCGAGATGCTGCTGGTGCTGGACAACGCCGCGGACGCCCAGCAGATCTACCCGCTGCTGCCCGGCTCCCCCGGGTGTGCGGTGGTCGTGACCAGCCGTTCACGCCTGCCGGGTCTGATGTCCGTGGCCGAGGCGGCCACGCTGCGGCTCACCGAGTTGTGCCGGCCGGAGGCCGCCCTGCTGATCCGGG
The DNA here is from genome assembly GCF_043079785.1 of Streptomyces sp. NPDC015139. NCBI lineage: Bacteria > Bacillati > Actinomycetota > Actinomycetes > Kitasatosporales > Streptomycetaceae > Streptomyces > Streptomyces sp. NPDC015139. The sequence continues at coordinate 470,513 of NZ_JBIBUW010000004.1, read as the reverse complement.
CGATCATCGGGGACCCGCGGGCCGACGCCGACCCGGCGGCCGTCGACGTGCTGGCGGAACGCTGCGGCCGGCTCCCGCTGGCCCTGGTGCTGGCCGGCGAGCACATCGTGAGCCGTCAGCAGCGCAGCGCCGACGCCCTGGCCCGCGAACTCAAGCCCGAACGCGCCCGGCTGAACCTGGCCGAGGGCGATGTCGTGCTGCGCGACGCCTTCGCCACGTCGTACCGGGCGCTGGACGAGCAGAGTGCCCGTCTGTTCCGCCTGCTGGGTCTGCTGCCCAGCCGTCTCATCGACGCCGACGCCACCGCGGCCACCGCGGGGGTCAGTCAGGACGAGGCGTCGCGCATGCTGCGCGGCCTCGCCAGCGTGCACCTGATCCACCGCCAGGACGAACGCCACTACCTCATGCACCAGTTGCTGCGGACCTACGCGGCGGACCTGGCACGCCAGATGGACCAGGAGGCCGGGCACATCCAGGCGCTGCGCTCCACCCCGGACGGGGTCACCACGGGTTCGGCACCCCTGTCCTCGCTCGTCGCCTAGGAGGACGCGGGGCGGGGGCTCCCCGGCCGGGCGGCGGTGTCCCTCACGAACGCGCGAGCGCCCCGGCGAGGGACTTCTCGACCAGGACGGCGGCCATGTGCGCCGCACGGTCGACGGCCTGGTCCACGGAGTGCATGGAGTCGGCGACGCAGGCACCCTCGTGGAGGATCAGCACCTGGGCGGCCAGCGCGGCCGGGTCGGCGGCGCGCGCCTGTCCGGCGAGATCCTCTAGATAGGTGAGGAGCCAGGTCTTCTGCTCGCGGGCCACCTTGCGCCCGGGATGGTCCTCCGGCAGTTCCACGGCGGCGTTGATGAAGGCGCACCCGCGCGAGTTGCGCTCCCGCATCCAGGAGCGCAGGGCGTCGAAGGTGGCGAGGATCTTCTGCTCGGGCGGTCCGTCGTGTCCGTTGACGTGCTTCACCAGCGTGGAGCGCCACAGCCCGTCACGGGCGCGCAGATACGCCACGATGAGCTGTTCCTTCGAGCCGAAACGGTCGTAGATGGTCTTCTTGGTGACGCCCGCCTCCTCGGCGATCGCCTCCACGCCGACGGCACGGATCCCCTGCTCGTAGAAGAGCCGAGACGCGGTCTCGAGGATCTTCACGCCCGCAGGGGTCAGATGCTGCGTCCCGCGCCTCTTGCCGCCTCGGCCTGCGGTGCCGTTGCCAACAGTCACGGCCACACGGTACACCGATCGGTATAGTTCCGACAGTCACCGAGCGCCCCGGGAACACGGAGGCGTTCCGCATCGCGCGCCGTCAACGCGCGCCTGCGGCAGGTCACTTCCGGATCCCTCCCCGACATGCCGCCGATGGCGCAATCGGCATCCGCGGCACCGCGCCGGGGCACGCTGGGCCGCGCACACTCACCCGCGCCGCGTCCATACGCAGACCAGGGGGAACGGATGCCAGCCAACTCCGGCGTCGAGGCGGTCGTCCTCGACGTCCTCGGCACGATGGTCGACGAGCCCGGCGGGCTGCGCACGGCCCTGCGCGAGGCGGTGCCGGACGCCGGCGAGGAGACGGTCGAGCGGCTGCGCACCCTGTGGCAGGAGCACATCGAGAGCCAGCAGCGGCGGATCGCCGACGGCAGCCGCCCGTACGCCGACAGCGAGGTCATCGACCGCGAGGCGGCGGAACGCGTCGCCGACCACGCGGGGCTCACCGACCCCGGGGCCGTCGACCGGCTGGCCACCGCCGGTCAGCGGCTGGAGCCCTGGACCGACTCCGTCGCGGGGCTGGCGCGTCTCGCGGAGCGCTTTCCCCTGCTCGGACTCAGCAACGCGAGCCGGACTGCGCTGCTCCGGCTGAACTGCCACGCGGGACTGCGGTGGCACCAGGCGCTGTCCGCGGAGGAGGCCCGCGCCTACAAACCGGCGCCGCAGGTCTACCGGCTCGCTCTCGACGTCGTCGGACGTCCGCCCGCGCACGTCCTGATGGTCGCCGCCCACGCCTGGGATCTGCGCGGGGCGCAGCGGCTGGGCATGCGCACCGCCTATGTGCGGCGCCCGGTCGGCGATACCCCGCTGCCCTCCGACGACTTCGACTGGCGCGCCGGGAGCCTCGACGAACTGGCCGCCGTGCTGACGTCGGACCGCGGGAACACCTGACCGGTCCGGCCGGGGCGGGCTTCCCTCCCCGTGAGGGGCGGCGGTCCCGTCAGCCGGCTCTCAGCGGGTTCGGCAGGGGCAGATAGCGGGCGTCGGCGCCGTCCGCTCCCGTCCAGCGCAGCAGCAGGTTGGTCTTGCCGGGCAGGGTGGGCGCGGTGAGCAGGGCGGCGATCTCGGGCAGGTCGTGCCGGGCCAGTTCACGGCGGGCGGCGGGCCAGGGGTCCAGGCCCGGGTGGTGTTCGGCGAGGGCGGCGGCGATCTCGCTGAGGTGGTTGACGACCAGGCAGTACACCAGGCGCTCCCAGCCGGCGGCGCGGGAGACGTCCGGCAGCAGCTTGGCGCCCTCGGCGTCCCGGAACAGTGCCTGTACGGGTGTACCGGCCGCGTCCACGGCGACGAGGGTGTTCTGCAGGTGGGCCTCCAGCACCACGCCGTGGTCGTGGAAGGCGGTGAGGGCGGGCGGGACGACCTGCCGCAGGTAGGCCTCCCACCAGGCCGCCGGGTCGGCGGCGGCCGCGGCGGGGCTGCCGTCGAAGCCCTCGGCGAGGCCCGCGGCGAGCAGCGGGGTGGCGCCGGGCAGCAGATGGCCGCGCAGGCCGTCGCGGACGAGTACGGCGAGTTCCTCGAAGGCGAACGCGGCGGTGCGGTAGCCGCGATCGCTCAGCCAGGCCGCGGGCGGGCCCACCGCCGCGAAGGCGTGCCGTGCGGCGGTGTCCGTGCGGCGCAGCCGCCGCAGGTCGTGGCGCCACAGCCGGCGGATGTCGTTGGTGATGCGCACGTCCAGGCTGAACTTCAGGAACAGGTCGCGCCGGGGCACGTACACCGTGCGGACCGCGGCCGTCGGCCAGGCGTCGAAGGCGGTCGTACCGAGGCGGAGCAGGCGGCCGTCGGCGAGCGCCGGGGCGAGTTCGCGGGCGACGAGGGCGAGCTGCCAGGGGTGGGCGGGCAGCAGCCGGTAGCCGGGCGGGGCGGTGCCGAGGGCGTCCAGGGCACGGGTGTCGCCCTCCTCGGCCACCTGGTCCTCGCGGACCCCGAGCAGCACCAGCGGGAAGCGGGCGTGGGCCTCGGGGGCGTACGGCAGCCAGGAGGCGACCGGGCCGCCGCCGCGCGCCTTGGGGGCGGGGTGGTGGGGGTGGCCGGTGAGCAGGGACTGCTCGGAGCGCAGGTACGGGTCGCCGGGCGGGGTGGCCCGCTCGCGGGCGGCGAGCAGCGCGGCGACCGCGTCCCGGCTGTCGATCATCTCGGCGGGCAGGTCGCCGCCGGTCAGTCCGGTGTGCCGGCGCAGTTCCTCGGCGACCAGTTTGACCAGTTCGGTGTGGCCGACCGGGTGCCAGGCACCGGCACGGTGGACCTCGGGGTCGGCGGGGCGCCGGCCGGCGCGCACGCGCAGCAGCCGCCCGCTGGGCAGCCGGTGGACACGGCGTGTCCCGGCGTCCGGGAGGGGCTCGGCCACCTCGCGCAGCAGGCAGTTGAGCAGCGGCGCGGCCGCGTAGGCGTCGGCGCGGGGGCCGACGGCGCCGGTGGGGGGTGTGTGGTCCACGCGATCCATTCGTTCTTCGTCCAGGTGCCGATCGCGGCGTCGCGTATGTGGTGTCGTACGGCGCGGGACGGATCCGTCGCACACCGCGTACGTCTCGCCCGTCGTCCGGGAGCCGGTGGTGATCAGTATGTCTGTCCTCCCTGACAATCGTGCCCGTTGCCCGTGTATCCGAGGAGCCGACCGTGCACCGACCCCCCACCCGTGAGGCCGAGGTCGCCGAGGAGCTGGCCGGCGTACGGCCGGACCTGCTGTCCCGCTACACGGCGGAGCTGCCGGGCGCCCGCGCCGCCGTGCTGACCAGGCTGTGGCGGGCGCTCGCGCACGAGCCGCTGCCGTGGTGCACGGGCCGGGTGCGGGGCGCCCACGGCCTCGCCCTGCGGCTCGCCGACGGCCGGACCCTGTACGGGCCGCACGCGGACCCGTACGCCACGAGCGCGTACGTCACGGGCGTCCGCCTCGGCCGGGAGCGGTACGAGGATCCGGCGGGCCTGATGGCGGCGCTGGGGGTGCCGCACGGGTCCGCGTTCGCGGCGGAGCTGGCGGACAGCGTGGCGTCGCTGGCGCTGTCGCGGGCGGGCGCGGATCACCCGAAGGGGTGGCCGGTGGAGATCGCCCCGGCCGGCGGCCGGAGGAGGGACTGGGAGTGGGAGCAGCGGGTGGTCGACGGGCATCCCTTCCATCCCAACTGCCGTTCCCGGCCCGGGTTCTCGGTGGCGGAACAGTTGGCGTTCGGTCCGGAGCACCGGCCGGTGGTGCGGTTGTCGGCGGTGGCGGTGCCGGCCGCCGAGTGCCTGGCGACGGGTGAGTGGCCGGACGAACTCCGGGAGGGTGAGCGGCTGTTGGTGCCGGTGCACCCGTGGCAGGCGGAGCACGTCCTGGGGCGGCCGTGCGCCCCGTGGCGGCCCGCCCATCCGCTGATGTCCCTGCGGACACTCGCGGTGCCCGGCGGCCCGCACGTGAAGACCGCGCTGAGCGCCCGGCTGACCTCCTCGGTGCGGGACATCTCCACGTACTCGGTGCGGGCCGCGGCGCCCCTGTCCGACCTGGGCGAGGAGCTGGCCGCGCGCACCGGCGGGCTGCTGCACGTCACCCGCACCCTGGGAGCGGTCACCGCCCACTCCGCCGACCTGGCCGCACTGCTGCGGGAGTCGCCCGAGGAGTACGCGGCACCGGACGAGCACGTCCTTCCGGTGGCCGCCCTCGCCACCACCTCGCTGCCCGAATCCCCGGACTGGCTGGCCGGGTTCGCGCGGCTGGCGCTCACGGTGGGCCTGCTCCTGCTGGATCTCGGCGTGGCCCTGGAGGCACACGGCCAGAACCTCCTGGTCGTCCTGTCGGCCGACGGCACCCCGCGGCGGCTGGTCTATCGCGATCTGGCCGACATCCGGATCAGCCCCGCCCGCCTGGCCGGCCACGGCATCACCCCGCCACCGCTCACCGGCCGACTGGTCACCGACGACGAAACCGCCCTGCGGCGCAAGCTGTTCGGCTCGCTGGTGGCGGGCGCCCTGGCGGGTACGGCGGGCTCCGGCCCGGCACTCGGCGCGGCCCTCGCCGCCGCGCTGCCCGGTCTCCCGGACACCGCCGGTCTGCGGGCCCTGCGCGAAGGACCGGTACCGGCCAAGGCGCTGAGCCTGATGCGGCTGTCCCCCGGGACACCGGGCGACCAGTGGACGTCGCTGCCGAACCCGCTCGTTTTGGAGCACGGACCGTCTGATCAATAGGATCCGCCGATGATCAGAAGACAACGGCTGGCGGCGGGCGTCTGCGCTCTGCTCGCCGCCCTGACGGCCGGGCTCGCCTTCCCCGCCGGTGCGGTCGCCGACGAGACCGAGCAGGCCGCCCCCAAGGTCGAACTCGTCCTGGACGTCAGCGGTTCCATGCGCACCCGGGACATCGACGGCGGCACCCGGATGGCCGCGGCCAAGCAGGCGTTCAACGAGGTGCTGGACGCGACGCCGGAGGAGGTGCGGCTGGGCATCCGCACGCTCGGCGCCAACTACCACGGCAACGACCGCAAGGAGGGCTGCAAGGACACCGAACAGCTCTACCCGGTCGGCCCGCTGGACCGGACCGACGCGAAGACGGCCGTGGCCACGCTGTCGCCGACCGGCTGGACGCCGATCGGGCCCGCCCTGCTGAAGGCGGCGGGCGACCTGAACGGCGGCGACGGCACCCGCCGTATCGTCCTGATCAGCGACGGCGAGGACACCTGCCAGCCCCTCGACCCGTGCGAGGTGGCCCGCGAGATAGCCGCCAAGGGCATCGGGCTGACCATCGACACCCTCGGCCTGGTGCCAGACGCGAAGACCCGTGACCAGCTCAGCTGCATCGCGGACGCGACCGGCGGCACCTACACCTCCGTGCAGCACAAGGAGGAACTGAGCGACCGGGTCGGGCAGTTGGTCGACCGGGCGGCCGATCCGGTGGTGACGCCGGTGGCGACGCAGGGCGCGGACCGGTGCGAGAAGGCACCGGCGCTGAAGTCCGGGCTGTACACCGACCGCGAGGAGTTCGGGCAGCAGCGCTGGTACAAGGTGGACGTCGAGCCCGGCCAGGAGCTGCGCGCCTCGGTGAGCGTGGCGGACGACCGGGCCGTGAACCCCCACTACGGGGTGCTGCTGCGGGCGGTGACCCTGCACGGGCGGGAGATCGTGCGCGGTGAGGCGGCGGGCACCGGCCGCACCGACGTGATCTCCACGGGTCTGCGCTACCCGAAGGCGGAGAGCGACGACGACACGGCGTCCGCCGAGACCGTGTGCCTCCAGGTCACCCAGTCGTTCTCGGCCGCGGCGGGCGTCAAGACGACGCCCGGTCTGCCGCTGGAGCTGACCGTCGACGTCGTGGACGGGCCCTCGGGTCACCGGGACGTGGCCGCCTTCGGGCTCGGGCGCGGCTGGTGGCTGCTGGGCGTGCTGGTGCTGATCGGCTTCGTCGCCGGTCTGCTGTGGGGCTGGCTGTCGCGCTGGCGGCTCGCGGTCTGGAGGACGAACTGATGCGTATCACACGGGTACTGGGCACCGCGCTGCTGGCGCTGGGGCTGGCCGCCGGGCCGGCCGCCGCCGACTCCTCGCCCTCGCCGAGCGCCTCCGGCGACGACAAGGCCCCCACCCAGGCGGGCACCTCCTTCCGCACGGCCACGGAGATCGAGCAGGGGCAGGAGGCCACCGCGTCCGGCTCCACCGGTGACTACCTGTACTGGTCGTTCCCGGCGGACACCGGGCAGCGGCCCACCGTCGAGGCCACGGTGAAGCTGCCCGACACGCACGGCTCGCAGACCTGGCAGCTGGACGTGTACGACGGACTGCGGCGCCGTCAGGCATGTCAGTACGGCGCCCAGTCCCGCACCGCCGCACAGGGCACCTCCACGATGGAGCTCGCCTGTGTGCTGCGCACGGTGCGCGGCTGGTCGGAGCCCTGGGGGAACGACCCGCTGCCGGGCACCTACTACGTCCGGCTGACCGTGCTGGACCTCGGCTCCTCCGACCTCGGCCTTCCGGTGAGCACCGAAGTCCGCGTGGACTCCAAGGACATCGGCGGCGCGGCGGCCGTCGACGGCTCGCTGGGCAAGCCGCTCGTGCCCGGTGTCGCCGTCAAGTCCGACGAGGAGAAGGACGGTTCGAAGGCGGCGGTGCTGTCCAGCTTCGGCTCGGACGACGGCTGGTCCTCCGGCTGGTGGTCCGACCGCTGGGTGTGGACCGGGATCGGCGCGGTGCTCGCCGCGCTGGCGGGCATCGGCGGCTACGCCCTGACCCGGGGCTCGGGCCGCCCCTCCCGGGTGCCCCCGGGCGCCTGACCGCACACCGTGACCCGGAGAAGGCCCGCCCACCCGGCGGGCCTTCTGCTGTTCCCCCTCACCCCTCCCGGAGCGCCTTGGCGAGGGTGCCGTCGCCCGTCACGGTCACCCGGCCGTCCCGTACCGCGTCCGGCAGCCGCGCTTCCCCCCGGGCGATGGCCTCAGCGGTGGCCGCGTCCAGCGCGAGCCGTGCGTCGGGCCCGGCCGGGGCCGGCCCGTCGCCGTACACCGGCCCCTCCTCGGCGGCCACGAACAGGTGGAAGTCACCTTCTTCCAGGTGCACTTCGACGACCCCCTCGCCCTCCAGCGCGCGCAGCAGCGGCAGGGCGAACCAGTGGGCGCGTACCGCGTCCGTCGGGCGCCGCTCCCCCAGTTCGGCCTCGCCCCAGCTCCCCAGCGCCTGCAGTACCGGCTGCAACTCACGCCCCCGCGAGGTGAGTTCGTACACGTAGGCCGCTCCGGGCGGGGGCAGCCTGCGGCGCGTGGTGAGGCCGTCGCGTTCCATGTCCTTCAGCCGGGAGGCGAGTACGTCCGTGCTCACGCCCGGCAGGTCCGCGTGCAGGTCCGTGTAGCGGCGCGGGCCGGCGAGCAGCTCCCGGACGATCAGCAGCGTCCAGCGGTCGCCGACGAGGTCGAGGGCACGGGCTGCGGAACAGTACTGGTCGTAGCTTCGGCGAGGTGACATGCGGCGCAGTCTAGACGGGTTGTTGGACTTTCCAAGCTCACACTTGGTAAAACCAAGTAACACCAGATACCGGAGGGGAAGCGGCGCATGGAGTTCCGGCAGTCGAACAAGCTCAGCGAGGTCTGCTACGAGATCCGCGGCCCGGTGATCGAGCACGCCAACGCCCTGGAGGAGGCGGGGCACAGCGTGCTGCGCCTGAACACCGGCAACCCCGCGGCCTTCGGTTTCGAGGCGCCGGAGGAGATCCTCCAGGACATGATCCGGATGCTGCCCCGGGCCCACGGCTACACGGACTCGCGCGGTGTCCTCTCCGCCCGGCGCGCGGTCGCCCAGCGCTACCAGAACGTGGGCCTCGACGTGGACGTGGACGACGTCTTCCTGGGCAACGGCGTCTCGGAGCTGGTCTCCATGGCCGTACAGGCGCTGGTCGAGGACGGCGACGAAATCCTCATCCCCGCACCGGACTTCCCCCTCTGGACCGCCGTCACGACCCTCGCGGGCGGCAAGGCGGTGCACTACCTGTGCGACGAACAGGCCGACTGGAACCCGGACCTGGCCGACATGGCGTCGAAGATCACGGACCGGACCAAGGCCGTGGTCATCATCAACCCGAACAACCCCACCGGCGCCGTGTACCCGAAGGAGGTCCTCGAGGGCATCCTGGACCTCGCCCGCCGGCACGGCCTGATGGTGTTCGCCGACGAGATCTACGACCAGATCCTGTACGACGACGCGGTCCACCACTCCGCCGCCGCGCTCGCCCCCGACCTGGTGGTCCTCACCTTCTGCGGCCTGTCGAAGACGTACCGCGTGGCCGGTTTCCGCTCCGGCTGGCTGGCCGTCACCGGACCCAGGCAGCACGCCAAGGACTACCTGGAGGGCCTGACCATGCTGGCCTCCATGCGCCTGTGCGCCAACGCGCCCGCCCAGTACGCGATCCAGGCCGCGCTCGGCGGACGCCAGTCGATCAGTGAACTCACCGCGCCCGGCGGCCGGTTGCACGAACAGCGGAACGTGGCCTGGGAGCGGCTCAACGAGATCCCCGGCGTGTCCTGCGTGAAGCCGAAGGGCGCCCTGTACGCCTTCCCGCGCATCGACCCCAAGGTGCACGCGATCCACGACGACGAGAAGTTCGTCCTCGACCTGCTGCTGCGGGAGAAGATCCAGGTGGTGCAGGGCACGGGCTTCAACTGGCCCTCCCCCGACCACTTCCGCATCCTCACGCTGCCGCACGCGGACGACCTGGAGGCGGCGATCGGCCGGATCGGCCGGTTCCTCGGCGGATACCGGCAGTAGGGCGACCGGTGCCGCGGGAGCCGCCGCCTCGGTGGCACCTTTTCGCGCACGTGTGCGAAGATCGCTCCTCATGACCGGGGGAGCGCCTCCGCCCCGGGCGCCACGCGCCGCGGAGGACAGGTCACACGGACCGCCGGTGCGCGCCTGACCAGCGCCGCACCGCCGTTCCCCCTGGTCCGGTTCCAACGACCACGGGGAGCACCCTTGTTCATGTATCACCGACGCCGCGCGGCCCTCGCCGCCCTGTGCGCGGCGGCCCTCGGGCTCGCGGCCCCGGCCGCCCAGGCCGCGCCGTCCTCACCGCCCTGGCCCGCGGACGGGCAGGAGGCCGAGGACGCCGCCCGGTACTGGACCGCCGAGCGCATGGCCGACGCGGCACCGCTGGACGCCGTACGCCAGGCGCCGCCGGGGCGGACGCGGCCCGGGAGCGCGGCGGCGCACCGGCCCCAGGGAACCCTCTACAAGGGGACCCGGCTCGTCGGGACGTTCTTCGGTTCCGACGGACCGCGCGGCACCACCTGGCACTGCACCGGCAGCGTGATCGACACGTCGGCGCGCAACATCGTGCTCACCGCGGCCCACTGCGCGATGAACATGAAGGGCGACTACATCTTCGTCCCCAAGTTCGTGAAGGGCGCCGGACCCGACCAGCAGCCCTACGGCATCTTCCCCGTCAAGCGCGTCTTCATCGACCCGCGGTACCAGCCCGACAAGGGCGGTACGACCACCAAGAAGGCCTCGTCCGACCTGGACACCGCGTTCGCCCGGGTCTCCGCCAACCAGCACGGCACCTCGCTGCAGGACGCCGTGGGCGGCGGGCTGACCTTCACCCGGGCCGGCGGGTACGACCACCGCGGCGTGACCGTCGTGGGCTATCCCTCGTACCGGCACAACGGCGCGGGGCGCGCGGTGAAGTGCACCGTGCCCACCAAGCAGCTGCGCGGCTACCGGCAGATGTCGATGACCTGCGGCGGCTACTACGGCGGTGTGTCCGGCAGCCCGTGGATCACCGACTACAAGGACGGCGCGCGCTCCGGGCACGTGATCGGCAACCTCGGCGGCTACAACGGCGGCGGCAACGACGCGAACGCCGACTACATCAGCTACGCCCCCGCGTTCGGCGCCGACGCCGAGAAGCTCCTCGACGCCGCCGTGGCGGACCGCACCCCGCCCGCCGACCAGCCGCCGTACCAGGGCCTGGGCGAGAAGCTGGCGGGAGGCGCCACGCGGTGGCGCAAGGCCGCGCTCATGGCCTCCGGCGACTACACCGGCGACCGGCGGGGCGACCTGGTCGTGGTCTGGTCCGACGGCGCCGTCACCCTGCATCCCGGCGACGGCGACGGCGGGTTCCGCACCGAGCTGCGGCTGCGGAAGGCCAACTCCACCTGGAAGCACGCCCGGTCCCTCACCGGCGGGACCTTCGCCGGCGCCGGCCACGACGGCCTGCTGGTGCGCTGGTCCGACGGCGAGGTGACCCTGTACCCGGACCTCGGCGCGTCCGGCACAGGCCGCGAGATACGCATGGCCGGCCCCGGCTCCGGCTGGAAGAACGCCGCGCAGCTGACGGCCGGGCAGTTCCACGGCGGCGCGGGCGCGACCGACCTGCTGGTCCGCTGGTCGGACGGCCGGGTGAGCGTCTACACCAAGATCACGGCGAACTCGTTCGGCACCGGCAGGCAGCTCGTCGCCGCGAACGGCACCTGGACCAAGGCGGCCCTGCTCACCGGCGGGAACTTCGGCCGCACCGCCGACTGGGACCTGCTCGTGCGCCGGACGGACGGCACGCTCGACACCTACGCGGGCACCTCGGCCGCGGGGCTCGGCACGAAGTCCCGGCTGCGCGGCCCGAACGGCCTGTGGAAGCACGCCCAGGTCATGACGGCCGGCGACCTCACCGGCGACCACACGGCGAACGACCTGGTCGTCCGCTGGTCCGACGGCGAGACCACCCTGTACGCCGACACGCGCCCCAGGACGCTCGGCACCGAGCGGACGCTGGTCCACCCCGGCACCTGAGCGCGCGGCCGTCTGGCGCAGTCCGCCCTGCGGGCCGCGGCCGCCCTGTGGCACCGTGCTGGGAGTGCTGACAGTGCTGGGAGCGCTGGCAGGCGAGCGGGAAGGGCGCTGACGTGGGTGACCTGTTTCTCGTCCGGCACGGTGAGACCGAGTGGTCGCGCTCCGGACGGCACACCGGCTGGACCGACGTACCCCTCACCGAGCACGGGCGGCAGGAGGCGCGCCGGCTGGTGCCGCTGATCCGCTCGCACCGGATCGGGGCGGCGTTCGTCAGCCCCTCGCAGCGGGCCCGGGAGACCGCCGAGCTCATCGGCATCCATGACCCGCGGGTCGACGCCGACCTGCGCGAATGGGACTACGGCGGGTACGAGGGCGTGACCACCGTGCAGATCCAGCGGACCCGGCCCGACTGGTTCCTGTTCGACGACGGGGTCGCGCCCGGCCCGCCGGACCATCCGGGCGAGAGCCCGGAGCAGGTCGGGGAACGCGCCGACCGCATGCTGGGCAAGGTCGACGCCGCCCTCGCCAACACGGAGGGGGTCGTCGTGCTGGTCGCCCACGGTCACTTCCTGCGCGTCCTCACCGCCCGCCGCCTGGGTCTCCCCCCGCGGCACGGCGCCCTGTTCCAGCTGGCGACGGGGACGCTGTGCCGTCTCGGCACGGAGCACGGCCGCCCGGTGGTGGCGGGGTGGAACATCCGGCCGCCGGAGTAGGGCGGGGCTGTCGGACCCGGGTCGTACGCTGCGAAGAGGGGCGTCCACCGGGGCGGTCCCCGGGGGACGGCATCACAAGGAGCGCGCCGTGACACGACCGCCGACCGCCGCCCAGCGGCGGGTGATCGAGGCCGCCGACGCGGTCACCGGCCGGCTGCGCGGCACGGACGCACAGCTCGCCGCGCTGGTGAAGCGGGGCCTCGCCTTCCGGCACCCGCGGCCGCCGCACGACCACTTCCTGACCCCGGCCGGGCACCGGATACGGGAGGCGGTGCCGGACGCGGCACCCGAGGCGCCGCGGGAGGAGCGGCCGGCGACGGGGGTGTTCGCGGCGCGGGTCGGCGGCGAGGAGGAGGCCCCGCCCTCCGGTCCGGCCCGGCGGCGCGAGGTGCACGGCGCCTGGCAGGGGCTGATGGAACTGCGCCGGATGACCCATCCCGACGGTGCGACGGACCGGCCCTGCGGCTGGGAGCGCGCGCATCTGGTGCGGGCCGCCGCCCTGGCCCTGGAGGCGGCGGGCCACCACCCGGCGGGCGGGGACACGGACGGCTACCGGGTGCGGGCGACGCCGCAGCCGGAGGCGGTGGCCGTGTACGCGCCGGACGCGGAGTCGCTGGCGGCCTGCGCGGCCACGCTGGAGGGGGCCGGCTGGCAGACCGGCGAGTACACCGAGCCGCGGAGCCGGGCGCGCTATCTGCTGGCCTCGCCGCGCCGGGTGTGACCCCCGTGCCATGATCGGTGCACCGGAGATCCGAACGTGAGAAGGGCGAGCAGGTGTCCGAACCGTTTTCCGTCCGTGTGACCGTCCGCGGGTACGAGACCGACGTACAGGGGCACCTCAACCAGGCGGTGTACCTCAACTACGCGGAGCACGCCCGCTGGTCGCTGCTCCAGGCGGCCGGGATCAGCCAGGCCCGGCTGGTCGGCCGGGGCGTGGGCCCGGTGGCGCTGGAGACAACGATCCGCTACCGGCGCGAGCTGCTCGCGGGTGACGAGGTCGACGTGTCCTGCGCGTTCGAGTGGGGCGGCGGCAAGACCTTCCGCATCCGGCAGGAGATCCGCAAGGCCGACGGCACCGTCGCAGCGGAGCTCACCGCGGTGGGCGGCATGCTGAACCTGGCGGAACGCAAGCTGCTCCCCGATCCGCGGGAGATCTTCCAGGAACTGGCCACCGATCTGGGCCTGTTCGGGCTGTAGCGGTCGCGCGGGCCGGCCCGGCCACCCCTTCGGGACCGGGCGCGCCCTGAGTGTGGTCAACTCCTCCCGAAAGTCGCCCGGTTGTCCTCGGCCCACTCCCGGTAGGGCCGGGCCCTCCTGCCCAGTACCTCCGCCACGTCCGGGGTGACCAGCGCGTTGCCGCCGCGGCGGACATGGGCCGTTGCGGTCAGGACGCCCTCGGCCTGCGTCTCGTCGAAGCCCCAGACGGTGCGGAGGAATTCACGGGTTCCCTCCGGGGACAGGTCGCGGGTCCTGACCGGGCGGCCGAGGACCGAGGCGAGGACGACGGCCTGCTCCGGGACGCTGATCGCCTCGGGACCGGTCAGGGTGTACGTGCGTCCGGCGTGCCCGTCGTCGAGCAGGGCCCGCACCGCCACCTCGGCCACGTCCCTCGGGTCGATCACCCCGGAGGCCCCGTCCCCGGTCATGTTGGGCACCGGCTCGCCGTCCCGGAGCGCCGGTACCCAGCTCAGCGTGTTGGAGGCGAACGACGAGGGCCGCAGGACCGTCCACTCGGCCCCGCTCTCCCGCACGGCGCGCTCACCGTCCGCGTGCCACAGACCGAACGGGCCGGCCTCGGGATCCCCGGTGCCGATGGCGGAGAGCTTCACCAGCCGTCGTACCCCCGCCTTCGCCGCCGCGGCCACGAGCACCTTGTCGGCTTGCGCGGAGGGGCCCGTGACACCGACGAGGAACACGGCCGTCACCCCCTCCATCGGGCCGTCGAGGGAGCCCGGGTCGCCGTAGTCCCCGCGCACCACCTCCACGCCCCGCGGCGCCTTCGCCCTCGCCGGGTCGCGCGTCAGGGCGCGGACCTTGTCGCCGCGCTCCGCGAGCTGTCGTACGACGTCACTTCCGATGGTGCCCGTGGCACCCGTCACCAGGATCATGGGGTCCACGGTGGCCCGGACGGGGTCCGCCGCTCTTGGAAAAACCGGCACGCTTCGCCCGTCCCGGGAGCGTGCCGCGCGCCTAGGCTGGTGAGGTGCCGAACGCGACCGCCGAACTGGCCTTGAACACAACGGAGATGCTGCTCCCCTGGATCACCGGGGTGCGGAACGTGTCCCTCGCCGATCCTGGCGGGGCCGCCTTCGTCCATCTGCCCGACGCGGTCACCAAGGTGGTGCTGCGGATGTCGGCGGACGGGCACCACGACGTGCTGGCCGTCGGACCGCGGGTACGCGCCTCGTACCACGAGGGCAAGGCCCATCTGTCCTGTCTGGAGCTGCGGCTCGCGCCCGGAACCGCCCTGCCCCTGCTGGGCGTCCCGGCCGCCGAACTGGTCGGCCGGGCCGTGCCGTTGGACCGGCTGCCCGGCGGGACGGCGCGGCGGCTCGCGAGGAAGCTGCGCCGCCTGGAGCCCGAGGAGGTGGTGCCGTATCTGGCCGAGGCGCTCCCCGAGACGCTGCCGGCGGCCGCGGACCACGGCCGTACGGCCCTGGTGCGGGCCGGGGCCGACGCGCTGTCGCTCCGGGCGGACCGGGCCCCCGCCCAGGTCCGTGACGTCGCTCGTGAACTGTCGGTGAGCGAGCGCCAGTTGCGCAACCTGTTCGCGGAGGGGGTGGGGGTCTCCCCCAAGCACTACGCGCGCATCGACCGGGTGCGCACGGTCGTCACCCGGGCCGCGACGGCTTCCTGGTCCGAACTCGCGGTCGCCACCGGGTACTACGACCAGTCGCACATGACGTCCGACTTCCGGTCCCTGATGGGCGTACCGCCCCGCTCGTACGTCACCGGCCGGCTGCCCTCGACGACCCCCTGCCGGGCGGCGGCGGGCGGCTGAGGCCTGTTCGTCCAGGGCTCCGGTCGTGACGGCGGACGGGCCCCGGCGGTCTTCTCCGTGGCCCGCCGCACTGTCAGTGCACGGCCGCGATCTCCTCGCCCGCCTCCATCGGGTGGGTGACGTCGTGGGCCTCGCGGCCCTTGCCGAGGTGGTTGAAGAGCAGGTTGAGCACCACGGCCGTGACACAGCCGGTGGAGATGCCCGAGTCCAGGACGATCTTCGCGGTCTCGGGGAACGCGTGGTAGAACCCGGGCGCGGTGATCGGGATGATGCCCACGGCGAGGGAGACGGCGACGATCAGGACGTTGTTGTCCCGTTCGAGGCCGGCCCGCATCAGGGTCTGGATGCCGCTCGCGGCGACCGACCCGAACAGGACGATGCCGGCGCCGCCGAGGACCGGGCGGGGCACGACCGCGATGAGCGAGGCGGCCATCGGACACAGGCCCATCAGGACGAGGAAGCCGCCACCGGTCGCGACGACGTACCGGCTGCGGATCCGGGTCATCGCCACCAGGCCGATGTTCTGGGCGAAGGCGCTGCACATGAAGCCGTTGAACAGCGGGCTGAGCGCCGAGCCGAGGGTGTCGGCGCGCAGGCCGGCCGCGATGGTCCGCTCGTCGGCGGGTCGTTCGACGATCTCGCCGAGGGCCAGCATGTCGGCGGTGGACTCGGTCATGGAGACCACCATCACCACGCACAGCGAGAGGATGGCGGCGAGCTGGAACTGCGGGGCGCCGAAGTGGAACGGCGTCGGGAAGCCCACCACGTCGGCGTGGGCCACGGGGCTGAAGTCCGTGACACCGAACGGGATCGCGACGAGGGTGCCGACGATCAGCCCCAGCAGCACGGCGATCTGCTTGACGAACCCGCGGGTGAAGCGGCGCAGCAGCAGGACGATGAGCAGGGTGATGCCGGCGAGGGCGAGGAAGGTGGTCGAGCCGTAGTCGTCGGCCTTCGGATCGGGGCCCTGGGCCCAGCCGAAGGCGACCGGCAGCAGGGACACACCGATCAGGGTGATGACCGAGCCGGTGACGACCGGCGGGAAGAAACGTATCGCTTTGCTGAAGAAGGGCGCGGCGACGAAACCGAGGAGGCCGGCGACGATGACCGCGCCGAAGATGATCGGCAGGGCGTCGGACTTGTCCTCGGTGGAGGCGACGACGGCGGTCATGGGGGCGACACCGGCGAAGGTGACGCCGTTGACGAAGGGCAGCCGGGCGCCGATCTTCCAGATGCCCAGCGTCTGCAGGAAGGTGGCGAGGCCCGCGGTGAACAGGCAGGCGCCGGTGAGGAACGTCAGATCGGTCGCGCTCAGGCCCACGGCCGCGCCGACGATCAGGGGTGGTGCGACTACTCCGGCGTACATGGCGGCCACGTGCTGCAGGCCGCTGGTCGCCATTTTCAGGGGGGAGAGTTTCTCGTCAACAGGATGGGCGGCCACGGCTGCTCCTCCGGGCGGGTAACACGTCGTCGACGTGGGTTTCTGGGAGGTGGTGCGTGTGGTCGTGCGGGACCGTGACGGGGTGGCGCTCGAGCGGTGAGCGGTGGAGCGGTGACCGTTCCGGGGCGCGCGCGGGCGCACGCGCCCCGGAGACGGCTTGCCGTGGATCCCGCTCGGATCCACGGCTCCGGCCGTGAGCCGTCCCTCCCGGCCGGAGTCCGCCGGCGCCTCGCCACGGGGGTGGGGCGCCGGAGTGTGGGGTGTGGATCAGCCCTGGGCGGCGATCCGGGCGAGGCGCTGGGCCTCCTCGCGGGTGGAGCGGGCGATGGCGTCCTCCTCGACGTGCAGCAGGCGGCCGTTCTCGACGATCTGCCGGCCGTTGACGAAGGAGGCGGTGACCGGGGCCGCGGCGCCGAAGACGAGCGCGGTCACCGGGTCGGCGATGGAGGCGTGGGCGAGCGTGTCCATCTTCCAGAGCACCAGGTCGGCGAGCTTGCCGGGCTCCAGCGAGCCGATCTGCCCGGCCCGGCCGAGCACCTGGGCGCCGCCGTACGTGCCGAGCCGCAGCGCCTGGCGGGCGTCGAGGGCGGCCTCGCGGTGGGCGCCGAGGCGGTTGATCAGCAGGGCGTTGCGCAGTTCGGTGTGGAGTTCACCGGACTCGTTGGAGGCGGTGCCGTCCACGCCGAGACCGACCGGGACACCGGCCCGGAGCATGTCGGGCACGCGGGCGATGCCGGCCGCGAGCCGGGCGTTGGACGAGGGACAGTGGGCGACACCGGTCTTCGTACGGGCGAAGGCGGCGATGTCGGAGTCGTTCATGTGGACGCAGTGCGCCATCCACACGTCCTCACCGAGCCAGCCGGTGGACTCGAAGTAGTCCGTCGGGCCCATGCCGAACAGCTCGTGGCAGAACTTCTCCTCCTCCACGGTCTCCGAGCCGTGGGTGTGCAGCCGTACTCCGAGCCGGCGGGCCAGCTCGGCGCCCTGCCGGAGGAGTTCGGTGGACACGGAGAACGGGGAGCAGGGGGCGACGGCCACCTGGGTCATGGCGTCGAACGAGGCGTCGTGGTGCTTCTTGACGGTCTCCTCGGTGGCGGCGAGCGCACCCTCCAGCGTCTCGACGGCGAAGTCCGGCGGCAGGCCGCCGTCCTTCTCGCTGCGGTCCATCGAGCCGCGGGCCAGCGTGAACCGTACGCCCATCTCCGCGGCGGCGCGGATGATCGAGCCGGACAGGTCGCCGGAGCCCCGCGGGAAGACGTAGTGGTGGTCCATCGCGGTGGTGACACCGCCGCGGGCCATCATGCCGAGGGACCCCTGGGCGGCCGTGTACGTCATCTGCTCGTCGATGCGCGCCCACGTCGGGTAGAGCGCGACCAGCCAGTTGAACAGGTTGTGGTCGGTGGCCAGGCCCCGGGTGATCCACTGGTAGAAGTGGTGGTGGGTGTTGACCAGACCGGGCGTGACCAGATGGCCGGTCGCGTCGATCCGGCGCACCACGTCCTCGAGGCCTTCGGGGGCCTTGCCCGCGCCGACCGACTCGATCCGGTTGCCGGCCAGGACCAGGTACCCGGAGGCGTACTCCGTGTCGCCCGCGTCCACGGTCGCGATCGCGCAGTTCTCGATGACGATGCGCTGGGCTGCCGATGGTGCCATGGTGCTTCCTTTTCTTTCAGTGGCGGCCCGTGGACCGAAGCGGTGTCCACGGGGAGGGCACGGCAGGACCCTAGGAGGATTTGAGTGCCGGAGCGGGCCTGCCGCTCCGGGTGCCGAGGTGATGGAAGAAGAGATTGAGCAGCACGGCGACGAGCGCGCCCGCGCTGATGCCGGAGCCGAGCACGGTCTGCGCCCAGGCCGGGAAGTCCGCGTAGAAGGTCGGCGCGGCCAGCGGGATGATGCCGGCACCGAGCGCCACGGCCACCAGGATGATGTTGGAGCTGTCGTCCAGCCCCGCCTCGGACAGGGTACGGATGCCGCTGACGGCGATCGAGCCGAAGAGCACGATGCCCGCGCCGCCCAGGACCGGCATGGGGACCAGGGAGACGACGGCACCGAGCACCGGGAAGGCGCCGAGGACCAGCAGGGTGGCGCCGGCGACGGCGACGACGTAGCGGCTGCGCACCCGGGTGAGGGAGACGACGCCGACGTTCTGGGCGAAGGCGGAGGTGGGGAAGCCGCCGAAGACGGGACCGAGCAGGGTGGCGATGCCGTCGGTGCGCAGGCCGCGGGTGATGGTCCTCGCGTCGGCACGGCGGTCGCAGATCTCGCCGAGGGCGAGCATGCCGGCGGAGCTCTCGGTCATCAGCACGAGCATCACGATGCACAGCGACAGCACGGCCGCGGGCCGGAACTCGGGGGTGCCGAAGGCGAACGGGGTGGGCAGCGCGGCGACCGGCGCGGACCGCAGCCCGCTGAAATCGGCCATGCCGAAGGGGATCGCGGCCAGGGTGCCGATCAACAGCCCGAAGAGCAGTGCCACTTGCTTGACGAATCCCCTGCCGAAGCGCTGGATCAGCAGGATGACGGCGAGGGTGAAGCCGGCGAGCGCGAGGTGCCGCATGGCGCCGAAGTCGGCGGCGGTCTTGTCGCCCCCCTGGGCCCAGCCGACGGGGACGGGCATGAGGGTGACGCCGATCAGGGTGATGACGACGCCGGTGACCAGGGGCGGGAAGTAGCGCAGCAGCCGCCCGAAGAACGGGCCGAGCGCCAGGCAGAAGGCCCCGGCGACCATCACCGCGCCGTAGATCGCGGGGAGTTGGTGCCCCTTGCCGCTGGTCTCGGCGATCGCGAGGATCGGGGCGATGCCGGCGGAGGAGGCGGCGTTGACGAAGGGCAGGCGGTTGCCGACGAGGCCCTTGACGCCGATGGTCTGGAGGATGGTCGCGACGCCCGCGATGAGCAGGCTCGCGGCGATGAGCCGGGTGCGGGCCGCGATGTCGAGTCCGCAGGCCTGGCCGATGATGAGCGGAGGAGTGACGACGCCCGCGTACATCGCGGCGATGTGCTGGAGCGCGGCCGGGACGAGCCGGGTGACGTGGAGTTTCTCGTCCACCGGGTGCACGGACGTGACGGCGTCGTCGGTGTGCGCCGGCGGGGTGGGACCCAGGGCCGTGGCGGGCCCTTTCGCAGGCTGTGCCATTTCGTTCCCTCCGGTGTGGCGGGCCCCCGGCACGGGTGGCGGGGCCGGGGGCGCGCGTCCCGCGTCAGAGGTTGGTCGTGTCGACCGGGATCAGGGCCTCACAGCCGTCCCGCAGGATGGTGGCCTCGATGAGGCCGTAGGGGCGGTCGGCGGCGAAGTAGACCTCGTTGTCGTTCTTCAGGCCGAACGGCTCCAGGTCCACCAGGAAGTGGTGCTTGTTCGGCAGCGAGAAGCGGACCTCGTCGATCTCGCCGCGGTTGTTGATGATGCGCGAGCCCATCTGGTACAGCGTCTGCTGCAGCGAGAGGGAGTAGGTCTCGGCGAAGGCCTGGAGCATGTGCTTCCTGACCTGCTCGTAGGACTTCTCCCAGTTGGGCATCTTCTGCTCGTCGTCGGTCCAGTTGAACCGCCAGCGGCCGGACACCGAGGTCGCCAGGATGCGGTCGTACGCCTCCTGGAGGGTGGTGTACTTGTCCTTGACGTAGCCCCAGAACTCGGAGTTGGTCGAGTTCATCACCGTCAGGTCCTTGAGGCCGGAGACGACCTCCCACTTCCGGCCGTCGTAGGTGATCTGGGTGAGGCGGGTCTCCTGGCCCTTCTTCACGAAGGAGTGCTTGACCTCGTCCGAGCCGATGAACTTCGAGTTGGCGTCGGAGGTCTCGATCCGCTCCCAGGCGTACTCCTCGATGCGGATCCGGGCGCGGTGGATCGGCTCCTGCGAGGTGACGAAGTGGCGGGCGAGGTGGATGCCGAACTGCTCGGCGGACTCGATGCCGTGCTCCTTGGCGAACGCGAACACCGTGTTCTTGGTGGTGTCGGTCGGCAGGACGTTGGCGTTGGAGCCGGAGTAGTGGACCTCTTCCATGTCGCCGCTCAGCGCCACGGATACGTTGAGGTCCTTGATGTGGTGGGTGGCGCCGTCCCGCGTGATCTTGACGA
The DNA here is from genome assembly GCF_043079785.1 of Streptomyces sp. NPDC015139. Classification (NCBI taxonomy): domain Bacteria; kingdom Bacillati; phylum Actinomycetota; class Actinomycetes; order Kitasatosporales; family Streptomycetaceae; genus Streptomyces; species Streptomyces sp. NPDC015139. The sequence goes on along the minus strand of NZ_JBIBUW010000004.1, from coordinate 449,799 downwards.
CTCGGTTCTCGGCCTTGCCGTACTGGTTCTGTCCCAGAATCGTGGGCATTTAGCTAGCTCCCTCGGTAAACGGAGTAGCCGAACGGGTTGAGCAGCAGCGGCACGTGGTAGTGCTCGCCCGGTACGACGGCGAACGTGATCGCCACCTCCGGGAAGAACACACCGGTTCCGCTGTCCCGATTCGCGGGGGCGTCCTGCTGCGCATCGGCTTGCTTCTTCTCGAAATACGGCTCGACGGCGAAGTCGAGCCGTACGTGGGTGGTCCCCTCCGGCAGGGCCGGCAGGTCCTTGCACCGGCCGTCGGCGTCGGTCGCGGAGCCGCCGAGCGCCTGCCAGTTCGCGTCGCGCCCGCTGCGGGCGGCGAGCTGGACGGCGACGCCCTCGGCGGGGCGGCCGACGGAGGTGTCCAGGATGTGCGTGGACACGGAGGCGGTGGTGCTGGTGCTCATGGTGTCAGGCGTCCTCTTCGACGAGTCGGGCCAGTCGGATGCGGTTGATCTTGCCCAGCTCGGTGCGGACGATCTCCCGCTCCTGCTCGGGCGAGTTGCCGATCCGCTCCTTGACCGCGTCGCGCATCTGCTCGCCGGTACGGCCGGTGGCGCAGATGAGGAAGACATGGCCGAACTTGTCCTGGTAGGCCAGGTTGAGCTCGAGCATCTCCGCCTTGAGGTCCTCGGAGGCGCCGGCCATGCCGCGCTGCTCACGGGCGGAGGTCGGGTCGCCGGGCTGGGGACGCCCGATCGGCGGGTGCCCGGCCATCGCCTCGTCGAGGTCCTCGGCGGCCAGCTCGGCCGTGGCGGCGTCACCGGCCGCGTAGAGCGCTTCGGCGGTGGGATAGGGGCGGGCGGCGAGCAGCCGCCGGGCCCACTCGGTGGAGGCGCACGCCTCGTGGAGGGCGGCGAAGGCCGCGTCCTCCTCCAGGTCGTTGAACCGGGCGAGGCCCGGGGGCGTGGAAGTCGACGTCACGGGAGCCTCCGTGGCCGCGATGGGCCTTCGTGCTGAACGGGCTGCCGATAGCTAACGCCCTCGGAAACATCACGTCAACACTTTGTTGAAAAATCCGCGTAACAAGCCGCGGAGGCGCCCGGGGCCGCTCAGGCCCCCTTCTCCCGGTTCAGGTAGTTGTAGACCGTGAAGCGGCTGACACCCAGTGCACCCGCCACCGTCTCCACGCCGTGCCGCACGGCGAAGGCGCCCCGCGCCTCCAGTATGCGCACGACCTCCTGCTTGGCCTTGCGGTCCAGGTCGGCCAGGGGCCGGCCCTGTCTGCGCTCCATGGCGGCGAGGATGTGGTCGAGGGAGTCGGCGAGCTGGGGCAGGCGTACGGCGAGGACGTCGACGCCCTCCCAGGCCAGGACGACGTCCTCCGGACCGGCCTCGTCCGGCGGAAGCATCTCCCCGCCCATGGCGTCGATCAACGGCTTCACGGCCGCGATGAAGGGCTCGTCCCCGGTCAACTGTCGCCCTCCCCGCTCGCGTCCTCGATCACGTTGACCTGGAGCGAGACCCGGGTCGCACCGGCCTCCAGGGCCTTGCGCAGCAGCGCGTCGACGGCGGTGAGCACGCCGTCGGCGGCCCCTTCGGCCGTGTTGCCGAACGGGCCGACGTCCACGGCGTCCAACTCGGCCGCCTCGAGGACCTGCCGCGCCACGAGGGCGTGCGCGGGCGCCTCTTCCAGGTCGAAGGGTTCGGTCGTGAACTCCACTCTCAATCGCACGCGCACAACCTAACGCGCGCCGCGGGTTTTGGGGCGGCCCGGTGAGGACGGGCCGCCGGGCCCTCTTGACAAGCGCCGACACCCGACGGCAATCTTCCATTAAGCAGAAACGAACTTCCGCTATACGGAAACCAGAACCACGGAAGGGAGCGCGGCCCGAATGGGATTCGCAGACCAGCGCTTCAACGTCAACCTGTCGATCCTCTTCACGGAACTCCCGCTCCTGGAGCGTCCCGCGGCCGCCGCCGCGGCCGGCTTCACCGCGGTCGAGCTGTGGTGGCCCTGGATCGACTCCCCCACCCCCGAGCGGTCCGAGCTCGACGCCCTGAAGAAGGCGATCGAGGACGCGGGCGTCCAGCTCACCGGGCTGAACTTCTACGCCGGGCAGCTGCCGGGCCCGGACCGCGGCGCCCTGTCGGTCCCGGGTGAGGAGTCGGCGAGGTTCCGCGCCAACGTCGACGTGGCCGCGGAGTTCGCGCAGTCGCTCGGCTGCAAGGCCCTCAACGCCCTGTACGGCAACCGCGTCGACGGCGCGGACCCGGCCGCACAGGACGCGCTCGCCCTGGAGAACCTGGTGCTCGCCGCCCGGGCCGCCGACCGGATCGGCGCGATCCTGCTGATCGAGGCGCTCAACCAGCCCGAGTCGCCGCTGTACCCGCTGGTGTCGGCGCCGGCCGCGATCGACGTCGTCGACAAGGTCAACGCGGCCACGGGCCTCGGGAACGCGAAGTTCCTCATGGACCTGTACCACCTGTCGATGAACGGCGAGGACCTGCCCTCGGTGATCGACCGGTACGCGGCGAGGACCGGGCACGTGCAGATCGCCGACAACCCCGGCCGCGGCGCCCCCGGCACCGGCTCACTCCCGCTGGAGGAGCTGCTGGACCGGCTGCGGAAGGCCGGTTACGACGGCTGGGTCGGCCTGGAGTACAAGCCGGGCGACCGTCCCAGCGCCGAGGCCTTCGCGTGGCTCCCGCGCGAAGCGCGCTGAACCCCCCGACTTCGCAGAGCAGTCAGAGAGGCACCCCCGAGATGAGCAACCTTCCCAAGATCGCCTGGATCGGCCTCGGCATCATGGGCTCCCCCATGTCCGAGAACCTGGTCAAGGCGGGTTACCCGGTCACCGGCTACACCCTGGAGCAGGACAAGCTGGACCGCCTGGCCGCCGCCGGCGGCACCGCGGCCGGCTCGATCGCCGAGGCGGTCCGGGACGCCGACGTGGTGATCACCATGGTCCCCGCCTCCCCGCACGTCGAGGCCATCGCCTACGGCCCCGACGGCATCCTGGAGAACGCCAGGTCCGGCGCCCTGCTGATCGACATGTCCTCGATCACCCCGCAGACCTCCGTGGACCTGGCCGCCGCCGCGAAGGACAAGGGCATCCGGGTGCTGGACGCCCCCGTGTCCGGTGGCGAGGCCGGCGCCGTGGAGGCCGTGCTGTCGATCATGGTCGGCGGCGGCCAGGCCGACTTCGACGAGGCCAAGCCGATCTTCGACGCCCTCGGCAGGACCATCGTGCTGTGCGGCCCGCACGGCTCCGGCCAGACCGTGAAGGCGGCCAACCAGCTGATCGTCGCCGTGAACATCCAGGCGTGCGCCGAGGCCGTGGTCTTCCTGGAGAAGTCGGGCGTGGACCTCAAGGCCGCGCTGGACGTCCTCAACGGCGGCCTCGCCGGCTCCACCGTGCTGACGCGCAAGAAGGACAACTTCCTGGCCCGCGACTTCAAGCCCGGCTTCCGCATCGACCTGCACCACAAGGACATGGGCATCGTCACCGACGCCGCCCGCAACGTCGGCGCGGCCCTGCCCGTCGGCGGCGTGGTCGCCCAGCTGGTCGCCTCCCTGCGCGCCCAGGGCGACGGCGGCCTGGACCACTCGGCCCTGCTGCGGGCCGTGGAGCGCCTCTCCGGCGCCAAGGTCTGACGCACCCCGAGACTTCCGGGCGGCGCCGCCGCCGACACCTGTCCTGTCGCGCCCAGGCGTCGGCGCCGCCCGGAATCCACTTCAACAAACTGTTGACGCCCCGTCCACCCAAATCTAGGCTCACGCCAGCGGAAGCTCCATGAAGCGGAAATCTGTTTCCGAAGATTCCGAAGATTTAGCGGTTCCGCAGATTCCCGCTGCCCTCTCGCACGGAAGGTCCCCGATGTCGAAGCGCGTGCTGACGACAGAGTCCGGCGCCCCGGTCGCCGACAACCAGAACTCCGCCTCCGCCGGCGCAGGCGGCCCGCTCCTCCTCCAGGACCAGCACCTCCTGGAGAAGCTCGCGCGCTTCAACCGCGAGCGGATCCCGGAGCGCGTCGTGCACGCCCGCGGTTCCGGCGCGTACGGCCACTTCGAGGTGACGGACGACGTCACCGGCTTCACCCACGCCGACTTCCTGAGCGAGATCGGCAAGCGCACCGAGGTCTTCCTGCGCTTCTCGACGGTCGCCGACTCCCTCGGCGGCGCGGACGCCGTGCGCGACCCCCGCGGCTTCGCGGTGAAGTTCTACACCGAGGAGGGCAACTACGACCTCGTCGGCAACAACACCCCGGTGTTCTTCATCAAGGACCCGATCAAGTTCCCCGACTTCATCCACTCGCAGAAGCGGGACCCGTTCACGGGCAGGCAGGAGCCGGACAACGTCTGGGACTTCTGGGCGCACGCCCCCGAGGCCACGCACCAGGTGACCTGGCTGATGGGCGACCGCGGCATCCCGGCGTCGTACCGCCACATGAACGGCTACGGCTCGCACACCTACCAGTGGACGAACGCGCAGGGCGAGGCCTTCTTCGTCAAGTACCACTTCAAGACGAACCAGGGCATCCGCAGCCTGAGCAGCGAGCAGGCCGCGGAGACCGTGGGCCAGGACGCCAACTCCCACCAGACGGACCTGCTGCAGGCCATCGAGCGGGGCGTGCACCCGTCCTGGACCCTGTACGTGCAGCTCATGCCGGCGGCCGAGGCGGCCGACTACCGCTTCAACCCGTTCGACCTCACCAAGGTGTGGCCGCACAAGGACTACCCGCTCCAGCGGGTGGGCCGCCTGGTCCTCGACCGCAACCCGGACAACGTCTTCGCCGAGGTCGAGCAGGCCGCGTTCTCCCCGAACAACTTCGTGCCCGGCATCGGTCCGTCGCCGGACAAGATGCTCCAGGGCCGGCTGTTCGCCTACGCGGACGCCCACCGCTACCGCCTGGGCGTCAACCACACCCTGCTCGCCGTGAACGCCCCCAAGGCGGTCCCGGGCGGCGCCCGCAACTACGGCCGGGACGGCCTCATGGCGGTCAACGGCCAGGGTCGCGGCGCCAAGAACTACGAGCCGAACTCCTACGACGGCCCGGTCGAGACCGGCCGCCCGCTGTCGGCCCCCCTGCCGGTGTCGGGTCACACCGGCACCCACGAGGCTCCCCTCCACACCAAGGACGACGACTTCGTCCAGGCGGGCGACCTGTACCGCCTGATGTCCGAGGAGGAGAGGTCGCGTCTCGTCGCGAACATCGCCGGCGGCCTCTCGCAGGTCTCCCGCGACGACGTGATCGAGAAGAACCTGGCCCACTTCCACGCCGCCGACCCGGAGTACGGCAAGCGCGTGGAGGCGGCGGTCCGCGCCCTGCGCGAGGACTGATCCCAGGAACCCGCAAGCAGCGTACGGAATCTGACGGGAGGTCATGATTCCGGACGCGGCCCGCGCAGTACACCGGACGGCCCGGATGAGGGGTGGCCGTCGGTGGAGGCGCGGGCAGGGCGAGGACCGCGGCGGCGTGCGAGCCAGTGCGGTGGTGAAGGAACGGCCTGCCCTTCTCGACCTGAGGGAAGAGCACCCGGATCCGTCGCATCCGCCGCGGTCCCACCCAGCCCCCTACCGGGGGCCACCTGCCCCGTCCGGCGGCGCGAACGACCTGTCGCGCCCAGCCTCGCGCCGTCGGACGGCCATCACCGGACACCGAAGCGCCCCCTGCCCAGGGGGCGCTTCGCGTCGTCCCGGCCCCGGCGTGCGCGGGGGCCCCTTCCGCAGGACGCTGATGCCATGGGCAATCCGACGCAGTACCCGCACATCGTGGTCCACTCGCCCGCCCTGGACGGCTCCCGCCGGGTCACCGAGGGAGAGGTGACCCTGGGCATCGCCTCCCACCTGGACGACGTCGTGGAGATCCTGCGGCTGGCCGATCTGGACCGGATCGAAGTGGAGGAGAGCGATCTGATCGAGTGGCAGGGCGGAGGCCCGGACGACTGGCCCGGACTCTCCGAGCACGAGTGGTAGCCGCGCCGCGTACGGCAGGGACCGTAGCGGCACTACGCCATCCTCAAATCAACCTCTGAACAGCGCGGACCATGCTTCGGCCACCCCCGCGCGCGGGCATGTCACCAGCAGACGGGGCCCGCCGGCACGGGGGCGGCGGGCCCCCTCGCGGGGGTGAGCCGTGGGCCGTACGACATCGATTCCACCGGACGCCTGCGCGGTCGCCCTGCTGCGGGGCGGCGACCGCGCCGCGCTGACCGTCGCCGTGCTCGGACTGCATCTGCGCGGCGTGGTCGAGGCCGGCCGGCCCGGCACCCTGCGCAGGGCCGGCGGGCCCGGTGACGCCGGCCCCTTCCGCCACCCGCTGGAGAAGGCGGTGCGCACCGGTCTGTACCGGCCCGCCGGACCGCGGGAGCTGCCCGGCCGGGCGGTGGTACGCCGGGCCCTGGCCCGGATGCGCGCCGAGCTGAGGGCCGCCGGACTGCTGCGGTCGCTGCCGCCCGGGCCCACCCGGGCCGCCCGCCGTGAGCTGGCCGCGCTGCGTGCGCTGCATCCGCTGCCGGACGGCCCCGACGGCCTGCCCGACGACCAGGTCCTGCTCACCGTCGCGCTGCACGGCGCGCGGGCTTTGACGGCGCTGGTGCCGGTGTTCGCCCGCGACTCCGGGCTCACCGGCCGCGGTGCCCTCGCCGACGAGGGGCTCTTCCCCTTCGGCCGGGGCGGCGGCCTGCGCGGCATCGCGGGCGACGTGGGGCACGAGGAGCCCCACGGTCCGGGCACCGGCGCCCATACCCACGACACCGGCCACGGCGGCCACGCCCACGGCGGCGACTACGGCGGGCACGGCGGCGGCCACGACCACGGCGGCGGTTGCGGAGGCGGCGGTTACGGCTGAGCCCCACCCCCGGCGCCTACGGCGGACACAAAGGCCCGGGCTCGACCGGGCCCGGCACCGCGCCGCACCGGCGGCGGCCACGGCACGCACCCGCACGCGGGACGGAGGTCCGGTGAGCCCCGCGCACGCGGGAGCGGCACGACCAAGGGGCGGACCGTCCTTCCGGACGGTCCGCCCCTTCCGGGTCGGGCGGGTCAGACCTTCAGCGGCTTCACCGACGTCGGCGCGTGGCCTGGCTCGGTGGCCAGTTCCTCGAACTCGGAGATGTCGCTGATGTCCATCGTGCGGCTCATGGAGATGTTGGTGATCCGCTCCAGGATCGCCTCGACGACGACCGGCACCCGGTACTCGGCGGCCAGCTTCTTGGCCTGCTCGAAGGCCGCGCCCAGCTGGCCCGGCTCGGTGACCCGGATGGCCTTGCAGCCCAGGCCCTCGGCGACCTTGACGTGGTCCACGCCGTAGACGCCGAGCTCCGGCGTGTTGATGTTCTCGAACTCCAGGTTCACCTGGAAGTTGATGTCGAGACCGATCTGCGCCTGCCGGATCAGGCCCAGGTAGGCGTTGTTGACCAGCACGTGGACGTAGGGGATCCGGTGCTGCGCGGCGACCGCCAGCTCCTCGATCATGAACTGGAAGTCGTAGTCGCCGGAGAGCGCGACGACCGGGGCGTCCGGGTCGGCCTTGGCGACGCCGATCGCGGCCGGGATGGTCCAGCCGAGCGGGCCGGCCTGACCACAGTTGATCCAGTGGCGCGGCTTGTAGACGTGCAGCATCTGCGCGCCGGCGATCTGGGACAGGCCGATCGTGGTGACGTACCGGGTGTCCGGGCCGAAGGCCTTGTTCATCTCCTCGTACACGCGCTGCGGTTTCATCGGCACGTCGTCGAAGTGCGTACGGCGCAGCAGGGTGGCCCTGCGCTCCTGGGTGGAGGCGACCCACTCGGTACGGTCGGGCAGCCGGCCGTCGGCCTTCAGCTCCCTGGCGACCTCGACGAACAGCTCCAGCGCGGCCTTGGCGTCGGAGACGACCCCGTAGTCCGGCGGGAAGATCTTGCCGATCTGGGTGGGCTCGATGTCGACGTGGACGAACTTGCGGTCGCCGCGGTAGACGTCGAGCTTGTAGCCGGTGTGACGGTTGGCCCAGCGGTTGCCGATGCCGAGGACGCAGTCCGACTCCAGGAAGGTGGCGTTGCCGTACCGGTGCGAGGTCTGGACACCGACCATGCCGGCGTTCAGCTCGTGGTCGTCGGGCAGGGTGCCCCAGCCCATCAGGGTAGGGATCACCGGGGTCCGGGTCAGCTCGGCGAACTCGACCAGCAGATCGGCGGCGTCGGCGCCGATGACGCCGCCGCCGGCGACGATGACCGGGCGCTCGGAGGCCAGCAGGAAGGAGATCGCCTTCTCGATCTGGGCACGGGTCGCGGCCGGCTTGTAGACGGGCAGCGGCTCGTAGGTCTCCGGGTCGAACTCGATCTCGGTGAGCTGCACGTCGATCGGCAGGTCGATCAGGACCGGGCCGGGGCGGCCGGAACGCATCAGGTGGAAGGCCTGCTGGAAGACGCCCGGGACCTGCGCGGCCTCCAGGACGGTCACCGCCATCTTGGTGACCGGCTTGGCGATCGAGGCGATGTCGACGGCCTGGAAGTCCTCCTTGTGGATCACGTGGGTGGGCGCCTGCCCCGTGATGCACAGGATCGGGACGGAGTCGCCGATGGCGGAGTAGAGGCCGGTGATCATGTCCGTGCCGGCCGGGCCGGACGTGCCGATGCAGACACCGATGTTGCCCGGCCGGGTCCGGGTGTAGCCCTCGGCCATGTGCGAGGCGCCCTCGACGTGGCGGGCGAGGGTGTGGTTGATGCCGCCGCCCTCCTTGAGGGCTTTGTAGAACGGGTTGATCGCCGCGCCCGGCACACCGAAGGCGTCGGAGACGCCCTCGCGCTTGAGGATCTCAACTGCCGCGCGGGCAGCGGTCATACGGGCCATCGAGTACTCCTGCTTCGGCTGTCGGATGCGTACTCCCGTCGCGCCCCGCGGTGAGCACAGTCTCCAGATTGGCAATCTTCCGCATTGCGGAATCTAACTTCTACTATCTGGAAGCAATGTAAGGGGGTCGGTGAATCGCGTCAAGAGACACCGGGACACGGCAAGCGCCGGACAAGGGGGGTGCGGGAGGAGGACGATGGGTCCGCCGTCGCCCGACGGCCGTTCCGACGCGACGCCTTGGAGTGGGCCATGCCCGAGAGCGTGCCGGTGCGCTGTCCCGCCTGCCGGCGCGCGCACCTCTACACCGCGCCGGCCTACCCGTGCGCGTGCGGCGCGCCCACCGCCCCGCGGCTCGATCCGGCCACCGAACCGGCCGTCTCGGCGCACCGCGCCTGGGACGACGAGTGGCTCACCGTGCCGTGTGCCGTGTGCGGGCGCCGCAACCAGTGGCCCCGGCCGGAGCTGGGCTGCCCGTGCGGCACGGTGCTGCGCGTCCCGGTGACGGCTGCGCCCGGGACGTCCGCCGGGCCCCTGACCAAGACGGCGGCGCGGGGCGCGCCGCGGCAGGCGCCGGGGAGTCCGGATGCCGGGGAGGCCGCCGCGGCACGGCGGCCCGCCTTCCAGCCCCGCGCCATTCGCACCGCCCGTGACGCCGTCACCGCCGCCGCGCTCTATCTGCGCTGGCTCGGCTACCGGGACGTCCGCCGCGCCGACCAGCGGCCGCCGAACGGCATCGGGCTCGCCGCCCGTGGCCTGCTCGCCCAGGTGGACCCGACCGTGCGGCCGGCCGCGCCGCGGGACGTGGAGTGCCTGTGGCTGACCGCGATGACGGAATCGGCGGACTGCGTCTACTTCTCCCTGGCCGGTTACACCGACGAGGCCCAAACCCGCGCCGCCTCGCTCGGCGTCCCGCTGTTCGTCCTGGACCTCGCCGGAGCCCCGCAGCCGGTGAACGACCCGGCCGAGGCGCTGCACGGCGAAGGGGCCCCGGCCCCGGGGGGCGGAGCGCGGGACCGGCGCACCTGACACCGTGGGGCGGCGCACCACCGGATCCCGTCCGCGGACGGCGCCCGTCCGGAACGCCGACGGGTCCCGGGCCGAGTACGCCGCCGACAGCGCGCTCCGACGACCGGGACCCGTCCTCGAGCAATCAGCGCATGCTCGATTCCCGCGCGGTCACACCTGGAACTTCTCCCGCAGTTCGACCTTCCGCACCTTTCCGGACACCGTCATCGGGAAGGAGTCGAGGATCCGGAGCCTGCTCGGGATCTTGTAGTGGGCGAGCCGGCCCTCGCAGAAGGCGCGCACCTCCTCCAGCGTGGGCGGGTCGGCCGCATCGTGCGGGATGACGCAGGCGAGCACCTCCTCGCCGTACCTCTCGTGCGGCACGCCGACGACCTGGACGTCCCTGATCTTGGCGTGCGCGTAGAGGAACTCCTCGATCTCGCGCGGGTAGATGTTCTCGCCGCCCCGGATGATCATGTCCTTGATGCGGCCGACGATCTCGACGTAGCCGTCCTCGCGCATCGTCGCGAGGTCGCCCGTGTGCATCCAGCGGCCGGCGTCGACGGCCTCGGCGGTCTTCTCCGGCTCGTTCCAGTAGCCGAGCATCACGCTGTACCCGCGGGTGCACAGCTCGCCGGCCGTGCCCCGGGGCTGCGTCACGCCGGTGGCCGGGTCGACGACCTTGACCTCCAGGTGCGGCAGGACGCGGCCGACGGTCCCGGTGCGGTGTTCCAGGTCGTCGTCGATGCGCGTCTGGAGCGACACCGGTGAGGTCTCGGTCATGCCGTAGCAGATGGAGACCTCCTCCATGTGCATCTCGGCGACCACCCGCTTCATCACCTCCACCGGACAGGGCGAGCCCGCCATGATGCCGGTGCGCAGGGTCGAGAGGTCGTAGGAGGCGAAGTCCGCGAGGTTCAGCTCGGCGATGAACATCGTCGGGACGCCGTACAGGGATGTGCAGCGCTCCCGCTGCACCGCCTCCAGGGTGGCCCTCGGTTCGAAGGACGGGGCCGGGATCACCATGCAGGCGCCGTGCGAGGTGGCGGCCAGGTTCCCCATGACCATGCCGAAGCAGTGGTAGAAGGGCACCGGGATGCAGATCCGGTCCTGCTCGGAGTAGGAGATCGACTCTCCTACGAAGTAGCCGTTGTTGAGGATGTTGTGGTGGGAGAGGGTGGCACCCTTCGGGAAGCCGGTCGTGCCCGAGGTGTACTGGATGTTGATGGGGTCGTCGCAGGACAACGACGCCTCGCGGTCCCGCAGTTCGTCGCGCGGGGTGTCCGAACCGCGTGCGGTGAACGCCTCCCAGCCCGGGTCCCCGATGTAGACGGTCTCCGTCAGCCGGGGGCATCGGCCGCGGACCTCCTCGACCATCGCCCGGTAGTCGCTCGACTTGTGGCTGAGGGAGGCGAACAGCAGGGAGATCCCCGCCTGGTTGAGGACGAACTCGACCTCGTGGGTGCGGTAGGCCGGGTTGATGTTGACCATGACGGCGCCGACGCGTGCGGTGGCGTACTGCACGAGCACCCACTCGGCGCAGTTGACCGCCCAGATGCCCACCCGGTCGCCCTTGGCGATCCCGCTCGCGAGCAGCGCGCACGCCAGCCGGTCGACGTCGGCGGCGAACGCGGCGTACGTCCAGCGCCGGCCGGTGGGGACGTCGACCAGGGCCTCCCGGTCGGGCCACGCGTCCACCGCCCGGTCCAGGTCGGCACCGATGGTGTCGCCGAGCAGGGCGGTGGTTCCCGTCCCGTGGGTGTACGACAGCTGTGCGGTCACCGGAAGTCCTCCTCGCGGTACTCGTCGGCCGAGCCGGCGGCCGTGGCCTCGCGCAGCTCGATCCGGCGGATCTTGCCGGAGACGGTCTTCGGCAGCGCGCCGAACTCCAGCCGACGGATGCGCTTGTAGGGGGCGAGCACCTGGCGGGAGTGCTCGAAGACGGCCTTCGCGGTGCCGGGTCCGGGCTCCCAGCCCTCGGCGAGGACGACGTACGCCTTGGGGACGGCGAGCCGCAGGTCGTCCGGCGCGGGCACGACGGCCGCCTCGGCCACCGCCTCGTGCTCCAGCAGCGCGCTCTCCAGCTCGAACGGGCTGATCTTGTAGTCGGAGGCCTTGAAGACGTCGTCGGCGCGGCCGATGTAGGTCAGGTAGCCGTCCTCGTCGCGGGAGGCGATGTCGCCGGTGCGGTAGTAGCCGCCCGCCATGGCCTCGGCCGTGCGGTCGGGGTCGCCGTGGTAGCCGGTCATCAGGCCGACCGGGCTTTCGGAGAGGTCCAGCGAGATCTCGCCCTCGGTGGCGCCGGGGGCGCCGGAGACCGGGTCGAGGAGTTCGACCCGGTAACCGGGGCTGGGCCGGCCCATCGAACCGGTCTTGAGCACCTGGCCGGGGCTGTTGGAGACCTGGACGGCGGTCTCGGTCTGCCCGAAGCCGTCCCGGACGGTGAGGCCCCAGGCCCGCCTGACCTGCTCGATCACCTCGGGGTTCAGCGGCTCGCCGGCGGCCACCACCTCGCGGGGCGGGGTGCGCAGCTGGCCGAGGTCCGCCTGGATGAGCATGCGCCACACCGTCGGCGGGGCGCAGAAGGTGGTCACCCCGGCCCGGTCCATCTCGGCCATCAGCCGGGCCGCGTCGAACCGGGTGTAGTTGTGGATGAAGACGGTCGCCTCCGCGTTCCACGGGGCGAACAGGTTGGACCAGGCGTGCTTGGCCCAGCCCGGCGAGGAGATGTTCAGGTGGACGTCGCCGGGCTGCAGGCCGATCCAGTACATGGTGGCCAGGTGCCCGACAGGGTACGAGGTGTGGGTGTGCTCGACCAGCTTGGGGCGGGCGGTGGTCCCCGAGGTGAAGTACAGCATCAGCGGGTCGTCGGCCAGGGTGGGGCCGTCGGGGAGGAACTCGGCGGGTGCCGCGTAGGCGTCCTCGTACGGCTCCCAGCCCTCCTCCGGCAGGCCGCCGACGGAGATCCGCGTGTAGGCGCCGGGCACGTCGTCGAACTTGGCGGTGTCCTCGGCCCGCGCGATCACGTGCTTCACCCGGCCCCGCTCGACACGGTCGCGCAGGTCGGCCGGGCCGAGCAGCGGGGTGGCGGGGATGACGACGGCACGCAGCTTCATCGCGGCCAGCGCGGTCTCCCACAGCTCGGCCTGGTTGCCGAGCATGACGAGGATGCGGTCCTCGGCGGCGACGCCCCGCTCGCGCAGCCAGTGCGCGACCCGGTTGGAGCGCTCGGCCATCTCCGCGAAGGACAGCCGGGTCTCGGCGCCGTCCTCCTCGACGATGTGCAGGGCGGTCCGGTCGTTGCCCTCGGCGATCACGTCGAACCAGTCCAGCGCCCAGTTGAAATGCTCGGGCCGCGGCCAGGCGAACCCGTCGTAGGCGGCTGTGTAGTCCTCGCGGTGCTCCAGCAGGAAGTCCCGGGCGCCCCTGAAGGCCTCGGTCGCCGTCGTCATCTGCGTCCTCCATGCTTTCCGGTCGTTCACCCCCGGGCGCCGGTGCCCGGGGGCCACTCCCCTGTTCCGGACCATTGCCGGGCGGCTCTCTGGCATCGTCTAATCCGTGATGCAGGTCTCACTACCCCCGAACGGGGGTGTGGGAAGCCGAATCGGCGAACAGGTGACGGCGGAGGTGACGGGAGTGGTGGAGATCGGCGGCGCCCCGGCCCGGCTGCGGCGCGCGACCGGGCTCCCGGTGGCCTTCGGCGGGCTGGTCGAGCCCGGCCGGCCGCGGATACGCATCACCGAGCTCAGCGGTACGAACACGGCCGCCCTGCGCTCCCTCACGGTGACCTCGGGCAACGGGCTCGGCGGCAAGGCGGTGGCGCTGGCCCGGCCGTGCGCGGTGACGGACTACTCCAGCTCCCGGCAGATCAGTCACGAGTACGACGCGCCGGTGGCCGCCGAGGGCATCCACTCGGTGCTGGCGGTGCCGGTCGTCGTACGGCGGCGGGTGCGCGGGGTGCTGTACGGCGCGCTGCGCTCGCCCCGGCCCCTGGGGGACCGGGTGCTGGGCGCGGCGATGGCGGTGGCCCGGGACATGGAGCAGGCGTTGGTGGTGCGGGACGAGGCGCGGGGGCTGCTGGCGGCGGTCCGGCCGGAGCCCGGCGGCACGCAGCGGGGCGCGGCCTGGGAGCAGGTGCGTGAGGCGCACGCGGCGCTGCGGGCGCTGGCGCCGCGGATCGCCGACCCGGAGCTGCGGGCGGAACTGCTGGCGGCGTGCGGACTGCTGACCGCGTCGCGGCCGGCCGACGGCGCGAGCCTGGCGCCACGCGAACTGGACGTGCTCTCCTGGGTGGCGGCGGGTGCCACCAACACGGCCGTGGCCGAGCGGCTCGGGTTGCGCCCGGAGACGGTCAAGGGCTACCTGCGCTCGGCGATGCGGAAGCTGGGCGCGCACACCCGAGGGGAGGCGGTGACGGCGGCCCGCAGAGCGGGGCTGCTGCCGTAGACGAACCGGACGGGACCGGTGAGGAAACCTTTTCATTCATGCGGTGACGCTTTGAATTTACCTATGCTTTGACCGTTTGTTATTTCCCTCACCACGGCTTCCGTCCGAATTTCAAGGATCGTTGCCTAGAATTTGGCCCGGACACGACACGAGGGGAGCGGTGACCGTGCGACGGGACTTCCAGGAGCCTGCCAGGTGCCGCCCCGACCTGGTCATCGGCCGCGACGAGCTGTTCACCGGCGCCCGGGACCAACTCGCCTCGGGCGGCAGCGTGCTGCTGCACGGCCCCGCCGGAATTGGCAAATCCACCGTCCTGCGGGCATTGGCCGAGGAATATGCCGCCACCGCGCGCACCGTCCTTCGCTGCTCGGCGACCGAGTCCGAATCGCACCTGCCCTTCCTCGCCCTCGCCGACCTCCTCGGTCTGGTCCTCGACGACGTCGCCCCCCGGCTGCCCGCCGCCCAGCGCACCGCCCTGGAGTCGGCGCTCACCGGCCGCGGCGAGTCCAGCCTCCAGCGCGACGGGCTCGCCCTGCGCCTCGCGGTGCTCTCCGCGCTGCGCGCCCTGGCCGCCGAGGGCCCGGTGCTGCTCGTCGCCGACGATCTGCAGTGGCTCGACCCGGCCAGCGCCGAACTGCTCGGCTTCGCCGCGCGGCGCCTCGAGGGCACCCCGGTGCAACTGCTGTGCGCGGTGCGGACGGAGGGCCAGGAGAGCCAGGAGTACGACCGCCATCTGCGCGCCTGCCCGCCGGGCACGCTGGCCGTCCGGCTCGGCCCGCTCTCCCGCGCCCAGGTCGCGCAGCTGCTCGACCACCGCGGCCACGGCGGCCTGCCCCGCTCCACGGTCCGCGAGATCCACCGCACCAGCGGCGGCAACCCGCTGTTCGCCCTGGAACTCGGCCGCGCGCTCGCCGAGAGCAGCACCCCGCCGCGGCCGGGCGAACCGCTGCCCGTGCCCACCTCGCTGCGCGCCCTGGTGCTCAGCCGCCTGGACATGCTCTCCGTGGAGGCCCGCCGCACCCTGCTGGTGGCCAGCGCGGGTGCCCGCCCCACCCCGGCACTGCTGCACGCCGCCGGCCGGGAGAACGCCGAGGCCGAATGCGCCCAGGCCGCCGAACTCGGGCTGCTGGCCACCGAGCCGGACGCGCCCGCCGTACGGTTCGCGCACCCGCTGATATCCGCCGCGCTCTACGCGGAGGCGCCCGCCCACGAGCGGCGGGCCGCCCACGCGGCGCTGTCCACCGCCGCCTCCGACCCGATCGAGCGGGCCCGGCACCTGGCCCTGGCCACCACCGGCACCGATCCGCTGGTGGCCGCCCGGCTGGCCGAGGCCGCCTCGCTCGCCCGCGACCGGGGGGCGCCCTCGGTCGCCGCCCAGCTCGGGCTGCTGGCCGCCCGGCACACGCCCGCCGACGGCACGCCGACCCAGGAGGAGCGCCGGCTGCAGGCCGCCGAGGACGCGATCACCGCGGGCGAGGTGGACCTGGCCCGCGACATCGCCCGGGAGGTGCTGTCCCGGGCGAGCGTGCCCGCCGACCGGGTGCGGGCCTGGATGATCGTCATCGACACCGCCGGCCACACCATGGCGGAGGTCGACGCCGTCTTCCCGCAGGCCCTCGCCGACGCCGGTGACGACCCCCGGCTGCTGGCGCTGGTCCACTACCAGCTGGCCTGGCGGGCGCTGATCGTGGAGGGCGACTTCACCGAGGCACGGGAGGCGGCCGCGCACGCCGCCGAGCTGGCCGCGCGCGGCGCGGACCGGCGCACCGAACTGCTCTCCCTCGCCTTCCAGGCGCAGACCGAGACCCTGATGGGCCACCCGGAGGCGCCCCGCACCATCAAACAAGCCCTGACGGAGCCCCAGGACCCCCGGGTGGCCTGGCACCACAACGGCGCGGGCAGCGCCCGGTTCCGCTGGCTCGTCATGGGCGACCAGCTCGCCGAGGCCCGGACCACGGTCACCGCGCTGCTGCGGGAGGTGCGCCGGCGCGGCTCGGTGGAGAGCGAGGTGCACTTCCTGCGCGGGCTCGCCGAGACCGAGCTGCGCGCCGGGCACTGCGGCCGGGCGCTGGAGCTCGCCCGCGAGAGCCTGCGGCTCGCCCGGGACTCCGGGATCGGCGAGACCGCCTCGGCGATGCTCACCTCGCTCGCGGAGGCCTCCGGCGGGGACGTGGACCGGGCGCTGGCCCTCGCCCGGGAGGCGGTGGAGCACGCCGAGGAGGACGGCGACCAGATGTACCTCTCCCGTGCCCTGGGCGCCCTCGGGCACGCCCAGTTGGTGGCCGGGGACCCGGCGGGCACGGTCCGCTCGCTGCGCCGGGTGCGCAGCCTGGAACTGGGCCTCGGCATCACCGATCCGGCCCGCGGCCGCTGGCAGGGCGACCTCGCCGAGGCGCTGGTCCGCATCGGTGAGACGGCCGAGGCGCAGAACGTCATCGACGTGAGCCGGGAGCACGCGCTGCGCCTGCACCGGGCGAGTGTCCTCGCGGTCCTCGGCCGGGCCGAGGCCCTGGTGCGGGCCGCCCGGGGCGACCTGGAGGCCGCCGTGGCCCAGCTGACGTCCGCTCAGTCGCGGCTGGCCGAGCTCGGCTACGGCCTGGAGGAGGCGCGGGCCGCGTTCGCCCTGGCCCGGCTGCCGGGCCAGGGCCCGAAGACCGCGGCCTTCGAGGAGGCCACCCGGATGTTCCGCCGCTGCCGGGCGCTGCCCTGGTTGCGCCAGGTGGAGGAGTCGCTGACCGCCCCCGAGCCGGCGCCCGCGCTCGCCGTGCCGGACGCGCTGGACGCGCTGGACATCCTCGCGGCGATGGAGCGTCAGGTCGCCGCGCTGGTCATGGAGGGTGCCACCAACCGGGAGATCGCGGCGCGGCTGTTCATCAGCGTGAAGACGGTGGAGGCCACCCTGACCCGGGTGTACCGCAAGCTGGGGATCCGCTCGCGCGTCGACATCGTCCGATTGGCGGCAGGTCGACGGGCGCACTGAGCAGCGCTCTTGTTAACTGATCCGGACCGAGGGTTTTCCCTCACCCCACCCCCTAGGGGGTTCCCTCATTGGGAGCCGAGGGTCCGGGTCCTAGCGTAAAGGGCGTGCCGCTCGCCCGGGCATATGGGGGTCGGTCCCGCGACCCCCATGCACAACCCACACCCGCGCGACCCCCCACCGGTGCAACCCCCACTGAGGAGACTCATGTTCGGGCTCAGACGTGCGAGACAGACCGCCGCGGTCATCGCGGCCACCGCCGCCGCGGCGGCGACCGGGATGCTCGCCTCCCCCACCGCGAGCGCCGCCCCCCAGCCCATCGTCGGCGGCACGACCACCACGACGACCGCGTACCCGTTCATGATGCAGATCACGGACGCGTCCCAGAACCAGTTCTGCGGCGGCACCCTCGTGGCGCCCAAGAAGGTCGTGACGGCGGCGCACTGCATGGTCGGCGAGACCACCGGCAGCGTCCGCGTGGTCGGCGGCCGGACCTATCTGAGCGGCACCAACGGCACGGTGAGCCGTGTCAGCAAGATCTGGATCAACCCGGACTACACGGACGCCACCAACGGCGACGACGTGGCCGTGCTGACCCTCTCGACGTCGATGCCGTACACCGCGGCGAAGTACGTCAGCTCTTCCCAGACGAGCGTGTACGCGGCCGGCAGCACGGCCCGCATCCTCGGCTGGGGCACCACTTCGGAGAACGGCAGCTCCTCCAACCAGCTGCGGACCGCGACCGTCCCGATCGTGTCCGACTCCAGCTGCCGTTCCTCCTACGGCTCGGACTTCGTACAGTCCGACATGGTGTGCGCCGGATACACGTCCGGCGGCGTAGACACCTGCCAGGGCGACAGCGGCGGTCCCCTGCTCATCGGGGGCGCCCTGGCAGGGATCACTTCCTGGGGCGAGGGGTGCGCGGAGGCGGGTTACCCGGGTGTGTACACCCGGCTGACCACCTTCTCGAACCTGGTGACCACGCAGGTCAACTCGTGACCCGGAAGACTTCCCGAGCATCCCTCGGGTAATTGCCAGGGGGGGGGGGGGGGGGGGGGGGCGGCCCCCCCCCCCCCCCCCCCCCCCCCCCCCCCCCTATCCATGTCCGGCTCCGTGTCCGGCCTGCCGGCCGGATCAGGACCGGGCGACCTCGCCGAACCGGACGTCGTGCGCGCCGCCCGGGTCGAGGACCCGCAGCATCCGCTCCCCCTCCGCGGCCACCGCCGCGCGCTGGGCCCTGGTCGGCTCGGTGAGGAACTCGACGACGAGGGCGTCGCCGTCCGGCTTCCACAGCCCGGCGAGGAAGCCGTCGACCAGAACGGTCCGGTAGGCCTGGTTGCCCTGCCAGTTCCGGCCGTGCAGCGCGGGCGGTACGACGCGGGCGCGGTCGGCGTGGGACAGCAGGAGGTTGTCGAACTCGGGCAGGAAGCGCGGCGGCGCGGGGGTGTCCGGGTCCGGCCGCGGGGCGTCGGGCAGGTCGAAGAGCTCGACGCCGTTGTCGTCGCGGAAGGTGAGCAGCCGCGGGCGCAGCCGCTCGAAGGCGTCCCGCAGACGGGTGAGTCCGGCCCAGGTCTGCATGTCCTTGACGGAGGCCGGGCCGAAGGCCGCGAGGTAGCGCAGGACCACGGACTCCGTGGCCGGCGCGCGCCGGGCGGGGCGGCCCAGCCAGTGCTCGGCGGTGGTGAGGGCGACCTGGCCGCTCCCGCCCCACAGACCGCGCGGGGTGACCTGGACGAGCGGCAGCGTGCAGCGGGCGGCGACGGCCAGGGCCCGCGGGTCGGCGTCCGGCCACTGGGCGCCGAGCGCCTGCCGCAGCCCGGCCATGGTCCGCGGCTCCGCCTCCACCAGCTCACGGGCCAGCGCGGCCAGCCGGCCGAGGTCGACGCCGTCGAGTCCGGCGCGGAAGTGACCCAGTTCGCGGTCGCGGGCCGGCTGCACGAGGGGCCGCAGGTCGAGGCAGTCGTCGGCGGTGTGGGTGTGGATGGTGGAGCGCAGGGTGACGATCCGGGCCACCTCGCGGCGGGCCATCAGGTCGGACAACAGCTCCGGTGCGAAGCCGTCGAGGCGGGCCGCGAGAGCGACGTAGGGGGGCTTGACGTTCTGCGCCTGGAGGCCGAGCAGATGCCGTACGGCGTCCTGAACCGGCAGCGGGGAGCGGCGCAGCAGGAGCTGCCGGTCGAGGGTGGCACGGTTTTCAGGGCCCGGACGTCCAGTACGGGAGCGGCCGCCGCGCCGCCGCGCACCGCGCGCCTCCTCGTACCGCTCGTCGTCCCGCCGCCGGTCGTCACGCCGCTGTTCGTCATGGACGCACGCTAACGCCCGTCGCGGACAACCTCTGTCCGCGATTCCCCCCGGACGGCACGGCGACGCGGGCACCCGGCCGGGGACCCCCGGGTGGCTATCCTTCTCGTACCCCGCCGCGTGATCACGCCGTACGCAGGTTCGACGGAGAGGCAGCCGATGGCCGAGCGACCAGGTGGCAGGAACGGCGGCCGCAAGTCGGTCTGGCGCCGGGCCCAGACGCCGCCCGTGCCCGCCGCCGGGACACCCGCGCCCGGTCCCGCGGAGCCGGCCGGCGCGACCGGCGTCGTCCAGGCGGCGCTCTACCGCGACGGCGTCCGCGTCTCCTCCCCCGCCACCCTCGCCGAGACCTACCGCGAGCTGCGCGAGGAGTCCCCGGGCATGGCGTGGATCGGCCTCGCCCGCCCGACGGCGGCCCAACTGCACTCCTTGGCAGCCGAGTTCGGGCTGCATCCGCTGGCGGTCGAGGACGCCATGGAGGCGCACCAGCGCCCCAAGCTGGAGCGGTACGGCGACACGCTCTTCGTGGTCCTGCGGGCCGCCCGCTACCTCGACGCGCCCGAAGAGGTCGACTTCGGCGAGCTGCACGTGTTCGTCGGCCCGGACTTCGTGCTGACGGTCCGGCACGGTGCGGCACCCGACCTGTCGGCGGTCCGCCGCCGTATGGAGGACTCCCCCGAGCTGCTGGGACTCGGCCCGGAGGCGGTGCTCTACGCGATCCTGGACGCGGTGGT
This sequence comes from Streptomyces sp. NPDC015139, assembly GCF_043079785.1. NCBI lineage: Bacteria > Bacillati > Actinomycetota > Actinomycetes > Kitasatosporales > Streptomycetaceae > Streptomyces > Streptomyces sp. NPDC015139. The sequence continues at coordinate 429,517 of NZ_JBIBUW010000004.1, read as the reverse complement.
CGACGGCTACGCGCCGGTGGTGGCCGGCGTCCAGAACGACATCGACGAGATCGAGACCGAGGTGTTCCGCGGCGACCCCGCGGTCTCCCGCCGCATCTACGAACTGTCGCGGGAGATGGTCGAGTTCCAGCGCGCCACGCGCCCGCTCGTGGGCATGCTGCACGGCCTGATGGCCGGCTTCGCCAAGTACGAGACCGACGAGGAGCTCCAGCGCTACCTGCGGGACGTCGCCGACCACGTCACCCACATCAGCGAGCGCGTCGACGGCTTCCGCCAGGCCCTCACCGAGATCCTGACGGTCAACGCGACCCTGGTCACCCAGCAGCAGAACGCGGAGATGCGGGCGCTGGCGGAGGCGGGGTTCGAGCAGAACGAGGAGGTCAAGAAGATCTCCTCGTGGGCGGCCATCCTCTTCGCGCCCACGCTCGTCGGCACCATCTACGGCATGAACTTCACGCACATGCCCGAGCTGGGCTGGACCTTCGGGTATCCGTTCGCGATCGGGCTGATGGGGGTCGTCTGCGTCAGCCTGTACGTGATCTTCAAGCACCGGGACTGGCTGTAGGGGAGGACCCGGACGGGTCGTCGTCGCGTCCCGCCGCCACCCGCCCCATCGTCAGGGCCAGCCGTCGCACCCGGCGCCAGTCCATGCGAGGCGCGACCGGCGGCACCCCGGGACGGTGCCGCGGCACCCGTACGCGCAGCGCGCCGGGTACGAGACGGCAGTGCACCGGGGTGGGCAGCGACAGCGCCTCGCCGTCGACCCCGACCGGGACGGCCGGGGTGTCGGCCTCGACGACGACCTCCCGGGCGGTCACGGAGGTCAGACCGCGGCTGTTCTCACCGCGCAGCAGCAGATCCGTCGCCTCCGCCGCGCTGCCGACCTCGACGGCCAGCACCCCGAGCCGGCCGGAGTCCAGCCGGTCCCGGCGCCCGAGTCCCGCCGTGTCGTCCGTGCGGTAGGGGTTGTTGCTCACCAGCACGGCCTGCGGATCCGTCAGGGTCCGCCCCTCGACGCGGACGGTCAGCCGGGCGCCGCTGTGGTGGGTCAGCAGGTCCGGCAGCATCTCCAGGGTGGTGCGGGCCTTGTCCTCGCGGTAGGCGGGGCTCTGCACCACGGCCGCGTACACCCCGAACGAGGCGTTGTTGACGAAGACGCGCTCCTCCCCGGACCGCGCGGACCCGGCCCCCGCCCGGATCCGGCCGAGGTCGACGCGCAGTTCGACCCCGTCGGTCAGCGCGCCCAGGCAGGCCGACGGGTCCTGCCGGTCCAGGCCCAGGTCCATGGCGAAGTGGTTCCGGGTGCCGGCGCTGATCACCAGGAACGGGACGTCGTGCTCGGCGGCCACACCGGCCACCAGGGCCTGGGTGCCGTCGCCGCCCGCGACGCCGAGCAGGTCCGCTCCGTCGGCGACGGCCCGCCGCGCCAGCTCGGCCACGTCCTGGTGGTGCGTCGGGTCGAGTACGACGACCTCCGCGCCCAGGGCGCGGGCGCGCTCCACGAGGCGGAACTTCTCCACCTTCCCGCCCCCGGACCGCGGATTCATGATCAGGAAGGGCCGCCGGACCCGGCCCGCCGGATGCTCCGCCATGTGCCGGGACGTGCCGTCGGCGAGTGCCGCCCGGCCCGCGGTGACGGCCAGCGCCCACAGGCCGAGCGAGACCAGTACGACCCACAGCAGCCCGGCGAGCGCGTACAGCGCGAGGACGGCGAGCGGCGCGCCGAGAGCGAGCAGCGCGCCCAGCGCCCGTACCCACCGGGTGCGGGTCACCACCCACCAGCCGCCGACCGCCGTGAGCACCAGCCCGGCCGCTCCCACCAGGACCAGGAACACACTGCCGAACCCGGCGAAGACCAGCAGCACCGCCAGTGCCGCCGCGCCCGCCAGGAGGGCCAGACGCGCGGTCCAGCGCCTGTTCATGGCAGCACCTCCCGTCCCGGCCCGGCCTCCCGGTGCCGAGGGCGTCGGGTTCCCTCCCAGGCTACGAGGAGGCACCGCGCGGGGCACGTCCGGGACGTCCGGCCGGTCCCCCGGTGGTGTCCGGGAATGTCCACGCCGTCCGCGGTGTCGTTCCCGGGGGATCAAGGACCTACGAGCAGTCAAGGAGCCGTGATGAGTGAGGCGTTGGTGCTGGGCGGCGGCGGGGTGGGCGGTATCGCCTGGATGACCGGGCTGCTGGCGGGGCTCGCCGATGCCGGGCGGGACGTGAGCGGGGCGGGTCTGCTCGTCGGGACCTCCGCCGGTTCCGCGGTGGCGGCGCAGCTGGGGAGCGGGCTGGGCCTGGAGGAGCTGTACGCCCGGCAGGTGGACCCCGCGCTGCAGTCCGCCGAGATCGCGGCGGAGATGGATCTGGAGAAGTTCGCCGCGGAGATCGGCGCCGCGGCCGAGTCGGCCGCCTCCACGGCGGACCTGCGGCGCGCGGTCGGCCGGGCGGCGCTCGCCGCGCCGACGGTCTCCGAGCGGGCGCGGCACGCGGTGATCGCGTCCCGGTTGCCGGCCCACGGATGGCCCGAGCGGGCGGTGAAGATCGTCGCGGTGGACGCCGGGAGCGGTGAGCCGCGCGTCTTCGACCGGGACTCCGGAGTGCCGCTGGTGGACGCCGTCGCGGCGAGCTGCGCCGTGCCGGGCGTGTGGCCCCCGGTGACGATCGGTGAACACCGGTACATGGACGGCGGGGTGCGGTCCATCGCCAACGTCGACCTGGCCGCCGGTGCGGACCGGGTGCTGGTGCTCGTGCCGCTCGGCACCACCGAGCCGTTCCCCAGCGACCAGCCGTTGGAGCGGTGCGTCGGAGAACTGCGCGCCCGGGGCGCCGAGGTGCTGCTCATCGCCCCCGACGAGGCGTCGCTGGCGGCGATCGGCGACAACGCCCTGGACCCCGCCACCCGCCGCCCGGCAGCGAAGGCGGGCCGCGCCCAGGGCCGGAGCCTGGAGCTGGGGTGGGGTCAGGACTGAACGAGCCGGCGCCCACGGCGACCGGTACGCCCCCCTGCGGCGCGGCTGAGCGAGCCGGCCCGTGTCGGCACACCCAGCGCGACGACGGACCGCCTGCCCGGCTCGCACCCGCCGGGCAGCAAGCGCCTGGTCCCGCGTCGCGGCTCGGTCGAGCAGCCGGGCCGCGCCCGCCCCCAGCTGACCACGGCGGGCGCCTGCGGCACGCCGGCCGAACCGAAACGCTTGAGCCCGGCAGGGCGACCCGGCCCGGACCATCGCGCGACGGCGGTGGGCCTGCCCAGTTCGCCTCACCGGGCAGCCGGCGCCCGAGCCTGCGTCGCGGCACGGGCTGGTCATGCGCCCCCCTGCGGCACGCTCGGCCGGGCCGCCCCAGGGATCCCCGGCGGGTCGGCGCGACCGAAGGTCGCCTGCCCGGCTCGCACCGCCGAGGGCCCCGCCCCGGCTCGCAGGAAGCGCACGGGGCCCATCCCTGACGGCCCCGTGCCGACCGCCCGTGAATGCCCCCAGGCGGTGTCCGGCCGATGCGCGCGGCCGCCGGGAGGTGTGACCGGTCCCGGAGGAGATCCGGGTCAGTGCGCCGCCAGTGCCGCCAGTACCTCGTCGTCGGTGAGTTGGCCGAAGTCCTCGTACCACTGGCCGACGGCGGAGAAGCCCGTCGGGCGGTGCGGGCAGAGGATGGTGTCGGCCTCGGCGGCGAGCAGTTCGACGGAGTCGGGGGCACCGACGGGCACCGCCAGGACGAGCCGGGCCGGCCGGCGGCGCCGGAGGTGGCGCAGGGCCGCGCGGGCGGTGGCACCGGTGGCCAGGCCGTCGTCGACGACGATCACCGTGCGGCCGGCCAGCTCGGGGACCGGCCGGTCACCCCGGTAACGCCGTTCGCGGCGGCGCAGTTCGCGCCGTTCGCGCTCGACCACGGGGGCCATCGACTCCTCGGTCAGGCCCAACAGGTCCAGGGTGTCCGCGTCGAAGAGCGGCGGGTCGTCACCGGCGAGCGCGCCGACGGCGAACTCCTCGTGGTGCGGGGCGCCGATCTTGCGGACGACGAGCACGTCCAGCGGGGCGTCGAGAGCCCGGGCGACGGGCTCGGCCACGGCGATGCCCCCGCGCGGCAGGGCGAGCACCACGGGATCGGTCAGCTCTCCCCGCGCCTGCGCGTCGGCCAGCAGCCCGGCGAGTTCCCGGCCGGCTTCGGCGCGGTCCCGGAAGCGCATGTCGTCCTCCTCCGCGGAGCCCCTGCCTCCATGGTGCTACGGCGACCAGGTGTACCGCGGATCACACCCCGGAATTCGCACACATGCTCTATACACTGAGTGTATAGTCCCCGCATGCCTCTTTCGACCGACGGGATCCCGACCGGCGTCCCGACCATGTCCCCGACGCCCGCGCCTCCGCCCAGGAAGATGCGCGAACGGCGCCGCGGGTTGCGTCCGGCGGCGCTCCTTTCGGCCGCGGCCTGCCTCGCGCTGGCGCTGTCCGGCTGCGCCCAGGTCGACACCACCGCACCGAGCACCGCGCGCGCCGAGGCGGCGCACGGGGCGCCGGGCAGGCTCGGGACCGTCGACTGCCGCCAGGCCAAGTGCATCGCGCTCACCTTCGACGCGGGCCCCAGCGAGAACTCGCCGGCGCTGCTCGACATCCTCAAGGAGAAGAAGGTCCCGGCGACCTTCTTCCTGCTCGGCAAGCGGCACATCGAGAAGTACCCGGAGCTGGTCAAGCGGATGGCCGCCGAGGGCCACGAGGTCGCGAGCCACACCTGGGACCACAGGATCCTCACCCGGATATCCGACGCGCAGATACGGGCGGAGCTGAAGCGGCCCAACGACGAGATCGAGCGGCTCACCGGCCGCAAGCCGACGCTGATGCGCCCGCCTCAGGGCCGTACCGACGCCGACGTGCACGAGATCTGCAAGGAACTGGGCCTGGCGGAGGTGCTGTGGAGCGTGACCGCCAAGGACTACACGACCGAGGACTCGGACCTCATCACCCAGCGGGTCCTCGACCAGGCGTCACGGGACGGGATCATCCTGCTGCACGACATCTACAAGGGCACCGTGCCCGCGGTGCCCGGCATCATCGACGCCCTCAAGGAGCGCGGCTACGTCTTCGTGACGGTCCCTCAGCTGCTCGCGCCCGGCAAGCCCGAGCCGGGCAAGGTGTACCGGCCCTGAGGCCGGGGGCGGGCCGTCGCGCGAGGGGCGGTCACAGTCCGCCGAGTCCCGGCGCGTCGTGCGGGACGTACTCGGACTCCGGGGGCGGGGGCGGCGGAGCGAGCGGATGACTGTCGGGCAGCGCATGCCTGCCGTGCAGGGCCACCCGGCCGAGCACCTCCGGGTCGCCCCGGTCCGGTCCGGGGTGGGGATCGGGCGCCCAGGCACCCTTCTTCGCCCGCCCGACGGCCCGTCTGCCCAGCGGCGACGGTCCGGGGTGGCGGCTGCTGTCGCGCCACCACAGGATCCACGGCACCACGAGCACGGGGACGTATCCGGCCAGGATCCCGTAGGAGCCGTCCAGCCAGGCGAGTACGACGCCCGCCACGGTGAGCAGCCAGGAGACCGAGATCGCCAGCACGAGGTACTCGAAGGCGGTCAGGGCGGCGCCCGCGCGCACGGGATCGTTCAAGAGGCCCTCGCCGACGAGCCGTTGCACGAGACGGTCGACGCGCTCGTCGTCCGGCGCCTGCCAGGGCAGCCCGTGGTCGCGTGCGGTGGCGCGGTGCCGTACGACCGCGTCGGCGAACGCGGCCTCGACGTCGTCCTGCGGCCGGAGGGCGGCCGGGTCCAGGCGTATCCAGTCGTGCCTCCCCGACACGGTGAGCCGGCGGGTGTCCCGCATACGCACCGCCACGACCTCGAAGAGGCGGCGGGTGCCGCCCCGCAGGTAGGCGATCTCGTAGACGTCGGCCACGGGCTCCGCCCGGCGCACGACGGCGACGGCGGCCACCCGGCGGGCCGCACGGCCGCTGCAGAGGGCGCCCGAGACCAGCAGGGCCGCGGTCACGGCCAGTACGACGAAGCCGATCCGCTCCACCGGCACGGCGCCCCCTCGGAGATGTCCGACTGACGGGCGGCATACCCGGACCCGCCCGCCGGAACGCCGATCTCCGTATGCCGGGCGCGTTCCCGGACCCTTTCGGGCACGCCGTTCGGCAGCGGGCCGGACGCTCGCGCGGCGGACGGCCGTTGGGCCGGTCAGGTGAGCCGGGGGCGAACGCGCTGGTGGACGCCGCCGATTCCCTACGATCGTGCCGTGCCCACCTTTTCCCTCGAACGCACGCCCCCGCTCGCCCCCGAGGAGGCGTGGCGCAGGCTGACGGAATGGCCCCGCCACGCCGACGTGGTCCCGCTGACCAGGATCGAGGTGCTCACCGCGCCACCGACCCACGAGGGCACGCGATTCGTGGCCCGTTCGGGCGTCGGACCGGTGACCGTCGACGACGTCATGGAGGTGACGGTCTGGCGCCCCCCGGTGGGCGGCGAGCCCGGACTGTGCCGGCTGGAGAAGCGCGGCCGGGTCGTCCTGGGCTGGGCGGAGATCGAGGTCCGGCCGGAGCCGGGGGGCCGCAGCCGGGTGGTGTGGCGGGAGGAACTGCGCGTCCGCCTCCTGCCCCGCCTCTTCGACGGCGTCCTGGACCGGACGGCCCGCCTCATGTTCGGCCGCGCGGCGGATCAGCTGCTCAGGAAGGCCTGAACGACGGCGGCTCTCAGGCGACCGAGCCGATGCGCCGCGCCGGCCGGGTCGCCGTGTCGTGGTGGATCGGGGTGTGCGCGCCCGTCAGGGACACCCCGCTGCCGCCCCGGCGGTGGGCGACGATCTCCGCGCCGATGGACAGGGCGGTCTCCTCGGGCGTACGGGCGCCGAGGTCGAGGCCGATCGGGGAGCGCAGGCGGGCCAGTTCCAGCTCGGTGACGCCGACTTCGCGCAGCCGCTCGTTGCGGTCGAGGTGGGTGCGGCGGGAGCCCATCGCGCCGACGTAGGCGACGGGCAGCCGGAGGGCCAGTTCGAGCAGGGGGACGTCGAACTTGGCGTCGTGGGTGAGGACGCAGAGGACCGTACGGGCGTCGGTCTCGGTGCGCTCCAGGTACCGGTGCGGCCACTCGACGACGATCTCGTCGGCCTCCGGGAAGCGGACACGGGTGGCGAACACCGGCCGGGCGTCGCACACCGTGACGTGGTAGCCGAGGAACTTGCCGACCCGGACCAGCGCGGACGCGAAGTCGATCGCACCGAAGACGATCATGCGGGGCGGGGGGACGGAGGACTCGATCAGGACGGTGAGCGGGGACCCGCAGCGCGAGCCCTGCTCGCCGATCTCCAGGGTGCCGGTGCGGCCCGCGTCCAGGAAGGCGCCGGCCTCGGCCGCGACCGTGCGGTCCAGTTCGGGGTGGCCGCCGAAGCCGCCGTCGGTGGAGCCGCCGGGACGGACGAGGAGGGCCCGGCCCCGCAGCTGTGCCGGTCCCTCCACGATCCGCGCGACCGCCGCCGCCTCCCCACGCGCGGCGGCGGCCAGCGCGGCCGCGAGCACCGGCCGGGCGGGACCGTCCGCCCGGACCGGCACGACGAGGATGTCGATGATGCCGCCGCAGGTCAGGCCGACGGCGAAGGCGTCCTCGTCGCTGTAGCCGAAGCGCTCCAGGACGGTCTCCCCGTCCTCCAGCGCCTGCCGGCACAGCTCGTACACGGCGCCCTCCACGCACCCGCCGGAGACCGACCCGATCGCCGTGCCGTCGGCGTCCACCGCGAGGGCGGCGCCGGGCTGGCGCGGGGCGCTGCCGCCGACGGCCACCACGGTGGCGACGGCGAAGTCACGGCCCTGCTCGACCCACCGGTCGAGCTCCTCGGCGATGTCCAGCATCTGTCGGTCTCCTCACGGGGTTGCGCGGACGGGCTTTCGGCGCGGCGGCTAGTGCACGCCGAGCCAGCCCTCGATCGGATGAAGGGCGAAGTAGACCAGGAAGATCACGGCCAGCCCCCACATGAAGGCGCCGATCTCGCGGGCCTTGCCCTGGCCGGTCTTGATGGCGACGTAGGAGATGACGCCCGCGGCGACACCGGAGGTGATGGTGTACGTGAACGGCATCAGGACGACCGTCAGGAAGACCGGGATGGCGGTCGCGCGGTCGGCCCAGTCCACGTGCCGGGCGTTCATCAGCATCATGGCGCCGATGACCACCAGGGCCGCGGAGGCGACCTCCTGGGGGACGATCGCGGTCACGGGGGTGAAGAACAGACAGGCCGCGAAGAACAGGCCGGTGACGACGGAGGCCAGGCCCGTGCGGGCGCCCTCGCCGACGCCGGTCGCCGACTCGATGAACACCGTCTGGCCGGAGCCGCCCGCCACACCGCCGATCGCACCGCCGGCGCCGTCGATGAACAGCGCCTTGGACAGGCCGGGCATGCGGCCCTTGTCGTCGGCGAGCCCGGCCTCCGTGCCGACGCCGATGATGGTGGCCATCGCGTCGAAGAAGCCGGCCAGCACGAGGGTGAAGACGATCATGCCGATCGTCATCGCGCCGACCTTCTCCCAGCCGCCGAACTCCACGTGGCCGAAGAGCGAGAAGTCGGGCATCGAGACCGCGGTGCCGTGCAGTTCGGGGGCGCCGTTGGCCCACTGCTTCGGGTCGATGACGCCGAGACCGTTGAGCACGGCGGCGACGATCGTGCCGGAGACGATGCCGATGAGGATGGCGCCGGGGACGTTCCGGGCCTGGAGCATGAAGATCAGCAACAGCGTGCCGGCGAAGAGCAGCACCGGCCAGCCGGCGAGTTCACCGGCGGGGCCGAGGGTGACCGGGGTGGCCTTGCCCTGGTGCACGAAGCCGGACTTGTAGAAGCCGATGAGCGCGATGAACAGGCCGATGCCCATGGTGATGCCGTGCTTGAGCGCCAGCGGGATCGCGTTCATGATCATCTCGCGCAGGCCGGTGACGACCAGCAGCATGATGACCACGCCGTACATCACGCACATGCCCATGGCCTGCGGCCAGGTCATGTTGGGGGCCACCTGCGAGGACAGCACGCCGGAGACGGACAGGCCGGCCGCGAGCGCGAGGGGCACCTTGCCGGCGAAGCCCATCAGCAGCGTGGTGAAGGCCGCCGCGAACGCGGTCGCGGTGATCAGCGCCTTCTGGCCGAGCGTGTCCCCCGCCGCGTCCTTGCCGGACAGGATGAGGGGGTTGAGCAGGAGGATGTACGCCATCGCCATGAAGGTGGTGATGCCGCCGCGCACCTCACGCGCGACTGTGGATCCTCTTCCGGATATGTGGAAGTACCTGTCGAGCCAGGACCGTCCGGCCGGGATGCGACTGCCGTCGCCGGCGTCGTCGGACGCGGTCCTGGGCTCCACTGACTGCTGGGTCATGGTGCCATCTCCCAAGGTTCACAGGGGCACCCGTGCAACCGCCCTGACGGTCACGGGATTTGGGAATGGACGGCCCGGGGGACGGCCCGAGACGAACGAATTTCCTGGTGCTTCGAGGGCCGCGAGCGGTGCGGAACTCAAAGGGGGTTCCTCCGGGCGGCGCGGCGGAGTGTGTGACGTTCCCTCACACCGCCCGGAGAGTCTGGGTGTTACACGGTCCCCGTGAGGTGCTCGGGCCGCACCGGAGTGCGGTTGAGCTCCAGCCCGGTCGCGTTCCGGATCGCCGCGAGGACGGCCGGGGTGGACGACAGGGTCGGGGCTTCACCGATGCCGCGCAGCCCGTAGGGCGCGTGGTCGTCGGCGAGTTCGAGGACGTCGACCGGGATGGTCGGCGTGTCGAGGATGGTCGGGATCAGGTAGTCCGTGAAGGAGGGGTTCCTGACCTTCGCCGTCTTCGGGTCGACGATGATCTCCTCCATCACGGCCACGCCCAGGCCCTGGGTGGTGCCGCCCTGGATCTGGCCGATGACGGAGAGCGGGTTGAGCGCCTTGCCGACGTCCTGGGCGCAGGCCAGTTCGATGACCTTGACCAGGCCCAGCTCGGTGTCGACCTCGACCACCGCGCGGTGCGCGGCGAAGGAGTACTGGACGTGACCGTTGCCCTGGCCGGTGCGCAGGTCGAAGGGCTCGGTCGGCCGGTGCCGCCACTCCTCCTCCAGCTCCACGACCTCGCCCTCCAGGACGTCGACCAGGTCGCCGAGGACCTCGCCGCCGTCGGTGACGACCTTGCCGCCCTCCAGCAGGAGTTCGGCGGTCGCCCAGGCCGGGTGGTAGGAGCCGAACTTGCGGCGCCCGATCTCCAGGACCCGCTCGCGGACCAGTTCGCAGGCGTTCTTCACGGCGCCGCCGGTGACGTAGGTCTGCCGGGAGGCCGAGGTCGAGCCGGCCGAGCCCACCTGTGTGTCGGCGGGGTGGATGGTCACCTGGGTGACGCCGAGTTCGGTGCGGGCGATCTGCGCGTGGACGGTGACCCCGCCCTGGCCGACCTCCGCCATCGCGGTGTGCACGGTGGCGACGGGCTCGCCGCCGATGACCTCCATGCGCACCTTGGCGGTGGAGTAGTCGTCGAAGCCCTCGGAGAAGCCGACGTTCTTGATGCCGACCGCGTAGCCGACCCCGCGCACGACGCCCTCGCCGTGCGTGGTGTTGGACAGTCCGCCGGGCAGCTGCCGTACGTCGGCGCCCTCGCTGGACTCCCACTGGCGCTCGGGCGGCAGTGGCATCGCCTTGATGCGGCGCAGGAGTTCGGCGACCGGGGCCGGGGAGTCGACCGGCTGCCCGGTCGGCATGAGCGTCCCCTGCTCCATCGCGTTGAGCTGGCGGAACTTCACCGGGTCCATGCCCAGCTTCGTCGCCAGCTTGTCCATCTGCGCCTCGTAGGCGAAGCACGCCTGGACCGCGCCGAAGCCGCGCATGGCGCCGCAGGGCGGGTTGTTGGTGTAGAGGGCGATGGCCTCGATGTCGACGTCGTCGACGACGTACGGGCCGACGGAGAGGGAGGAGGCGTTGCCGACGACCGCGGGGGAGGCGGAGGCGTAGGCGCCGCCGTCCAGGACGATCCGGCACTTCATGTGCGTGAGCTTGCCGTCCTTGGTGGCGCCGTGCTCGTAGTAGAGCTTCGCCGGGTGCCGGTGGACGTGCCCGAAGAAGGACTCGAACCGGTTGTAGACGATCTTCACCGGCTTGCCGGTGCGCAGCGCCAGCAGGCAGGCGTGGATCTGCATCGACAGGTCCTCGCGGCCGCCGAACGCGCCGCCGACGCCGGCCAGCGTCATGCGCACCTTGTCCTCGGGCAGGCCGAGGACCGGCGCGATCTGGCGCAGGTCGGAGTGCAGCCACTGGGTGGCGATGTAGAGGTGGACGCCGCCGTCCTCCTCGGGCACGGCGAGGCCGGACTCGGGGCCGAGGAAGGCCTGGTCCTGCATGCCGAAGGTGTACTCGCCCTCGACGATCACGTCGGCCCGCTCGCGGGCCCGCGCCACGTCGCCGCGGACGATCGGCTGGCGGTGCACGATGTTGGGGTGCGGGACGTGCCCGCTGTGGTGGTCGTCGCGGCCCTCGTGGACGAGGATCGCGTCCGGGGCGGTCGCCGAGGCCTCGTCGGTGATGACGGGCAGTTCCCGGTAGTCCACCTTGATCTTGGCGGCGGCGCGGCGGGCCGTCTCCGGGTGGTCGGCGGCGACGATCGCGACCGGCTCGCCGTGGTGGCGTACCTTGCCGTGCGCGAGGACCGGGGTGTCCTGGATCTCCAGGCCGTAGTTCTTCACCTCGGTGGGCAGGTCGTCGTACGTCATGACGGCGTAGACGCCCGGCATGGCGAGGGCCTCGGCGGTGTCGATCGACACGATCTCGGCGTGCGCGACGGTGGAGCGCAGGATCTGGCCCCACAGCATGTCCTCGTGCCACATGTCGGACGAGTACGCGAACTCGCCGGTGACCTTGAGGGTGCCGTCCGGGCGGAGCGTGGACTCCCCGATACCGCCCTTGGTCTGCGAGCCCTGCGTGATCTTCGTAGGAGCGCCGTTGGTCGGCATGTCTGTCAGACCCCCTCGGACTGGCGGGCGGCGGCCAGGCGGACCGCGTCCATGATCTTCTCGTAGCCCGTGCAGCGGCACAGGTTGCCCGACAGCGCCTCGCGGATGTCCGCGTCGCTCGGGTTCGGGTTGCTCTCCAGCATCTCGTCGGCGGCGACGAGCAGACCGGGGGTGCAGAAGCCGCACTGGACGGCGCCGGCGTCGATGAACGCCTGCTGGATCGGGGAGAGTTCGGTGCCCTCACCGGTCTGCGAGTCGGTGCCCTTGGCCTGCCACTGCTTGGCCTCGTCCAGCGAGGTGCCGCCGCAGGCGCCGGTCGCGCAGCCGCTCTCGGCGCGCTGCTTGGCGAAGTCCGCGAGACCCTCGACGGTCACCACCTCGCGGCCCTCGACCTGGCCGGCCGCGACCAGGCAGGAGCAGACCGGGACGCCGTCCAGGCGGACGGTGCAGGAGCCGCACTCGCCCTGCTCGCAGGCGTTCTTGGAGCCGGGCAGCCCGAGGCGCTCGCGCAGGACGTACAGCAGGGACTCGCCCTCCCAGACGTCGTCGGCCTCCTGCGGGCGTCCATTGACGGTGAAGTTGACGCGCATTACGCAGCTCCCTCGGTGGTGCGGCGGGCGCCGCGGTACGACTCCCAGGTCCAGGTCAGCGTCCGGCGTGCCATCACGCCGACCGCGTGGCGGCGGTAGCTCGCGGTGCCCCGGACGTCGTCGATCGGGTTGCAGGCGCCGGAGCACAGCTCCGCGAACTGCTTGGCGACCGAAGGGGTGATGATCTTGCCGTTGTCCCAGAAGCCGCCCTCTTCGAGCGCCGCGTTCAGGAACTCCTCGGCGGCCTTGGCCCGCACCGGGGTGGGGGCGGCCGAGCCGATGCCGGTGCGCACGGTGCGCGTCCCGGGGTGCAGGGCCAGGCCGAACGCGCACACGGCGATGACCATGGCGTTGCGGGTGCCGACCTTCGAGTACTGCTGCGGGCCGTCGGCCTTCTCGATGTGCACGGCGCGGATCAGCTCGTCGGGCTGGAGCGCGTTGCGCTTGACGCCCGTGTAGAACTCGTCGATGGGGATCAGCCGGGTGCCGCGGGCCGCCGACTCCGCCTCGACCTGCGCGCCGGCCGCCAGCAGGGCGGGGTGGGCGTCACCGGCGGGCGAGGCCGTGCCGAGGTTGCCGCCGACGCCGCCGCGGTTGCGGATCTGCGGGGAGGCGACCGTGTGCGACGCGAGCGCCAGGCCCGGCAGCTCGGCGCGGAGGTTCTCCATGATCCGGGTGTACGGGACGGAGGCACCCAGCCGTACGGTGTCCTCGCCCACCTCCCACTCGGAGAGGTCGCCGATGCGGTTGAGGTCGAGGAGGTACTCGGGCCGGCGGTGGTCGAAGTTGATCTCGACCATCACATCGGTGCCACCCGCAATCGGCACAGCGGTGGGGTGCTCGGCCTTGGCGGCGAGCGCCTCCTCCCAGCTGGCGGGGCGAAGGAAGTCCATGACCGGCTCTCTTCTTCGTCTCGTGGGTCGTTCAGATTGAGCCAATCCGTGTGCGGCGGGCCCGGCTCGTTCATGTCCTGTTAACGCGGAGTGGACTCAGTACACCGCTCCGTACTCCGGCGGGGTCAGTCACCGAAACCATGAAGGAGTTCGCTGGCCAGGGCGAGCATCTTGTAGATTCGTATGAACGGAGGTCATCGGTAGCCTCTCGGTTTTCCCTGGGCAACGCGGGAAACGGCACCCGGACCCCGGGATACGCCCCCGAGCGTCCGGTTCCGGGTGACCCTCCCGTCACCCTCAAAGATCCATCGTAGGTTTCGAGACAAAGAACGGCGGCGACGAGATGCGGCTGCGCGCACTGCTGGACACCGACGCGCTGGGCCTGCGGCTGCTCGGCGGCGAGGACGAGCTGGACCGGTCGGTCCGCGGGGTCATGACGACCGACCTGCGCGACCCGTCCCGCTACCTCTCCGGAGGTGAGCTGGTCCTCACGGGCCTGGCCTGGCGCCGGGACGCCGACGACTCCGAGCCGTTCGTCCGCATCCTGGTGCAGGCCGGGGTGGCGGCCCTGGCCGCCGGCGAGGCCGAGCTGGGCGATGTGCCGGAGGACCTGGTGCTGGCCTGCGCCCGGCACCGGCTGCCGCTGTTCGCGGTGCACGAGTCGGTGGCGTTCGCGTCGATCACCGAGCACGTCGTACGGCAGGTCTCCGGAGAGCGTGCCGGGGACCTGGCGGCGGTCGTGGACCGGCACCGGCGGATGATGACCTCGGGCCCGGCGGGCGGCGGCCCGGACGTCGTCCTGGACCTGCTCGGCACCGACCTGGACCTGCGCGCCTGGGTGCTCTCCCCCACCGGCCGCCTGATCGCCGGCTCCAAGGAGACGAGCCCGGCGCTGCCCGTCGAGACCTGCGCGCGGCTCGCCGCCGAGCACCTGGCCGCCACCCGCACCGGACGGCGCGGACCGCACCGCTTCCTGCTGGACGGGGTGACGTACTCGCTCTTCCCGGTCCGTTCCTCCGGCCGCTCCCCGCAGGCCGCCCGGGACGTCCGCGAGACGGTCCTGTCGGACTGGCTGCTGGCCGTCGAGGCCGACGCCGGCGACTGGCCCGAGGAGCGCCTGGACCTGCTCCAGGGCGTCACCCAGCTGATCGCCGTGGAGCGGGACCGCCGGGACGCGGCCCGCACGGTCCGGCGCCGGCTGGCCCAGGAGGTGCTGGAGCTGGTCCAGACGGGCGCCGCGCCCGCCGAGATCGCGGCCCGGCTGCGGGTGGCCGCGCCGGTGCTGCTGCCCGGGCTCGGCACGGCCCCGCACTGGCAGGTCGTCGTGGCCCGCGTCGAGTGGGAGGGCCAGGAGGCCGAGGGCGGTCCGGTCGCCCAGTCGCTCCTGGAGGAAGTGCTGGTCGACCCGCTGGCGACCGGCCCGGAGCCCTCGGACCGCATCGCCGTGGCCCACACCGGCGACGAGGCCATCGCCCTGGTCCCGCTGCCCGCGGTCTCCGCCGAGCACGACGGCTCCGAGACGGGGTTGCTGGCCGACTCCCTGCTGCAGTCGGTGCGGGAGCCGCTGACGGCCGGCCTGAACGACGACGGACGGCTCACCCTCGGCGTGAGCGCGGCCGTGCACTCCGCGGAGGGGCTGCGCGGCGCCCTGGAGGAGGCCCGGCACGCCCGCCGGGTCGCCGCGGCCCGTCCCGGCCGGGTCTGCGCGGCCGGCCACCAGGAACTGGCCTCGCACGTCCTGCTGCTGCCGTTCGTCCCCGACGACGTCCGCCGCGCCTTCACGGCACGCCTCCTGGACCCCCTGAAGGACTACGACCGCCGCCACCGGGCGGAGCTGATCCCGACCCTCGAGGCGTTCCTCGACTGCGACGGCTCCTGGACCCGCTGCGCCACCCGTCTGCACCTGCACGTCAACACGCTGCGCTACCGGGTCGGCCGTATCGAGCAGTTGACGGGACGGGACCTCTCGCGCCTGGAGGACAAGCTGGACTTCTTCCTGGCCCTGCGCATGAGCTGAGGTCAGCGGGGGCGCGAGGGGCCGGATCCGGTCACGCTCGCGCCCCACGACTTTGTGAAATCTTTCACCCGACGTCTTGGCCCCGCCCCGCCGCAGATGCTGGAATGCCGCCACCACTCAACAGCTCGATGGCGTGCTCGGGGAGGGCAACGTGGCGCATACCGCCATGTCTGGTAACGGAACGACCGCTGGTGACGATCCTCTCCAGACCGCGGTATGGCGGCTGCGCTCGCGGGCCTGCTGGGCCGACGCGGCGGCGCTGCTGCCACCCGGCACACCGGCGACGGCGCTGCAACGGGCCGCGCTGCTCGTCGAACGGTGCCTGTACACCGAGCGGGGCTGGCAGGAGGCCGAGGACGCCCTGCGCACGGCGGAGGCGCTCGCGCACGGCGACGAGGAGCGCGGCGCTGCGGCCTGCGAGCGGGGCCAACTCGCCTACGCGGCGACGCTGCACGGGGTGCGGGACCGGGCCGACGAGGCGCGGGCCGCGCTCGGCCGGGCGGCGGCGCTGATCGCTCCCGGGGCGGCCGGGCGGGCCCTGCTGGACTTCCGCCGGGGGCTGCTGGCGGAGAACCTGAGTCACTCGCCGCAGGCGGCCCGTGCCGCGTACCGGCGGGCCCACGCGGGTGCCGTCGCGCACGCCGACCCGTTGCTGCTGTCCTTCACCTGGCGCCATCTGGCCGGACTCGCGCTGCGGGACGGGGAGTTGGCCGAGGCGCGGCACGGCTTCGCCGAATCCCTGCGGATCCGGGAGGAGTTGGGCTACCTGGTGGGTACGGCGCCGGCACTGGCGTCGCTGGCCGACGCGGAGTCCGAACCGGAGGCGTCCCGGCTGCGGGAGGAAGCGCGCCGCCTGTTCCGCCTCCTGGGTGGCGTACCGACCTGGCTGGCGGCCCAGCTGACGCCTCCGGCACCGGGGGCGGCGACGGCGTAGCACCGGGCGGGAGAGGTTTCACCGGGCCGCGCGCGGCCCGGTGCCGGCCGATCACGCAGTTCCCCACGCCCCTCGGGACACCGCCCGACTTGCCGGTGGCGACGGCCGCAACCCCCTCCGGGGCGCGGGGAACTGCGCGACCAGCCACGACGGACCCGCACCCGGCACCGGCCCGCACCCTCACGGCGCGGACCCGGAACCCTCAGCCCGCGCCCGCGAAGTGCTCGTTCACCAGCGCCGCCACCATGTCCAGGTCGCGCACGGTCAGCGCGTCCAGCAGGGCCGTGTGCTCCGCCGCGTCGGCCAGCAGCCCGGCCCGCCCGAGCGGTACCGGCGGCCACTGCGCACGCCGGTGCAGGTCCTCCGCGATCCGCACCAGCTGCCCGTTGCCGGACAGGGCGAGCAGGGCCCGGTGGAAGGCGCGGTCGGACTCCGCGTACGTCGCCGGACAGCCGGAGGCGGCCGCGCGTGCCGTCTCCTCGGCGAGGGGACGCAGCTCGGCCCACCGCTCGGCCGGCACCGTGCGGGCCAGCCGCAGCATCACCGGCACCTCGATGAGCGCCCGCACCTCCGCCAGTTCGGCCAGCTCCCGCGCCCCGCGCTCGACCACCCGGAAGCCGCGGTTGGGCACGACCTCGACGGCACCCTCCAGCGCGAGCTGCTGCATGGCCTCCCGGACCGGGGTGGCCGAGACGCCGAAGCGGTCCCCGAGCACCGGCGCCGAGTAGACCTCGCCCGGCTTCAGCTCGCCCGCGACCAGTGCGGTGCGCAGCGCGTCCAGGATCTGCCCGCGCACCGAGGACCGCTGCACCACGGGCCGCTGCCCGGGGACCGGCCGCTCGGCGTGGGTGTGCTCGCCCCGGACGCCGGGCAGGGCGGTGTCCCGCTCCCGACAGCCGTCGAGGGCGTCCGCCGCGCGCTGCTGCGCCGGCACCCGGGCCACGCCGCTGTGGGGTATGCCCGCCCCGGCGGGGGCCTGCACGCCCTGCTTCACGGGTCCTCCTGGCGGCTTGTCGGTACTTGGGGTCATTAACGACGGCTTGTCACTTGTCCGTCAAGCACCTTAGGCGCACCCGGGGCCAGTTCAAACTCCCGTGCGAGCAGGTAAGGTAAGGCTTACCTGCACCAGTCCCGCCCGCGATCACAGATCGGTGGTCCCGCCATGCCCGCTGCGGCCTCGCCGTTCACCGCCGCCTACGACCGTCTCGGCGCCGCCTTCCCCGGCCTGACCGTGACGGAGCCGGACCCGGCCGGACCGGCGCCCCGGGGGGACGGCTGGGTCACCGCTGCCGGGCTGGCGGCGGGCGGGGCGGAGCTGGACGCCTTCCTCGCCTGGGACGAGGACCAGGTGCTGCGGGACTACGGCACCCGGGCCCGCCCGGACGTCGTCGCGAGTTTCGGCCTGCACCGCTACGCCTGGCCGGCCTGCCTGCTGATCACCGTCCCCTGGTTCCTGCGGCGCCGGGTCCCCCGGCTGCCCGTGACGCATGTCTCGTACGACCGCACCGCCGGCCGCATGGCGATACACGGGCCCGTCTCCTTCGCCTGCCTGCCGGACGACCCCGCCGCCGCCCTGCCCGGCGCCGTCGTCGTACCGGACGAGGAGGCGCTGCGGGCCGAGGTGCGGGCGGCCGTCGCCGAGCACCTGGAGCCGGTGCTCGCCGCCTTCGGGCCGCGGATGCGGCGGCGCGGGCGGGCCCTGTGGGGCATGGCGACCGACGAGGTCGTGGAGGGGCTGTGGTACGTCGCCCACCTGTTCGGCGAGGACGAGGAGCGGCGGGCCGTGCGGGAGCTGGAGCTGCTGCTGCCGGGCGCGACCCGGCCATACGTCGGCTCCGCCGCGTTCCGGGTGCTGACCGGCCCGGACGGCGAGCCGCTGCCGACCCGTGACCGGGCGAGCTGCTGCATGTTCTACACCGTGCGCCCGGAGGACACCTGCGCCACCTGCCCGCGCACCTGCGACACCGACAGGATCGCCAAGTTGGCTCTGTCCGCTGCGGCTTGAGTGTCCATCAGGTCCGGAGCACGGTCCCGGGTCCATTAGGATCACCGCCGTCGGACCACCCCGCCCCGGAGGACCCTCCGGGCGGCTGCTTCACCCCTTCCTCACCCGTCGCGGGAACTTTCCGCGGAACCACCCGTACGGGTAGTCTTATTCGAACTCAACTCCCGCCCGTCACACGGCAGTTCGAGCAGACAGCCGCCTTGGGCATCCCCTTGCGCCTTATTGGCGGCCTCTTGCCCCGAAACCCCCTGAGGGCCGTCGGGAGTGGGCCACTATGGCGGGCGTTACGCCCTATCCCAATGCAAGGGACCCCTGATGAGACTGACCGACATATCGCTGAACTGGCTGCTTCCGGGCGCCGTGCTGCTCCTGGGCATGCTGGCGGCGGTGGCGGTGCTCGCGCGCGGGAAGCGCACCTCCGGGGAGAACGCGAGTGCGGACGACTCGTGGGAGCGCAGCGAGGAGCGACGCAGGCGCAAGGAGGCCGTCTACGGCACGGCCTCCTACGTGCTGCTCTTCTGCTGTGCGGCGGTCGCGGCCGCCCTGTCCTTCCACGGCCTCGTCGGCTTCGGCGAACAGAACCTGGGGCTGACCGACGGCTGGCAGTACCTGGTGCCCTTCGGCCTGGACGGCGCGGCGATGTTCTGCTCCGTGCTCGCCGTGCGGGAGGCCAGCCACGGCGACGCGGCCCTCGGCTCCCGGATACTCGTGTGGATGTTCGCCGCGGCGGCGGCCTGGTTCAACTGGGTGCACGCGCCCCGGGGTGTGGGGCACGCCGGGGCGCCGCAGTTCTTCTCCGGCATGTCGCTGTCGGCGGCCGTCCTGTTCGACCGGGCGCTGAAGCAGACCCGCCGGGCCGCGCTGCGTGAGCAGGGCCTGGTGCCGCGTCCGCTGCCGCAGATCCGGATCGTGCGCTGGGTGCGGGCGCCGCGCGAGACCTACGGGGCCTGGTCGCTGATGCTCCTGGAGGGTGTGCGCAGCCTCGACGAAGCGGTCGAGGAGGTGCGCGAGGACAAGCGGCAGAAGGAGGAGACCCGCCAGCGGCGGCGCGACCAGCAGCGCGTGGAGCGCGCCCGGCTGAAGGCCATCAGCCGGGGACACCGCGGCCTGATCGGCCGGGCGAACCGGGAGGTGGAGGTGCAGGCGGTCGAGCGCGGGCCCGCCCAGGCGACCGCGGAGCCTGCCATATCGACGGCGGAGCAGCTGCCCGTGCGCGCCCGGCCCTCCCTGCAGCCGGTCCGCAGCGGTTCTGAACCGGTGACCGTCGACCTCACCGCGGAGGACGACACCATGGCGCTGCCGCGCCTGGACTCCCTGGAGCGCAAGCTGAAGGACCTGGAGCAGCAGTTCGGCTGACGGCCGGCCCCGCGGTACGGACCGTGGTGACAGCAGTACGGGACGGGGGCGTGACCACGCGGGTCACGCCCCCGTCCCGTACGCGTGCCCACGCACGCTGCCGCGCCCGCCGTCCCTCAGGCCGCCTCGGCGCCGAGTTCGAACCACACCGACTTGCCCACCCCGTGCGGCCGTACCCCCCAGCTGTCCGCCAGGGACTGCACCAGCACCAGGCCCCGGCCGTTGGTGTCCTCGTCCCCGTCCGGGCCGCGCAGGTCGGGTCTGCGGGCAACGAAGTCCCGTACCTCCACGCGCAGTCCGTCCGCGTCCACGACCACGATCAGGACGGCGTCGTCGTCGGTGTGGACGAGCGCGTTGGTGACCAGTTCGCTGGTGAGCAGCTCGGCGATCTCCGAGCGGCCCGGCTTTCCCCACTGCCGCAGCAGTTCGCGCACCTCACGGCGTGCCCGGGGCACCGCCCTGAGATCGGCCCGGCCCAGCCTGCGCCGGAGCCGGTGCGCGTGTTCCGTGATGGTGTCGGTCTGTTCCCCCGCGTCCGCCGAGGAGGCCCCGATGACCACGGGACCGCCCCCTCGCGCCTGCCTCTTCATGACCCCCGCCCGCACGCCGCCGGTCCCTGCCCCTCCTGGTCGAACACGTTCACGGGGGGATGCTTGCCCAGTGGGCTCACAGCCAGTCATCGCGGATGTCCGATGACCGGCGGTTCGGCCACCGCCGGACGCCGCCCCTCCCCGTCCGGGAAGCCTCGGACCGGGGTGCCGAGCGCTCCCGGACCACCGCTGGCCGCCACTGACGCCCCGTTACGGCAGTGCAGCTGCGTTCGGCACCGGCCGTTGGCATACCGTCACGGGCGGTGAAACTGGCCGAAATCCGCTCCTTCGGCGGTGGTCCGGAGTCCGAGGTTCCGCTGTCCCGGCCCGCCGGGTCAAGGGCGCGGCACGTTCCGCAGGTTGGAGCGGGCCAGCTGGACCATCCGGCCGACCCCGCCGTCGAGCACCATCTTCGAAGCGGACAGGGCGAACCCCGTGACCATCTCGGCGCTGATCTTCGGCGGGATCGACAGGGCGTTGGGGTCGGTGACGACGTCCACCAGCGCCGGCCCCTTGTGCTTGAGGGCGTCCTTGAGCGCCCCCGCGAGCTGCTTCGGTTTCTCCACCCGCACCCCGTAGGCACCGCAGGCCCGGGCGACGGCGGCGAAGTCGGGGTTCACGTTGGTGGTGCCGTACGAGGGCAGTCCGGCGACCAGCATCTCCAGCTCCACCATGCTGAGGGAGGAGTTGTTGAACAGGACGACCTTCACGGGCAGGTCGTACTGCACGAGCGTCAGGAAGTCGCCCATCAGCATGGAGAACCCGCCGTCGCCGGACATCGAGATCACCTGCCGGCTCCGGTCGGTGAACTGCGCGCCGATCGCCATGGGCAGGGCGTTGGCCATCGACCCGTGCGAGAACGAACCGATGATCCGGCGGCGGCCGTTGGGCGAGATGTACCGGGCCGCCCAGACATTGCACATGCCGGTGTCGACGGTGAAGACCGCCTGGTCGTCGGCGATTTCGTCGAGTACGGCGGCCACGTACTCGGGATGGATCGGGACGTGCTTCTCGACCTTCCGCGTGTACGCCTTGACCACGCCCTCCAGCGCGTCGGCGTGCTTGCGCAGCATCCGGTCGAGGAAGCGCCGGTCCGTCTTCTCCCGCACCCTCGGGAGCAGGCAGCGCAGCGTCTCGCGGACGTCGCCCCACACGGCGAGGTCGAGGCGGGAGCGGCGGCCGAGCACCTCGGGCCGCACGTCGACCTGGGCGATCCTGACGTCGTCGGGCAGGAAGGCGTTGTACGGGAAGTCGGTGCCGAGCAGGATCAGCAGATCGCACTCGTGGGTCGCCTCGTACGCGGCGCCGTAGCCGAGCAGTCCGCTCATCCCCACGTCGTACGGGTTGTCGTACTGGATGAACTCCTTGCCGCGCAGCGCGTGCCCCACCGGCGACTTGATCCTCTCCGCGAACCGCATGACCTCGGCGTGCGCGCCGGCCGTGCCGCTGCCGCAGAACAGAGTGACCTTGCGGGCCGCGTCGATCATCTCCACGAGCCGGTCGATCTCGGTGTCACCGGGCCGGACGGTGGGCCGGGAGGTCACGAGGGCGCTCTGCGCGGCCTTCTCCGGTGCGGGTTCGGCGGCGATGTCACCGGGCAGCGAGACCACGCTCACCCCGCTCTGCCCGACCGCGTGCTGGATGGCGGTCTGCAGCAGCCGGGGCATCTGCCGGGGGCTGGAGATCAACTCGCTGTAGTGGCTGCACTCCTGGAAGAGCCGGTCCGGGTGGGTCTCCTGGAAGTAGCCGAGACCGATCTCGCTGGACGGGATCTGCGAGGCGAGGGCGAGCACCGGGGCCATGGAACGGTGCGCGTCGTACAGGCCGTTGATGAGGTGCAGGTTGCCCGGGCCGCAGGAGCCGGCACAGGCCGCCAGCTTCCCGGTGATCTGGGCCTCGGCGCCGGCCGCGAAGGCCGCGGTCTCCTCGTGGCGCACATGGATCCAGTCGATGGCGGAGTTGCGGCGCACGGCGTCCACGACCGGGTTGAGGCTGTCGCCGACGACGCCGTACAGGCGCCGCACCCCGGCGCGGACGAGGATGTCGACGAACTGCTCGGCGACGTTCTGTTTGGCCATGGCTCTCGTCTGCCCCTTCGGTCGTCACGGATCCCTCCGCGGTCCTCAGGTCCATGAATTCACAGGGGCAGCGGTTACGCCTCCCACACGGCGGCCGCCGTACGGTCGTCGGCGTAGCCCTTCACCCGTACCTGCGCGTCGGCGAGGAACGCCGCCAGGCCGGGCGCGGCGCGGCCGGACCAGCGGCGGGCCAGGTAGGCGCAGAGGGCGGCCTCGCCGCGCAGCGGCCCGGCCAGGCCCTCGGTGCACATCACCAGCGCATCACCCGGCCGGGCTACCGAGGCGCGGAAGCGGAACGGTTCGCGGGGCGGCTGCGGTGCCGGCTCGTAGGGGCTGGGCGGGGTCGGGATGCCGAAGTCCAGGGTGAGGCGGTCGCCCTCGGGGGTCTCGGCGGGCGGGGAGCCGAAGCCGACGACGGGGGCGCCGGTGGTCTCGGCCGGCGACACGCGGGGTTCGATGTCCTGCCATTCGCCGTCCCGCAGCCGGAACAGCCCGCCCTCGCCGACGCCGAAGAACACGCGGGTACGGCAGTCCGGGTCGGCGGGCAGCAGCAGACAGCGCAGGGTCGCCGTGTACTCCTCGGGGTCGGCGCCCTGTTCGGCGGCGCTCGCGCGGAGCCGGCCGAGGCTCCGGTCGGTCAGCCGGTGCAGTCCGGACTTGAGGTCGCCGCGCCGGGCCGCCCGGAGGTCCTCGACCAGCCGCTGGTGGCTGCGGCCCACGGCCCGCCCGATCCACCGGCAGGCCTCGGCCGCCGCGAGGTGCGCGCCGGGCGTGGCCCGCGCACCGGTCGCCATCGCGACGAGGAGCAGCGCCTGTTCGCCGCTGCCGAACCGGGCGGTGAGCAGCGCGTCCCGGCGGGGCTCGCCCCGGTACCGGGCGGAGTCCCCGCGCAGTGACACCGCCCGCAGGGTGCAGGCCCCGTACCGGGCGCCGTCGAGCACGGTGTCCGGCACGAGTTCGCCGAGCTCGTCCGGCTCCGCGGTGGGCAGCGCGGTGGGCTCGGGGTCGTAGGTGGGGGGTCCGGAGCCCACGTAGTCGACGGAGGCGGGTGCGGCGGAGTCCGGGGGCTGCGCGGGCGTCCGGGGCGCGGCCCGCGGCGGCTCGCCGGGGGGCGCGGGTGGTTCGCCGGGGGGCGCGGGCGTCCCGGGTGGCGCGGAGGCCACGGGCGGCTCGGCGAGGGGTGCGGGGCTCGCGAGGACGGGTGCGGGCGGCGGCCCGGCCGGTGCCGGGGGTGTCGCGGGTGCCGCTGCCGGCGGCTGGGAGGGCGGTGCCGGTACCCGCGGGCCGGCCGGGGCGGTCCTCGGCGGCTCGGCGGGTACCGGGGGCGTCACCGGTGCCGTTTCCGGCGGCTCGGCGGGCGGTGCGGGTGCCGCGGGGGCCGGACGGTCGGCCGGCGGTCCGCCGGGGGGAGCGTGCGGGGCGCGCTGCCCGGGGACCGACGGCTCTTGGCGCCGTCTCGTCCCGGTGCCGCCGCCGTCGTCGTCACCGTCGCCGCCCTCGGCACCCGGTTCCGCACCGCTTCCCGACTGCCCTCCCGGACGTCCCGCCACCGTGTTCCGGGCCGAGGCGAACCGGTCGTCCAGGGAATCCGGCGCGGCCGAGGGGCCCGTGTCCTCGGTGGAGTCGTCGTACAGCTGTCGCCACCAGTCGTCGTCACGACGGGCGGGCCTTCCCCCCTGCTGGCTCATGCCCCCAATTGTCCACCGCGAGGGCCGGATGAAAACGGGGCATCGGGAAATTCGGCGGCTCCCGGTACCCCTCGAACGGCGTGTCGAGTGAACGGGCGAACAGCCGTACGAGAAAGGGGTGATGGCCGCCGGGCGGCCCCACCCCCCACGGGAGGACCGCCCGGCGACATCCTGGGTGGCCCGGACGGCCGGATCGTGGCTCGGATTCCCCGGCGACGGCGGTGGGCCGTGGGTACGGCCGCGCGTCCCGCGGTCCTGCCACCTTGGCAGAGTCCCCACCGGTACGGCGATGATGTGCTGCGGCGGGTTTGCGCCGTGGCCGGTTTCCGCCACGACGTACCACCTCCACAGCTCGTTCACAGGGCTGGTTCACACAGGTCGTTCACCGGGGAGGGACGTAGGCCGATGCTGGCGGCGATAGGGCTGGACGAGACGCACGAGGCGGCGTACCGGGCGCTGGTGTCCGTGGGCGCGGCCGAGGTGGCCGACCTGGCCCGGCACCTGACGCTGGCCGAGCCGGACACCGAGCGGGCCCTGCGCCGGCTGGAGCTTCAGGGGCTCGCGGCCCGGTCCTCGGCCCGCCCGGGGCGCTGGGTGGCCGCCCCGCCCGGAGTGGCCCTGGGCGCGCTGCTCATCCAGCAGCGGCACGAGCTGGAGAAGGCGGAACTGGCGACGGCGCTCCTCGCGGAGGAGTACCGGGCGACGGCGGCCGAGCCGGCGGTGCACGACCTGGTGGAGGTGGTGACCGGCGCCCCGGCGGTCGCCCAGCGCTTCCTGCAGTTGCAGCTGGGCGCCACCGAGGAGGTGTGCGCGCTGGTCACCGGCAAGCCGATGGTCGTCTCCGGCATGGAGAACCACGCGGAGGAACAGGCCGCCGGACGCGGGGTGCGCTACCGGGTGGTGATGGAGCGGGCGGTGCTGGAGCTGCCGCACGGGATGACCGAGCTGACGGCCGCGCTGGGCCGGGACGAGCAGGTGCGGGTGGTGGACCGGGTGCCGACGAAGCTGGTGATCGCCGACCGGTCGCTCGCGATGGTGCCGCTGACCTCGCGGACGGCGGAACCCGCCGCGCTGGTGGTGCACGCCAGCGGGCTGCTGGAGCTGCTGGCCGGGCTGTTCGAGTCCGTGTGGCGGGACGCGCTGCCCCTGCGTCTCGGCGCGTCCGGGGCGGCCGAGGAGCGTCCGGACGGTCCGGACGCCACCGATCTGGAGGTGCTGTCGCTGCTGCTGGCCGGGCTGACCGACGTGAGTGTGGCCAAACAGCTCGATCTGGGCCTGCGGACCGTGCAGCGCCGGGTGAAGCGGCTGATGGAGCTGGCCGGGGTGACGACCCGGCTCCAGCTGGGCTGGCACGCCTACGAGCGGGGCTGGGTGAGCAGGCCGTCCTGACCGGGTTGACCTGCGGTTTCTTCGCCCGTCCGGCACTCTGGGCAGATGGGCGTGTGGGAGCTCGTGCTGGTCGGCGTGGTGATCGCGCTCGGCGTGTGCGGGGTGCTGGTGCCCGGGGTGCCGGGGTCCTGGCTGGTGTGGGCCGGGGTGCTGTGGTGGGCGCTGACGGACCCCCGGCCGGTGGCCTGGGCGGTCCTGGTGGGAGCCACCGCGGTGCTGCTGCTGTCGCTCGTGGTGCGCTGGGCACTGCCGCCCCGCCGGCTGCGGGAGAGTGGCGCCACGCCCCGGATGGGGGTGTACGCCGGGGCCGGGGCGCTCCTCGGTTTCGTGCTGCTGCCGGTGGTGGGCGCGGTGCCCGGTTTCCTGGCCGGGATCTATCTGCACGAGCGGCTGCGGCTGGGCGGCCGCGCCGAGGCCGTGGCCGCCCTGCGCACGACGATGCGCGCGGGTGGTTCCAGCGTGCTGGCGGAGCTTTTCGCGTGTCTGCTGACGGCCGCCGGGTGGCTGGTCACGGTGGTGTGGGCGTGACCGGGCGGGCCGGGCGGTGGGCCGGGGCCGGCGGGCGGTGGCCGGAGTGTGCGGGCCAGTAGTGCACGAGGTGTCCCGCCGGGCCCCCGGAGAGCGCCAGCCGGACGGTGTCGGCGACGGCCGTCATGCCCGCGTCGTTGAAGTGCAGGTGGTCGCCGGGGTCGTAGCCCGGCAGGATGCGGGTGGGGTCGGCCGGGTCGCGTACGGCGGCGTCCGCGTCGGCGACCGCGTCGAAGACGCCGCCGGTGCGGATGAAGGCGTTCACCCGCTGCCGTACGGCCTCGCCGGCGGCGGTGTGGGCGGGGTAGCCGCCGTACGGCGTGAGGGTGACGCCGACCACGGGGATGCCGCGGGCGTGGGCGCGGGCGACGAGGGTGCGGTAGGCGTCGGCGTACGCGACGGCGTCGAACGCCTCGGGGGTGCCCTTGATGTCGTTGATGCCTTCGAACACGACCAGGGCGCGGACCCCGGCCCGGTCGAGGGCGTCGGGGTCGAGGCGGGCGAGGGCGCCGGGGCCGGTGCCGTCGCGCAGCAGGCGGTTGCCCGCGATGCCGGCGTTGAGCACGCCGAGCCGTTCCGGGCGCAGTTGCTCGGCGAGCCGGTCGGGCCAGCGGTGATTGGCGTTCGGAGTGGAGCCGTTGCCGTCGGTGAGCGAGTCGCCGAACGCGACGACACTGCCCCGGCTGGGCCCTCGGACGTCGACGCCGGTGACGTAGTACCAGGTGCTGATCTTCCTGGTGTAGGCGGTGCCGGCCTCGTCGGCGGCCCGGCCCGCGCCCGCCCTGGCGACGTAGCTGGTCTGCAGGGCGGTGCGGTGCTGGGTGGCGGGTCCGCTGTCCCCGGGGGTGTACACGGTGACGAGGAGGTCGGCGCCGGGCGCGACGGTCAGCGGTACCGGGTCGGAGACGATGTCGCGGCCCACCGGGACGGTGACGCCGGTGGCGCCCCGGAAGGTGGCGGTGCGCATGGTGCCGGGTGCCGCGTCCGCGCCGGACGTCCCCCGCAGGGCGACGGTGAGGGCGCCGAGGGTGAGCGGCGCGGTGCCGAGCCGGTTGCTCAGCCGGACGCGCACCGCGCTGCCCCCGACGCTGAGGTGGACGACGTTGCGGACCGCGGCGCCGGGCAGCGCGGGCGTGGTGCCCGAGGGCGCGGTCTCCCAACTGCCGGTCCACGGCGGGGTCGCCAACCCGGCGACCGCCGGTGCCGCCGTGCCCGGCAGCACCGTCAGCAGCAGGACCGTGAGGACCCGTCGGACCTTGGCCATGTGAGCGCCCGCCCTTCCCCGTCGGCTCGTCGGAGGCGACCGTCCCACACGCCGGGCCCGCGCCACCGGATCACCGGCGCCGGTCCACCCGCTCGGCTCAACCCGGCCAAGGACGGCGGCCCTGGGGCGCACCGCCCCTGTGCGGGTCACGGAATCCGCTCATGACGGCGGCCGAGCGAGACCGCGCCCGGTCCACGCCCGGGGCCCGGAGGGCGGCTAGGGCCTGTCGTTTGGATCATCCCCGCTCGGGTCGGCCGACAAGGCACCATGAGCCAGGCCGGCCTGATCCGAACGACAGGCCCTAGCGGCCGGTGACCGCGCCTTCCAGGGTCAGCAGCCACACCTTGCGCTCGAGTCCGCCCGCGTATCCGGTCATCGCCCCGTTCGCGCCGATGACCCGGTGGCAAGGGCGCACGATCAGCAGGGGGTTGGCGCCGATCGCCCCGCCGACGGCGCGAACGGCCATGCGCTGGGCGCCGATACGGGCCGCGATCTCGCCGTAGGTCACCGTGGCTCCGTAGGGCACCTCGTCCAGCGCGGCCCACACCCGCTGCCGGAACTCGGTGCCCTCCGCGCGCAACGGCAGCCGGAACTCCTTGAGTTCCCCGGCGAAGTAGGCGGCGAGCTGGTCGGCGGCCGCGCGGAACGGTCCGGGGTCGTGCCGCCAGCCGTCCTGGACGGTCCGGCCGCCCTTCTGCCCGGGTACGGACAGCGAGGTGAGCGTGCCGTCCGGGTCGGCGGTGAGCAGCAGCGGCCCGACGGGGGCGTCCAGCCGGGTGTGGTACACGGTCGTCATCGGATCGGCTCTCCTGCCACGCGCAGATGCTGGACGGCGTACGACCGCCACGGCCGCCACTCGTCGGGTACGGCGGTCCCGGGCGGGACCACGTCCGGATCGCCCAGGGCCCGGACGCGGACGGTGGCGACGGTGGCCGGGTCCATGCCGGGCAGGGCGAGCAGCGCCCGCTGGGCGTCGTCCCGGTCGGCGCCCGGGTCCAGCCGCACCGTGCCGTCCGCGAGGGCGGCGGCGAGCGCGCCCAGCGGGCCGTGGGGCTCGGCCTCGGCGAGGGCGGCCGGCTCCGGGAAGAGGTGGGTGAGGCTGCCGCAGGGCGCGTCGAGCGCCTTGCCGTACCGGAGCACCAGCCGCTCGGCCCCCTCCGGACCGGCGAGGGCGCGTACGGCGGGTTCCAGCGGGTCGGCGGCGCCGGGCGAGCGCAGCCCGGGCCGGGCGGCGACGAGGGGGGCGAGCCGGGGGTCGGCGCCGAGCCGCTCGTCGACGGCGTAGGGATCGGCGTCGAGGTCGAACAGGCGCCGCAGCCGCTGCACCGCGCTGCCGAGGTCCCTGGGGTCGGTCAGGTGCAGCCGTGCCTCCAGCCAGCCGCCCGGATGCGTGCCGCCGGTCGTTCTCGGCGCCCCGGTGCGCTCGGCGACGGCGACGAGCGCGGTGCCGTACGGCAGGCGCAGGGTGCGCCGGTAGGTACGGCCGCCCGGGGTGCCGGGCACCTCCTCGACGCCCGGTACGGCCTCGCGTGCCAGCTGGTCGAAGACGGCGGCGGCCTGGTACGGGCCCCGGTACGCCAGCCGCAGCGGGATGCCGGCGCCGGGGGTGGCCCGGCGGTTCGCGCGGCCCCGGGGTGCGGCGGCGCGCACCTCGGTCGGTGTCGCGTCGTACACCTCGCGGACGGTGTCGTTGAACTGCCGCACGCTGGCGAATCCGGACGCGAACGCGATCTCGGTGACCTGGAGGTCGGTGGTCTGGAGGAGCACCCGCGCGGAGTGCGCCCGCTGGGCCCGGGCGAGCGCCACGGGCCCGGCGCCCAGCTCGGCGGTGAGCTGCCGCTGCACCTGCCGGGCGCTGTAGCCGAGGCGTGCGGCGAGTCCGGCGACGCCCTCGCGGTCCACGACGCCGTCGGCGATCAGCCGTACGGCCCGGCCGACGACGTCCGCGCGGACGTTCCACTCCGCCGAGCCCGGCACGGCGTCCGGCCGGCACCGGCGGCAGGCCCGGAAGCCGGAGCCCTGCGCCGCGGCGGCGGTCGGGAAGAAGCGGACGTTGTGCCGCTTGGGCGTCACCGCCGGACAGCTCGGCCGGCAGTAGATCCCGGTCGTCTCGACGGCGAAGAAGAACGCGCCGTCGAACCGTCCGTCCCGGCTGCGCACCGCCTCGTACCTGCTGTCCTCGTCCATCACGGTTCCAGTGTGGAACGGCGGGCCGGGGCCGGGCCAGCGGGATTCGGACATGGAGCTGCGGCGTGCCGCGGCCGCGCCGATCAGCGGCCCGGCCGTACGGCGACGGGGCCCCGGGAGGTGGCAGGGCCGGGGGCGGTCGCTCCCGGCCCCGCCCCCGGCTGTGGGCGGCTACGCGTGGCGGCCCCGCTTGGCCACCATCGCCGCCTTGCCTTCGGCCCCCCTCCGCTTCCAGTCCTTCTTGATCTCGGCCCGGAGCCGGGCGTCGGTCTTGGCCACGATCCACTGGTTCTCCCGCTTGAGCTTGCGGTAGCTCTCCAGCCGCCGGACCGGGAGCGCGCCGTCCTCGACGGCGGAGCGGACCGCGCAGCCCGGCTCGGTCTCGTGGGCGCAGTCGTGGAAGCGGCAGTCCGCGGCGAGTTCCTCGATCTCGGCGAAGACCTGGCCGACGCCGGTCTCCGCGTCGAAGAGGCCGACGCCGCGCAGCCCGGGGGTGTCGATGAGCACACCGCCGGAGGGCAGCGCGAGCAGGTTGCGGGTGGTGGTGGTGTGGCGGCCCTTGCCGTCGACGTCCCGCGCGGCCCGGACGTCCATGACGTCGTCGCCGACGAGGGCGTTGGCCAGGGTGGACTTGCCCGCGCCGGACTGCCCGAGCAGCACGGTCGTGCCGGAGCCGACGAGCGAGACGAGGATGTCGAGCCCGTCGCCGTACAGGGCGCTGACGGTGAGGACGGGCACGCCGGGCGCGCTCGTCTCGACGTCCTGGACCAGGTGGGCCAGGGTGGCCGGGTCCGGCACGAGGTCGGCCTTGGTGAGGACGACCACGGGCTGGGCGCCCGACTCCCAGGCGAGGGCGAGGAAGCGTTCGACGCGGCCGAGGTCGAGTTCGACGGCGAGGGACACCGCGATGACCGCGTGGTCGACGTTCGCGGCGAGGATCTGCCCCTCGGACCGCTTGGAGGAGGTGGAGCGCACGAAGGCGGTGCGGCGCGGCAGGTACGCGCGCACGTAGCGGGGGTGGCCGCCGGGTTCGACGGCGACCCAGTCGCCGGTGCACACGACCCGCAGCGGGTCGTGCGGGGTGACGAAGGCGGTGTCGGCGCGGACGACTCCGTCCTCGGTGACGACGTCGCACTGACCGCGGTCGACTCGGACGACCCGGCCGGGCAGCAGCCCTTCGGCGGCGTGGGGGGTGAACGCGTCGGCCCAGGCGTCGTCCCAGCCGTAGGGAGTCAGAGCGGTGGACTGAGCAGAGGTGGAAGTCAAGGGTGACCCTTCACAAGGGTGGCCCGGCAGGCGCTTCGGCGCGGTCGTGTCAGCCGGTGGCCACGGAGGTGGACTTGATGAGTTCCTGGATGAGGGCAGCGCTCAGCACAGTGACAGCCATCGGTCGACACCTCCTCGATTCCACTCGTACGTCCGCACACCATCTCGGCGTGCGGGGCAACTGTAGCCCGCGGGCGGGCTCTTGCGTCAACGTATTTGTTCGCGCGCGCTCAGCCGGCCGTGCAGGGGGCCCCGTCGAGGGTGAAGTCGTACGGCGCCCGGTTGCCGTTGCGCAGGGACCCGATGAAGCCGAAGGAGAG
This sequence comes from Streptomyces sp. NPDC015139, assembly GCF_043079785.1. Classification (NCBI taxonomy): domain Bacteria; kingdom Bacillati; phylum Actinomycetota; class Actinomycetes; order Kitasatosporales; family Streptomycetaceae; genus Streptomyces; species Streptomyces sp. NPDC015139. Next base: position 398,503 of record NZ_JBIBUW010000004.1, on the reverse strand, counting down.
GGTGCCGTGCGCGGCGACCACCTTGTCGTAGTCGGCGGCGGTGGCGGTGACGCGGGAGCCGTCCTGCCGGCCGGTGGCGTCCCACATCTGGCCCACCTGCTGGCCGTCGCGGAAGCTCCAGGCGACCTGCCAGCCGGTGAGGGCCCGGTCGGTGGTGACGCTGACGGTGGCCTGGAAGCCGTCGGCCCACTGGTCCGTCACGTCGTACGCGACCCGGCAGGCGGCCGCCTCGGGGGTGGCCGGGGCGGTGCTGCGCCGGGGGTGGTGCGTGGCGGAGGAGGTGCCCCGGGGTTCGGGGTCGGGCTTCTTCCGCTCGGGTGTCGCGCTCGTGGTGGTGGCGGACGGCGTGACGGTGGGCGTGGCGTTGCGGGGCGAGGCGTGGGTGGTGTGCGGGACGGTGCTGGGGACGTCGGGACCGACGACGGGCGGGCGGTTCTGGTGGGCGGCGACCGTCTCGTCGCCGGACCCGCCGAACGGCATCAGCGACACGCCGAGGGCCAGCGCGGACAGCAGCACGGCGGCCGCGAGCAGGCCGCGTCGCAGCACCCTGCCGGCGCCCGCCTCGTCCGCCGGGTCGCCGGCGTCGGGACCGGAGGCGGCGGGGGCACCGAGGCGGACCTCGGCGGCGCGGCGGCGGCGTTCCAGGTAGGCGAGGCCGCCCCAGCCGACGACCCCGCCGGCCAGCGCGGCGGGCAGTCCGCCGCCGTGCAGCCGCAGACAGGCGGCGGCCTCAGCGCAGCGCACACAGGTGGCGAGGTGCCGGGACAGGTCCTCGGGGGTGTCGGCGGCGGCCGAGCGGGTGACCGCGTCGAGCAGCCGGGCGTAGCTGCGGCACTCCGGGTCCAGCGGGGTGTCCAGGTGGGCGCGGCGGCAGCGGTCCCGGAACAGGGTGCGGACCTGGTCGAGTTCGTCCGCGACGGTGGCCGGGTCCAGGCCGATCCGGCGGGCCACGGTGGGCAGGGGCAGCGCCTCCACCTCGGCCAGCCACAGCAGGGAGGCGTCGTCCTCCTGCATGTCCCGCAGGCCGCGCAGGGCCACGGGGCGCTGCAGCGGGGGCCCGGAGAAGCGGGCGGCGTTACCGGAGTTGAGCCACAGCCTGAGGTCGGGGTCGAGTCGGTGCCCCTGGCCGCCGGCCTCCCAGCCGGCCGCGGTGTCGCGCACGGCGGTGAGCAGCGCCGGTATCGTCGGCAGCCGGCCGGTGCGGCGGCCCGCGCCGCGCACGTGGGTGCTCGCGGCGGCGCGGACCTCGCGCATGCCAAGCGCGAACGCCTCGTTCGCCAGTTGATGGGCCGTCAGGGACCCGGAGGTGCACAGGTCCGCGTAGGACAGCACCGCGTCCCAGCCCTCCGAGAACAGCGCGGCCTCGGTGGCGTCCTGGGGGGTCGGCAGGTCGGGCATCTGACTCCTGCATCCACGTGCGAGGGCAACTCACCAAGGGCGACAGGGAGTTGCACGGTACCTCGCGGCAGGGCACTGAGCCTTTCACGTCCTCGACACAACTGACAAGCGGCCTGTTCACATCCGGTCACCGACAGTGGCGGCCTGGGCGCGCCCCGCGCCGGTCCCGCGACTCCGGCCTCCTGTACGGATACCGGAGGCCTCGCGTTCACCGCCGCGGGGCCGGCCGCGGACGTCACACCTCCGCCGGTTCCTCCGCCGGTTCCCGGGCGGGCAGGCTGTCCATGAAGGAGCTGACGGAGAACACGGCGCGGCCGGGTCCGGGCGGGCCGTAGCCGGGGGGCGAGGACAGTCCGAAGTCGTCCATGGTGGCCCGGTAGGCCTCCAGCAGCCGGATGTGGTACTCCAGCGGCGCACCCTGCGGGTTGGCCTTGCCGAGCGGCGTCGTGGGCTCCGGGCACCAGGTGGTGAAGCGGGGGGTGATGCCGTGCGACATGAAGAAGCGCAGCCCCTCGGTGGTGGAGGCGATCGCCTCGTCCACCGTGGTGAAGCCGAACGGCTCCGCCATCTCCACGCCCGCGACGAAGTTGGGGATGACGTTGCGCGCGCCGAAGACGTCCGCGGAGTCGAGGATCCGCCTGTGCCACTCGTCCCGGCCGACGTACCGCTCCTTGCCCGGGCAGTACAGCTCGAACAGCCGCCGGTCCCACACCTCGAAGTTGGGGTGGTAGATCTGTACGCCGTAGTCCTTGAACCGCTGCACGTCCGGCTTCGGCAGCGCCTGCGCCACGACCTTGCCGATCCAGCGGCCCGGGAAGCGCTCCTCGATGGCCTTGGCGTAGTGGCCGTAGAAGTCGGCCTCGTCGCGGCCGGAGACCGTCTTGGTGATGGCGCCGCCGGTCAGGGTGTAGGCGGTGGACGCCTTCTGGGTGTCGTACCGGTCGATGATCTCCAGCGCCTCCAGGACCTCCTCCACGTCCTTGACGCCGGTGTACGGCCGGCCGGCCGCCTTGTGCTGGCGCCAGTTGTGGTTGATGTCGCAGTACTGGCACTCCTCCTTGGCGCCGAAGTACTGGCAGACCCGGAAGACGGTCAGGTAGATCAGGTAGCCCCACTGGATGGTGGGGGCGACCTCCATCACGGACTTCCCGTTGGAGAGCGTGTGCCGGTAGTACTCCGGCATGGGCGGCACCCCGACGTCGGCGATGCGCCTGCCGTCGAGGTAGAGCCCGAGGAGCCCCTCGTCGTCGGCGGCGACCCGGTAGGGCGAGGCGGGATTCACCCGTACGGAGACGACCGTTCGGCGCAGGTCGTACGGCCCGCCGGTGAGGATGATCTCCTCCGGGGGCCGGCGCAGCGCGGCCTCGCCCAGTTCGGGCAGGGTGCCGTGGTCGAAGGAGAAGATGAAGTACGACTTCGGCTTGACCTCGCCGCTCTCGTTGTCGCTGAGGGCGGACGGGTCGAAGGCGACGCCGCCGCGGAGCAGGTCCTCCTTGAAGACGGCTTCCCGTGGCACGTGGGGAAAGCGCTCCATCAGATCCTCGACCAGCGCGGTGCGGCTGCCCATCCGTATGTCTCCTCCCGGCTCAGGCGTTCGTCCCTCACCGTATGCCCCCGCCTCCCGGTCAGCCGTGCCGGGTCCCCGCACGTCGCGCGATGTGTTCCGGTACGGCGGTGTCCGGCGGCAGCGCCGGGTCGGGTTCCGGAGCGCCCCAGGCGCTGGTGAGCGGCAGGACCCCGGCCCACAGGCCGAGCGCGGCGTCGGGGCCGTCGCCGTCGTCGGGGGCACCCGTGCGGATCTTGACGGAGGCCTCGTGGAGGGAGATGGCGAGGAGGGTGGTGGCGGCCAGCTCCCTGCGGTCGGGGCGGCGGGCGTACGACCACTGGCCCGGTGCCGAGTGCTCGGTCAGCCGGCGCAGGCCCGTCAGTCTCTCCTCGGGGTCGGTCACCCTGCGGGCGGTGCCGTGGATCATGGCGCTGCGGTAGTTCACGCCGTGCTCGAAGACGGACCGGGCGAGGACGAGTCCGTCGACGTGCGTGACCGTCACGCACACCGGGGTGTCCGCGGCGAGGCTGCGGCTCGCCACCGAGCCGTGGAGGTACAGCCACCGTTCGTCCCGCCCGTAGACGGTGGGCACCACCACCGGCCGTCCGTCGACCACCACTCCCAGGTGGCAGACGAACCCCGCGTCGAGGATCGCCTCCAGATCCGCCCGCTCGTGGCTGCCCTGCTCGCGCAGCCTGCGGTGGCGGGTGCGGTCGGTGACGGGCAGCGCGCCGGGGAGCGGTTCGGAAGTCATCCCCGCACGCTACCGATATCGCGACCGAACAGCCAGACACATGACGAACAGGCCTGCCTGGAAGTCCTCGGACAACGAAATCCGCAGCCTCGCCCCGCGTGTGCGTCAGGCCGTGCGGTCCAGCACCGCGGGGTCGACGGCGTGCAGAAGGGCCGCGCCCGACGACAGCCGCTCGGCCTCCTCCACCACCGTGCGGCCGAGCCGGGCCACCTCGTTGCCCTGGGAGCCCGCCAGGTGCGGGGTGACGAACGCGCCCGGCAGGTCGAACAGCGGGGAGTCGGCGGGCAGCGGCTCGGGGTCGGTGACGTCCAGGACGGCGCCGAGCCGTCCGGCGCGCAGCTCCCGGATCAGCGCGTCGTGGTCGACGAGTGCGCCGCGCGCGGTGTTGATCAGCACCGATCCGTCGGGCATCAGGGCGAGTTCCCGGGCGCCGATGAGGTGGTGGGTCTCGGGGGTGTGCGGGGCGTGCAGGGTGACGGTGTCGGAGGTGCGCAGCAACTCGTCCAGCGGCAGCAGCGGTACCCCGAGCCGCGCGGCCTGCGCCGCGCCGGCGTACGGGTCGGCGAGCGTGACCGTGAGGTCGTGGGGGCGGAGCAGCTCGATCAGGCGGCGGCCGATGCGGGAGGCCCCGACGACACCCACCCGGCGGCCGTGGTTGCCGAGGCCGGGGAGGATGCCGCCGTAGGGGAAGGCGCGCCGGGCGCGCAGGCGGTCGCGGGAGCCGAACACGTCCTTGCCGGCGAGCAGGATCACGGCGAGCGTGTACTCGGCCACGGGCAGGGCGTTGGCCGCGGCGGCCGAGGAGACGGCGATGCCGCGTCGCCACACCTCCGGGGTGGTGAATCCCTTCACCGAGCCGGCCGCGTGCAGCACCGCGCGCAGCCCGGGGGCGGCGTCCAGGGCCGCGGTGTCCAGGAGCGGGCAGCCCCAGCCGGTGATCAGGACCTCGGTGGAGGCAAGGGCTTCCCGCACCCGCGGCTCGGTGAAGTCCTGGGCCACCAGGGCGGGATCGAGGTCCACGCAGGCGCGCAGCCGGGCGAGGAGGTCCGGCGGGAAGACGTGCTCCACGTTCTGCGCGGTCATGGCGAGCAGGGCCTGCGGACGCTCGGGCAAGGACGTGACCCTCCGGCTCGACGACGCGTGCGGGGCAACCGCTCTCCACCGTAGGCGGCGGCGAATGAGAGGGTCAACGGACACGCACTCTCCGGGAGGGACGTCGGGATGACGGACACGGTGACCAATTGGGCCCGCACCATCACGTACACCGCCGAGGCGTACCGGCGTCCGCCCACCCTGGACGCACTGCGGGCCCTGGTCGCCGGGAGCGCGAAGCTGCGGGTGCTGGGCAGCGGCCACTCCTTCAACGGGATCGCCGACCCCGGCCCGCACGGCGTCCTGCTGTCGACCGCCGCCCTGCCCCCGGTGATCGAGGTCGACGCGGCCGCGCGCACGGTCCGGGTGGGCGGCGGGGTCCGGTACGCCGAACTGGCCCGCGCGGTCCACGCGTACGGCCTCGCGCTCCCCAACATGGCCTCCCTGCCGCACATCTCGGTGGCGGGTTCGGTGGCGACCGGCACCCACGGTTCGGGCGTCGGCAACGCGCCGCTGGCCTCGGCCGTCCGAGAGGTGGAGCTGGTCGTGGCGGACGGGTCGCCGGTGACGATCACTCGCGGCGACACGCGGTTCGACGGTGCCGTGACCGCGCTCGGCGCGCTCGGCGTCGTCACCGCGCTCACGCTCGACCTGGAACCCGCGTACGACGTCTCGCAGCACGTCTACACCGGACTCCCGCTGCGCAGGCTGGACTTCGCGGCGGTCGCGGCCGCCGGGCACAGCGTCAGCCTGTTCACGGACTGGCGTGCACCGTCCTTCGGGCAGGTGTGGGTCAAGCGGCGCACCGACCGGCCGGCGGTGGACTTCCCGTGGGCGCCGCCGGCGGCCGGGCCGGTGCATCCGGTGCCGGGCATGCCTGCGGCCAACTGCACGGAGCAGCTGGGGATTCCGGGGCCCTGGCACGATCGGCTGCCGCACTTCCGGGCCGAGTTCACCCCGAGCAGCGGGGAGGAGATCCAGTCGGAGTACCTGCTGCCGCGGCCGGTGGCCGTGGACGCGCTGGAGGCGGTCGCCGGGGTCCGGGAGGCGGTCGCCGCCGTCCTGCGGATCTGCGAGGTGCGGACGGTCGCCGCCGACGCGCAGTGGCTCAGCCCCGCCCACGGCCGCGACTCGGTCGCACTGCACTTCACCTGGGTGCGCGACGCCCCCGCGGTCCTCCCGGTGGTGCGCCGCCTGGAGGAGGCGCTGGCCCCCTTCGACCCGCGCCCGCACTGGGGGAAGGTGTACGAGATCCCGACGGCCGACCTCCGCCGGCGATACCCCCGCCTCGCCGACTTCCGCGCCCTCGCCCGCTCACTGGACCCCGCGGGCAAGTTCACCAACGCGTTCGTGGGGGACCTTCTCGCGGAGTGATCCGGCCGCCACCCCGGGCCCGCCACCCTTCCCCTGCTTCTGCGAACCCCTTTCCTAACCCCTTGTCGAAAGGCCGTCCCGGCCCTAGCCTGGCGCCGCCGGAGCCGATGCCGCTGCGGTCCGGTCCGCACTGGAGGGGCAGGCGCGTGAAGCGCACGTCACGTGACATCCGCACCGCGAACCGCTACGAGGTGCTGCGCCGGCTCATCGCCGCGTCCCCCACCAGCAGGCAGGAGCTGGCGGCCGCCACCGGTCTGAGCCTGGCCACCGTCGCCACCCTGGTCGGCGAGCTGCTGAACCTCGGCCTGGTCACCGAGGTCGGGTTCGAGGACTCCGCCGGGGGCAGGCCCAGAGGGCTGATCGCCGTCGACGCGTCGGGAGGCGCGCTGATCGGCGTCGACATCGCGGAGACGTACGTCCATGTCGAGCTGTTCGACCTGGCGTTGAACGTGCTCGTCCGCGCCGAGGAGCAGCTGCGGCCCGGCGAGAGCCGGCCGGAGCAGGTGGTCGGCCGGGTCGTCGCCGCGGTCACCGCGGTGGTGGGCCGGGCCGGAACCCGGGCGGCCCGGGTGCTGGGCGTCGGGGTGAGCGTGCCGGGCCAGGTGGACCGGGACACCGGCGTCGTCGAGTACGCGGCCAACTGGCAGTTGCACGGCGTACCGTTGCTGGACCTGCTCGCCGAACACCTCCCCCACCCCCTCCACCTGGACAACCCGCTGCGCGCCTGCACGGTGGCCGAGCTCTGGTTCGGGGCCGCGCGCGGACGCGACGACGCCGTGGTGGTCAATCTCGGTACCGGGGTCGGCGCCGGGCTGGCGCTCGGCGGCGGACTGCACCGGGGCGTGAGCAACAGCGCCGGCGAGTGGGGGCACACCACGCTGGTGCTGGACGGGCGGCCGTGCCACTGCGGCGGCCACGGCTGCGTGGAGACGTACGTCGGCGCCCCCGGCATCATGCAGCATCTGCGCGAACTCGGCCCGCACTCGCCCTTGTTGCACCCGGACGACCAGACGGCCACCATCGACGCGCTGGCCCGCGCCGCCGCCGAGGGGGACCCGGTCGCGCTCGCGGTCGTCCGGGAGACCGCCCGTTACCTCGGCGCCGGCATCTCCGACCTGATCAACCTCCTCAACCCCGAGGTGGTCGTCCTCAGCAGCTGGGTCGCCGCCCGGCTGGGCGAGCCGCTGCTGGACGAGGTCCGCCGGGCCGTCGCCCGGCACGCCCTGCGCCGGCCGCTGGCCGCCACCGAGATCGTCCTCTCGCCGATCCCCACCGACCCGGTGTCCCTCGGCGCGGCCACGTTCGCGCTGGAAGGGGCGCTGCGGTCGGTAGGGCAGAGGAGCGGCACCGCCGGACGCACCGTCTTCGCGGGGAGCCGTACCGCACCGCCCTCATGACGTCTCCGGGCGTGACCCGGGCCCGTCGACCACCGCCCCTTCTCTACTCGTGAGCTGAGCCAGGGAGACCGATGCCTTTCCGCCCCTACTCCGTCACCGACTACGTGGAGGACGTCTCCCCCGGCCACGGGGCGCTGCCTCCCCGGGCCCGGTACGCCTCCTCCGACGCCGCGTCCCTCTCACTGAACGGCACCTGGCGATTCCGGCTGTCCGGTACGGCCGACGCCGAGGACGACTCCTTCGCCGCGGCGGAGTACGACGCCGGTGCCTGGGCGGAGGTCCAGGTGCCGGGCCACTGGGTCCTCCAGGGCCACGGCTCCCCGATCTACACCAACCACCTCTACCCGTTCCCGGTCGATCCGCCGCGCGTCCCCACCGAGAACCCGACGGGCGACCACCGGCTCGTCTTCGACCTTCCGGCCGACTGGCCCGGCCCGTCCGACGGCGGCGCCGTCCTGCGTTTCGACGGGGTCGAGTCCTGCGCCCGGGTCTGGCTGAACGGCACGGACCTCGGCGAGTTCAAGGGCTCCCGGCTGCCGCACGAGTTCGCGGTCGGCGACCTGCTCCAGGCCACCGGCAACGTGCTGGCCGTCCGCGTCCACCAGTGGTCGGCCGGCTCCTACCTGGAGGACCAGGACCAGTGGTGGCTGCCCGGCATCTTCCGTGACGTCACCCTGCTGCACCGCCCGGCGGGCAGCGCGCTGGACTTCTTCGTGCACGCGTCCTACGACCACCGCTCCGGGACCGGGACCCTGCACGTGGACTCCGACGTGGACGGCCGGGTCACCGTCCCGGACCTCGGCATCGACATCGGGACCGGCGACGAGGCGACCGTCCCGGTGGAACCGTGGTCGGCCGAGATCCCCAGGCTGTACGACGCCGTCCTCGCCACCGAAGGCGAGCGGGTGCCGCTGCGCATCGGTTTCCGCACGGTGGAGCTGTCGGACGGCCTGATCCGGGTCAACGGACGGGCCGTGCTCTTCAAGGGCGTCAACCGGCACGAATGGCACCCCGAGCGGGGCCGTGCGCTGGACCTGGAGACCATGCGCGAGGACGTGCTGCTGATGAAGCGGCACAACGTCAACGCCGTCCGCACCTCCCACTACCCGCCGCACCCCGCCTTCCTCGACCTCTGCGACGAGTACGGCCTCTGGGTGATCGACGAGTGCGACCTGGAGACGCACGGCTTCACCGAGCAGGGCTGGCGGGGCAACCCCGTCGACGACGACCGGTGGACCCCGGCGCTGCTCGACCGGGCGGCCCGTATGGTCGAGCGCGACAAGAACCACCCTTCCGTCGTCGTCTGGTCCCTCGGCAACGAGGCGGGCACCGGCCGGGGCCTGACCGCGATGGCCGACTGGATCCACCACCGCGACCCGTCCCGTCCCGTGCACTACGAGGGCGACATCGACTGCCGCGACACCGACATGTACTCGCGGATGTACGCCGACCACGCCGAGGTCGAGCGGATCGGCCGCGGCCTGGACGGCGGGCCCGCGAAGCGCCGCGAACTGCCCTTCATCCTCTGCGAGTACGCGCACGCCATGGGCAACGGCCCCGGTGGACTCGCCGACTACCAGCGGCTGTTCGAGCGGTACGACCGGCTCCAGGGCGGGTTCGTCTGGGAGTGGATCGACCACGGCATCGCCCACCCCGAACTGGGCTACGCCTACGGCGGGGACTTCGGCGAGGAACTGCACGACGGCAACTTCGTCTGCGACGGACTGGTCTTCCCGGACCGGCGTCCCTCCCCCGGTCTCGTCGAGTACAAGAAGGTGATCGAACCGGTCGCCGTCGCCGATGACGGCGCGGACGGCACGGTCCGCATCACCAACAAGTACGACTTCGCCGACCTGTCGGCACTGGCGTTCATGTGGTCGTACCAGGTCGACGGGGAGACGGTGGAGTCCGGCGGCCTGCCGGTGCCCGCGCTGGCGCCCGGCGAGTCGGCCGACGTGAAGCTGCCCCAGCCGCCACCCGGGGCACCGGCCGGCGAGGCCCTCTGGACGGTCCGGGCGGTCCTCGCGGCCGACGCTCCCTGGGCACCGCGGGACCACGTCGTCGCCTGGGGCCAGCTCCGGGTGACGGAGCGCCGGGTGCCGTATGTCGCCGCGACCGCCCGCCCGGTGCCCGGCGACGGGGTGATCACCCTCGGCCCCGGCACCTTCGACGCCCGCACCGGCGCCCTGACGGCGATCGGCGGGGTGGCCGTGTCCGCTCCGCGGCTGGACGTGTGGCGGGCGACCACCGACAACGACGACGGTGCCGCCTGGCAGAGCGACGTCCGGTACGGCCCGCTGTGGCGCAAGCTCGGTCTGCACCGCATGCGGCACCGCCTGGACGAGGTACGGGCCGACGAGGACGCGCTGACGGTCCGCACCCGGGTGGCGCCGGCGGCCCGTGAGCTGGGCCTGGCGACGGTGTACCGGTGGACGTCCGACGGCGAGCGGCTGCGCCTGACCGTGTCCGTCGGCCCGGAGGGCGACTGGCGGGTGCCGCTCCCCCGGCTCGGCGTCCGCTTCGGGCTGACCGCCGCCGACCGTGTCCGGTGGTTCGGCGGCGGCCCCGGTGAGGCGTACCCGGACACCCGTTCGGCGTCCGCGATCGGCCGGTGGCGGTCGACCGTGGACGACCTGCAGACCCCCTACCTCCGCCCGCAGGAGAACGGCGCCCGCGTCGACGTGCGCTGGGTGGAGCTGGGCGGGCTGCGCATCGAGGGCGACCCGGAGTTCCTCCTCACCGTCCGCCGCTGGACGACCGAGCGGCTGGACTCCGCCACCCACCGCACCGACCTGACACCCGGCGACCAGGTCTGGGTCAACCTGGATCACGCCCACCACGGCATCGGCTCGCAGTCCTGCGGCCCCGGCCCCCTGCCCCAGTACCACCTGCACGCGGAACCGACGGAGTTCTCCTTCGTCTTCGGCCCGGCCCCCGACAGCGCCTGACTCCCCCCGCGCCCGCGCCACCCGAGGCCGCCCGGCTCCCCGCCGGGCGGCCGCTCGCCTTGCACTCCTGGCCTCCCTAGGCACTAACCTAGGGATCCTAGGAAACGGTACCGGCGAAAGGGGGTCCCCGTGGCCCGTGCGGGGCTCAGTGGGGAGCGGGTGGTCGTGGCGGCGGCCGAGCTGGCCGACGAGGTGGGGTTCGAGCGGGTCACCCTGTCGGCGCTGGCCCGCCGGTTCGGGGTGAAGGACGCCAGCCTGTACTCGCACGTCCGGGGCATGGAGGACCTGCGCACCCGGCTCGCGCTGTACGCGGGCGGCGAGTTGATCGACCGGATCGCGGTGGCCGTGGCCGGACGGGCGGGCAAGGAGGCGCTGGCCGCCTTCGCCGGCGCCTACCGCGCCTACGCCCTGCGGCACCCGGGCCGGTACGCCGCCACCCAGATCCGCGTCGACCAGTCCCTGATCGCCGGCACCCCCGCCCTGCGCCGCACCGCCGAGATCACCTACGGCATGCTGTGCGGCTACGGGCTCGAAGAACCCGATCTGACCGACGCGGTGCGCCTGCTGCGCAGCACCTTCCACGGCTACTGCGCCCTGGAGTCCACCGGCGGCTTCGGCGCGGACCGTGACGTCCAGGCCTCCTGGGACAAGGCGGTCGACGCCCTGCACCTGGCGCTCGCACACTGGCCGCGCGAGACCGGCCCCGGCCAAAAGAAGGCGGAAGACCGATGACCGAACCCCTTCCCGACGCCTACGACGTCCGGGGCAGCGGTCCCGTACTGCTGCTCGTGCCCGGCGGCGCCGGACACCCCATGGGGCTCGGTCCGCTGACCGAGCGCCTGTCCGCGCGCTTCACCGTGGTGACGTACGACCCGCTCGGCCTCGCCCACGGCAGACTGGGCCTCCCGGTCGCCGACCAGCGGGTGGCGGACTGGAGCGAGGGAGCGCACCGGGTGCTGCAGACCGTGCTTCCGGCAGGCGGGTCCGCGTACGTGTGCGGCACCAGCTCCGGCGGCATCACGGCCCTGGACCTCCTCGCCCGGCACCCGCACCGGCTGGCCCACGTGGTCGCGCACGAACCGCCCTGCGTCACCCTGCTGCCCGACGGGGCCGAGCGGCGCGCGGAGCTCGTCGGACAGCTGGACGGCCCCGGACGGCCGCCCGCCGAGGGCGAGTCGGCGACCCCGATGGGCGTGTTCCTCGCCCATGTCCTGCGCCCGTTCACCGCCCACGCGCCCGCCTTCACCGCGCCGCCGGGCCGGCTCACCGTGGCCGCCGGCACGGCCTCACGCGGTCAGCTCCTGCACCGCACGGCCGAGTCCGCCGCCGGCCGGCTGGGCGGCGCCTTCGCGGAGTTCCCGGGCGGCCATCTCGGCACGCTCGATCACCCGCTGGAGTTCGCCGACCGGCTCGCCGACACGTTCCTCTCCAGCGCGCGGACGTCCGCGTAGGAGGGGGTGGGACCGGCCGGGGCACGCCCCGCGGCGATGTCGGCCACCGCGTCCAGCGCCGCGCCGAGCGCGCGCCGGTACAGCAGCGAGCCGAGGCTGACGCGGCGCACACCGAGGCCGGCGAGCTGGGCGACGGTGGGCCCGGTCGGCGAGTAGAGGATGTTGAGGGGTGCTTCGAGATGCCGGACGAGGGACGCGATCCCCCGCGGATCGGTCAGCCCCGGTACGAACACCCCGTCCGCGCCCGCCTCTTGATACGCGTCGAGCCGCCGCAGGGTGTCCCGCGCGTCCCCGCCCCCCGACCAGTGGGTGTCGGTGCGGGCGTTGACGAACAGCTCCGGTACGGCCGCCTTCACCGCGGCGATCTTCGCGGCGTGCCGGCCGCTCGGCCCGAGACCGTCCTCCAGGTTGATCCCGGCCACCCCGGCGGCCCACAGTTCCCGGGCCAGCTCGGCCACTTCGTCCGGGTCGTCGCCGAAGCCGTTCTCGGCGTCGACCGAGAGCGGGTACGGCTCCGAACCGAGGGTCCTGGCGAGGCGCAGGGTGTGTTCGCGGGTCGCCGCCGCCCCGTCCGGCAGGCCGACGGCCGCCGCCACGGCCAGGCTCGTCGTGCCGATCGCGGGGAAGCCCCGGGCGGCGAGGGCGGCGGCCGAGGCGTGGTCCCACGCGTTGGGCAGCAGCAGCGGCTCGCCAGGCCGGTGGTGCAGTGCCGCGAAGGACGTCATGGTGGGCTCTGCGGTCATACGGCCACGCTAGGCGCCGGACGTTTCGGTCGCGGCCGAAGTGTGCGGCGCCGCCGGGCCGGCGGCCCCGGCCGGCCGTGTCCGGGGCGGCGCTCACCCGCGCACGGTCACCGTCACCCCCGGCCCGTCCCACCGCACCCGCGCCCCCGCTCCCCCGGCCCACTCGACCTCCAGTTCCGCCGCACCGGCCGGCCGTACGGACACCAGCTCGCCCAGCGGCGGCGGATCCGGCTCGGCGGTGAGGCGGGCCAGGGCGACGAACAGGGTGTCCCCCGCGCCGACGGACCCGGCGAGGTCGTCGGACAGCCCCACCGCCGGCAGGAGTTCGGCCCGCACGCCCGCCCCCTCCGTCCACCCCGTGACCCGCACCGGCGTGCCGGGTTCGGCTCCGGAGACCAGGTGGCACCGCACCTCCGCCGCGCCCTCGGCGAGCACCACGCTGGTCACGGTGATCCCGTCGCCGACGGTGTGCCGGGAGGCGATCCACCCCTCGCCCGTGCCCAGCGGCTCGGTGCCCGTACGGCCCGGACTCCCCCCGACGATCACGCTGTTGTCGTACGACGCCGCCGGAACGGTGGCCGAGGAATAGGCGAGCCGCGTGTAGAACGGGTCGTAACGGACGTCCTCGCTGCCGTGGTTGTGCAGCCGGACCAGCCCGTCCGAACGGGTCGACTGCACCAGCCAGTTGGGGGCGGGCAGCGGCCTCACCGCATCCGCGCGCCCGGCCGGCCCCGGTTCCTCGGGCGCCGTCCACACCTCGTGCTCGGCCGGCAGCAGCAGTCCGAGGAAGCCCTTGCTCGCCCAGTACGGGGAGGCCGGACCCGAATAGCCCTGTACGAACGAGGTGTCGGGCCCGAGCCAGCCGAGCGGGAGCAGGCCCCGTCCGTCGACCGCGCCGCCGTCGACGAAGTACCGCAGCGCCCCGGAGGCCAGGCGTCGCGTCTCCCCCGGTGACAGGGGTGTGTGACCGGTCAGCGCGCCCAGCCACAGCGGGGCCGCGGTGGCGAAACGGTAGGTCAGCGAACGCCCTTGGGGCACGGGGGCGCCGTCACCGCCGAACAGGTGGGCGTAGTCGGCGAGGTACCGTGCCAGGCGCCGGCCGTATCGGGACAGCAGTTCGCGGTCGTCGGCCAGCCAGGCGTGCAGCACCGGGTACAGGTGCAGGGCCCAGCCGTTGTAGTGGTCGAACCTGCGGCCGTCGCCGTCGGTGTACCAGCCGTCGCCGACGTACCAGGTCTCGATCCGCTCCAGGCCGCGGTCGATCGCCTTGCGCGCCGCCTCCGGCCGGTAACCGATCTCCGCCAGGAATCCGCCGACGGTGACCGGGAACAACTCCCAGTTGTTGGGCCAGGGTTCGGCGGTGAGGGCATCCGCCAGCCAGTCGGCCGTCCGTTCGCGCACGGTGTCGTCCAGCCGGTCCCACAGCAGCGGCCGGGTCAGTCGCAGGGCGAGCGCGACCGACGCGGCCTCGACGAGCGGCTGGCTGCGGTCGGTGACGTCCGGCCAGACTCCGCCGGGGCCGGCCGCGAGTCCGTCGGCGTACCGGCCGAGCGCGGTCCCGTCCTGCCGGAAGGCGGCGAGCAGCAGCGTGCGGGCGTATCCCTCCAGGCCGTCACAGAGGCGGCCGGAGTGGCTCACGTGGTCGCCGGGGAGGTGGTAGAGGGCGCGGTCGGCGGTGGCGTACGGCTCGACCGCGGCGAGGAGCGCGTCGGCGGCGGCCTCCCAGTGGGCACGGGTGAAACCGGTGTACGGGCTCGGCCCGCGGTCGTCGGGGGGCAGTCGGATCACGGCGGTGGCGGTCCTTTCCCGGCGGGCGGTCCGTCGCTCGGGACGGAGGGATCGCCGGGACCGTACCGCTCGGGAAAGCGCTTTCGAAAGGGGTGCCGCTCCCCGGCCCACGAACCGGACCCCGTCGACTAGCGTCGTGACATGACCAGCGACACCTCCCCCGGCCTCGCCGAGGCCCTCGCCGACGGGACCGTGGTGCTCGACGGCGGCCTGTCCAACCAGCTGGAGTCCGCCGGACACGACCTGGGCGACGAGCTGTGGTCGGCGCGGCTGCTCGCCGAGCGGCCCGAGGCCATCGCCGAGGCGCACCTGAGCTACTTCCTCGCGGGCGCGAGCGTGGCGATCACGGCCAGCTACCAGGCCACCTTCGAGGGCTTCGCGAAGCGCGGCACGGGCCACGACGAGGCGGCGCGGCTGCTCACGCTGAGCGTGGACCTCGCCCGCCAGGCGGCCCGGCGGGCGGCGGAGGCGGCTGTGGACCGGCCGCTGTGGGTGGCGGCCTCGGTCGGGCCGTACGGGGCGATGCTCGCGGACGGCTCCGAGTACCGCGGCCGGTACGGCCTCGGCGTCGACGAGCTGGAGCGGTTCCACCGGCCGCGCATCGAGGTGCTGGCCGCCGCCGAGCCGGACGTCCTGGCGCTGGAGACCGTGCCGGACGCCGACGAGGGCGCCGCGCTGCTCAGGGCGGTGCGGGGGCTGGGGGTGCCGGCGTGGCTGTCCTACTCGGTCGACGGTCGGTACACGCGTGCCGGGCAGCCCCTGGAGGAGGCCTTCGCGGCGGCCGCCGCCGTGGACGAGGTGATCGCGGTGGGGGTGAACTGCTGCGCGCCGCAGGACGTGGCGCCCGCCGTGGAGATCGCGGCCAGGGTCACCGGGAAGCCGGTCGTGGTCTACCCCAACAGCGGCGAGACCTGGGACGCGCGGGCACGGGCCTGGACCGGGCGTACGACGTTCGGCCCCGAGCAGGTGCGGACGTGGCGGGAGGCCGGGGCGCGGTTGATCGGGGGCTGCTGCCGGGTGCGGCCGGACGCGATCACCGCGATCGCCACGGCCGTGCGTGAGCTCCGCTGACACCCGCGAGCCGGGAGCGCCGGCCTGCCGCGAGCCGGCTGTGCGGCCCGCGCGACCACCGGGCGGGCGCGGCCGTGGACGGAGGCGATCGCCGGCTCAGCGGCGTCGCACCCCCACGGTCCGCCGCAGACGCCGTACCGCGGCCGCGAGTTCGGCTCCGGGGGCGCGGACGTCGGCCGTGGGCGGGGTGTCCGGTCGGGGGTCCGGCGCCGGGACGAGGGGCACGGTCGACCACAGGGCGGTCTCGGCGTCCCGGGGTCCGTGGGCGGTGTACGCCACGGCGTCCGATGCGTCCGGCCCGGGGTCGCCGAAGGTCCGCACGGGGTGCGAGGCGTCCCAGGCCTGCCAGCCGGGGTCCCCGGTCCTCGCGAAGCGCACCCACGCCCCGTGCATCGCGTCGCACAGCTCCTGCGCGGCGCCCTCACCGGCCAGCTTCTTCGACTCGGGCACGTCACCGGTGTCGAACACGAACCCCAGTTCCAGGGCGTGGCACGCGCCGAGGCCGGTCAGTCCGGAGGGCCAGGCGAACTCGTAGAGCCAGGACTCGGCGGGGCGGGCGTCGGCGAGGCGGTGCAGCGGCAGGCGGAGCAGGTGGTCCGTGACCATCTGGCCGACGATCTCGGCGGCGCCGGCGCCGGGGCACAGGGAACGGTAACCGCGGGCCACCTCGTGGCCGGCGTGGCAGCGGGCCATGGCCCCGGCCAGGGCGACCGGGCCGAGCCGGTCGACGTGGTCGAGCAGCCCGCCGGGCACCAGCCACAGCCGGTACTCGTCCCGGGTCCAGCCCATGAGGAGCTCGACGCCGGGCGCCGCGTCGCCGTCGAGGAGGGCCTGGAGCGGGTCGCGGGGGACGACGTCACCGTCGACGACGATGCCGAACGAGGGTCCGCCCAGCACCGGGCTGCTGAGGCGGCCGACCTCCGCCTGGGTGCGCAGCAGCAGGTCGCGGTCGACGGCGGCGAAGGCCTCGGCGGTGGCGGGGATCTTCAGCCGGGTGGCCATGCGGCGCACCATGCGGCGCACCTTGTCCCGGTCCGAGGCCTCCGGCGCGCCGCTCTGCAGAACGGCGCGCCGGATCAGTCCCTGGGACTGGGGCGCGGCGAGGAGGGCTCCGGCGCTGATCGCGCCGGCCGACTGGCCGCACAGGGTGATCCGGTCCGGGTCGCCGCCGAAGGCGGATATCGCCTCGTGCACCCAGATCAGGGCGGCGAGCTGGTCGCGCAGGCCGGGGTTGGGGGGTGCGTCGGGGAAGAGTCCGTAGCCCTCGGTGCCCAGCCGGTAGTTGACCGACACGAAGACCACGCCGTCCCGGGCGAAGGTGCCGCCGTCGTACACGGGCACGGCCGACGAACCCCGGGTCAGGGCGCCGCCGTGCAGCCAGAGCAGGACCGGGAGCCGGGCGCCGGGGTCCGGGGCGGGCGTCCACACGTTGAGGTTGAGGCAGTCGTCGCCGGGGATCTCCGGGTCGGACAGGTAGTGGGCGAAGGCGTCGGAGTACGGCGGCTTGGGCGCGGTCGGCCCGAAGACGACGGCCTCACGCGTGCCGTCCCAGGGCTCGGGCGGCTCGGGCGGGCGGAACCGCCGGGGGCCGAAGGGCGGGGCGGCGTACGGGATGCCCCGGAAGACGGCGACGCCCTTCTCGTACCGGCCGCGCACCCTCCCGTGAGGCGTTCCGACCACGGGGCCCGCCTGGTCTGCCGTCATCGCCCACCAGCCCTTCGCCGTGTCCGCGCACTCTCCTCGGTCACACCGGTGCACTGCCGCACCGTTCACAACAGAGCATCACAGTGCTCACAACAGAGCATCACAGTGCGCGCGGGTATTCCGGTGCACGGACCCCGTGCTGGGCCGTTCGAGGGACCTCGGCCCCCTGCTGCGCGGACTTCCCCTGCGCGGACTTTCGAAGGTGACCCGGCACCCCGCAAGATCGTTTGCCGGGCATGAACCGCACCTCGCGCACCGCAGCGGCCCTCGCCGGGACCGCAGTCGCTCTGGTCACGGCGTACGGCACGGCGCAGGCCGCCGACCATGTCCTCGCCCCGGGACAGCACCGCGCCACCGTGGCCGCGCCCGTCGGCGGGCAGGACCTGCAGGAGGACCAGCAGGACCGGGAGGACCAGGACCGGGAGGACGGGGAGGACGCCGGGGTCGGCGAGAACGGCCGCCCCGGCCCCGGGTGAGGACTGACCGCGCGGACGGCCGGGCACCTCCCGCACGGGATGCCCGGCCGTCGTCGTACGCGCTGGTCCGTCACGGAGTGGCCGTGCTCAGTCCTCCTCGCCCCGGCCGGCCGCTCCCACCAGGGCCTCGACCACGTCCACGGCGCTGCCGTCGTGGTCGCTGCCCGCGGTGCCGCTGCCGGTCTGGGCGTTGCCCGCGCGGTCGATCTCCAGGATCGAGTCCTGTTCCGAGTTGTCGACCACGGTCCGCGAGTTGTCGATGACGGTGATCACGCCGCCGGACGCGGCGGCCGGCACCGCACCGGAGGCGAGGAGCGCCGCCGCGCAGAGCGCGGCGGCCCCGATCCGGGGAACCGCACCCGTCACACGCCCACACCCTCGGGGGTGAGCCGCTCGGGGGCGATGTTGCGTTCCAGCAGGCTGGTGGAGGCCTTCACCCCGATGCCGCTCGCGGGGTCCACCTCGGGCAGCCGGCCGTCGGCCGCCTTCAGACCGGAGAGCGCGGAGTCCATCGCCTCGTGCGCGGCGAACAGGCAGGGGGTGCTGTAGATCGCCACGTCCACGCCGAGGTCGGACAGTTCACCTAGGGAGAGGCGGGGGGACTTGCCGCCGGCGATCTGGTTGAACAGCAGCGGCTTGCCGCCGACCACCTCGCGGATGCGCTTGATCCACTCGACGCTGCGCACGCCGTCGACCAGGACCACGTCGGCGTCGGTCGCTGCCAGCCGCTCGGCGCGGTGCAGGATGTCGTGCTCGTCGGTGGCGTCCGTACGGGCGACGACGACCAGGTCCGTGCGCGTCCGGAGGACCTTGTCCAGCTTCTCCAGGTACTCCTCCAGCGGCAGCACCTGCTTGCCGTCGGCGTGCCCGCAGCGGCGCGGCCGCTTCTGGTCCTCCAGGATCACGCCGGAGGCGCCGATGCGCTCCAGGCCCTCGACGACGTGACAGGCGACCTCGGGGTCGACGTAGCCGTCGTCGATGTCGACCAGCAGGTGGTGGTGCGGGAACGCGCCGCGCAGCCGCTGGACGAAGGCGACCATGTCCGGCCAGGCGATGAATCCGATGTCCGGCAGGCCGTAGTACGAGGCCGCGAACCCGAAGCCCGAGACGAACATCCCGTCGTAGTGCTTGGCCGCGATCGACGCCGAGTACATGTCGTACACGCCGATCAGCGGTGTGGTCCCGGGCCCGGCGATGCGCTCGCGCAGCTTCTTACCGTGGGTCAAGGTCCGGCTCCTTCTGTGGGTGGGTGACGCGGGTCGGGGTCGACCGCCGCGTCTCGACGCCCTTTACCAGGACAAGAGCATCCCTAGGTGTTCGCGTGACCATCCACGGACGCCGGCTTTACTCACTCCAATGGTGGAGGCGGTTCACCGCAGAAACGTCACTCGGCGAGCCGTCCCGCCCAGGCGGGGCCGCCTTCGGAACGGGTGAGGACGTCCGGATCGCGGCGGGCGGCGGCCCGCGTGACCGAGTGCCGCGTAGAACGCACGTCCGCCGCCGCGTCGACATCGCCCCTCTCGCGCGCCCAGGTATTTGAACACGTTCAACAGGACCCCTAGGATCGGGGACCTCACCGGCGCTCGAACAAGGGGGCATGCGTCGCATGATGAGGGAGCTCCGTCATGGCCTGGAACAGTTGGTGCGGTTCGGACTGGCCCAGGCACGCTGCTGCGCCTTCGCCGTGGCACTGCTCGCGGGCATCGCCGGCTCCCGGCTCCTGCCCCAGCTGCCGGTGGCGCGCTACGACCTGGTGCTGGTCTACGGGGTGCTGCTCACCCTCGTCGCCCGCAAGGCGGGCTGGGAGACGGGCCGGGACACCGCGGTGATCGCCGTGTGCCACGTGCTGGGGCTGCTGTTCGAGCTGGTCAAGGTGCGCATGGGGTCGTGGAGTTACCCGGAGGACGCGCTCACCAAGGTCGCCGGAGTGCCGCTGTACGGCGGCTTCATGTACGCGGCGGTCGCCAGCTACGTGTGCCGGGCCCGGCGGCTGATGCGGCTGCGTTTCACCCGCTACCGCGCCGCGGCCACGACCACGGTGGCCGCCGCCGTCTACCTGAACTTCTTCACCCACCACTGGATGCCCGACCTGCGCTGGCCGCTCGCGCTGGCCATGGCCGCCGCGACCGCCGGGACCTGGGTCGGCTTCCGGGTGGGCGCCCACCGCTACCGTCTGCCGCTCGCCCTCTCCTTCGTCCTGATCGGCTTCTTCCTCTGGGTCGCCGAGAACGCCGCCACCTACGTCGGCGCCTGGAGCTATCCCCAGCAGCTCGCCGGCTGGCAGCCGGTACCGCTGACCAAGTTCGGCGCCTGGTCCCTCCTGATCAGCGTGACGTTCGTGCTGGTCGAACACCTCGCCGCCACCGGGCCCGGCCGCACCGCCGGCCACCCCGAGGACGGCCCGACCGCGGTGTCCGATTCCTTCAAGACCGGCTGACCCCCGCCCGCCTACGGTGGCCCCATGACTCCACGATTCGCCGTGATCGGCGTGGTCGCCTCCGACCTCGCCGCCTCGCTCGCCTTCTACCGCCGCCTCGGGCTGGTCTTCCCCGACGGCGCCGAGGACCAGCCGCACGTCGAGGCCGAGTTGCCCGGCGGCCCGGTGCTCGCCCTGGACACCGAGGACACCGTCCGCTCCTTCCACCCCGGCTGGCGGCCCCCCGCCGGCGGCGGCCGGGTCGGGCTCGCCTTCCGGTGCGGCTCACCGGCCGAGGTCGACGCGCTCTACGAGGACCTGGTGAGCGCAGGCCACCATGGGGAGCTGAAGCCGTGGGACGCCTTCTGGGGGCAGCGGTACGCCACCGTGCACGACCCCGACGGCAACGGCGTGGACCTGTTCGCCCCGCTACCGGCCCCCGCCGAGTAGCCGCCCGAGCGGGCGGCCCGCCAACTCCCTGACCTCACGCGCGAGGTGCGGCTGGTCCGCGTACCCGGCCCGGACGGCCGTCTCGGCGTACGACACCCCGGAGCGGGCCAGCGCGAGCGCGCGCTGCAGACGCAGGATACGGGCGAGCGTCTTGGGCCCGTAGCCGAAGGCACCGAGGCAGCGGCGATGCAACTGGCGGGCTCCCAGGTCCAGTTCGTCGGCCGTGCCGGCCACCGGGCGGCCCTCGCCCAGGCACTCCACCAGTCGGTGCAGCAGCGGGTCGGGCACGGCCGCCCACGCGCTCCGGTCCAGGGCGATGTCCTCCAGGGCCGTCGCCGGGTCGGGCGCCGCCTCGACCCGGTCGCGCAGCCGCCGCACCCGGGAGGCAGGCCACAGATCCGCCAACTCCACCCGGGTGTCGCGCAGTTCGTGCGCGGGGACGCCGAGCAGAGCCGGCGCGGTACCGGGGAAGAAGCGGATGCCGGCCCAGACGCGAGGCGGTCCGTCCGGGACGTGGGCCCGGGTGTCCGGGCCCGCCACCAGCAGCCGGCCCTCGGTCCACAGCAGGTCCATGCAGCCATCGGGCAGCACGGGCCGGGCACCGGTCCCGGCCGGGGTGTTCGTCCACACGACCGCCCCGGTCAGCCGCGACGCACGTTCCGCGTACACGGCTGCCAGCCTACGTCGGCACGACTGCCGGCGCGGGTCGCGTGGGGCGGGCGTCACGGTCGCTCCGTTCCGCCCTGGCTTCGCGTACGTGACGTCAGGAGCGGGCGGTCGCGGTCCGCGCCGTCGATCCTGCGATGCCGCACCGCGCCGGAGAGCGGACGCCGTGCCGATGGCACCCCGCTCAGCGGCAGCGCCGGTCCCTGCGCCGCACCGAGTGCCCGGGCCGGGGACGAGACACCGGACCGTCGCTCAGGCGCGGCCGGCCGTGAGGGTGCCGGCGCGGTGGTCCTGGGGGCTGACGCCGTACACCCGCTTGAAAGCCGTGGAGAGGGCGAACGGACTGCCGTAGCCGACCTGGCGGGCGATGGTGTCGAGGGTGAGGTCGGTGTCGCGGAGCCGGTCGGCGGCGAGGGCGAGCCGCCAGCCGGTCAGGTAGGACATCGGCGGCTCGCCCACGAGGCCGGTGAAGCGGCGGGCCAGCGCCGCCCGGGACACCCCGGCCTCGGCGGCGAGCGCGGCGACCGTCCAGGGATGCGCCGGATCGTCCTGGAGCAGGCGCAGCACGGGGCCGACGACCGGGTCCGCCAGGGCGCGGTACCAGGCGGGCGCCGCCGAGTCCGGCCGGGAGAACCACGCCCGCAGGGAGCTGATCAGGAGCAGGTCGAGCAGACGGTCCAGGACCACCTCCTGGCCGGGCTCGTCACGGACGATCTCCTGCGTCAGCAGCGGCGTGAGCGGGCAGGACCACAGCTCGTCCGTCAGGGTCAGCAGCGGCGGCAGCGCGTCGAGCAGGCGGCCGCTGATCTCGCCGCGCATCAGGTAGGTGCCGATCAGCATCACCGTGCCCGCGTCGGGGCGGTCACCCCAGGTGCGCACGCCGAGGTCCATGGAGCCGTTCAGGGAGCCGCCGTCGGGATACCGGCACTCGCCGCCGGGCAGGATCAGCGCCTGGGGGGCGGTGTCCGGGGTGTCGCCGCAGGTGTAGGGCCACGGGCCGCGCGCGATCGCCAGGTCCCCCGGGCCGAGCCGCACCGGACCGCCGCCGGCGTCGTGGGTGATCCAGCAGCTGCCGCGCGCCATGAGCATCACCGTCAGCGGCGCCTCGTCCGCCACGCGTACGGCCCACGGCGGGTCGAAGCAGGCGCGGATCATGAAGGCGCCCCGCGCGCGTGGGCCGTCCAGCAGGCCGGCGAGTGCGTCCATGGGGGGCAGCGTAGACGCACGCTCCGGGCCGTGCGGACGCACGACGGCGGCCGCGTGGACGCACGCCTGTGGAGACGAGCCGCTCGGCCGTGTCGGTGTGCCGCGCCCACCGGCCGACCGGCGGACATGACACGCGACGCACAGAACACCCGGGGCACCGAGGTGTCGGCGGTCTCGGGGTCCGCCGAGGAGGTGGAGTTGCGGTCACCTCTCCGGGGCCGTCGCGTCCCCGGTGCCGCCGCCGGACTTGTGGGAGTGGTGCGGGTTCTTGGCGTGGGTGCGCAGGCGGGCGGTCACGTCCGCCGGGGGCAGGAAGCGGGACCAGCGCTCGGGGAACTCGGAGGGCATGTCCGGGTCGTCCGGGTCGGTCTCGCGGCCGGCCGCCGTACGGGCCACGTACTCGGCGACCTGGGCCTCCCGGATCCGGTCGTTCGCCTCGCGGGCGGCGGCCGTGGCCGCGGCGGGCCAGACCCGGTCGATCGCGGCGTTCACGGCGGCGCCGACGAGGACCGCGAAGGCGGACACACCGATCCACAGGAGGACGGCGACGGCGGCGGCGAGGGAGCCGTAGATGGTGGCGCCCTCGATGGTGTTCGTGAGGTAGATGCGGAGCAGGAAGCTGCCGAGGACCCACATGGCCAGGGCGACCAGGGCACCGGGCACGTCCTCGATCCACGGGGAGCGGACCGGCACCGACACGTGGTACAGCGTGGTCAGGAAGACGATGGACAGGACCATCACGACCGGCCAGTACAGGACCTGGACGACCGTCTCCGACCAGGGCACCACACGCACCACCGCGTCCGGTCCCGCGACCATCAGCGGCAGCGCCACCGAGCCGATCAGCAGCGCCACGATGAACAGCAGGAAGGCCATGATCCGGGTCTTGACGATGCCCCGGACGCCGTCGAGGCCGTACATGACCGTGATCGTGTCGATGAAGACGTTGACCGCGCGCGAGCCCGACCACAGGGCGAACAGGAAGCCGATGGAGATGACGTCGGGCCGGCCGCCCCGCATCACGTCGTGCAGGATCGGCTCGGCGATGTCCTTCACGCCCTTGTCGGAGAGCACCGTGTGCGAGGCGACCAGAAGGTTGGTCTCCAGGCTGTGGATGGTGTCCGCGCCGGTCCAGTCGTCGACGTAACCGAGCAGCCCGATGAGGCTCAGCAGCAGCGGCGGCACGGACAGCAGCGTGAAGAACGCCGCCTCCGCCGCCAGCCCCAGGATGCGGTACTCCATGCAGGAGTTGACGGTGTCCTTGAGCAGCAGCCAGGCGGTCCTGCGCTTGGAGACGTTCCGGTAGAGGGCTCTGGCCCGGTGGAGCCGGCCGGCGGGCCGCTCTGGGGATTCACTTGCTGGCTGCACGTCCTAACGGTATCCGCCGTACCGGGCCGCCCTCACCTTCCGGGGGCGATCACCGGTACGGGACATCGGGTTCCGGGCGCTGTGCCACTCTGGGGTCATCACCGCCGCCGTCCCGGGTAGGTTCGCAGTCATGGCAGGCACCCCCACCCACACCGTGACGAACCAGCCGCCCCCGCTGGCCGGCTACGACGTCTTCGCGGCCGACCGGGCCCTCGTCGACGCGGTCGAGCGGTACACCGACCCGGGCGTGCTGGACGAGGTGCGCGCCGAGCTCTCCGCGCTCGGCCGGGCCTCCGGCTCCGCGCAGCTCCAGGAGTGGGCGGTGCAGGCGAACGAGCACCCGCCCCGGCTGCGCACCCACGACCGGTACGGCCACCGCATCGACGAGGTCGACTTCCACCCGGCCTGGCACCGGCTGCTCGGCAAGGGTGTCTCGGCGGGCCTGACCGGTGCCTGGTCCCGGCCGGCCGGGCATGTGCGGCGGGCGGCGGGGTTCCTGGTGTGGACGCAGGTCGACGCGGGCAACTGCTGCCCGCTGTCGATGACGCACGCCGCCGTACCCGCGCTGCGCGCCGACCCGGAGCTGGCCGCCGAGTGGGAGCCGCGGCTGGCGTCCACGATCTACGACCGTGAGCTGCGGCCCGCCGGACAGAAGCCCGGGGCCGTCTTCGGTATGGGCATGACCGAGAAGCAGGGCGGCAGCGACGTACGCGCGAACACCACCGAGGCGCGGCCCCTGGCCGAGGCCGGCACCTACCTGCTGACCGGGCACAAGTGGTTCTGCTCGGCCCCCATGTCGGACGCCTTCCTGGTGCTCGCGCAGGCACCGGACGGGCTCACGTGCTTCCTCGTGCCGCGCGTGCTGGACGACGGCACCCGCAACGTCTTCCGTCTCCAGCGGCTGAAGGACAAGCTGGGCAACCGCTCCAACGCCTCCGCCGAGGTGGAGTTCGACGGCACCTGGGCGCGCCGGGTCGGCGAGGAGGGGCAGGGGGTGCGGACCATCATCGGGATGGTCGCCGCGACCCGGCTGGACTGCGCGCTCGGTTCCGCGGGCCTGATGCGGCAGGCGGTGGCGCAGGCGGTCCACCACAGTGCCCATCGCGAGGCGTTCGGCGGGCGGCTGATCGACAAGCCGCTGATGCGCAACGTGCTCGCCGACCTCGCGCTGGAGTCCGAGGCCGCGACGGCGCTCGCGCTCCGGCTCGCCGCCGCGTACGACGACGGCGGCGAGCGGGAGCGTGCGTTTCTGCGGCTCGCGGTGCCGGCCGCGAAGTACTGGATCACCAAGCGCTGCGCGCCGGTGGCCGTCGAGGCCGCCGAGTGCCTGGGCGGCAACGGCTACGTCGAGGAGTCGGGCCTGCCCCGGCTGGTGCGCGAGTCGCCGCTGAACTCCGTCTGGGAGGGCGCCGGGAACGTGCAGGCGCTGGACGTGCTCAGGGCGCTGCGGCGGGAGCCGGGCGCGCTCGACGCGTGCCTCACGGAGATCGGGCGGGCGCACGGCGCCGACCACCGTCTCGACCGGGCGGTGAAGGACCTGTTCACCGAGCTCGCCGACCTGGACGGCATCGAGGGGCGGGCCCGGCGGCTGGTGGAACGGCTCGCGCTGGTCCTCCAGGGTTCGCTGCTGGTGCGCCACGCGCCCCCGGAGGTCGCCGACGCGTTCTGCGCGTCCCGGCTGGGAGGCGACCACGGCGCGTCCTTCGGCACCCTGCCCGCGGGTCTGGACCTCGCGGCGGTGGTGGAGCGGGCCCGGCCGGTCTCCTGAGCGGGCGCACCCACCCGTTTGTCCGCCGAACCCCCGGTGGGGGTGGTGCTGCGCCGACACGGCACCACCCCCACCACGTGGGCCCCTTGAAGCCCGCGGACGCACGAGGCGTCAGGTCAAGTCTCAGCCACCCCGCATCGGGGCACCAGGGTTGCAAGGGGTTGCAACTTGTGGGCGCACGTGCGCGGAGTGTGTGCCTCCGTCCTGCTCGCGACGGCAGTATGAGAGGCGGAGCCGGACCGGAAACCGCCGCCCGGACGGCTTGACAAGCGTGTTCGATGCGTCCCCCAGGAGGGCCCCAGTGGTGAACTCGCCCATGAACGTGGCGCGTCTGGCCGCCGTCGACGCGGCGCGGGCGGCGCGGGTGCTGAGCGAGGTGCGCGAGGCGACCCTCGCCGGGCAACGTGCGCGGATCGCGCCCCGGCCGGTGATCGAGCAGTCCTGGGAGCGGATGCTGCGCAGCGGTGTCGATCCCGACCACGACTCCAGATCGGCGCCGCTGCCCTCCGAGGAAGTGC
Source organism: Streptomyces sp. NPDC015139 (assembly GCF_043079785.1). Taxonomy (NCBI): domain Bacteria; kingdom Bacillati; phylum Actinomycetota; class Actinomycetes; order Kitasatosporales; family Streptomycetaceae; genus Streptomyces; species Streptomyces sp. NPDC015139. Next base: position 372,369 of record NZ_JBIBUW010000004.1, on the reverse strand, counting down.
GGCGCAGGCGTGAGGAGTCACCGCTCAGGCACGTCCTGCCCGTGCTGCGCCAGGGGCTGCTTTCGGTCGCGGACGTCGCCCACCACATCATGGTGGTCGCGGACGCTGAGGGGCGCGTGCTGTGGCGGGAGGGCTCGCGTCCGGTGCTGCGCAAGGCGGACGGACTCGGTTTCGAACTCGGCGCGGACTGGCGGGAAGACGTCGTCGGCACCAACGGCGTGGGCACCCCGGTGGTCGTACGACGGCCCGTCCAGGTCTTCGCCGGCGAGCACTTCGTCCGCTCGCACACCTCGTGGACGTGCACCGGCGCCCCGATCACCGATCCCAGGGACGGGACGCTGATCGGGGTCGTGGACGTCAGCGGTCCGCTGGAGACCATGCATCCGGCGACCCTGGCCTGGGTGGACTCGGTGGCCAAGCTGGCGGAGGCGCGGCTGCGGGAACTGCACGGCGCCTCGCTGGAGCGGCTGCGGGTGGTCGCGGCGCCGGTGCTGGCCCGGCTGGAGGGGCGGGCGCTGGTGGCGGACCGGGACGGCTGGGTCGCCGCGGTGACCGGGATGCCGTACGTGCGGCGGGTCGCGCTGCCCACATCGTGCACGCCGGGCCGGCGGTGGCTGCCCGCGCTGGGTTCGTGCGCCGTGGAGCCGCTGGCCGGGGGCTGGCTGCTGCGGGCGGACGACGAACCGCTCGCCACCGCCGCCACCCGGATCGTGCTGGACCTCGCCCGGCCGGGCCGCTGCACGCTGACCGTCGAGGCCGCCGCGGGTTCCTGGTCCCACGAAGTGAGCCCGCGGCACGCCGAGTTGCTGTTCCTGCTCGCCGAACACCCGTCCGGGCTCGGCGCGGCGAACCTGGCCGGAGATCTGTTCGGGGACACCTCCCGGACGGTGACCGTACGGGCGGAGATGTCGCGAATCCGGCGGTATCTCGGGGAACTTCTTCAGCATCGGCCCTACCGGTTCGGCGGCTCCGGAGAGGTCGTCGTCCTGCTCCCCGACGACCCGCGTGACCTGCTGCCCCGGTCGACGGCGCCCGCGGTGGTAAGGCGGCGGACGGCCCCGGCACCGGTCCGGCGGGCGCTTCCCTGACGGCCGGGGCAGGCGCTCCGTGCGTGTGTCTTCCGCATATTTGCGGGGTCTTCGCCCTGCGCGGCCCGTTACTGCCGTAGAGTCCCCTACGGGCCTCCCCACCTGCTCCTCGGTCAACGTACGGACCATCAGGCGCAGTTGGCCCGCTCGGGAGGAGACATGAAGCATCGCGGCAGACACCGCCGACGCAGACGGGGCGCGGCGCTCCGCGCGGTCCTGACCGGGACCGCGCTGGCGCTCACCGCGGCCGCCACCATGATCAGCGTGTCCCAGGCCGACGTGACCGACGACCCGGGTGCGCTCAAGCCGCTCACCTCCGCCGCGGACACCGGCAGGCTCCAGCTCCGTGAGCACCTGGTCCCGGCCCGCACGCTCGACCGGCTCTCCGCCGCGATGGGCCGTCCGGTCGGCGTGGACGGGGTGCTCGGGAACGCGGAGCGCGCGATGCGGGAGGGCCCGGCCTGCTCCGCGGACGACCGCGCCTCCCTGCCCGTGGCCCCGGCCGCCACCCGCGCCTACTGCTGGGACGAGGCCGACGCCGCGTCCGCCGACTGGCGCCCTGCCTCGGTGACCGGCTCCGGGGACGCCGACGACGACGGCGTCTGGGGCACCCACCGCGCCCTGGTGGCCGGCTGGACCCACAGCACCGCCACCGGCCGTCCCGCGGAGCGGGGACTCGCCCGGGTCGCCCTCGTCGACGCCGACGACCCCGACCACCTCACCTACGACTGGGTGCTGCTGGTCGTCCCGGTCCAGGGCGGCCGGGACTACCGGGGCCTGGCCTCCGGCATCTCGGGCCTGGTCTGGTACCAGGACAAACTGCTGGTGACCACCAGGACCGGGAGCGCGGACGCGCTCTACGTCTACGACCTCGACCGCATCCAGCGCACCACGATCGACGCCACCGCGATCGGCCGGGTGCCCGGCGGCTGGTCCGCCGACGGCTACCGGTACGTACTGCCCGCGGTCGGCTCGTACCGCTTCACCGCCGGCCGCTGCACGGCGGCCGGGGCGCCCTGCCCGGGTGCCCTCGCCCTCGACCGCGGCACGGCCCCCGACAGCCTGGTCGCCGCGGAGTGGACCGCCCCCGGCGGCGACCGGCGGGCCCGGCTGTGGCGGTACGCGTTCAGCACCGATCCCGCCCGCGCCGGGCTGCTCGCGACGGACCCCGCGGGGCGGGCCGACGCGGTGGAGGCGTACCGGACCGGGACCTCCGGCATCCGGGGGGTGCTCTCGTACCGGCAGCCCGGGGCGAAGCTGCCGTCCTGGTATGTGGGACACCTGCCCGGTTCGCGGGACGGACACGGCGGGCTGTGGCGGCAGGACACGAAGGGGGCGCGGGCGGCGCACTGCGGCGCGGACTCCTCGCACCGCTGCTGGGCGCGGGAGGCCGGCTCCCTCTCCTACTGGCAGGAGACCGGCGAGGTGTGGTCGCTCTCGGACCGGATGCTCTTCTCCCTGCCCCTGGCGACCCTCGACCGCTCACTGCGGTGACACCCGTCCGACCCGGGTGCCGTACGACCCGGGTGCCGGGCGGCCCGGGTGGGCGGTGCGCATCCGCCGTGACCTGCGCACCTGCGCGTCCCGCCTGACCCGGTCGATCGACAGACGGGCCGACGGGATGATTCCCTGGCCCGCATGAGCAGCGTCCCTGTCACCACCTGGTCCCTGGAGCAGACGTCCCCGTCCGACCTCCTGCCCGCCGCCGCCCCCGAGGGCGACGTCAGGATCGTCCGTGCGGAGGTCCCCTCCCCCGAGTTCAGCCGCTTCCTGTACGCCTCGGTCGGCGGCGACATCCGGTGGACGGACCGGCTCGGCTGGAGCCACGCGCGGTGGCGGGAGCACCTGGAGCGGCCCGGCGTGGAGACCTGGGTGGCGTACGACCGGGGCACCCCGGCCGGTTACGTCGAACTGGAGGCACAGGGCGAGGGCGTCGTCGAGATCGTCTACTTCGGTCTGCTGCCCGCCTCCCGCGGCCGGCGCATCGGCGGCCATCTGCTGTCGTACGGCACGGCCCGCGCCTGGGACCTGGCCGAGCGGTGGCCCGGGCGTACGCCGACCAAGCGGGTGTGGCTGCACACGTGCAGCAAGGACGGCGAGTACGCGATGGGCAATTACCAGCGGCGCGGCTTCAAGCTGTTCGACACCAAGGTGGAGCTGGAGCCCGAGATCGCCACTCCCGGGCCGTGGCCGGGCGCATACCCCGCCTGACCAGCCGGGACAAGTCTCCCGACGGCACATGTGAGCGACGACACCCTTGTTCCACATTTCGGGACAACGGTGTCCGCATCTTGGACGAAGCTGGACTGTGTCCAGATCGCCGTGACAGGCTTCCGCCATGCCTGGAACTGGAATTGCCTTGGTGAGTCGGCGGCACGTCGACCTCGGCCGCATGTCCAGCGCCATCTGTCCGGCGAGCTGAGCCTCCAGCACCGCCGAGAACCCGGGATTTCCCCGCATTCCTGCCCGCGCAAGGACGCGCACGCGTGCCCGCATGCCCGTATACGCAGGTCAGAGCCGCTTTCCGCCTGTCCCGAAGGACGTACAAACCATGGCCGCCACCCCACAGAACCCTGCCGCCTCCGCGCCCCGCCGCAAGGTGAGTCGTCACCGTGGTGAGGGTCAGTGGGCAGCGGGGCACTTCACCCCGCTCAACGGCAACGAGCAGGTCAAGAAGGACGACGACGGTCTCAATGTGCGGACACGCATTGAGACGATCTACTCCAAGCGTGGTTTCGACTCGATCGACCCGAGCGACCTGCGCGGCCGGATGCGCTGGTGGGGGCTGTACACCCAGCGCAAGCCCGGGATCGACGGCGGCAAGACCGCGATCCTGGAGCCGGAGGAGCTGGACGACGAGTACTTCATGCTCCGGGTCCGCATCGACGGCGGCGCGCTCACGACCCGGCAGCTTCGGGTGATCGGGGAGATCTCGCAGGAGTTCGCGCGCGGTACGGCGGACATCACCGACAGGCAGAACGTGCAGTACCACTGGATCCGGATCGAGGACGTGCCCGCGATCTGGGACCGGCTGGAGGGTGTGGGCCTGTCCACGGTCACCGCCTGCGGCGACACCCCGCGCGTGATGATCGGCTCGCCGGTCGCGGGCATCGCCGAGGACGAGATCATCGACGCCACGCCGGCGCTGGAGGAGATGAAGCGCCGGGTCCTGAACAACCCGGCGTACTCGAACCTCCCGCGCAAGTTCAAGACGGCCATCTCGGGTTCACCGCTGCTCGACGTGGTGCACGAGATCAACGACGTGGCGTTCGTCGGCGTCGTCCACCCCGAGCACGGCCCGGGCTTCGACGTGTGGGTCGGCGGCGGTCTGTCCACCAACCCCAAGCTCGGTGTGCGGCTCGGCGCCTGGGTGCCGATCGACGAGGTCCCGGACGTCTACGAGGGCGTCATCTCGATCTTCCGTGACTACGGCTACCGCCGCCTGCGCAACCGCGCCCGGCTGAAGTTCCTCGTCGCCGACTGGGGCGCGGAGAAGTTCCGTCAGGTGCTGCAGGACGAGTACCTCCGGCGCGAGCTGGTCGACGGGCCCGCCCCCGAGCAGCCGAGCCGGCAGTGGCGCGACCACATCGGCGTGCACCGGCAGCAGGACGGCCGGTTCTACGTCGGCTTCGCGCCGCGCGTGGGCCGCGTCGACGGCGCCACCCTCACCAAGGTCGCCGACCTCGCCGAGGCGCACGGCTCCGGCCGGATCCGCACCACCGTCGAGCAGAAGATGATCGTCCTCGACGTCGAGGAGGGGCAGGTCGAGTCGCTGGTCGAGGGCCTGGAGGCGCTGGACCTCACCGCCCGACCGTCCACCTTCCGGCGCGGCACCATGGCCTGCACCGGCATCGAGTTCTGCAAGCTCGCCATCGTCGAGACCAAGCAGCGCGGTGCCCAGCTCATCGACGAACTGGAGCGCCGGCTCCCGGACTTCGAGGAGCCGATCACCATCAACCTCAACGGGTGCCCGAACGCCTGCGCCCGCATCCAGGTGGCGGACATCGGTCTCAAGGGCCAGCTCGTCCTCGACGAGCGGGGCGAGCAGGTCGAGGGCTACCAGGTGCACCTCGGCGGCGCGCTCGGCCTGGAAGCGGGCTTCGGCCGCAAGGTCCGCGGTCTGAAGGTCACTTCGGACGAGCTGCCCGACTACATCGAGCGGGTCCTGAAGCGCTTCCAGGCGGAGCGCGAGGACGGCGAGCGGTTCGCCACGTGGACCGCGCGCGCTTCCGAGGAGGCCTTGTCGTGAGTGAACGGGCCGCACCCTTCTTCTGCCCCTACTGCGGCGACGAGGACCTGCGTCCGAACGAGCAGGGTCACGGCGCCTGGGAATGCGGGGCGTGCAACCGCGCATTCCAGCTGAAGTTCCTCGGGCTGCTCGCCCGGGGCCTGCAGCGAGCCGACGACGGAGGGGACGAGCGCATATGACGACCGCTCAGGACCAGCGCACCGACGACGAGTTGAAGCAGCTCGCCGAGCAGGCGGGCCGCGACCTGGAGAACGCCTCCGCCCTGGAGATCCTGCAGTGGGCGGTGGACACCTTCGGCAGCGGATTCTGCGTCACCTCCTCGATGGAGGACGCCGTGGTCGCCCATCTCGCCTCGCGCGTGCTCAAGGGCGTCGACGTCGTCTTCCTCGACACCGGCTACCACTTCCCGGAGACCATCGGCACCCGGGACGCCGTGGAAGCGGTGATGGACGTCAACGTCATCACCCTCACACCGCGGCAGACGGTCGCCGAGCAGGACGCCGAGTACGGGCCGAAGCTGCACGACCGCGACCCCGACCTGTGCTGCCGGCTGCGCAAGGTGCGGCCGCTCGAGGAGGGCCTGCGGAACTACCGGGCGTGGGCGACCGGCCTGCGCCGCGACGAGTCCCCGACCCGGGCGAACACCCCTGTGGTCGGGTGGGACGAGAAGCGGCGGAAGGTCAAGATCTCCCCGATCGCCCGCTGGACCCAGGACGACGTGGACGCGTACGTCGCGGAACACGGCGTGCTGACCAACCCCCTGCTGACGGACGGCTACGCGTCCGTCGGCTGCGCCCCGTGCACCCGCAGGGTCCTGGAGGGCGAGGACGCGCGCGCCGGCCGCTGGGCGGGGCGCAACAAGACCGAGTGCGGGCTGCACGGATGACCGACGAGCGGATTCAGGAGAACCACGTGACGACCGGAGCCACCGTCTGGCTCACGGGTCTGCCGAGCGCCGGCAAGACCACCATCGCGTACGAACTGGCGGGCCGGCTGCGTGCCGAGGGCCACCGGGTCGAGGTGCTCGACGGCGACGAGATCCGCGAGTTCATCTCGGCGGGGCTCGGCTTCTCCCGCGAGGACCGGCACACCAACGTGCAGCGCATCGGCTTCGTCGCCGAACTGCTGGCCCGCAACGGCGTCAAGGCGCTGGTGCCGGTGATCGCGCCGTACACGGACAGCCGGGACGCGGTGCGCAAGCGGCACGAGGAGAACGGGACGCCGTACCTGGAGATCCATGTGGCGACCCCGGTCGACGTGTGCAGCGAGCGCGATGTGAAGGGGCTGTACGCCAAGCAGGCCGCGGGCGAGCTGTCCGGACTCACCGGGGTCGACGACCCGTACGAGGAGCCGGAGACGCCCGATCTGCGGATCGAGTCGCAGCACCAGACGGTGCGGGAGTCCGCCGCGTCCGTGCACACGCTGCTGAGCGAGAGGGGACTGGCATGACCACGGCCTTCAAGGCGGAGGAAGGCACGGAGAGCCCGTACGCGCTCTCGCACCTGGACGCGCTGGAGTCCGAGGCGGTCCACATCTTCCGTGAGGTGGCGGGCGAGTTCGAGAACCCGGTGATCCTTTTCTCCGGTGGCAAGGACTCCATCGTCATGCTGCACCTGGCGCTGAAGGCGTTCGCCCCGGCGGCGGTCCCCTTCTCCCTGCTGCATGTGGACACCGGGCACAACTTCCCCGAGGTGCTGGAGTACCGGGACCGGGTGGTCGCCGCACATGGTCTGCGCCTCCATGTGGCCTCCGTCCAGGACTACATCGACCGCGGTGTGCTCAAGGAGCGTCCCGACGGCACCCGCAACCCGCTCCAGACCCTCCCGCTGACGGAGAAGATCCAGAGCGAGCGGTTCGACGCCGTCTTCGGCGGCGGACGCCGGGACGAGGAGAAGGCCCGCGCCAAGGAGCGCGTGTTCTCCCTGCGCGACGAGTTCTCCCAGTGGGACCCGCGCCGCCAGCGCCCGGAGCTGTGGAACCTCTACAACGGCCGGCACGCCCCGGGCGAGCACGTCCGCGTCTTCCCGCTGTCCAACTGGACCGAGCTGGACGTGTGGCAGTACATCGCCCGCGAGGACATCGAGCTGCCGCAGATCTACTTCGCGCACGAGCGCGAGGTGTTCGCGCGCGCCGGCATGTGGCTGACCGCGGGTGAGTGGGGCGGTGCCAAGGACGGGGAGACCGTCGAGCGGCGCCTGGTCCGCTACCGGACCGTCGGCGACATGTCCTGCACCGGCGCCGTCGACTCCGACGCCACCACGCTGGACGCCGTCATCGCCGAGATCGCCGCCTCCCGGCTCACCGAGCGCGGCGCGACCCGCGCCGACGACAAGCTCTCCGAGGCCGCGATGGAAGACCGCAAGCGCGAGGGGTACTTCTAAGCATGAGCACGACCACGACCGAGGCTCTCTCGGCCACCACGCTGCTGCGGTTCGCCACCGCCGGCTCCGTCGACGACGGCAAGTCCACGCTGGTCGGACGGCTGCTGCACGACTCCAAGTCGGTCCTCGTCGACCAACTGGAGGCCGTGGAGCGCGCCTCCGCCAGCCGTGGACAGGACGCCCCGGACCTCGCGCTGCTCACCGACGGCCTGCGTGCCGAGCGGGAGCAGGGCATCACGATCGACGTGGCGTACCGCTACTTCGCCACGCCCCGCCGCCGTTTCATCCTGGCCGACACCCCCGGTCATGTGCAGTACACGCGCAACATGGTCACGGGCGCGTCCACCGCGGAGCTGACGGTCGTCCTGGTCGACGCCCGCAACGGGGTGGTCGAGCAGACCCGGCGGCACGCGGCCATCGCCGCCCTCCTGCGGGTCCCGCACGTCGTCCTCGCCGTCAACAAGATGGACCTCGTCGGCTACGAGGAGAGCGTCTTCGCGGCGATCGCCGAGGAGTTCACGGCGTACGCGACCGAGCTGGGCGTCCCGGAGGTCACCGCGATCCCGATCTCGGCGCTCGCCGGCGACAACGTCGTGGAGCCGTCCGCGAACATGGACTGGTACGGCGGCCCGACCGTGCTGGAGCACCTGGAGACCGTGCCGGTCAGCCACGACCTGGCGCACTGCCACGCGCGGCTGCCCGTGCAGTACGTGATCCGGCCGCAGACCGCCGAGCACCCGGACTACCGTGGCTACGCGGGCCAGATCGCGGCCGGTACGTTCCGCGTCGGCGACCGGGTCACGGTCCTCCCGTCCGGCCGGACGACGACGGTCTCCGGCATCGACCTGCTGGGCACGCCGGTCGACGTGGCCTGGACGACGCAGTCGGTGACCCTCCTGCTGGAGGACGACATCGACGTCTCGCGCGGCGACCTGATCGTGCCGACGAAGGACGCGCCGGCCACCACGCAGGACGTGGAGGCGACCGTCTGCCATGTCGCGGACGCCGCGCTCACCGTCGGCCACCGGGTCCTGCTCAAGCACGGCACCCGCACGGTCAAGGCGATCGTGAAGGACATCCCGTCCCGGCTGACGCTCGACGACCTGTCCCTGCACCCGCACCCGGGCCGGCTCGCCGCCAACGACATCGGCCGGGTGAAGATCCGTACCGCCGAGCCGCTGCCGGTCGACGCCTACGCCGACTCGCGCCGCACGGGCTCCTTCATCCTCATCGACCCGAACGACGGCACCACGCTCACCGCGGGCATGGTCGGCGAGTCGTTCGCGTCCCCCGAGCCGGTCAAGGACGCGACCGACGACGACGGGTGGGACTTCTGACCATGAACTCCACCGACTACTTCTCCACGTTCGCGAAGGAGGGCGGCCGCGTCGGCAGCGGAGCGCTCGGCAGCGGACAGGGCGGAGTGGCGCGATGTGCGTGCTGACGTACGCGCACTGCCCGCGCGCCCTGACCCCCCACAGCCGTAGACGCAGACCTGCCGACCTCCCGGCCACGACCTGAAAGACCGTGACCGCCGGGCCTCCGAGAGGAACACCTCCCGTGCCTGCAACACAAGCGTTCCGCCGTACCCTCGCGGTGATAGCCGCGCTCCCTCTTGTCACCCTCGCCGCCTGCGGCTACGGCTCCGAGGCCAAGGACGACGACACCGCCAAGGTCGCCGCCGGGGCGAAGAAGATCGACGGTCTCGACTCCGTCAAGATCGGCTACTTCGGCAACCTGACGCACGCCACCGCGCTGGTCGGCAACCAGAAGGGCTTCTTCCAGAAGGAGCTCGGCGCCACGAAGGCGTCGTACGCGACCTTCAACGCCGGCCCGTCCGAGATCGAGGCGCTGAACTCCGGTTCCATCGACATCGGCTGGATCGGCCCCTCCCCCGCGATCAACGGCTTCACCAAGTCGGGCGGCAAGAGCCTGAAGATCATCGGTGGTTCCGCGTCGGGCGGTGTGAAGCTCGTGGTGAACCCGAAGAAGATCAAGTCCCTGAAGGACGTCGAGGGCAAGCGGATCGCCACCCCGCAGCTGGGCAACACGCAGGACGTGGCCTTTCTCAACTGGGCCGCCGAGCAGGGCTGGAAGGTCGACGCGCAGAGCGGCAAGGGTGACGTGACGGTCGTCCGCACCGACAACAAGATCACCCCGGACGCCTACAAGTCGGGGTCGGTCGACGGTGCCTGGGTGCCGGAGCCGACCGCGTCGAAGCTGGTCGCCGAGGGCGGCAAGGTGCTGCTGGACGAGTCGTCGCTGTGGCCGGACAAGAAGTTCGTGATCACGAACATCATCGTGCGGCAGGCCTTCCTCAAGGAGCACCCGAAGGCGGTCGAGGCCGTCCTGAAGGCGTCGGTCGAGACCAACAAGTGGATCAACGCCAACCCGGACGAGGCGAAGGCCGCCGCGAACAAGCAGCTGGAGTCGGACTCCGGCAAGGCGCTGCCCGCCGACGTCCTCGACCCGGCGTGGAAGTCGATCCGGTTCACCGACGACCCGCTCGCGTCCACGCTCCACACCGAGGCGGACCACGCGGTCAAGGCCGGTCTGCTGGAGAAGCCGGACCTGAACGGGATCTACGACCTCACGCTCCTCAACAAGGTCCTCAAGGCCGAGGGCGCGAGCGCGGTCGGCGACGCCGGTCTCGGCAGCTGACACGGATCCGACGAGTTCCCAGGAGGTGACGACCATGGCCACGACCACGACTCTCGCCAAGGCCGCCGAGTCGGTCGAGTACGCGGCACGCCTTGAGCACGTCTCGAAGTCCTTCGCGACCCCGGCGGGGCAGCAGCTCGTGCTGGACGACATCAGCATCGATGTCGCGCCGGGTGAGTTCGTCACCCTCCTGGGGGCATCGGGCTGCGGCAAGTCCACGCTGCTCAACCTGGTGGCCGGCCTCGACCGGCCCACCGCGGGTGCCATCCGGACGGACGGCCGCCCGGCCCTGATGTTCCAGGAGCACGCCCTCTTCCCGTGGCTGACCGCGGGCAAGAACATCGAACTCGCCCTGAAGCTCAGGGGGGTGCCGAAGAACGAGCGGCGCGGCAAGGCCGAGGAGCTGCTCGAACTCGTCCGGCTGAAGGGCGCGTACGGCAAGCGCGTCCACGAGCTGTCGGGCGGTATGCGCCAGCGGGTGGCGCTGGCCCGCGCGCTGGCCCAGGAGAGCCAGATCCTGCTGATGGACGAGCCGTTCGCGGCCCTGGACGCCATCACCCGGGACGTGCTGCACGACGAGCTGACCCGGATCTGGCAGGAGACGGGTCTGTCGGTCCTGTTCGTCACGCACAACGTGCGCGAGGCGGTGCGGCTCGCCCAGCGGGTCGTCCTGCTGTCCTCCCGTCCGGGCCGGATCGCGCGCGAGTGGACGGTCGACATCCCGCAGCCGCGCCGCATCGAGGACGCGCCCGTGGCCGAACTGTCCCTCGAGATCACCGATGTACTGCGTGGGGAGATCCGCCGTCATGGCCAGCACTGAGACGAAGCCGGGCCAGGACGCGGGGAGCGTCGAGGCGGGCCTGGACGCACTGGAGACGGCGGCCACCGGGCGGCCTACCCTGCGGCAGACCCTCGTCAACAAGGTCCTTCCGCCGGTCATCGCGATCGCGGTGGTCCTGGTGGTCTGGTCCCTGCTCTACCCGGTCGTCGACGACCCGACCAAGCTGCCCTCGCCGTCGGCGGTGGGGCACGCGTTCCGGGACGCCTGGGTGCAGGGCAATCTGCTCGGCTACATCTGGACCAGCGTCTCGCGCGGTCTGCTGGGCTTCTTCTTCGCGCTGCTCATCGGCACCCCGCTGGGACTGCTGGTGGCGCGGGTGAAGTTCGTGCGCGCGGCCATCGGCCCGATCCTGTCCGGTCTGCAGTCGCTGCCGTCGGTGGCGTGGGTGCCGCCGGCCGTGATCTGGCTGGGCCTGGACAACTCCATGATGTACGCGGTGATCCTGCTCGGCGCGGTCCCCTCGATCGCCAACGGGCTGGTGTCCGGTGTCGACCAGGTCCCGCCGCTGTTCCTGCGCGCGGGCCGCACGATGGGCGCGACGGGCGTCAAGGGCGTCTGGTACGTCACCCTTCCCGCGGCGCTGCCCGGTTACGTGGCGGGTCTGAAGCAGGGCTGGGCGTTCTCCTGGCGGTCGCTGATGGCCGCCGAGATCATCGCCCAGTTCCCTGATCTGGGCGTGGGCCTCGGCCAGTTGCTGGAGAACGCCCGCACCGCGAGCGACATGGCCATGGTGTTCGAGGCGATCCTGCTCATCCTGTTCGTCGGCATCGCCATCGACCTGCTGATCTTCAGCCCGCTGGAGCGGTGGGTGCTGCGCAGCCGCGGCCTGATGGTGAAGAGCTGATCAGCGTGCACACGAAGCCCGTTCTCCTCGTCGTCGCCCACGGCAGCCGCGATCCGCGGCACGCCGCGACCGTGCACGCCCTCGTGCAGCGGGTGCGGTCGCTGCGGCCGGGGCTGCGGGTGGAGACCGGCTTCCTGGACTTCAACGTCCCCTCGGTGCAGGGGGTGCTGGAGTCCCTGGCGGCGGAGGGCGTGCGGGACGTCGTCGCCCTGCCGCTGCTGCTGACCCGCGCCTTCCACGCCAAGGCCGACATCCCGGCCGTGCTGCGGGAGGCGCCGGCGCGGCTGCGGATCCGGCAGGCGGAGGTTCTCGGCCCCTCCCCGCTGCTGGTCTCGGCGCTGGAACGGCGCCTGTACGAGGCGGGACTGACGCCCGCCGACAAGTCCTCGACCGGGGTCGTGCTGGCCTCGGCGGGGTCATCGGACCCGGAGGCGAGCGCAGTGATCGCCGACATCGCGCGGGAGTGGTGGCACACCGGTTGGTGCGCCGTGCGGCCTGCGTTCGCCTCCGCATCCCTTCCGCGCACCGAGGACGCCGTACGGGAGTTGCGCGCCCTCGGCTGCGAGCGGGTGGCCGTCGCGCCGTACGTCCTGGCCCCCGGCTTCCTGCCGGATCGCATCGCGCGGGGCGCGGCCGAGGCGGACGTGCTCGCGGATGTGCTGGGCCCGGCGCCGGAGGTGGCGCGCGTGCTGCTGGAACGCTACGACGCGGCCCGCCGGCCGGTCCTCGCGGCGATCGGCGCCTGATCCCGGCCGCCGCGCCCGGTGCGGCTCAGGCCGGTCACAGACCGAGGGCGTGCGTGAGGTGCTGGGTGTAGGTGAGGCTGCCGGTCCCGGCCGACGCCCGGATGGCGACGACCTCCAGCGCGGTGCGGATCCGGCCGCGGTTGGGCGGCAGCCCGTCCTCGGCGGAGAGCGCCAGCTCGCGCTGGATGACCTCGCCGTGGCCGACGAGCGCCGGGTACTCGGCGTGCAGTGTCGCGGTGAGCCGGTCGGCGGTGTTCATCAGGCTTTCGAGGTCCAGGGCGTAGGGGTCGGCGGTGCCGCCGGGATCACCGAGGCCGGCCGGTCCGTTGACATGTCCGAAGTTGTACGTGCTCATGTCCTGTCCTCGCTTCTGGTCCTGGGGCTTCGGTCCTGAGCGGCCGTGGCGGGCTCGGGTCCGGATTCGGGCGCGCGGTGCCGGGGGCCGACGTTACCGATGTCGGTGGTCCGAGTACGGCCGTATGGTGCGGCATTGACGTACGCCTTGACGGACGCCGTGACATGCGCATCGACGCGCCGTTCGGGCGGGGAGGACGGTCCGGCGGGCCGCGTCGGGTGCGGATTCGCCGGCACGGTGCCACGGACGGCGGCACGTACGCCAAGTGGGCCGAAAACCGCCACCCGTCCGGGTGACGACGGTCCGTTGACCGGTGGCCGGAGGCCTGTGCGGAGGGCTCGTCCTGCCGCCGCACGGGGGCAGGGGCCCGCCCGTCGCCTTCATCCGTCTCCCCTCCGGCTGTTCCGCGCGCTCCAGACTAGGGAGCGGTCACGGATTTCTCGCGGAGTTCGGCGACCCGGGCCCTTCGGGGGCGGCGCCGTGGTAACGGCCCCCGCGGTCCGGCGTTCCCCTGTGACGTCGGACCGCGGTGGCTCTTCGTTCTGCGCCGGGCACGCCCCGTGTGTCACAGGTGAAGCGGGGTATCCGGGCTCGATGGGCGTTTATCGGCCAACCCCGGCCCGGCCGGCTTCCGGACCCCCGGCGCCGCTCAGCGGTCGGTGTCCGCGGGGCCGATGTCGATTCCGCGCAGGCGTTGCGGGTCCGCCGTGATGTCGATGCCGGTGATCAGGCCGTCCGTGCCGAAGGTGAAGGCCAGGACCAGGCGCGGGTGTCCGCGCTCCGCCATGACCAGGCCGACCCGGCCGTCCAGCAGGGCGACCCCGGTGAGCCGGGCCCGGGCCATGGCGGCCATGGCTCCCCGGGCGACGGGTTCGGCGCCCTGGACGGTGAGCGGTTCGGGCGTGGGGACGACCAGGGCGTCGGCGCGCAGCGCGACGTCCGGGGCGAGCAGGGCGAACAGTGCCGTGAAGTCGCCGCCGCGGGTGGCGGCCAGGAACGCCTCGACGGCCTCGCGGCGGCGGCCCGCGTCGGCGGTGGGCACGGGTTCCCGGCCCCGGACCCGGCGCCGGGCGCGGCTGGCCAGTTGCCGGGTGGCGGCCGGGTTCCTCTCGATCAGCGGGGCGATCTCCTCGAACGGCACCGCGAACATGTCGTGCAGTACGAAGGCGACCCGCTCGGCGGGGCTCAGGGTGTCGAGGACGACCAGCAGCGCGATGCCGACCTCGTCGGCCAGCAGTGCCTCACGGGCCGGGTCGCCGGACTCGGTGACGGCCGCGGCCGGGGAGTCGTGGGCGTCGAGAGCGTCCTCGCGACGGTTGCGGCGGGCCCGCAGCAGGTTCAGGCAGACGCGGGTGACGACGGTGGTCAGCCAGCCGGTGAGGTTGCCGACCTCGCCGGTGTCGGCCTGCCGGGCCCGCAGCCAGGCCTCCTGCAGCGCGTCGTCGGCCTCGGTGGCCGACCCGAGCAGCCGGTAGGCCACCGCCGCGAGGTGCGGCCGGTCCGCCTCGAACCGCGCGGCCAGCCGCTGTCCGGCGTCCCCCGTGAAGTCGTCCACCGTTTCCCGTCCTCCCCTGTGCCCGCCGGTCCTGAGCGGCCGCGCGCCCCGGACGGGGCCACGAAACACCGAACCGGCCGGAAGATCAACCGTGTTGTGCCGCCGCGCCGCCGGCCCGGTCGGCCAGGGCGGCCAGTTCGGCGACCGGCAGGGAGCCGGCCGCCCGGCGTTCCCGCGCGAACTCTCCGGCGATCCGCTGGAGCAGCTCGTTGAGCGGGGTCGGCACGCCGTGCAGCCGGCCGAGGAGGACGATCTCGCCGTTGAGGTAGTCCGCCTCGATGGAGCCGGTGCCCCGGACGAGGGACTGCCAGGACGAACCCCCGCCGCGCACGGCCCCGTCCAGCAGGACCGGCGTGACCTTGTCGCCGCGTGCGGCGCGTTGCTCCTCGGCGCTCGCGTGGGCGATGCCGGCCGCGTCGAGCACGGCCTCCCCCTCGGCCCGCACCCGGGCGTACAGGGCCTCGGCCGTCTCGCCGGTGACGGGCCCGCTCACCGCTTCCAGGGCGTTGCCGAGGTTGCCCAGCAGCTTGGCGTACTGCCAGCGGGCCACGTCCGGTACCACCGGCGCCTCGAAGTGCGCGTCCTGGAGGTCGGCGGCGATCCGGCGGGCGGTGCCGTCGGTGCCGTGCGGGACGCGGCCGAGGTGCAGGATGCCGGTGAGCGGGGTGCCGGCCGCCGAGACGACGCCGGGTTCCACGAAGGTGGAGGGCAGCCAGACGCAGACGCCGTAGACCCGGCGGAAGCGGCGCAGGGCGAGCCGTCCGCTCTCCACACCGTTCTGCAGGCAGACGAGCGGCAGTCGTTCGGCCGCCGTGCCGCCGCCCGCGACGGGCACGGCCGCCCAGGCGTCCAGGGCGGCCACGGTGTCCTGGGTCTTCACGGCGAGGACGAGCACGTCGTCGGCGCGCAGTTCGCCGAGTGGGCCCGGCGCCTCGACGGCCGGCAGCCGGTACGTCGACTCGCCCTGCGGCACCCGCAGCCGCAGCCCGTGCGCGTTCAGCGCGGCGAGGTGCCGGCCGCGTGCGACCAGGACGACCTCGCGCCCGGCCTGGGCCAGCCGGCCGCCGACGGTGCCGCCGACCGCTCCGGCCCCGATGATGATGTAGCGCATGGGGCAGAGCCTCGCACACCATGTGCCGTGTCCACCCGTCGCCCACGTGCGGGATCGGTGAACCCGGGCCGCTCGCGGGGCGGTTCGCCGATGCGGTCGGGGCCCGCGCCCGGGCGGCGGGACGTACGCGCGGTCACGCCCCCGGAGCCGTCAGCTCGACCAGTTTGGCCACCGTGTTCCAGTTCCGGCTCGTGGCGATCAGGCCTTTGGTGATCCGCGGCCGGGCCAGTGCCTCCGCGAGCTTGGAGCGGCCGAGGCCGTCGGGGGCGTACAGGTACAGGCAGCGGTCGCCGAGCCGGAACTCCTCGGGGAGGTGGGCGGCCGGGTCGATGTCCGCGAAGCGGTCCGGGGTGACGGGTGCGGAGAAGTAGGTGACGTGCAGCTGCTTGGCCGCCAGTTCGGCGGCCGGGAAGGGGCAGGCCTCGGCGACCGCCGCCAGATAGCCGTGGTCGCGTACGAGCACGTCGACGAAGAACCCGAACCGTTCCTCGATGGCCCGGGTCAGCTCCGCGGCCAGGGACTCCGCGTCGCCGCGGTCGGCGGTGAAGACGGCCTGGCCGCTCTGCAGATGGGTGCGTACGCCGGAGTGGCCGAGACCGGTCAGGAGGGTGCGCAGGTCGGCCATGGGGAGCTTCCTGGTGCAGCCGACGTTGATTCCGCGCAGCAGCGCCGCATAGGTCGTCATCCGGCCCACTTTAGAGCGGCCGTCGTGCCCCGTGGGGGTGGGCACGACGGCCGCGCCCGGCGTGCGCCGGGTTGCGCGAAACTCTCCCGGATGAGCGGGGTGCGGATCAACTCCTACACGCAGCTGTGACTTGTTCAACAAGGTTTCGTAATCACAAAGTGGATCTTGGTGGCGGATCGGACACCGTCGCGCGCACTCGAGACGCGGCACCCCTGAGCCTCGTACCGGTGGATCCCCGATAGATGTAAGGGCCCGTCGTCCTCCCCAGCGGTGAGCCGGGGCCGCCGCAGCTCACCGGGCAGCACGACGAGACGCGCCCGCAGGGCCCATACCGTCGAACGGAGAAAGCACGGAAGTGGCGGCAGGGGGTCGCCACCGCACACGAGGGGGCATACCCGTCATGGGGAAGACAGAGGTGCGGGGGCTGGCCGCCCGCGCCGGCGGCTGGAGCGCGCGGCACCGCTGGGCCGCCGTCGGCATATGGGTGCTGTTCGTGGTCCTGGCGATGGGGCTCGGCTCGGCGGCGGGTCGGGTCGACGTGGACGAGAGCGACCAGCTCAAGGGAGAGACGCACACCGCGGCCCGCATCATCGAGGACGCGGGGATCGAGGAGCCGGCCGGTGAGACCGTGCTCATCCAGTCGAAGGGCGGCTCCGTCGAGGCCACGAGCGGCGAGTTCCGGGCCGCCGTCGCCGATGTCGTCGACGCGGTGCGCGGCACCGGCAAGGTGACCGGTGTGACCTCGCCGTACGACGCGCACACCATCTCCCGGGACGGCCGCAGCGCGCTGGTGCAGTTCGATCTGCGCGGTGACGCGAAGACGGCCGCCGACCGGATCGAGCCGGTGCTGAACGCCGTCGCCGGGGTGCAGAAGGACCACGGCTCGCTGCGGATCGAGGAGATCGGCGGCGCCAGCATGCAGAAGCAGTACAAGGACGCCTTCGGGGACGACTTCCAGCAGGCCGAGTACTCGGCCGTGCCGGTGGCCCTCGGCATCCTGCTGATCGCCTTCGGTGCCCTGGTGGCCGCGCTGCTGCCGGTGGCGCTCGCGATCACCGCGATCATGGCGACGATGGGGCTGATGGGGATCGTCAGCCACCTCCAGCCGATGAGCGACACCGCCAACTCCGTGATGCTGCTGGTCGGAATGGCCGTCGGTGTCGACTACTGCCTGTTCTACCTGCGGCGCGAGCGCGAGGAGCGGGCCGCCGGGCGGGACGCGGGCACGGCCCTCAGGATCGCCGCCGCCACGAGTGGCCGGGCGATCGTCGTCTCCGGTGTCACGGTGTGCGTGGCGATGGCCGGCATGCTGTTCACCGGCCTCGCCGAGTTCGAGGCCATGGGGCTCGCCTCGCTGATGGTCGTGGCGGTCGCCATGGTCGGGTCGGTGACGGTGCTGCCGGCGCTGCTGTCGCTGCTCGGCGAGCGGGTCGAGAAGGGGCGCCTGCCCTTCGTGGGCCGGCGGCGCCGGGAGCGGGGCACCGACGGCGGGAGCCGGTTCTGGTCGGCGGTGCTGCGGGGCGTGCTCGCCAGGCCGCTGGTCTCGGTCGTCGTCGCGGGCGGCACGCTGCTGGCGATCGCGGCACCCGCGCTCGGCATGAAGACCCAGCAGCTCACCCTGGACCAGGAGTTCGGCGACTCGCTGCCGATGGTGCAGACCTACAACCGCGTCAACGACGCCTTCCCGGGCGGCAGCGAACCGGCCCAGGTCGTCGTACGGGCCCAGGACATCGGCGCACCGGAAGTCCGGCAGGCACTGGCCGACTTCAAGGAGCGGGCGATCTCCTCGGGTGCCTCGCGCGGCCCGGTCGACATCAAGCTGCACAAGGCGCAGAACGTGGCGCTGGTGTCCGTGCCGCTGGTCGGCGGCTCCGACATGGACAGGGCGACGAAGAGCCTCGACAAGCTGCGGGACGAGGTACGGCCCGCGACCCTCGGCAAGGTCGACGGGGTGGAGGCACCGATCACCGGACAGGTCGCGGGCAACAGCGACTTCAACGACCAGCTGATGGGCTCGGTGGTGCCGGTCTTCGCGTTCGTGGTCGTCTTCGCCTTCCTGCTGATGCTGCTGTCGTTCCGCTCGCTGACCGTGGCGCTCACGTCGATCGTGCTCAACCTGCTGTCGGTGGCGGCCGCCTACGGCGTCCTCGTCGCCGTCTTCCAGCACGGCTGGGGCGCCTCACTGGTGGGCGCGGAGGGCGTCGGCGCGATCGTGACCTGGCTGCCGCTGTTCCTCTTCGTGATCCTGTTCGGACTGTCCATGGACTACCACGTGTTCGTGGTCTCCCGGATCCGCGAGGCCCGGATGCGCGGCCGCGACACCCGGGACGCCATCCGGCACGGCGTGGTCACCACGGCCGGGGTGGTCACCAGCGCCGCGGTCATCATGGTCGCCGTGTTCGCGATCTTCGGCACGCTGTCCATGCAGTCCATGAAGCAGATGGGCGTGGGTCTCGCCGCGGCCGTCCTGATCGACGCGACGGTCATCCGCGGGGTGCTGCTGCCGGCGGTGATGGCACTGCTCGGCGAGCGCAACTGGTACTTCCCGAAGTGGCTGCACCGCCTCCCGGACCTGACCCACGACGAGGCGCCCGAGGTGATCGCCGAGCCGGTGCGCGGCGAGAGCGAACGGCTGCCGGTCTGATCCCACCCACCCCGCAGGGCCCGCCGGTTCCCCGAGGAACCGGCGGGCCCTGCCCGTTGCGGGGCACGGGGTGCCCGCCCGGCGCTACTGCCGGCGTGCGGTGGGCAGTTCGGCCTCGATGAGGTCGGCCGCACGCAGGGTGCCGCCCTCCCGGGCCATCTCCGCCCCAATGGTCTTCAGACGTCGGGCGACGTCGGGGTCGTCCAACAGCGCGAGGGCGGTCTCGCGGAGGCGCTCGGCGGTGGCCTCCTCGGTGGACAGGCGCCGGGCCACCCCGAGCGCCTGAAGCATGTCGGCGTTGCCGAACTGGTCGACGGCCTGCGGCACGGCGATCATCGGTGTGGCGGTGGCGAGCCCCTCCTGGCTGCCGCCTGCGCCCGCGTGCGTGACGAACAGGTCGGCCTGCCGCAGGATCGCCAACTGGGGCACCCAGTCGCGTACTTCGACGCCGGACGGTACGTCGCCCAGCTCGGCCGGGTCCAC
This sequence comes from Streptomyces sp. NPDC015139, assembly GCF_043079785.1. Classification (NCBI taxonomy): domain Bacteria; kingdom Bacillati; phylum Actinomycetota; class Actinomycetes; order Kitasatosporales; family Streptomycetaceae; genus Streptomyces; species Streptomyces sp. NPDC015139. Next base: position 352,726 of record NZ_JBIBUW010000004.1, on the reverse strand, counting down.
GTGCGCGCCGATCTGCAGGACCAGGTGCCAGCCGGGCAGGTCACCGAAGGCGCGGACGCAGCTGCGGTAGAAGGCGGGCTGCCGGGTGAAGGCCGAGCCGAGGGAGACCAGGACGACCTTCTCGGCGCCCGCGGGCCGCTGCCAGTCGCCCTGCTCGGCCCGGTCACCCTGGCAGGCGCCGACGAAGCTGTGGACGCGTTCGTCGACACGGTCGGCGTGCGGCTGCAGCGCCTTCGGGATGAGCACCAGGGAGCGTGCCGGGCGGCCGGTGAACGGGTCCGGGTGCTCGCTGATCCCGTTCTCCGTCAGCCATGCCTCGAACCGCGCGTAGTAGGCCCGCCCGCGTGCGGTCTTCCTCGGCTCGGCCCACATCGGTTCGGCGACCTCCTCCTCGTAACCCTCCCAGGCGACCAGGTTCGGGGACAGGGACACCGCGGGGACGCCCCAGCGACGGGCGAGGACGCGGGCCGGGTAGGAGGCGATGTCGTGCAGGACGAGGTCGGGTTCGTCGCCGGCATAGGCGTCAACGAGCTGCGGAAGCGCCTGGATCGCGTCGTCCAGGAACGGCTCCACGTTGTCGAGCAGGGTGCTCCCCCAGACCTCGGGATCGGCGTCGGGGCCGGGCAGGGTGGAGGTGTAGGGCACGGGCCGGGCCCCCGTGGCGGCCACCTTGTCGGCGAACACCGGCGGGACGGCGTAGGTCACGCGGTGCCCCCGGGCGACGAGTTCGCGGATCACCTCCAGGCTGGGGTTCACATGGCCGTGGGCGGCGATGGAGAACATGGCGATGTGGGCGGGGGTGACGGTCTTCGCGGTCATGTGCAGGACCGTACGCGAGACGAACCGTCTCGTCTAATCGATTTTCGGTACTGCCGTCCTCCCGGGGCGCGCACATGGGCCGACCTGTGCGGATGCGAGACTGGCCGGAACGGCCCGCACCCGGCACGCCCGGTGGGCCCACGGACCGCACGGGCAGACGGCACGGAGGCACGACGATGGACGAGGCGCGGGCGCGGGACGTACTGGACGCGGCGGGAGTCGTCCCGGGCCGGGCCCGGGACGCGCGGCTCCTCGCCCTCGGCGAGAACGCGGTGTTCGCCGCCGGCGACCTGGTGGTGAAGGTCGGCCGGGACGCCGAGCTGCTGGAGCGGGCCCGGCGCGAGCTGGACATCGCCGGCTGGCTCGCCGGGGCGCAGGTCCCGGCGGTACGGGCGGCCGAGCCGAAGCCGCGGCTGGTCCAGGGGCACCCGGTGACCGTGTGGCACCGGCTGCCCGACGCCGTACGCCCGGCCGAGCCGAGCGATCTGGCGCGGCTGCTGCGGATCGTGCACGCGCTGGACGCGCCGCCCTTCGCGCTGCCGCCGCGGGAGCTGCTGGGCGGTGTGGAGCGCTGGCTGCGGCTGGCGGGAGACGCGATCGACCCCGCGGACGCGGCCTACCTCCGGGCGCGCCGGGACGGTTTCGCGGCTGCCGCGGCCGCCCTGACACCGCGTCTGACGCCGGGGCCGATCCACGGCGACGCGCTGCCGCGCAACGTGCACATCGGCCCGGACGGGCCGGTCCTGGTCGACCTGGAGACCTTCTCCGCCGATCTGCGCGAGCACGACCTGGTGGTGATGGCCCTCTCCCGCGACCGGTACGGACTGCCGGCCGAGGCGTACGACTCCTTCACCGAGGCGTACGGGTGGGACGTGCGGGAGTGGGAGGGCTGCGCGGTGCTGCGGGGCGCCCGGGAGACGGCCAGCTGTGCGTGGGTGGCCCAGCACGCGCCGAGCAATCCGAAGGCGCCGGCCGAGTTCCGCCGCCGGGTGGCGTCCCTGCGGGACGGGGACGAGACGGTGCGCTGGTATCCGTTCTGAATCCGGTGCGGAGCGGCCGGAACCGCGGCCACCGGCGGCACCGGTGCGGCCGGGTCAGACGGTTTCGTCCACCAGCTCCCGCAGCGGCCAGGTCCCGTCCACCACCGCCGTGGCGTCCCCCTTGCGGCGCAGGAAGTCCTGGAAGTCCGCCGCCCACTCCGCGTACCACCGGATCTGCTGCCGGTGCAGTTCCGCGGCGCCCAGGGCGGCGATCTTCGGGTGACGTTCGGCTATCGCGGACGCCAGGCACGCCGCGGCGAGGGCGTCGGCCGAGGCGGTGTGGGCCGCGTCGAGGGCTATGCCGTACTCCGCGCAGACCGCCTCCAGATTGCGCTTGCCGCGGCGGTAGCGGTCGACCCGGCGGTCGATGGTGTAGGGGTCGATGACGGGACCGGGGTGCGCGCCGCCCAGGCGGTCGGAGAGGGACGGCAGTCCGTGCCGGCGCAGTTCGGCGGAGAGCAGGGTGAGGTCGAAGGCCGCGTTGTACGCGACGACCGGGACGCCGGTCCTCCAGTAGGAGACCAGGACGCCGGCGATGGCCTCGGCGACCTGGTCGGCGGGGCGGCCCTCGGCGGAGGCGCGTTCGTTGCTGATGCCGTGCACGGCGACCGCGTCGGCCGGGATCTCCACGCCCGGATCGGCGAGCCATTCCCGGCGTCCCATGGGCTCACCGGCCCTGACCTCGATCACCGCGCCGGTGACGATGCGTGACTCGCGCGGATCGGTCCCGGTCGTCTCCAGGTCGAAGCCGATCAGCAGCTCCCGGTGCCAGCCCATCGGCGGCCCCCCTTCTTGCTTCTTGGTGGTGCTTTCCCCCAGTGGTCTCCACCTTCGCACGCGGCACTGACAATCCGGGGACCGCCTTCCGACCGTCCCCGCGGACAGTTCAGGACACCGGGCGCGAATCCGCCCAGGCCACCTCGAATTCCTCGCGGTATGTGGGGAAGAGCCCGGCTTCGCCCACGTCGTCCTTCTTGACCAGCCGGCTGCCGTTGCGCAGCACCAGCACCGGCGACTCCATCCCGCGCGCTCCCCGCAGATAGGACTGCACGACCGCGACGCCGTCGGCGCCGTCCCCGTCGACCAGGTAGGCGGTGAAGCGGGGCGTCTCGTCGTAGACCTGGATCTCGAAGGCGCCGGGGTCGCGCAGCCGGGACCGGACCCGGCGCATGTGCAGGATGTTCATCTCGACCGACCGGCTCAGTTCGCCCCGTTTCATCCCGAGTTCGCGCTCGCGGCGCTTGACCGAGCTGGAGGCCGGGTTGAGGAAGAGCAGCCGCACCCGGCAGCCGGCTTCCGCGAGCCGGACGAGCCGGCGTCCGGAGAAGTTCTGCACGAGCAGGTTGAGCCCGATGCCGATGGCGTCGAGCCGGCGTGCGCCGCCGAAGAAGTCCTCGGCCGGGAACTGGCGCAGCAGCCGCACCCGGTCGGCGTGGACGGCGACGACGTCGGCGTACCGGTCGCCCACCAGGTCCTCCACCGCGTCCACGGGCAGCCGCCGCGCGGAGGGCACGTCACCGGCCGAGCCGAGCATCTCCAGCAGCCGGGCCGAGGCCCGCTCGGCCTGGCCGAGGACCGCCTCGGACAGAGCCCGGTTGCGGGAGACGACGTTGCGGGTCACCTCCAACTCGTCCAGGGCGAGTTCGAGGTCCCGGCGTTCGTCGAAGTACGGTTCGAAGCAGGGCCAGTGCTGCACCATGAGTTCGCGCAGTTGGGGCAGGGTGAGGAAGCTGAGCACATTGTCGTCCGCGGGGTCGAGCAAGTAGCCCTTGCGGCGGCTGACTTCACGCACCGCGACGGCTCGCTGCACCCATTCCTGTCCGGCCGGGCCCGCCGCGGCCACCACCCAGTCGTCGCCGTGGACGGGTTCGTAGACGGGACGCAGGACCGCGGCCACGACGGCGCGCAGCCGCTGCTCGACGAGGTTCAGCCAGATGTAGGCCCGGCCGGCCCGCTGGGCGCGGGTGCGTACCTCGCGCCAGGCGTCGGCGTCCCAGTCCAGCTCCGGCCCGATGGTTCCCGCGTCCATCGGGCGGGCCAGGGACACCGCGCCGGGCGGGACGTCTGCGGAGTTCCCCTCGTGACCCTCGCCACCAGGGGGCAGCTCCAGCCCTCCCGAGCCCACCCGTGCACCGCCTTCCGATCCCCCGGGCCTTTCCCGTCTCAACGATCAAGGAAGGGTACTCCGCGAGCGGTCGGCGGTGCAGCCGGATGGACAGGTCGGTTTCGCAAGTGCTTCTCTCAACTACGCGGTTTCCAATGGCCGTTCTGCCATGCCAGGTCACGCGGAGTGAGCGGATTCATAGCCGTGACGTCCCGCGGGGCGATGGCGAAGCCCTGCCAGTGCACGGGCATGGGCTGCTGGTCCTCGTCCCGCGCGATGTGGTGGAAGCCGATGTTCATCCAGACCACCGGGTGGGTCAGGGTGGTCCGGCCGTCGGCCCACTTGTCGACGGACGTGGGGTGACCCTGCCCGCACTTGGGGTTGTTGCTGGCGAACAGCTCGCACTTGTCGTACTGGGTGACGTACAGATCGTGCTTGGTGAAGCTGCGGCCCGCGTACTCGGTGGAGGGCCCGGGCACGATCTCGTACGAACGGGCGTGCCCGTCCTTGTTCTTGCCGGTGGCACTGACCACACGCCACCAGCGGTAGTTCTTGTGGTCGCCGGTGAGTTCCTTGGTGACCCTGGTGCGGGTGGTCCTGGTGGTCGGGCCCTCCTGCCGGCCGGCCGGCGGGCTGACGGCCGAGTCGTACTGCTCGATCTTCGACGCGGAGGAGCCGTCGAGACCGAAGTCGAGCCGCCAGAAGACGTTGTGGCTGTGGCTCGTGGCGTAGTCCTTGGCGCCCTTGCCCAGGGGCCAGCCGCGGCCGTCCTGGGCGTTGTAGTCGTCCCACGAGAGGCTGCCGGTCGCGCCGACGTTCATGCCGACGGTGCCGTCGTCCTGGAAGCGCCACTCGGTGATGTACTCGTACCACCCGACCTGGTTGACGGTGTAGACGAGGAAGTCCTTGCCCTGGGCCTGGTAGAGCTTGTTCGTGCTGAGGACGTCCTGCATCCGGTACGCGTGACCGCGCGAACGGGTGGTGGTGCACAGACCCTTGACGTTCGGGTGGGTCGGGTCGCCGTCGGGCACCTTGACGGTCTTGATGGTGCCGCCGGGGCACTCGCCCGGTGCCAGGTCCATCAGTCCCTGGGCGAAGTTCTCGCCCGTGAGGTCGTCGTACTCGTGCGAGCCGTCGTCGTACGGGACGTGGATCTGGGCGAGCCGGGCGCTGTTGAGGACCTTGACCGGCTTCGGTTCGCCCTTGGGCTGGTAGGTGATCCGCTCCAGGACGAGCCCGGCCATGCTGTCGTAGCGCCAGCACATGCGCCAGGTGGTGCCGCTCGTGAGCTTCTGCTCGATCCGGTGGGCGGCGCCGCAGTCGGCGGCTGCCGGGGCGGCCGCGCGCGGCTGCGCGGCGGCCGGTCCCGCGGCGGTCGTCGCACCGGCGGCGAGCGCGGCCAGCGCCAGTCCGGCCGCGGCCGCCCTGCGCCGGGTGGTGCGGCTGATTCTGTGCTCGGGCATGACGAGATGACTCCCTTGCCGGAGTTGCCGGGTGTGAGGTGACGGCGGTCAGCTGCGTCCGAGGGCGGCGACCTTGTGGGTGCTCAGATCGATCACGAGGGACCTCGTGTCGATCCACGGCCCGTTCCTGACCTTGGTGAACAGCCGTACGCAGCGGTGCACTCCGCACCGGTCGAGAGCCGCCGGCTGGGCGCCCGGCGCGGCCCGGTAGACACCGCCGCTCAGCAGCAGCTGGTCCGGGGAGGTGAGTTCCCGGTCCGTGGCGTCCTTGTAGTCGGCCTTCAGGCCGGCGCCGAGCGGGTCGGCGATCAGGAGCCGCGCCGCCTCGGTGTTCTCGGCCCGGCTCAGCGGCGGCTGGACGCCCCGCCTGGTGGCGGTCGCCTCGACCTTCCCGGTGTCCAGGTCGACGGTCCTGGTGATGAGGGTGTCGTCCCGGTAGTCGTAGAACGTCACGTCGGCCCGCCGGGGCGCACGCGGGTCGTCCGCCTCGCCGTCGTCCGGTTCGGCGAGGTCGACGCTCAGCCGCTGCGGGCCACGGCCCCCGTCGACGTCCTCGGCCGAGCCCAGCAGCCGCCGGTCCAGGGCGATCCGCTCGACGCGCCGGATCTCGTCGTCGGTCAGCGGGTCCCGGCCCGTGCCCCTGCTCTCCTCCGCGGGCGCCCGCTCCACGACACCGGGCGGCACCGCCCCCTGGCCCTGGGCGCTCCGCACCGTGTTCGTGCCGCCGTCGTTCCCTCCCGTCTCGTCGGCCCCTGCCGTGCCCGGCAGGGTGATCGCGACCATCGCGGCGGTCCCCACCGCCGCGAGGGCCGCTCCGGCCATCACCTTTCCCAGATGGCGGTGCACTGTCTCGCGCACGTTTTCCCCCTACTCCCCGTGATCCCGGGAGTATGTGTGCCCCACTGGTTCGGCCCACGGCGGGTACAGGAACCACCGCAGGCACTGGTCGGTGGGTAAGAGGGAGGCAAGGCACCGGAGGTTCCGTCACTTTCGGGGAGACTCGGAAGCCAACGCGGCCCCAGGGGGGCGGCACACCTGGGAGAGTCGTATCCATGCAGGTCTGGCCTGGAGAGGCGTATCCGCTCGGCGCCACGTACGACGGCGCCGGAACCAACTTCGCGGTCTTCACGGAGGCCGCGGACCGAGTAGAGCTGTGTCTGCTGCACGACGACGGCTCGGAGACGGCGGTGGAACTGCGCGAGAGCGACGCGTTCGTGCGGCACGCGTACCTGCCGGGCGTGATGCCGGGGCAGCGGTACGGGTTCAGGGTGCACGGCCCGTACGACCCCGGGCGCGGGCTGCGCTGCAACTCGGCGAAGCTGCTGCTGGACCCGTACGCGAAGGCGGTCAGTGGCTCGGTCCGGTGGGGCGAGGAGGTGTACGGCTACCACTTCGGCGCGCCCGAGCGGCGCAACGACCTGGACTCGGCGCCGCACACCATGGCCTCGGTGGTGATCAACCCGTACTTCGACTGGGGCGACGACCGGCCCCCGCGCACCGAGTACCACCACACGGTGATCTACGAGGCCCATGTGAAGGGTCTCACCATGCGCCACCCGGAGCTGCCGGAGGAGCTGCGCGGGACGTATGCGGGGCTCGCCCACCCGGCGGTCATAGAGCACCTGACCCGGTTGGGTGTGACGGCGCTCGAACTGATGCCGGTGCACCAGTTCGTGAACGACCACCGGCTGGTCGACATGGGCCTGAACAACTACTGGGGCTACAACACGATCGGTTTCTTCGCCCCGCACAACGCGTACGCCTCCTGGGGCGACCGCGGCCAGCAGGTGCTGGAGTTCAAGTCGGCGGTGCGGGCGCTGCACGAGGCCGGCATCGAGGTCATCCTGGACGTCGTCTACAACCACACGGCGGAGGGCAACCATCTCGGCCCGACGCTGTCCTTCAAGGGCATCGACAACCCGTCGTACTACCGGCTCACCGACGATCCGCGCTATTACATGGACACCACGGGCACCGGCAACTCGCTGCTCATGCGGTCCCCGCACGTGCTCCAGCTGATCATGGACTCGCTGCGGTACTGGGTGACCGAGATGCACGTCGACGGCTTCCGCTTCGACCTCGCGGCCACGCTGGCCCGGCAGTTCCACGAGGTGGACCGGCTGTCGTCGTTCTTCGACCTGGTGCAGCAGGACCCGGTGGTCTCCCAGGTGAAGCTGATCGCAGAGCCCTGGGACGTCGGCGAGGGCGGCTACCAGGTGGGCAACTTCCCGCCGCTGTGGACCGAGTGGAACGGGAAGTACCGGGACACGGTCCGGGACCTGTGGCGGGGCGAGCCGCGGGCGCTGGCGGAGTTCGCCTCCCGGCTGACCGGCTCCTCCGACCTCTACCAGGACGACGGCCGCCGTCCGCTGGCCTCCATCAACTTCGTCACCTGCCACGACGGCTTCACGCTGCACGACCTCGTCTCGTACAACGACAAGCACAACCAGGCGAACGGGGAGGACAACCGGGACGGCGAGAGCCACAACCGGTCCTGGAACTGCGGGACGGAGGGAGACACCGACGACCCCGAGGTGCTGGGGCTGCGCGCCCGTCAGATGCGGAACTTCGTCGCCACGCTGATGCTGTCCCAGGGCGTGCCGATGATCAGCCACGGCGACGAGTTCGCCCGCACCCAGAGCGGCAACAACAACGCCTACTGCCAGGACAACGAGGTGTCCTGGTTGCGGTGGCCCGAGGACGACAAGGGCCTCCTGGAGTTCACGCGCGCGATGGTGTGGCTGCGGCGGAACCACCCGGTTCTGCGCCGGCGCCGCTTCTTCCACGGGCGCCCGGTGGAGGGCACGCACGACGACCTGTCCGACATCGCCTGGTTCACCCCCGAGGGCAGCGAGATGACCCAGCAGGACTGGGACTCGGCGCCGGCGTCCGCGCTGACGGTGTTCCTCAACGGCAACGCCATCTCCGAGCCCGGCACGCGCGGGGAGCGGATCGGCGACGACTCGTTCCTGCTGATGTTCAACGCCTCCCCGGAGCCGCTGGACTTCCTGGTGCCGGTCGACCACGGCCGGCAGTGGCAGGTGGTCGTCGACACGGCGCGCCCGGAGGGGGTGCCGGACGACCCGGCCGCGAAGGTCGCGGCCGGCGACCGCCTCACCCTGGCGGACCGCAGCCTGACGGTGCTCCGGCGACCGGCGTAGCCGGGGCGCGGGGCCGGCGGTGTCACGCGCCGGCCCCGCGCCGTCCGGCGGTCCCGGTGACGGCGCCCTCGCGGAGACGGTGGGCGTCCGGCGTGCGCCTAGGGGAGCCGTCGGTGTGGCTCCGGGCGGGACGTCAGGGCCAGGGCGCAGGCGAGGGCCGCTGCGGTGCTCGCCGCGGCGAACGCCGCCGGCGGGCCGTAGGAGTCGGCGAGGCGGCCGGTGAGCGCGATCGCGAGGGCCTGCCCGCCGACGAGGGAGCTGGTGGCGAACGCCATCGCCTCGGACAGCCGGGACGGCGGCACCGCCCGCTCGGTCAGCCCGAAGACCGTGACGAGGTGCGGGGCGTAGGCCACCCCGAGCACGGTGACGACCGCGTACAGCCCGGCCATGCCGTCCGTGCCCAGCAGCGGCAGCGACAGCACGAAGGCGGCCCCGGTCGCCGTCCGCCACCGTGTGCGCAGCCCGAAGCGTGCCGGTACGGCGGCCATGGCGAGCCCCGCGACCGCGCTCATCACTCCCATGGCGGCGTACACGAGCCCGGCCTGGTCCTCCTGCCCGAGCCGGGCCGTGAGCGCGGTGATCCCCGCCTGGCAGGCACCGAACATGGCCCCCTGGAGGGCGAGGGCGGCCCGCAGGGCGTGGACGGAGCGGGGCATGGGGGCGGCCGCGGCGGTACGCGCGCGGCCGGGGTGACGGCACGCGGGCGCGGGCGCGCCGGCCGGCGCGGTGACCCGGGCGGTCGGGTGCAGGGCGAAGGCGCTGCCGCAGACGGCGACCAGCAGGGCCGCGCCGGCCAGGGCGTACGCCGGGTGGGCCAGGACGGCGGCGACCCCGACCAGGGCCGGGCCGAGGACGAACGACATCTCGTCCAGGGTGCTCTCGAAGGACAGGGCGGCACCGACGGTGTCCTCGCAGGCACCGGAGCGGTGGGCGAGGGCCACCAGGCGGGTGCGGGCCAGCGGGCCGACGAGCGGCACGGTGGCGCCCGCCGTCGCCCCCAGCAGGGCCAGGACGGCCGTGGGCGGCCCGGCGAGCGCCCCGAGGACGAGGGCCGCCACGGCGAGCGCGTTGGCGAGCGAGAACGCGAGGACCACCGCCCGCTGCCCGTGCCGGTCCGCGAGCCGCCCCACCAGCGGGCCGCAGGCCACCTGGCCGAGCGCCAGCGCCCCGCCGGTCAGCCCCGCGGCCGACAGGGAGCCGCTGGTGCGGGCGACGAGCAGCACGCTGCCGAACTGGACGGTGGCCGTCGGCAGCCGCCCCAGGAACGACACGCAGGGCAGCAGCGGGCCCGTCAGGCCGATCACCCGCCGGTAGGTGTCCCGGGTGCGGCGCCGGCCCGTGATCCCGGTCGCGGCACCACTCGGCGAACCCGTCCGTGACGTTCCCATCGTTCGAAGCTAGGCACGCGCGCGTGGGTCCGGGCAGGGGTGGATGACACGAAAGACGGCAGTCTGGGTACGTAGGTTCCCATGACTTCTGCGCGCCCCGGACCCGCAGTGCCCACGGCCACCTACCGGCTGCAGCTCCAGCCCGCGTTCCCGTTCGCCGCCGCGGCGGCGGCCGTACCGTACCTGGCGTCGCTCGGCGTCTCGCACCTGCACCTCTCCCCCGTCCTGGAGGCCGTACCGGGCTCCCCCCACGGCTACGACGTCGTCGACCCCGCGCGCGTGCGCGAGGAACTCGGCGGGGAGGAGGGGCTGCGCGCGCTCTCCGCGACCGCGCGGGAGCACGGCCTCGGCCTGGTCGTGGACATCGTGCCGAACCACATGGCGATGGCGCCCCGGCACAACCGGGCCCTGTGGGAGGTGCTGCGCGAGGGGCCCGAGTCACCGTACGCGCGCTGGTTCGACATCGACTGGGACGCCCAGGGAGGGCGGGTGCTGCTGCCCGTGCTCGGCGGCCCGGTCGGCTCACAGCTCGAACACCTCGTGGCCGACGGCGACGTGCTGCGCTACCACGACCACGCCTTCCCGCTCCGCGCGGGCACCGAGGGCCTGCCGCTGCCGCGGCTCCTGGACGCCCAGTGGTACCGGCCGGTGTGGTGGCGGCTGGCCCGCACCGAGCTGAACTACCGGCGGTTCTTCAGCATCTCGGAGCTGATCGGGGTGCGCGTGGAGGACCCGGAGGTGTTCGGCGCCACCCACGCCAAGATCCTGCAGCTGCTGGCGGAGGGGGTGGTCGACGGACTGCGGGTCGACCACCCCGACGGGCTGGCCGACCCCGACGCCTATCTGGCGCGGCTGCACGAGGCGACCGGCGGCCGCTGGACGGTCGTGGAGAAGATCCTCGCCGACGGCGAGCACCTGCCGGCCTCCTGGCCGGTCGCGGGCACCACGGGCTACGACGCCCTGCGCCAGGTCGACGGGCTGTTCACGGACCGGACGGGGGCCCACGAGCTGCTGGGCCGGTACCGGGCGTTCGCCGCCCCGCAGACGGACCGCGGCGGCAACTGGGACGCCACGGTACGGCGGGCCGCCTACAAGGTCCTCACGCACGAGCTGGCCACGGAGACCGAGCGGCTCACCCGGGTGGCGGTACGGCTGTGCGCGGCCTCGCCGGACCTGTCGCTGCGCGACCGGGCCCCGTGGGCGCTGCGGACGGCCCTGGAGGAGTTGCTGGTCCGGATGCGGGTCTACCGGCCCTACGCCCGCGGTGACGCCTCCGCCGTCGTCACGGAGGAGGCCGCCGAGGAGGCCCGGCTGGCCTTCGTGGTGCCCGAGGAGGCGGAGGCCGTCGGCATCGTGCGGCGGCTCCTGGTGGATCCGCTCGGCGACGAGTCCGCCGCGGACCACGCCGACCGGGTGGAGTTCCGCACACGGTTCGCGCAGACCGCGTCCGCGTTGCGCGCCAAGTCCGTCGAGGACACGGCCTTCTACCGGTACGTGCCACTGCTGTCGGCGACCGAGGTGGGCGGCGACCCCGGCGCTCCCGGCGTGGACCCGGAGGACTTCCACGCGTACTGCGCGCGCGTGCAGCGCGACTGGCCGGACACCGCAACGGTGGTCTCCACGCACGACACCAAGCGCAGCGCCGACGTCCGGGCGGCACTGGCCGTGCTCAGCGAGTGCCCCGTGCGGTGGGCCGAGCTGCTCGCCGAGGTGACGCGGGCCGAGGAGGGGGCGCCGGACGGGCAGCTGGCCTGGGCGGCCTGGCAGACGGTGTTCGGGCTGGGTCCGGCCGAGGAGGAGCGGATCCGTGAGGCGCTGCTGAAGCATGTGCGCGAGGCGGGGATGTACACCAGCTGGACGGAGCAGGAACCGCCGTACGAGGACGCGGTGGCGGCCTTCGTCGCCGCCGGCCCCTGCGGGCCGCCCGGTGAGCGCGTGGCCGCCTTCCGCAAGGTCCTGGAGCCGCACGTCCGGTCCAACGTCCTCGGCACCGCGCTGGTCCATCTGACGATGCCGGGCGTGCCGGACCTGTACCAGGGCACGGAGGGCGAGTACCGGGCGCTGGTGGACCCGGACAACCGGCGGCCCGTGCCGTTCCCGCCCGAGGTGCCCGGCGAGAAGGACGCGCTGACCGTGGCCGCGCTGCGGCTGCGGGCGCGGCGGCCGGACGTCTTCGGCACGGCGGCGGGGTACGCGCCGCTGGCCGCCGAGGGGCCCGCGGCGGAGCACTGCGTGGCGTTCACGCGCTCGGGCGAGGCGGTCACGGCGGTGACCCGGCTCTCGCTGCGGCTCGCGGAGGCCGGAGGCTGGCGGGAGACCCGGCTGCCGCTGCCGCCCGGACGGTGGACCGACGTCCTCGCCCCGGACCGGGAGTTCACCGGCGACGCGCGCGTGGCGGACCTGTTCGAGCACCGTCCCGCGGTGCTGCTGGAGCGGGTCCCCGGCAGCTGAGGCGTACGTCGGCCGGACGCGGCCCGCACCAGCGCCGTTCCGGCGGAGTGCGGGCCCGGACGGCCGCCGGGTGACTGCGTCCGGGCGCCCCCGGCTCCCGCCCCGTCGCGTGCTTGACAGTTCACTCATCCCGTGCGGGACTTGGAGTGCGAAGCCGGGCGGAAACAAGTCGGGGGTGAGTCTCCTGCCGGAGCTGCGCTACCCCAGCGTTCCCGAACTGGTGGCCCGGGCACGAGCGTTGGCCGCTCAGGAGCCCGGGCTGTGCACGCTGCGGCAGGTGGGCAGCTCGCGCGCGGGCAGACCCCTGCACCTGCTGTCGATGGGGCACGCCGAGCGCGCGGTGCTGGTCGTCGCCGGTGCGCACGCCAACGAGCCGGCGGGCGGCTCCACTCTGCAGGCGCTGGCGGAACGGGTCCTGGCGGAGCGCGAGTTGCGATCGGGCACGTCCTGGCACTTCCTGCTGTGCGCGGACCCGGACGGGGCGAGCCTGCACGTGACCCCGGCGCCGCGCAGCCTCTTCGACTACCACCTCGGCTTCTACCGGCCCACGGGCGCGGAGCAGCCGGAGTGGTCGCCGTCGGTGCTGCCGCCGGACCGGCTGCCCCCCGAGACGGTGGCCCTGACCGGGGTGATCGACGAGGTGCGCCCGTACCTCCAGGTGACGCTGCACGGCACCGATCTGGGCGGCAGCTGGGTGCAGTTGACGCGCGACGTGCCGGGTCTCGCCGAACCGTTCGCGAAGTCCGCGGCCCAGCTGCACATCCCGGTGGAGACCGGCGCCTCCGACGCGGCGGGCTGGCCGGCCTCCGGGCCCGGGGTGCATGTGATGCCCGGCCCGGAGTCGGGCGTCGCCTACCCGAGCATGCCCGACGACGCGCGGCACAGCACCTGGTACCACGCGCACCGCCACGGCGGTCTGACGGCCGTGGTGGAGGTGCCGATGTGGGCGAGCGACCTGGTGGACGACCCGGCGCCGCACCCGGCGCCCGCGGCCGCCATGCGCCGGCTGGCCCGGCGGCTGCTGCGGGACTCGCTGGAGGTGGAGGGGGTGCTCGCCGAGGCACTGCCCCGGCTGGACGGCGCGGACGGGCCGCTGCTGCGGGCCGCGCGCTGGGCGCTGGAGCTGATCCCGGGTCTCGCCGAGGACTGGGTGCACACCCCGCCGGCCGCCACGACGATGGCGTACGTGGGCAGCGTGGACGCCTTCGGACGGCGGCTGCCGCTGCGGGCGGCGGCGATGCTGCTCCGGGTGCTGCGGGAGGCGGACGACAGCGCCGCACCGCGGCTGGAACAGCTCGTGGCGCTGTGGTGCGACGCCTTCGCGACGCGTTTCAGGGCCCGCTGGGTGCCGCTGGAAAACCAGGTCGAGCATCAGTCGCGGACGGTGCTGGTGGCCGCGCAGCAGGCCCGGGAGCAGGTGGTGTGAGGCGGTACGGCGCCCCGCACCACCCGGCCCGGGAGCCGCGGGGCTCAGTCGTCGAAGGCGAGGACCGATCCGGTCCGCGCTTCCATGACGCACCGGCTGGTGTACGCCTCGCGGAAGTCGACGGACCGGCCGTCCCACAGCCCGCGCGCGTGGACGGTCACCGGCGCGAAGATCATGGGGCAGAAGACGTTCTTGGCCGGGATGCGGTCGATGTCGCCCCCGGCGGCGCCGAGTTGGGCGCACGCCTCGGCCGCGCGCGCGTGCCCCAGGGGCGGGTCGCACAGCAGCAGCCCGCCGCGCGGATCGCTCGGCCTGCCGTCACCCTTGGTGACCGTCAGGTAGAGCCAGTTGCCGGGGAGGGTGTCGCCGGCCGCCGAAGGGGCCGGGCCCGCGGCGAGGAGCCCGGCGGCCGCCAGCAGGGCGCCGGCCGCCGCTGTCGCTCTGGTGATGTAGGTCATGCAGGGTCCATCGGCACGGAGGCCCGGGTTCCGCAGTGCGGCTCACCCGATCGGGACGGTACGCGCGCGGAACGGAGCGCCAGTTCGAAGGCGGCCGGCCGGGATCCGCTCGGCCCGGCACGGGCGTCAGCCCGTGGCGAGCCGGAACGCCATCCTGCCGAAGGAGACCTGGTCGCCCTCGCGGACGACGACGGAGCCGGTCACCCGGCGGCCGTTGACGGTGGTGCCGTTGGTGGAGCCGAGGTCGCGGAGGATCCACAGGCCGCCGCGGCGGCTGAGCTCGGCGTGGACGCGGGAGACGGTCTCGTGGTTCAGGCGCAGCCCGTTGGCGGGATCGCGGCCTATGCGCAGCGGGTGGGTGTGCTCGGGGTGCGGCAGCAGCAGCTTGGGCAGCCGCTCCGCCTGCCAGGCCCGGCGCAGCCGTACGGTGAAGCCGGAGACGGCCTCGACGCTGCCGAGGACCATGCGGGAGAAGCGGTTGTCACGGGGCAGGTCGGCTATGAGGACGGCGAGTTCGTCGGAGCGGCGCGCGGCGAGGGCCAGTTCCATGCGGCGCACGAACGTGTCGTGGGACAGCCGGCCCACGGCGACGCCGTCACGCAGCGCCTGCAGCGCCTTGTCGCGCTCCGCGTCGGACAACCGCGCGGGGTACGTGGAGAACTCGAAGGACGACGTCACGCTCGTGATTGTCGGGCAGTGAACCCCGAGTGTCCAGAAAACGCGGAATCGGTGCCGAAACGCGGGCACTTCCGCGACACCTGCCGGGAAAGGACTGATAGCGAAGCGGATCGATCGCCCGGGCGGCACGATGGAGCCGCGGGACAACACGGTGAGCAGACGAAGGGGAACCGTCCGTGCAGTTCGAGGTGTGGGCACCGCAGGCAGACCGAGTGACGCTCCAGTGCGAGGGCGGCACGCGCGCGTTGGCGCGCGATCCCGAGCGCACCGGCTGGTGGACGGGTGAGGCGGAGGCGGCGGACGGCGCCCGGTACGGGTTCGCGCTGGACGACGGGCCGGTGCTGCCCGATCCGCGCTCGCGCCGCCAGCCCGACGGCCCGGACGGCCTGAGCGCGGTCGTGGACCACGGCGGGTACACCTGGCGGACGCGGTGGACCGGGCGCGGGCTGCCGGGCGCCGTGCTGTACGAGCTGCACGTGGGCACGTACACGCGCGAGGGCACCCTGGACGCGGCCGCGGCCCGGCTTGAGCACCTGGTGGAACTGGGCGTCACGCACGTGGAGTTGATGCCGCTGTGCCCGTTCCCGGGCCGGCACGGCTGGGGCTACGAGGGGGTGTCGCTGTGGGCGGTGCACGAGCCGTACGGCGGCCCCGAGGCACTGAAACGGTTCGTCGACCGGGCGCACGAACTCGGCCTGGGCGTCGTCCTGGACGTCGTGCACAACCATCTGGGCCCCTCCGGCAACTACCTGCCGGTGTTCGGCCCGTACTTCACGGACACCCACCACACGCCGTGGGGCTCGGCCGTGAATCTGGACGCCCCCGGCTCGGACGAGGTCCGGGCGTTCCTGCTGGACAGCGCGCTGGCGTGGCTGCGGGACTACCGCGTCGACGGCCTGCGCCTGGACGCGGTGCACGCGCTGTACGACACGCGCGCGTGCCACTTCCTGGAGGACCTGTCCGCCGCCGTGGACGGACTCGCCGAGGAGGTGGGGCGGCCGCTGTTCCTGATCGCCGAGTCCGATCTGAACGACCCGCGGCTCATCACCCCGCGCGCGGCGAACGGCCTCGGCCTGCACGCGCAGTGGAACGACGACTTCCACCACGCGCTGCGCACCATGCTGACCGGTGAGTCGCAGGGCTACTACGCCGACTTCGCCCGCGACCCGTTCGCCGCGCTGGCGAAGACGCTCACCGGCGGCTACTTCCACGACGGCACGTACTCCAGCTTCCGGGGCCGGCGGCACGGCCGTCCGCTGGACCGCGCGCGCGTGGCCGGGCACCGGCTGCTCGGTTACAGCCAGACGCACGACCAGGTCGGCAACCGCGCCCAGGGCGACCGGCTCGCCGCCGTCCTCTCCCCCGGTCTGCTGGCCTGCGCGGCGGCCCTCACGCTGACGGCGCCGTTCACCCCGATGCTGTTCATGGGTGAGGAGTGGGCCGCGGGCACGCCGTGGCAGTTCTTCACCGACCACACCGACCCCGAGCTGGCCGCGGCGGTACGGCGGGGCAGGCGGCGGGAGTTCGCGGAGCACGGGTGGGCCGAGGAGGACGTACCTGACCCGCAGGACCCGGCGACCCGGGAGCGCTCCTGCCTGGACTGGTCGGAGCCGGAGCGCGAGCCCCACGCGCGCGTGCTGGCCTGGTACCGGCGGCTGATCGCGCTGCGCCACGAGCAGCCCGACCTCACCGACCCCGATCTCGCGGACACCAAGGTGGCGTACGACGACGAGGCCCGCTGGCTGGCCTTCCGGCGCGGGGACGTACGGGTGGCGGTGAACCTGGGCAAGGAGGCGGTGGCGATCCCGCTCGGCACCGGCCGGACGGAGGTGCTGGCCGCGTGGGAGCCGGTCGAGGCGCCCGGCCCGGACGGGCTGCTCCAGGTGCCCGGGGAGTCCTGCGTGGTGCTGACCCAGCCCTGAGGGGCCTTGAGGGCTCGGGAGGGCGCTTCTAGGGCTCGGTCTCGTCGTCCTTGAGCTCCGTCACCCGCTCCAGCAGGATCGGCTCCCAGACCCGGCGCAGACGGGCGCGCAGCAGCGTTCCGCTGCCGCCGGTGCGACCTTCGAGGTGGCCGGTGAGGCGCATGACGGTGTCGCAGCGGGCCAGCCAGAGGCCGCGCAGGCAGGGACGGGGGCCGTAGCCGGCCAGGGTGGCGGCGCGGACGGCCGCCGGGGAGCCGACGGCGACGGCGAGCCCGGCGATGTCCTCGGCGGGGTCGCCGAACGCCGCCTCGGTCCAGTCCAGGACGCCGCGCACCCGTCCGTCGGCGCCGACCACCACGTGTTCGCCGGTCAGTCCGTGGTGGGTGAGGACGGCGGTGCCGGGCTGCGCGGCGAGCTGGGCCGCCCCCGGCGGGGTGAGCTGGTGCATCCGGGAGGCGTCGAACTCGTCGGCGGCGGCGAGCCGTTCGGCCGCGCGGACGGCCATGCGGCGCAGCGCCTCCAGCGACCGCGGGGCGGTGCGGGGCACGCCGGCGGTCTCGGCCTGGCGCTGGGGCACCGCGCGCAGCCCGGTGAGCAGCCCGGCGAGGTCGGCCTCGCCGACGGCGGAGACGTCGTGCTCGTCGGCCGTGCCGCCGGGCACCAGCGTGTCGAGGGTGTAGGCGAGGCCGGGCGCCCAGTCGCCGTGCGCGATGCTGGTGGGCACGGCGACGGGCACGTGCGGGCGCACCAGGTCGCGCAGCCGCAGTTCGCGGCGGCGGCGGGCGGAGGCCTCGCGGTCGGGGGCGAGGCGCAGCACGTGGCGGGTGCCGACCCACCAGGTGTGCGCGTGGCCTTCCCGGACGGGGCGCACGTCGGGTCCGCCGGTGCCGCCGGTGCCCTCGTCGAGCAGCGAGCGGACCAGTCTGCGGACGGTGTCCGCGGTGGGTGTCGGTGCCTGGGTCATGGGTCGCGCGTGTGCCGTTCCGGGTGACGACTGGGGATGTCCTCGGGGCCGCTCAGTCCACTATGACCATCTCACGGGTGGTGTCGTTGAGGCGGCGGCCGCCGTCCTCGGTGACCGTGACGATGTCCTCGATGCGCACCCCGAACCGGCCCGGCAGGTAGATGCCCGGCTCCACGGAGAAGCACATGCCGGGCACGAGCGGCTGCTCCTCGCCCTCGATCATGTACGGCGGCTCGTGCGTGGTGACGCCGATGCCGTGCCCGGTGCGGTGGATGAAGTAATCGCCGTAGCCGGCGTCGGTGATCACCGCGCGGGCGGCGCGGTCGACGTCCTGGCAGGCCGCGCCCGGTCGTACGGCCCGGACGCCGGCCTCCTGGGCGGCGCGCACGACGTCGTGGACCCGGCGCTCCTCCTCGGTGGCCTCGCCGACGTGGACCGTACGGGTGGTGTCGGAGCCGTAGCCGTCCTTCAGTCCGCCGAAGTCGAGGACGACCATGTCGCCCTCGCGGATGACGCGGTCGCCGACCTCGTGGTGCGGGTTGGCGCCGTTGGGGCCGGAGCCGACGATGGTGAAGTCGACCTGGGAGTGGCCGAGGCGGCGCAGCAGGCCGGCCAGGTCGTGGCCGATGTCGGACTCGCGGCGCCCGGCGAAGGGGACCTTCCGGATCTCCTCGAAGGCGGCGTCGGCGGCCGCGCCCGCGGCAGCGAGGAGGTCCACCTCGGCGGCGTCCTTCACCGCGCGGAGCATGGGCAGGGCGTCGGTGAGGGCGGCGTAGGAGGTGCCGGGCAGGGTCCGTTGGAGGCCCAGCAGGTGCAGGGACCAGGTGTTGTCGCTGATGCCGAACCGGCCGCGGTCGTCGAGGAGGGCCGCGGTGACCGCGTAGGGATCCTTGCCGTCGGTCCAGTCGCGCAGTGTCAGCGCCGCGGCTCCGACCGCGCTCTCGGCGTCCGGGGCCTCCAGGGTGGGGACGACCAGGACGGGCTCGCGGCCGGGGGCGAGGACCAGGACGGTGAGCCGTTCGGTGACGGCGGTGGGCGTGTACCCGGTCAGCCACACCATGTCCGGCCCCGGCGCCACGAGCAGCCCGGCGAGGCCGGCGTCGGCCGCCGAGCGTGCGGCACGCTCCATGCGGGCGCCGTACACGGCGGCGGTGAAGGGCGCGGGCGTACTACCGGTCATCCGGGCCTCCGGGCGCGGGTGGGGAAACGGGCGACGGCGTCTCGGGCAGCATCCTGCCCGGCCGGGCGGGGCGGCGCGAGCCGGTCGCCGGGGACGGGCCGGGCCGGTGACCGCGCGGGCGCCGGGGCGGCGGGTCGCCCGGGGCGCGCGGAGAAGGGGCTCGGCATGGGGCCATCATGGCGCGCGGGGCGGAGGGCCACCAGCGGGTTTCGAAGTGGCGCGCGCGGCGCGCCCCGGCCCGCCCGGGTGGTCCGCGGATCCCCTCAGGTCACCACTCCAGGCGTCGCCGTCAACTGCTGGTAGCCGCCGCTGCTGTGACGCACGGTGAGGACGACGGCCTTCCCGGGCGTGGCGCGGGCGACGGCCCGGGCGAGGTCGGCGGCGGTGTCGACGCGGGCACCGCCGAACTGGAGCAGGACGTCCCCGCGGACCAGGCCGGCGGTGAAGCCGGGGCCGGGCACGTGGACGCCCACCACCAGCGCGCCCGCCTTCTCCGCGTCGACGGCCTCCACGCCCAGGGTCGCCCCGGAGCCGGCCGTGACCGGGGCCGGGGCGGCGGTGGGGGTGGCCCTGCCCGAGGGGGCCGCCGACGGGGCCTGGCGTTGCAGCTCGGCCAGTCTGCTCATGCCGATCACCGTGGCGCCGACGGTGCCGACCCCGACCCCGGCGAGCAGCAGCAGGGTGCCGGCGGCCAGGCCGAGCAGCAGGGTCCGCAGCCGCCGCCCGCGCCGCCGGGCGGCGTGCGGGCGACGGGCCGGGACGGGGGTGTCCCCGTCCCGGCGGTCCTGTCCGGGCATCGGCTTGGGCCGCAACACAGTCTGTTCCATGGTTCGCTCGCCTCCGGCTGGTGCTCTACCCGGGGCACCGCGCCGCGACGAGACACGAACGAGTGAGACTGGCCGGAGGGTCGCGCAGGGTAGTCATGGCCGTCGAGGCACCGGCCCGCTCAGCCGGTGTGGCCCTCGCCGTGGCCGCCGTGCGCCCCGCCGTGGTCGAACTTCAGGGCCTCCGGCGGCATCACGACGAACGGCCGCATCATGCCCATGTCCTCGTGCTCCAGCAGATGGCAGTGGTACATGAACCGGCCGTACGCCCCGTCGAAGCGGCCCATGACCCGCAGCAGCTGGTTGCCCGGCACCCGGAACACGTCCTTGTGGCCGCGCTCGTTGGGCGCGAGCGGGATCGTCCGGCCGGCGTCGTACCTCAGGGGCGTACGGGTGCCGCCGACCGCCGGGTCGAAGCCGGAGACG
The DNA here is from genome assembly GCF_043079785.1 of Streptomyces sp. NPDC015139. Classification (NCBI taxonomy): domain Bacteria; kingdom Bacillati; phylum Actinomycetota; class Actinomycetes; order Kitasatosporales; family Streptomycetaceae; genus Streptomyces; species Streptomyces sp. NPDC015139. The sequence continues at coordinate 332,422 of NZ_JBIBUW010000004.1, read as the reverse complement.
TCGTAGGCGTCCCGTCCCATCAGCTGGAAGTCGGCCAGGTGGATGTGCATGGGGTGCACGATGGGCGCCAGGTTGAGGAAGCTCCACTGCTCGTGGCTGCCCTCGGCGACGGTGAACCCCAGACCGTCGTTGAACGTCCGCGCGGTGCGCCGGTAGGTCTTCGTGGTCCCGTCGGCTCCGGTGACCTGGACGATGCCGTCGGCCGGCAGTTTCAGGCCGTCCGGGGCCGCGACCTCGGTCATCTCCCACATCTCCGGATGGCCGCCGGCGCCCTTGGTGGCGGGCGGGGTGAGCAGGACGAGGCGGTGGCCGTGCGGGATGTCGTGGGTCAGCCGGCGGAAGGAGCCGGAGAGGACCTCGGGCAGTTCGAAGGTGTCCTCCTCGCACGTCTCGCGGATCCGGAACTCCAGCACGTGCGGGTAGCGCACGTCACCGGCCGGGTCCGGCACGCCCGGCGGCCGGCCGGGGCCCTTGTTGACGAGCCGGAGGGTGCGGCCCGCCAGGGCGCGGAAGTCGACGAGCAGGTCGAAACGCTCGGCCGGGGCCGCGGTCAGCGTGGGCATCTCCGTGTCGAAGTCGACCGGCACGGGACGCGGCAGCAGTCCGCCGTCGCTGCCGATCTGGTACACGGTCTCCGGCACCGGCTCGCCGTCCTCGTCGATCAGGACGAACTCGAAGATGCGCGCGTTGGAGGCGTTGACCAGCCGGAAGCGGTACCAGGCCGCGTCGACCTCGGCGTACGGCCAGATACGGCCGTTGACCGTGGTGTAGGGGCCGGTGAAGGGCAGCGAGACCGGCTTGCCGGTCTCCGGGTTGCTCTGCTGGACGACCACCGTCTTGTGCAGCAGCCGGCCGTTGAGGCGGCCGTCCTCGTCGGTGTCGAGGTTGCGGTCGGCGACGAGCAACGGGATCTCCCGGTCGCCGGAGGGCAGCCCCAGGGCGTCCTCCTCGTCGTCACGGACGAGGTAGGTGCCGTACAGGCCGGTCATCACGTTCCACCGGGTGATGTTCATGGCGTGATCGTGGTACCACCACTGCACCGCCTGGTGGTCGTTGGGGTACTCCGACAGCTGGGCGTCGCCGTGGCCGACGGCGTTGTCCGCCCAGCCGTCGTTGCCGCCGCCCGTCTGGGCGCCGTGCAGGTGAGTCACCGACCAGGCGGGCAGCGCGGCCACGTCCTTGTTCGGCTCGGCGCCCCCGCGGCCGGGTTCGGTGGTGGCGGGCGGGGTGCCGGGCGCGCGGACGGGCACCTCGACGGAGGTGACCGGGTACTCGCCGCCTGCGGGGATGCGGTTGGTCCAGGCGATGCGGATCCGCCGGCCGCGGCGCACCTCGATGGTCGGCCCGGGCACCTGGCCGTCGTACCCCCACATCAGGGTCGGCGGGAGCTGCGGGTGCAGGCGCACCCAGGTGGGGCGCAGGGCGATCTCGGTCTCGCGCAGGACGTCGTCCGCGGCGGGGCGCAGGACGCTGGGCACCGATAACGGCGCCGCGTACGGCGTGAGTTCACCGGGTTCGGGCGCCTTCTCCTCCGTGGTCCGCGCGGCCGGCTTCTCGATGGTCTCGGTCATGGTCGAACACCCCCGTGTGTCGCGAAGTCTGGTGGTCCGTCGTTCCTCTCGCTTCGCAAGACCCCCTGGGAGTCACGGAAGTTCCCTGAATGCCCGGTTCCGTACGCGGAGATTCGGCGACCGGCGCCGGACGTGCCGCGAGCCGTGGACCGGTCCCGGTCCACGGCTCGTGCGGAGGCGGTCAGGCGGGTGACAGTGCCGGGGTGCCGGGGGCGCGGTCCGGCAGGAAGCCGTGGGCCCGGCGGCCGAGCCACTCGGCCTTGTAGCGGTCGACGCGGCGGTGCCAGTTCAGGATGCCGGCGAGCCAGTTCTGCAGGTCGAGGACGTAGCCGTCCATGGCGGCCCGGGCCTCCTCGGACAGCCGGAAGTCGTCGTACAGCACGGGCAGTTCATGGGCGATCACGTGCTCGAACTGCTGCATGCGCTGGGTCGTCAGGTCGTGGACGACGCCGAGCGCGGTCGGGTAGTCCACGCCGAAGAAGTTCTGCACGACCAGGACGGCGTTGTGGATCTCGCCGTCGTACTCGATCTCCTTCTGGTACGAGAAGATGTCGTTCAGCAGGCAGGCGTAGTCGACGGCGGCGTTCTCCAGGGAGCGCACCGGGCCGCTGCGGTACACCTCCGGGGGCACGGCGGGGCCCCGGCCCATGCGGCACAGGCTCAGCGTGAGGTCCGAGCCGAAGGTGGCGCGCCGCATCTCCAGGTAGTCGACCGGGTCGGGGATGCGGTTCTGCAGCTGGTTGGAGAGCTCCCACACCCAGCTCTCGGTCATGGAGTCCACGGCCGCCTTGAGGCCGCGCCGCTGGTCGGGCGTCATGCCGGCGGTGGTGCGGTCCCAGAGGTCGATCAGCCCGCGCTCCATGGCGTTGCCCGGGACGACGGCCCGCTCGCCCTCGACCGGCATGCAGGCCGACAGCCGGGCCGTGGTCAGCCGGGCGGTGGCGAGGTCACGGCGGTGGCCGTACACGAGGGGGTAGTAGTCGTCGCCGTACGTCCCCCAGGCGAGCCACTGGGCGCTGAGGTCGAGGGCCTCGGGGGTGGCGTCCGGGTCCAGGCCGGCGGAGCACAGCGCCAGGTCGTACGCGGCGAGCTTGTCCTCGTCCCAGACGCCCTCCTGGAGGATGCCCGTGCGGTGCGACCAGGCGGCGAGACGGCGCCGGGCGGTGTCCACGTGCGGACTCAGTGCCGCCTCGTACGGCATGTGGAACTCGGGGATCAGGGAGGGGCCGACCTTCTGGTGGGGCACGTGGGAGCGGGCGCGCAGCCGCTCCCGGGCGGCGCCGGCGAGGAGCGCGCCGACATCGGCGGCGGAGGCACCCGGGCCGCTCGGGATCTGCCACGGCGTGCTGTCGCGGGCGCCCTTGTTCATGTAGCGGCTGGAGCGCAGGTGCCATTCGTGGCCGCCGGACTGCCAGTCCTGGAGTCCCTTGGTGTAGGCGGCGACCGCGGCGGCCTCGTCCGGCCTCAGTGCCTGCTCCAGGGCGACGGCCGGGACCTCGGTCAGCGCGGTGTGCTCGAACTGGTGCAGGCGTGAGGTGAGGATGTCGTTGACGGTCTCGGCGGCCTCCTGGGTGGTGCAGCCGAAGAACTTCTCCAGGACGAGCACGCCGTTGCTGTTCTCCCCCTCGTCCTCCACCTCGCGCTGGTAGGAGAACAGGTCGTTGCGCAGGTGGACGGCGTCGGAGAAGGTCTCCATCAGCACCCGCAGCGGCCGGGTGGTGGCGACCCGGGCGGGCACCTCGGCGGTCGCGTACTCCACCAGCCCGGCCGACCAGGGGGCGCCGCCCACCTTGCGGCGCATCTCGATGTACTCGACGGGGTTGGCGATCCGCCCCTCGTTGATGTTGGACAGCTCCCACATCGACTCGTTGAGCAGGTGCTCGGTGGCCACGGAGAACCGGCGGCGCCAGTCCACGGACATCGCCGGCACCGTACGCGCCCACAGGTCCCGCAGCCCGGCCTCGACGGGATTCTCCGGTGCGGGTACGGGCGTCGCGGGGTCGAGCGGCATGAACAGGGGCAGCCGGTCCAGGTGGGCCTTGCCGGCGGCGCGGTCCTGGGTGCGCTTGAACATGTCCAGGAAGTGGTCGTCGAAGAAGAACACCCACACGTACCAGTCGGTGATGAGCGAGAGGGCGGGCCCGTCGCAGTCGGGGTGGGTGTAGGCGCACAGCAGTCCGTAGTCGTGCGCCTCCAGGTCGGCCTGCTCCCAGATCCCGGAGCCTTCCAGCATGCCCATCTCGCGCGCCCACGCGGTCGAGTGGGCGCGGGCCTCCTCGAGGTGCGGATTGAGCCGCGCGGGATACGGCATGTAGAAGTGCGGGAGTTCGAACGGCTGCGTCATGGCCCGGGCCCTACCCGCGGCCGCCGATCCTCATCCGCCACGCCGGACATGATCACACCATCGCGTGAAAGGACCGCGAAACCCGGAACTTCCGGGGCGGATATGGGCGTTCACCGCGCGGGCCGGCCGTCGTACGCCCCCTTGCCGAGCCGGCCGCGCGGGCGCCACGGTAGCCCCATGACCTCCTTCGTACTGCCCCATGAGGTGCACGGCGACGGCGCCCACAAGGTGTTCGCCGTGCACGGCTGGTTCGCCGACCGGAGTGCCTGGGCCGCCGTCCTGCCGGACCTCGACCGCACCGCCTTCACCTACGCGCTGGTCGACCTGCGCGGCTACGGCGCGGCCTGGGACGCCGTGGGCTCGTACACCACGGCCGAGGCGGCCGCGGACCTGGTGGAGCTGGCCGACCGGCTCGGCTGGGAGCGGTTCTCGGTGATCGGGCACTCCATGGGCGGCGCGGTGGCGCAGCGGCTGCTGTCCGTCGCCCCGCACCGGCTGCGGCGCATCGCCGGTGTCTCCCCCGTGCCGGCCTCGGGCATGCCCCTGCCCGACGAGCAGGGCGAGCTGTTCCGGGACGCGGCGCACCAGGCGGAGAACCGGCGGGTGATCATCGACTTCACCACCGGGAGCCGCCGTCCCGCGGCGTGGCTGGACCGGATGGTCGCCCGCTCGCTGGAGCGCAGCGACGCCAAGGCGTTCCGGGCCTGGCTGGACTCGTGGGCCGGGGACGACTTCCGCGCCGACGTCGAGGGCAGCGAGGTGCCCGCGCTGGCCGTGGCCGGTGAACTCGATCCGGCGCTGTCACCGGCGGTGCTGCGGGAGACCTGGCTGTCCTGGTACCCGCGCGCCGAACTGGTCGCGCTGCCGACCGCCGGCCACTACGCGATGGACGAGGCACCGCTGGATCTGATCCGGGTGGTGGAGGACTTCCTGCGCGCGGACGGCGCGGACGGCGCGGTCCCGCCCGCCGGCCGGGACCGCGCCGTCGCCGGCGAGCCGGCGTGAGCGTGCGCGAGGCCCCGCCGGTACCGGACGTGTTCGACCCGCGCCGGTACGCGCGCGGGGTGCCGTACGACGACTACCGGGTGCTGCGCGACCACCATCCGGTGGCCTGGCAGGAGGAGCCGGAGGTGCTGGGCTGGCCGGCCGGCCCCGGCTTCTGGGCGGTGACCCGGCACGCGGACGTCGTCCGGGTGCTGAAGGACGCTCAGGTGTACTCGTCGTACCTGGGCGCGACCCAGATCCGCGATCCCGATCCGGCGGACCTGCCGTACATCCGCCGGATGATGCTCAACCAGGACCCGCCGCACCACAACCGGCTGCGACGGCTGGTGAGCCGGGCGTTCACGCCGGCCCGGGTGGACCGGTTCGCGGCCCTCGCCCGGGAGCGGGCGCGCACCCTGCTGGCGGGGGCGCTGGAACGGGCCCGGCAGGGGGACGGCACGGCCGACCTGGTGGCCACGGTCACCGACGAGTACGCGCTGCTGAACCTGGCGGACCTGCTGGGCGTCCCGGAGGACGACCGGCGGCTGCTGCTGCGCTGGACCCGGCGGGTCATCGGCTACCAGGACCCGGACGAGGCGGGGGACCCGGTGCTGGACGGGGCGGGCCGGCCCGTCGACCCGCGCTCACCGGCGATGCTCGGGGACATGTTCGCCTATGCGCGGGACCTGGCCGCGCACAAGCGGCGGCATCCCGCCGACGACGTCATGACGACCCTCGCGCAGGACGGCCGGCTCGCCCCGGCCGAGCTGGAGATGTTCTTCTTCCTGCTCACCGTCGCGGGCAACGACACGGTGCGCAGCGCCGCCCCGGGCGGGCTGTCGGCCCTCGCCGGGCACCCGGAGGCGTACGAGCTGCTCCGCACCGGGAAGGCGGAACCGGCTGCGGCCGTGGAGGAGTTGCTGCGCTGGCATCCGCCGGTGCTGACGTTCCGCCGGACGGCCGTGCGGGACACCGAGCTGGCGGGGCGGCGGATCCGGGCCGGGGACAAGGTCGTGGTGTTCCACGCCTCCGCCAACCGGGACGAGCGGGTCTTCGCCGGACCGGACCGGCTCGACCTCGCCCGCTCCCCGAATCCGCACGTCTCCTTCGGTGACGGCCCGCACGTCTGCCTCGGCGCGCACTTCGCCCGGCTGCAACTGCGGCTGCTCTACGAGGAGATGGTGCGTGCCGTGCCCCGGCCACGCCCGTCCGGTCCTCCGGGGCGGCTGGTGTCCCACTTCATCAACGGCGTGAAGTCGCTGCCGATGCACCTCATGGAGCCGAGGACACCTGGATGAGGGCGTGCGTGCCGTCGGTGCGCCAGCGCCGGCCCTCCGCCGCCACCAGCGCGTCCTCGGTCCGCGCCGACAGACCGGTGATCACGTCGGACTTGAGGGTGCGCAGGGCGCCGACCGGTCCGGGGAAGTGTCCGGTCACCCGCGCGAACGGCGTGGTCGGCGGCCACAGCCGGTCGCCCACCAGGCGGCGGTAGTTGAGGTCTCCCTTGAGCAGGGTCAGCGTGGCCGCCGCGCAGTCGGCCCGCAGGTCGCCGGGCATCCGCTCGTACGGCAGCGGCGCGCAGGAGAACGGGTGGGCGCGGACGTCGAGCCGGCCGTCGCCGAGGGCCGACCAGAGGACGCGGCCGTACTCGCCGGCCGCGCCCGGGGCGGTGCGCAGCCGGCGCAGGGCGTCGACCACGTCGGCGGTGGTGGCGTCGGAGACGTAGTACGGGTACGGCTTGACGTGCAGCACCGCACGCGCCGCCCGCCCCTCGGTGAGGAGATGGGCGATCAGCAACAGGTCGGGGACGAGTTCGCGGCCCGCGTTGTCCGCGACCAGGACCAGGGTGCCCGCCCCGCCGGGCGGCAGCAGCGACCACAGCTCCTCGCTGTCGTCGGCGACCAGCGCGGGGGCCGGCTCGCGGGCCTCGGCGCCCACGGCGGAGAGCCGGAAACCCAGGTCGGCGCGGTTGCCCCACAGCGAGCCGTGCAGCAGCGCGCGGGCCCGGTCCTCCTCCGGCAGGTCCCGCAGGCCGTCCAGGGCCGCCAGTTCCTCGCCGGTCTCCGGCGCGTCGAGTTCCGCGCGCTTGAACGGCCGGAAGGGGTCGACGCCCTGCCAGGCGCCCGGGCCGAAGTATCCGACGGCCTGGAGCAGCCGGCGGTAGAACCAGCTCTCGGACCACAGCCACGGCACGTCGTACCAGGACCGCCCGGTGTGCTCGGCCAGATCCCACTGCTGCCAGCGGTCCCGGTCCGGGGCGTCGGCGGGCAGCGGTTCGACGGTCCCCTCGGTGCAGCTCTTCAGCAGGTCGTCCAGCGCCCGGTGCTGTGCGGGGCCGTACGGGAAGGCGTCCCGCACCTGGCTGATGATCGCGGGGTGCCGCTCGGCCAGCACACTGTGCGGGAACGAGCCGGGTTCGTTGCCGAGGATCACGGGTGCGAACGGGGTGTCGGCCATGTCCGTCACCGTACCCCGCACGTCAGGCGGTTCTGATCTCCCGCTCCAGCTGCGTGGCGAGGCTGACGTAGCGGGGGCGGCGGTGCACCGGGACCAGACCCCGGATCATCAGGTGCCACATCTCGGCGACCCGGCGCGGAAGCCGTCCGACCGGTTCGAGCGAGCGGCCGGCGACCCGGGTGCCGACGAAGAAGCAGACGAGGGAGTGCGCGACCATGCCGACGTCCAGGTCGCCGTGCACGTCGGACTCCCGGACGGCTCCGGTGAACTTCCGGGTGGCGAACTCCAGCCACTCGGTGAAGGGGTGGCGCATGGGGGGCCGGACCGCTATGTCCGCGGTGGCCAGGCGGAGTCCGGCGCGGGGCACGGGGTCCTCCACGGCGAGCCGGGCGATGCCGAAGGTGGTCCGCATCAAGGACTCCAGCGAGGAGTAGCCGCGTCCCTCGACCTCGTTCACGAGCTTCCTGGCGGCGTCGGCCTGGAGTTCCAGGATGGCGTGGGCCAGGTCCTCCTTGGCGGCGAAGTGGAAGTACAGCGCACCCTTGGTGACCTTCGCGTGCGCGACGATGTCACTCAGGCTGGTGGACTCGTAGCCGTGCTGGTCGAACAGGTCGGCGGCAGCCGTGATGATCGTTGCCCGGGTCTGCTCAGCACGTAACTGCCTCGCCATCGTGTGACCCTTCCTCGCGACTCCAACGAACGGGACATGCGGTTTGTTTTTCACCCGTTGCATACGATAACTCACGGGAGGACGGCGGGAGTCCGGGCCGGGTCCTCGCGGCGGGACACGTGTCAGCCGTACGTCCGGCCGCCGTCGGGACGCTCGGCGGCCCGTGCGCGGACGAGACCAGAACGGCTCCCCCCTTCGTGGCGCGGCTGTTCCCGGCAGCCGCCGGGCGACGGGTGCCGCACCCATGATCGCCACGATACGAGGCGGACGGGGCGCACCTCAACGGGGTCGCACGGGGGGCGCGAAGCAGTGGAACCGGTCGGTTCTGCGCGCCCCCCTGGGCGGCGGCCCGGCCGTTGCGCTGAACACGGGGGGCGCACGCGCCGTACAGGACTCCGGAAGCCCCCGTTGCCGCGCCTGCCCAGGAGACGTCCCCGATGACTCGGAACACCGCCCGACTGGGCGTCACGGCGGCCGCCGCCGCGGCACCGCTCCTGCTGCTGCCGTGGACGGCCGGGCCCGCCCTGGCGCACGGAGCCCCCACCGACCCGGTCAGCCGGGTCTACGCCTGCTCCCCCGAGGGCGGCGCCGCCGCCCGTTCGGCGGCGTGCGGGGCCGCGGTCGCCGCGAACGGCGCTCCGTTCACGGCGTGGGACAACCTGCGGGTGGCCGGGGTGGGAGGGCGGGACCGGCAGGTGATTCCGGACGGCCGGCTGTGCAGCGGAAACCTGCCCGCGTACCGGGGCCTCGACCTGGCCCGGCGGGACTGGCCGGCGACCCGGCTGACCCCCGGGGGCCGGCTGACGATGACGTACGCCTCGACGATCGCGCACGAGGGCACGTTCCGGCTGTACCTGACCCGGCCCGGTTACGACCCGGCGAAGCCGCTGAAGTGGTCCGACCTGCCCGAGCGGCCCTTCGCCGAGATCACCGACCCACCGCTGCGGAACGGCGCCTATCGGTTCGGGGTGAAGCTGCCGGCCGACCGGACGGGCCGTCAGGTGCTGTACACGATCTGGCAGAACAGCAGTACGCCGGACACCTACTACTCGTGCTCCGACGTGGTCTTTCCGGGGGGCGGTACGGCGGCCGGCGCCGCGCGGGCCACGGGTGGGGCGACGGCCCCGGCGTCCGGGAAGCCGTCACCCCGGGCCGGCAAGCCCTCGGCCGAGGGCGGTTCCCCGGCGAAGAGCCCGGCGCCGGTGGCGTCGGCCACGCCGTCGGCCGAGGAGCGTTCACAAAAGAGCGACGCCGCCGCGGACGCCGCCCCCGTGGCGGAGGCGACGCGCGGCGGCTCGGGGCCCTCGGCCCCCCTGCTGGCGGGCGGCGCCGCCGCGGTGCTGGTGCTCACCGGGGGCGCCGCCCTGGCCCTGCGCCTGCGGCGGCGCTGAACCGCGTCGGCCTGCGGCTCAGTTGACGTAGACCGGGGCTCCGCCGTCGGTGACGGGCGCGTACTTGGCCGTGAAGTAGCCGTTGGCGAAGCACAGCGACGAGCCGGAGCTCTTGGTGAACTGCTGGTTGGTGAAGGTGATGCTGCTGTCGGCGTTGTCGGCCTTGCCGGTCAGTCCGGCCGCCTGGTAGACGCACGAGACGCTGCCCAGCAGGGTGCGCAGCTTGACCGTGGCCTGGACGACGGAGCCGCTCGGCGGCAGGACGGAGAGGGTGCCGTCGGAGGCCTCCGTCGCCGTGTAGGGCAGGTTGTCGATGGTGGTGCCGTTGACCCCGAGGACACCGATGACGTTGCTGGTGCAGGTGCTGCTGTCGAAGGTGTGCGCGGTGACGGACTCGGTGGCCGTGCCCGGCGCGCTCGGGTTGTCGGTGACGGTGGCCGTGAACTGGGACGACGTGCACTTGACGCCACTGGTGCCGGTCGCGCTGGAGTAGAAGTTCGCGGACGTGCCCGAGGCGAGGGGCGCGGTCAGTACGTCACCGGCCGCGGCGGCCGTGCCGCCGGCGCCGCCGGTGGTGAGGACGGCGGTGCCGTCGGCGGAGGCGGGTGCGGCCACCGTGAGGGCGAGCGCGGTGGCGGTACCGGCGAGAGCCAGCAGGGATCGCGTACGCATGCGGGTGCCTCTTTCCTGAGTGGGGTTCGGACGAGGTGACGTGCGCTGTACGGGCCGTACGGGTGATGCCGCCGGCGCGGGGCCGTCGCGCCTTCTCCGTACGCGGCGGACCCACGACGGCGGCAGGCCGGGCGCCGGCCGGAGGCCCCGGGGGGTGAACCTCCGGCCGACGAGCGGGACACGGGCGGACACCGGCCGGCCCGGGGGGAAGGGGCCGTGCCGGAGCCGCGGCGAGGAACGACTGCCGTGCGGGTGCGTGAGCGATTGCGGTGGACCGGCGGAAGCGTCGCCATGACGGGGCCGGGAACGCGGCCGGTACCGCTCGGCGGACCCGGCGCCACGGATCCGCGGAAACAGGTGAAGTTGTAAACCTGATGCCACGTCAACGTCAAGCACTACAAGGGCTGTTGGCGGTCGCGAGCGCGGGTCGCGCACATCCGACACCCTTTTCTCACATCTGTATTGACCCCCTGATGTAACCGGCGGTAACTTCCTCGCAGGCCGCCCCCACGCCGTCAGAAAGCCCTTGCGTCCGCAGGGAGTGCGAGGAGTGCGTGAGCGGCAGCCGCTGTCCGCGCCAGGACACCGTGCCACGGAAGCCCGATCCGCATCGCCTTCATGCCCCCTGGGAGCAGACATGGCCTCGTCCCCGGACGTCCCGTCCGCAGACAGCACCCCCGAGAACCCGGACCCGGGTGCCTCGTCCGACGTGCCGAGCACCGCCGTCTCCGGCAGCGGAGGCGGCGAGCGGCGCGGACGCGTCCGGGCCCGCCGGGCGGCGGTGATGGCGGTGCCCGCCACACTCGTCCTCGCGGGCCTCGCGGTCCTCACCGCGCAGGGCGCGCTCGGTGTCCAGTTCGCGATCTCCGGCATGCCGTTCACGGTGACCGCGACCGAGCTCAACGGCACCGGTTTCGAGCAGTTCGGCGGGCTCGACAACATGGCGGACGGCAGCCCCAACGCCGGGGACACCGGCGGTCAGGTGCTCGTGGTCACCTCCGCCATCAAGAACGCCACCCTCACCAAGCTGTGCCAGAGCGTCGACCTCGGCGGCACCAACCTGCTGATCACCGCGGGCAGCGGGGCGGAGAAGGTCAGCGCGACCGACCTGACCACCGACTCCACCGAGCTGACGGGTGACGCGGCGTTCGGCAACATCGAGATCGGCAACGACGCGAGCACGCTGACCAAGGCGGGCGTGAAGGGGCCGATCGGCGTCTTCAGCCAGCAGGCGGACACCGTGCGCATAGCCAATCTGCGGCAGACCAACTACGCGACGACCGCTGGCGTGTTCAAGCTGCCGGGGCTCAAACTCCGGTTCAGCGAATCGGGTTGCTGACCGCCGTGCCGGACCGCCCACGCCGGGAACCGAGGCTCGCCTTCCGCGGATGGCGAGCCCGCCGGCCGTTCTGGGGCGGGCTGCTGCTCGCCCTGGGCGGCGGCGAGATCCTGCTCACCGAGAAGGCCTCGCTGAAGGTCGTGATGCACATCGGCATGCAGGGCCTGGCCGGCTATCTGCTGCCGACGCTGATGCTGCTGCTGGGCCTGCTCGTCCTCGTCAACCCCACCCAGCGGCTGTTCTACTCCGTCACCGGTGTCCTGCTCTCCCTGGGCACCTGGCTCACCTCCAACCTGGGCGGCTTCTTCCTCGGTCTCCTCCTCGGCGTGACCGGCAGCTGCCTCACCTTCGGCTGGCTCCCGGACCAGGAGCCCCGCATCGGCCGCCGCCGACGCGTGTCTGCGGGGATTCGGTCCTGATCTCCGGAACTTCCCGGCCGCCCCGGAAGTTTCTACGGTGCTGTAGAAGTTGCTGTCGGCATGCTGAACAGCCGGCCGGGGATACGAGGAGTGCGCATGGCCCTGTGGGACCGCTTCAAGGAGTCGGCGTCGCAGATGCAGACCCAGTTGGTGGCGAAGAAGAACGACCTGAAGAGCGGCGCGTTCCGCGACGCGAGCATGGCGATGTGCGCGCTGGTCGCGGCGGCCGACGGGACCGTCGACCCGTCGGAGCGGCAGCGGGTGGCCCAGCTCATCTCCACCAACGAGGTGCTGCAGAACTTCCCGGCGGACGACCTGCGGCGCCGTTTCGAGGAGAACCTGGGCAAGCTGACGACCGACTTCGCTTTCGGCAAGGTGAGCGTGCTCCAGGAGGTCGCCAAGGCGAAGAAGAAGCCCGCCGAGGCGCGTGCCGTCATCCAGATCGGCATCGTGATCGGCGGCGCCGACGGCGACTTCGACAAGACCGAGCAGGCGGTCGTGCGCGAGGCCTGCTACACGCTGGACCTGCCGCCCCACGAGTTCGACCTCTGATCCGGGCCTGACGACGGCACGGGGGCGCGGACCACGGCGTGGTCCGCGCCCCCGTCCCCGGTGCGCGACGGTGCCGGCCGGCGGCCGGCACGGCGGGGTCAGCCGAGTCCGGCGGACTTCAGCCAGGCCTTGGCCACGTCCAGCGGATCCTTGTTCTCCGTCTGCACCTGGGTGTCCAGGTCCAGCAGGGTCGCGGTGTCCAGCTTCGCGGAGACCGCGTTGAGCGCGTCGACGCCCTTCTGGTTCAGCGCGCCCTTGTAGGCGAGCGGCTGGACGTTCTCGAAGCCGAAGAGCTTCTTCGGGTCCTGGAGGACGACGAACTTCTCCTTGCTGATGGTCGGGTCCGTGGTGAAGAGGTCGGCGGCCTGCACCGCGTCCTTCTTGAGCGCCGCCTGGGTGAGCGGGCCGCCCGCGTCCAGTGCCTTGAAGGACTTGAACTGGAGACCGTAGACGGACTTGAGGCCGACCAGGCCCTGCTGCCGGGTCTGGAACTCCGGCGAGCCGCCGATGACCAGGTCCTTGGCGATGTCCTTCAGGTCGGCGATCGACGACCGCTCGGTGAGGTGGTACTTCTTCGCGGTGGCCGCGTTGACCGTGACCGAGTCCTTGTTCTGTGCCGTGGAGGGCTCCAGCAGGGTCAGCCTGGAGTCCAGCTTGGCCTCGATGGCGGTCGTGGTGGCGTCCGCGGTCTTCGGGGTGGCCTTCGGGTCGAGATAGGCCAGCAGCGCGCCGTTGTACTCCGGCAGCACCGAGATGGAACCGTTCTTGATCAGGCCGTAGGTCGTCTCACGGCTGCCGATGTTCGGCTTGTAGGTGACCTTGATCCCCTTGGCCTTGAGCGCTTCGCCGTAGATGTCGGCGAGCAGGGTGCTCTCGGGGAAGTTGTTCGAGCCGACGACGACGCCGTCGCCGCTCGCCTTTCCTTCCGACAGGGGGTCGTCGGCCTTGTCGTTGGAGGAGCAGCCCGCCAGCAGGGCCGTCGCCGCCGCGAGGGCGACGACCGCCGCGCCTCGGTTCCTCCGGATGGACCTGCTGATAAGGGTCGTATAAGTCACTTGCTGATCCAATCCAGCCTGTTCTCGGTCAGTCAAGTGCCCCGGGGCACCGATTGGCCTCGATCTGTGGTCAGTTGTGGGCATAGGGCGGATGCCTTGTAACGGCCTCTTCACACGGGCCGAGCCGTACGGATTCCAAGAGGTGCGCCCGCCGGGGCGGTTGGCGTCAGCCGCCGCGGCGCACCCCGGGCGACACGGTGAGCCGGGACGCCGCCCAGAACACCGCGAGGGTGGCGAGGGCGAGACCGGCGACCAGGGTGGCGCCGCCCACGACCTTCTCGTAGTTGCGCTGGTAGAGGCCGTCGATGATGTAGCGGCCGAGACCGCCGAGGCTGACGTAGGCGGCGATGGTCGCCGTGGAGACGATCTGGATCGCCGCGGTGCGCAGTCCGCTCAGGATCAGCGGGAGCGCGACCGGCAGTTCCACCTGGAACAGCACCCGCGCCTCTGGCATGCCCATGCCCCGCGCGGCGTCCACCGGGGAGGGGTCCACGGAGCGGACCGCCTCGTAGGTGGTGACCAGGATCGGCGGTACGGCGAGCACCACCAGCGGGATCATGACGGGCAGCAGGCCGAACCCGATCCAGATGAACATCAGCACCAGCAGACCGAAGCTGGGCAGCGCCCGCCCGGCGGTGGCGATCAGCGCGAGGGCGTTGCCGCCGCGCCCGTAGTGCCCGGTGATCAGTCCGACGGGCAGCCCGATCAGGGCGGCGAGGAGGAGGGCCTCCAGCGAGTACCTGACGTGCTCGACCAGCCGGGTGGGGATGCCGTCGTACCCCTGCCAGTGGGAGGCGTCGCCGAAGAAGGCGTGCGCGAAGTTCAGTACGTTCACCGGGTGGCACCCTTCGTCGGCATCCAGGGGGTGAGGAGGCGGCGGACGAGGACGAGCAGGGCGTCGGCGAGGACGCCCAGCACCGCCGTGGTGAGCACCGAGTTCACGGCCAGGGCCGGCCGGTGGTACGTGGTGGCGGCGTACAGCATGTTGCCGAGGGCGCCCTGGTTGCCGATGAGCATGCCGACGCTGACCAGGGAGAGGCTGGACACGGTGGCCACCCGGAGTCCGGCGATGATCGCGGGCACCGCGATGGGCAACTGGACCTGCGCGTAACGGCGTACGGGACCGAAGCCCATGGCCTGCGCGGCGGCCAGGGTCTCCGGCGGGACCGAGCGGACGCCGTCCACGATCGCCGGGACCAGCACCACCAGGCTGTAGATCGCGAGCGGGACCATCACCGTGGTCTCGCTCTGGCCGAAGTAGTCGATGAGGACGACGAAGAAGGCCAGCGAGGGGATGGAGTAGAGCACCGTGGTGACGCCGAGGACGGGTGGGTAGACCCAGCGGAAGCGGACGCAGAGCTGGGCCACCGGCAGGGCGACGAGGAGCCCGGCCAGCACCGGCAGCAGGCCCTCGCGCAGATGCAGGCCGACGAGTCCCAGGTAGCCGTACTGGAGGTCGCTCGGGAGGTCGAAGAAGCCGTTCATGGGGCGGCCTTCACCGCCGCGTCCGCGGCCACCCGGCTGTGGGCGGCCCGGATCGCCTCCCCGATGACCTGCTGGGAGACGACGCCGACCGCACGTCCCGCGTCGTCCACGGCGACGGCCCAGCCGGTCGGCGACAGCACGGCCCCGTCGAGCGCCGCGCGCAGCGAGTCGGTGCCGGGCACGAACGGACGGCCGTGGTCGATGAGCCGCTCGCGGTCGATCTCGCCGGCGGTGAGCCGGTCCGGCTCGCTCCAGCCGAGCGGCCTGCCGTCGGAGTCGGTGACGAGGAGGTAGGGAGCCGTGGCCCGGGAGGCGAGCCGTTCGGCGTCCGCGTCGATCCCCACCAGCGGCGCGGTCTCCAACTCCAGTTCCGCGGACGGGAAGAAGGACAGCCGGCGGATGCCGCGGTCGGCGCCGAGGAAGTCCTCCACGAAGGAGTCGGCGGGCGCGCTGAGCAGTTCGGCGGGCGGGGCGAACTGGGCGAGCCGGCCGCCGGTGCGCAGTACGGCGACCATCGTGCCGAGTTTGATCGCCTCGTCGATGTCATGCGTGACGAAGACGATGGTCTTGCCCAGCTCGTCCTGGATGCGCAGGAGTTCGTCCTG
Organism: Streptomyces sp. NPDC015139; assembly: GCF_043079785.1. Lineage (NCBI taxonomy): Bacteria > Bacillati > Actinomycetota > Actinomycetes > Kitasatosporales > Streptomycetaceae > Streptomyces > Streptomyces sp. NPDC015139. Next base: position 316,878 of record NZ_JBIBUW010000004.1, on the reverse strand, counting down.
CAGGCCCTTGCGGACCACGGGGTCGACGGCGGAGAAGGGCTCGTCCATCAGCAGCACCGGCGGGTCGGCGGCGAGCGCGCGGGCCACGCCGACCCGCTGCTGCTGGCCGCCGGAGAGCTGGTAGGGGTACCGCTTGGCCAACGAGGTGTCCAGGCCGACCCGTTCCATCAGCTCCGCGGCCCGGGCGCGTGCCTGCTGCTTGCTGCGGCCGAGCAGCCGGGGCACGGTGGCGACGTTGTCGAGGATGGTGCGGTGCTGGAAGAGCCCGGCGTTCTGGATGACGTAACCCATCGACCGACGCAGGGTGTTGACCGGCTGCTGCCGTATGTCGCGGCCGTCGAGGAGGATGCTGCCCTCAGTGGGTTCGACCATCCGGTTGATCATCCGGAGGGTCGTCGTCTTGCCGCAGCCGGAGGGCCCGACGAGGACGGTGATCGCGCGGTCCGGTATCTCCAGCGACAGTCGGTCGACCGCGACCGTGCCGTCCGGATACCGCTTGGTGACTGAATCTATCCGTATCAAAACGCCGAGTACCCTTCGGGTTTGGCAGCTTTCGCCCGGTCTCGGCAACGGTCGTCATGCGCAGGCCGTTGCGGGGAGAGTCTAGACCGCGAGTGTTTCGGCGCCTCGTAGATCATGTGGCGGCCGGTTCAGACCTCCTGCGGCGTGTCCTGAGCGCGCGGGTGCGGACGGGCCGCGAGCACCGCCACGTCGTCCTCGGCATGGCCGGCGTCCAGCCGGTCGACGATCGTCTCCAGGACGTCGTCGACCCCTTTGCCGACGGGGAAGCGGAGGGCGGACAGCCGGGCGAGGGAGTGGTCGATGTCCTCGCCGCGGCGCTCCACCAGCCCGTCGGTGAACAGCACCAGGGTCTCGCCCGGGGCCAGTACGTGCGTGGCCGACTCGTATCCGCCGAGTCCGGTGCCCAGCGGTGGTCCGACGGGGACGGGCAGCTGCGTCGTCCCGCCGTCCCGGGTGATCAGCACGGGCGGCAGATGACCGGCGCTGGCCAGCGTCATCTGGCCGCGTCCCGGATCGACGCGGGCGAGCAGACAGGTGGCGGGCCTGCGGTCCGCCTCCCCGGAGGCGATGTCGTCCATCTGCCGCAGCACGCGGTGCGGGGGCAGGTCGGAGGCGGCGATGTAGCGCAGGGAGGAGCGGTAGGCGCTCATGTCGACGGCGGCCTCCAGACCGTGGCCCATCACATCGCCGACCACCAGCAGGGTGCGGCCGAAGTGCAGTCGTACGGTCTCGCACCAGTCGCCGCCGACCAGCGCGCTGCCGCCGACGGGGAGGTAGCGGATGGCGACGTCCAGGTTCGGATGCGGCCGGCCGGGGCTGGCCAGCAGGGCGCGCTGCAGGTCGCCGGCGGTGCGGCTGACGTCCTCGTAGGCGCGGGCGTGCCGGATGTGGGAGGCACCGCGCTCGGCGAGCAGGGCCAGCTGCTCGGCCTCGCCCTCGCTCGGCAGCCCGGCGTCCCGCGCCCACACCAGCACGCCGTACATCTCGTCGCCGCTGGTCAGGGGCGTACAGAGGGCGCCGCCCGAGCGGCCGCCGGACGATGGCTCCAGCCATGCGGCGGCGTTCGCGTCCACCGTCGGTGGGCCCGTCTCCCGCACCGCGGCGGCGACCCGGCGGGCGTCCGGCAGCAGCCGGGCGTCGCCGGCCACGGCCTCGTAGCCGGCGGGGGCGTCGCCGGTGCGGCGCAGCACGGCGGCGGCTCCGCCGGCCAGCACCACGACGGCCCGGGCCAGCTCGGCGCAGGTGGTGGCCTCGTCCAGGGTCGTGCCGAGCCCGGCGAGGGCGTCCCGCAGCGCGCCGATCGGCGCTGCGGGCTCCGTGGCCGCCGAGGCGCCGCCGTCCTCACGACGGCCGGCACCGAGGGGCACGGGCCTGCGGCGGGACTGGATCCAGCGCGCCACACCCAACACCCTCACAGAATCTCAAACCGGAGCGGGCGGGGCACCAGCCGCGGCCGGTGCCACCGGGCCCGGTCAGCCCTCTGCCGGCTCCAGCCGCAGGGAGATGGAGTTGATGCAGTACCGCTGGTCAGTGGGGGTGGGATACCCCTCGCCGGCGAAGACGTGCCCGAGGTGCGAGCCGCACCGGGAGCACCGCACCTCGGTGCGGACCATGCCGTGGGTCCGGTCCTCGATCAGCTCCACCGCGTCGGTGTCCTTCGGGTCGAAGAACGACGGCCAGCCGCAGTGCGACTCGAACTTGGTGTCCGAGGTGAACAGCTCGGCGCCACAGGCGCGACAGGAGTAGACACCCGTGGTCCTGGTGTCCGTGTACTCACCGGTGAACGCCGGCTCGGTGCCGGCCTGGCGCAGCACGGCGTACTCCGCCGGAGTCAGCTCCGCGCGCCACTCCTCGTCCGGCTTCTCGACGTCGTACGACATGAGCCTCAGCCCCTTCACTGCGACAGGCGGTCCAGGATCTTCGGGCCCAGGTCGGTCACGTCGCCCGCGCCCATGGTGAGAACGAGATCACCGGGCTTCGCCATTCCCGCGACCACCGCGGGGATCTCCGCCTTGTCGTGCACGGCCGTCACGTCGGCGCCCGCGGCGCGCGCGGCCTCGATGATGAGCTCGCTGGTCACCCCGGGGACCGGGTCCTCACGGGCCGGGTAGATGTCGAGCACGACGGAGGCGTCCGCGAGCGTCAGCGACTGTCCCATCTCCTTGCCCAGCTCCTGGGTGCGGGAGAAGAGGTGCGGCTGGAAGACGACGAGGATGCGGGCGTCGCCGGCGGCGGCGCGCATGGCCTCCAGATCGGCGGTCATCTCGGTCGGGTGGTGGGCGTAGGAGTCGATCACCTGGACGCCCGCCGCCTCGCCCTTGAGCTGCAGGCGCCGCTTGACCCCGGTGTACGCGGCGAGCGCGGGCGCGAGTTCCGCGGCCGGGACGCCGAGCGCGGCACCGGCGGCGAGCGCGGCGACGGCGTTGAGGGCGTAGTGGCGGCCGGGCACGGAGACCGTGAAGGTGAGCTCGCGCCCGTCCAGGAGGACCGTCACCTCGCTCCTGAGGCCCTGGGGCACCACGGACAGCACCCGGACGTCGGCGTCCCGCGCCTCGCCGTACGTCACCACCCGCACCGCACGGCCGGCGACGCGCCGGGTGAGCTCGCGGGCGCCCTCCTGGTCGGCGGAGACGACCAGGGTGCCGCCCTCGGTGACGCGGTCGACGAACGTCTCGAAGGATTCGTAGATCTCGTCCATCGAGGCGTAGTTGGCGTGGTGGTCCAGCTCGACGTTGAGGACGATGGCGACCTCGGGCGCGTACTTGTGGAAGCTGCGGTCCGATTCGTCGGCCTCGGCGACGAAGATGTCGCCCTCGCCGTGCAGCGCGTTGGAACCGGGCGCGTCCAGGTCGCCGCCGATGGCGTACGACGGCTTCCGGCCCAGCGCGGTGAGGGAGACCGCCAGCATGGAGGTGGTGGTGGTCTTGCCGTGGGTGCCGGCCACCGCGATCGGGCGCAGCCCCTCCATCAGCGCGGCGAGCGCGTCGGAGCGGTGCACCACCGGGATGCCCAGCTCGGCGGCGCGGGCGAGCTCCGGGTTGTCCTCGCGGATGGCGGAGGACACCACGACACAGCTCGCGTCCTCGGCGAGGTGCGCGGCGGCGTGCCCGATGTGCACGGTGGCGCCGAGCGCGCGCAGCGCCTCGGCGGTCGCCGAGTCCCTGGCGTCGCTGCCGGCGACCTTCGCCCCGCGCTGGGCGAGGATCTTGGCGATCCCCGACATCCCGGCGCCGCCGATGCCGATGAAGTGCGGTCGGTCCATGGCGGTAGGAAGGCCGGGTGCCATGCGTTTCTCCCCAGAGACGGTACGTACGAGAGCGGGCCTAGCCTATGCGCTCGGGCACCGCCCGCCCCGCAAGGGCCCGGGGGCGGCCCGCGGTGCGGCTACGCCTTGCTGTGCGAGAACAGCTTGAGCACCGGCACGCCCACCTTGTGCCGGGCCCGGGAGGCCCAGTCCCGGTGGAAGAACTCCTCCACGTAGTGGGGGTCGGTCAGCACGATCACCTCGTCCGCCCCCACCTCGCCGACCAGCGACTTCAGCGCGTCCAGCGGATGATCCTCGACGAGCCGCCCCTCGGCCCGGCTGCCCGCGGAGCGCAGCGCCTGCAACGACACGTCGAGGGCCTGCTGCCCCACGCTCCGGGCCTCGTCGCCCTCCGGCGTCCCGCCCTCGCGCACGGCATCGTCGAGTTCACCGAGCGCGATGTCGTCGATGGCCCGCAGCAGGCGGTCCGCCTGGTCGCCGCGCGGCTGGAGCAGCACGTGGAAGGCCACCTGCTCGTCTCCGTGCAAGGTGGTGACGAACTCCACGTCGGCGGACGTCAGGGCCTTCTCGATCATCAGAACGCTTGTGAACACCCAACGCCTCTTCTCCTCCGTGGGCCCGGGACAGGGCCCCTGCGGAAACCATCCTTCCCCGTGATCGCACGGGTACTGCCGGACTAAGTCTGCCCTTCGGAAGCTGACCGGAACGGTATATTCCACCTATTTCCGGACCGACGGCCCATTTCAGGACCGACGGTAACGGCCGAAGAGGAATCCGTCCTCCTCCAGGAGGGAGAGGAGACCGAACCGGCGCGGAACGGCGACCGAGGGACCCCCCGCGATGCGCTGCGCGTCCCCGGCGGTCAGCGTCGGCGAGACCGTGAGGCACAGCTCGTCCAGCACCTCCGCGGCGATCAGCTGGCCGAGCAGCCGGGGGCCGCCCTCGGTGAGCAGCCGGGTGTGGCCGAGCTCGGCGAGAGCGCGCACCGCGCGGGCGGGCTCGACGCCCATGCCCTCGCCGGCCACCACCACCCGGGCGCCCGCCTTCTCGGCAGCGGCGACCCGTTCGGGGGCCGCGGCGGCTCCGGTCAGGACGAGGGTGGGGACCAGCGGCGAGGTGAACAGCGGGAGGGAGAAGTCCAGCTCCAGGCTCGCGGTGACGACCGCGATGGCCGGGGCCGGGCCCTGCCCCGCGGCCGTGCGCGCGCCGGCGAACTCGGCCCGCGCCCTGGCGGGGCGGTACCCCTCCTGCCGTACCGTTTCGGCGCCGACCACGACGACGTCGGCGAGCGCCCGCAGCGTGCCGAAGATCCGCATGTCGGCGGCGCTGGAGATGGGCTGCGAGTGCCCCTCGTGCTGGGCGGCGCCGTCGAGCGAGGAGACCATGTTGGCCCGCAGCCACGGCCGCGGGGCGCCGGGCTCCGGCGTGGGGTAGGCGTAGGCGGCGGCCAGCTCCGCGAGCGTCCACTCACGGTTCACCAGGGCGTCGGCCCCGGCAGGCCGGCCCGGCCCGCCGGCGGCACCGGTCCCGGAGGCCCCGCTTCCCCCTGCCACGGCCCCGCCGGAGTCCTGGGCTGCTGTTTCGTCGGTCACAGGGAACAGGCGTCGCATGTCGTGCAGTGTGACACGGCGCTTAGCATGGGTAACCGTGTCGTCCTCCACCTCCGCCCCCGGATCCAGCCCCGTGACCGACGCGGGCCCCCTCTCCCTGTGCGCCCGCGAGCCGCATGTGCCCGCGGACCGGCTGGTCGCCGAGATGGTGCCGCCGCCGCGTTTCGACTCGGTGCGCTTCTCCACCTACATCCCGGACCCGAACCAGCCCAGCCAGACCGAGGCCGTACGGGTCCTGGAGGGCTTCGCCGCCGGGCTCGGCGGGGCGCACGCCTCCGGCGCCGGCAGGCGCGGCTTCTTCGGGTTCGGCAGGTCCAGGGCGCCGAAGACCCCGGCCGGACCGCGCGGGGTGTACCTGGACGGCGGCTACGGCGTCGGCAAGACCCATCTGCTCGCCTCGCTGTGGCACGCCACTCCCGCAGAGCCCGCGCTCAAGGCGTTCGGCACCTTCGTGGAGCTGACCAACCTGGTCGGCGCGCTCGGCTTCCAGCAGACCGTGGCGACACTCAGCGGCCACCGCCTGCTGTGCATCGACGAGTTCGAGCTGGACGACCCGGGCGACACGGTCCTGGTGTCCACGCTGCTCGGCAAGCTGGTCGACGCGGGCGTGGCGCTCGCCGCCACCTCCAACACCCTGCCGGGCAAGCTGGGCGAGGGCCGGTTCGCCGCCGCCGACTTCCTGCGCGAGATCCAGGGCCTCTCGGCCCACTTCCGCGCCCTGCGCATCGACGGCGAGGACTACCGCCACCGCGGTCTGCCCGAGGCGCCGGCGCCGTTCGGCGACGAGGCCGTGACCAAGGCGGCGTACGCCACCGAGGGCGCCTCGCTGGACGACTTCCCGCACCTGCTGGACCACCTGGCCAAGGTGCACCCGAGCCGGTACGGCGCGCTGACCGACGGACTGCGGGCGGTGTGCCTCACCGGTGTGCGGCCGGTGCCGGACCAGTCGACGGCGCTGCGGCTGGTGGTCCTCGCGGACCGGCTCTACGACCGCGAGGTCCCGGTACTGGCCTCCGGGATGCCGTTCGACAAGCTGTTCAGCGAGGAGATGCTGAACGGCGGCTACCGCAAGAAGTACTTCCGCGCGATATCCCGGCTCACGGCGCTGGCCCGCGACGCGAAGGGACTCGTCGGCTCCTAGGGGCCCTTAGACGATCAAGCCCGCACGGGTCAAGGGCGGCTTCACGCCACGCGACCCGCGTTTTTCACGCTGTCTTGCGCGTGTGACGCGCAGTTGACCCTGCAAAGGACTTTGCAGGGTTAACGTGTTTCTTGACCAATCATTGACCAGTGCTTGGTGCGCACAAGAGATGCGGATGTGACGAAGGGGGGCGCATGTTCCGAGGTCCGACGGCCCGGGCCCTGTTCGCCCTCCTCGCCGTGGCACTGTTCGCGCTTCACCTCTTCGCCCCCACGGGAACCTTCGCAGCCGCGCACACGGCCGGTCAGCCACTGGCCATGGCCGCGCCCGGAAACCCCTCCCCCGCCATGCCGGTGCGCGACGGGGCGGACACGTTCCGCGATCCGGGCCGCCCGGGTGGACCCGTGGGCCTTCCGCACGTCCGTGACCGGCAGCGCGGCTCGGCCTCCGGCTGGGCCCAGGAACACCCGCTGATACCCGGCCGGGCGGCCGAGGCGGACCCGTCGGACACCTCCGGCGCCCCGCGGCACGCCCTCCCCGGCACCTCCAGAGCGCACACCCCGGCAGCGCTTCAGGTCTTCCGCTGCTGAGGTTCGTGCCGCTCTCCCCCCACAACCGTCGTGCACGTCCGACGCGCCGGTGCGGCGCGCCAGGAGGAACCCACACGCATGCAGCCCCTCATCGACAACGCCCGTACCTTCGGACAGCGCCCTGAGGAGTTCGCCAAGCTCGCCGAAGGCCAGTCCCCTCAGGTCCTCTTCATCACCTGCTCCGACTCCCGGGTCGTCCCGGCCCTGATCACGGGCGCCCGCCCCGGCGAGCTGTTCGAGCTGCGCACCGCGGGCAACATCGTCCCGCCCCACGCCTCGCGGCACCCCACGAGCGAGGCCGCCACCATCGAGTACGCCGTCGAGGTGCTCGGCGTCCGCGACATCGTCGTCTGCGGGCACTCGCACTGCGGCGCGGTCGGCGCACTGGTGCGCGGCGACGACCTCACCGCCGTACCCGCCGTGCGCGACTGGCTCGCGCACGCCACCCCGCGCCCGGCCGGCGCGGCCGAGGACCCGGAGGTCGCCGAGGGCGTCCAGAGCCACGTCCTGACCCAGCTGCTGCGGCTGCGCTCGTACCCCTGCGTCCAGCGGAGGCTGGCCCAGGGCGTGCTCGGCCTGCACGCCTGGTACTACGAGGTGCACACCGGCGCCGTACGGACGCACCGCCCGCAGACCGACACCTTCGAGTCCCTGTGAGCGCGCCGATGACCAGTGACCGCAGCCTCACCTCCCGTTTCCCTCACCTCCGGCACGACTTCGCCGCGTCCCTCGTGGTCTTCCTGGTCGCCCTGCCGCTCTGCGTCGGGGTGGCCGTGGCCTCCGGTGTCCCGGCCGAACTGGGCCTCGTGACCGGCATCGTGGGCGGCATCGTCACCGGGCTGATGCGCGGCAGCAGCCTCCAGGTGTCGGGGCCCGCGGCCGGCATGACCGTGCTCGTCTTCGAGGCGGTCAAGGAGTTCGGCCTGCCCGTGCTCGGCGTGATCGTGCTCGCCGCCGGCCTGCTCCAGGTGGCCATGGGCGCCCTGGGGCTCGGCCGCTGGTTCCGCGCCATCTCGGTCTCCGTCGTGGAGGGCATGCTGGCCGGAATCGGTCTGGTGCTCATCGCCGGACAGCTGTTCCCGGCGCTGGCGGCGAAGGCGCCCGACTCCGGTCTGGGCAAGATCGCCGGACTGCCCCGCGCGCTCCTGGACGCCCTCGGCGACGGAAAGGCACTCGCCTCCCTCGCGGTGTGCGCGGGCACGGTCGCGGTGCTCGTGCTGTGGAAGCTCGCCCCGGCGAGGGTGCGCACGCTGCCGGGTCCGCTGGCCGCGGTCGGTCTCGCCACCCTGGCCGCGTACCTGCTGCACCTGCCGGTGGCCACGGTCGAGGTGAAGGGGCTGCTGGGCTCGATCCAGCCGCCGCCGGTGAGCGCCTTCGGCGAACTGGCCGGCGTCGGCGTCCTCGGCACGATCGTCGCCTTCACTCTGATCGCGTCGGCCGAGTCGCTGTTCAGTGCGGCGGCCGTGGACCGGCTGCACTCCGGTCCGCGCACCCGGTACGACCGGGAACTCATCGCCCAGGGCACCGGCAACACGGTGTGCGGGCTGCTGGGCGCGCTGCCGATGACCGCGGTGATCGTGCGCAGCGCGGCCAACGTCCAGGCGGGCGCCCGCACGAAGGCCTCCCGGGTGCTGCACGGCGTGTGGCTGCTGCTGTTCGCCGCGCTGCTGCCCGGCGTGCTCGCGTACATCCCGATCCCGGCCCTCGCCGGCATCCTGATCCACTCCGGCGCCAAGCTGGTGCCGGTGCGGACGCTGGCCGCGCTGTGGCGGGAGAACCGGGGCGAGGCACTGATCCTGTCCGTCACCGCCGTGTCCATCGTGGCGGTCAGCATGTTCGAGGGCGTGCTGATCGGCCTGGCGCTGGCCGTGGTCAAGACGGCGTGGGAGGCCTCGCACATCCGCCTGGAGGTCGTGGACAAGGGCGCGGGGCCGGTCGAGGCCCACCTCTCGGGCAACGCCACGTTCCTGAGGCTGCCGAAGATCCTGGACAGCCTGGAGTCGCTGCCCCAGGACCGCCCGGTCCGCCTCGACCTCTCCGGCCTCCACCACCTGGACCACGCCTGCCGCACCGCCCTGGAGAACTGGGCCGAGCGGCACAGCGCGGCGGGGACCGAGCCGGTGCAGGTCACGATCCCGGCGGCGCGCGGACACGAGCCGGCGAAGGCGAGAACGGCCTGACACCGGCCCGTCCACGCGCCTGTCGCGCGGCTCGCCTCCGGGCGGCCGCGCGACACGGCCGGTGGCGGGCACCCGGTGTCCGCCGCCGGCGCGGGCCCATGGCTTCCACCCCGACCCCGGGCATATCGTTGCAGGAGCGGACAGAACAGGCCTCTGAACGAGGAGGTCATCATGCTCCAGGAAGTGCTGGGCGCCATCGCCGCCGCGGGCGCCGTCGGCGCCGTCTATCTCGCGATGGCCGCACGGGTGGTCAAGCAGTACGAACGCGGCGTCCTGTTCCGGCTCGGCCGGGTCGCGGGTGACGTACGGGACCCGGGCCTGACGCTGGTCATCCCCTTCGTCGACCGGCTGCACAAGATCAACATGCAGATCGTGACGCTGCCGATCCCCGCCCAGGAGGGCATCACCCGGGACAACGTCACCGTCCGCGTGGACGCGGTCGTCTACTTCCGGGTGATGGACCCCACGAGCGCGCTGGTGAAGGTCGAGGACTACAAGTTCGCCGTGTCGCAGATGGCCCAGACCTCACTGCGGTCGATCATCGGCAAGAGCGACCTCGACGACCTGCTCTCCAACCGGGAGAAGCTCAACCAGGGCCTGGAGCTGATGATCGACAGCCCGGCCGTGGGCTGGGGCATCCAGGTGGACCGGGTGGAGATCAAGGACGTCTCCCTGCCGGACACGATGAAGCGGTCGATGGCCCGGCAGGCCGAGGCCGACCGGGAACGCCGGGCCCGGATCATCAACGCCGACGCCGAGCTCCAGGCCTCCAAGAAACTCGCGGAGGCCGCCCAGCAGATGTCCGGCACGCCGACGGCGCTCCAGCTGCGGCTGCTCCAGACGGTGATGGCGGTCGCGGCCGAGAAGAACTCCACGCTGGTGCTGCCCATCCCCGTGGAACTGCTGCACTTCCTGGAGCGGGGCGGGCAGCAGGGCACGCCGGACACCGGCGGGGAGCGGCGGAAGCCGCCGCCGGAGGCCGCCGCCCTCCCTGAGACGCTCCCCGAGAACCTGGCGGAGAACGTCCCCGAGCAGCCCGCCCCCAACGGCGACCCGGACCGGCCGGGCATCGCCGCCCTCCCGGACAGCCTGCCGGAGGGGCTCGCGGAGCAGCCCGCCCCCAACGGCGGCGGAGGGGCGGGCCCCGCGGGACAGGGGCCACGGGAACGGCTGCCGAAGCAGACGTGAGCGCCGACCGGTGGGGTACCCGGCGGGCATGCACGAGCAGCGCAGGGTCACCGACTCGTACTGGCTGACGACCGCCCCCGGGCCGTCCCGTCCCGCGCTGGCCGGGGACGTCGACGTCGACGTGGCGGTCGTCGGCGCGGGCATGGCCGGCATCAGCACCGCCCACGAACTGACCCGTGCCGGCCTGCGGGTGGCGGTCCTGGAGGCCGGCCGGGTCGCCGGCGGCGTCACCGGGTTCACCACCGCCAAGCTGACCGCGCAGCACACGCTCGTCTACGACCGGCTGCGCCGCACGCGCGGGCCCGAGGGGGCGCGGCTGTACGCCCGTTCGCAGTCCGAGGCGATCGAGCACGCGGCGATGCTGGTGGCCGAGCTGGGCATCGACTGCGAGTGGGAGGTGCGGGACGCCTACACCTACGTGCGGGACCGGGAGCGCGCCGAGGAGGTGCGGGCCGAGGCGGAGGCCGCGCGGGTGGCGGGGCTGCCGGCCACGTTCGTGACCAGGACCGGGCTGCCCTTCCCGGTGGCGGGCGCGGTCCGGGTCGCCGAGCAGGCCCAGTTCCACCCGGTCAAGTACCTGCGGGCGCTCACCGCCGACCTCGTCGCGCGCGGCGGGCAGGTGTACGAGCAGACGCGGGTCGTCGGACTGCAGGAGGGCGGGGAGCCCTGCCGTCTGACGACGGAGGCGGGTCACACGGTGACCGCCCGGGACGTCGTGATCGCCACGCACTATCCGGTGTTCGACCGGGCCCTGCTGTTCGCCCGGCTGTCGCCGCGCCGGGAACTCGTCGTCGCGGGGCCGCTGGGCGACGGCCCGGACCCGGCGGGGATGTACATCACCCCGGAGGAGAACACCCGCTCGGTGCGCACCGCGCCGTACGGCGCGGACGGGCAGCGGCTGCTCGTCGTCACGGGCGAGCACTTCACCCCGGGCACCGGCGATCCGCAGGCGGGCTTCGACCGGCTCGCCGGCTGGGCCGAGGTGCACTTCCCCGGCGTGGGGCTGGACCACGCCTGGGCCACCCAGGACAACGAGTCGACCGACACCGTGCCGCTGGTCGGCCCCTTCCACCCGGGCGCCCGGCACACCTACGTGGCCACGGGCTTCGGCGGCTGGGGCCTGAGCGGCGGCATCATGGCCGGGCTGCTGCTGACCGCGCTGATCACCGGCCGTGACAGCGCCTGGCGCGAGCTGTACGACCCGCGCCGGCTGAAGTCCGTCGTGCGCGAGGCGCCGTCGCTGCTGAAGACGCAGGCGGAGGTGGCCCGGCACTTCGTCGGCGACCGGCTGAAGCCGGCGGCGTCCGTGGACGAGCTGACCCCCGGGGACGGCGCGCTGGTCCGGGCCGGCGGCGAGCGGCTCGCCGTGCACCGCGACGAGGAGGGCGATCTGCACGCCGTGTCGGCCCGCTGCACCCATCTGGGCTGCCTGGTCGCCTTCAACCGGGCCGAGCGCGCCTGGGAGTGCCCCTGTCACGGCTCACGCTTCGACGTGGACGGCTCGGTGCTCCAGGGACCGGCGGTCAAGCCGCTGGAGCAGCACGATCTCGGCTGACCGGTGACCGACGGCCCGCCGCGCGGGTGACCGTGCCGCCGCGCCACGGGACATATCACCATACAAACGTGCATTCAGTCCTACGTTCGTACGGTGATCCCACTCGCACGCCGTCTCACCGCCGTCTGCGCCCTGGGCGCGGCTCTCACCGCCTGCGGCACCGCGGGCCCCGCGGGTACCGCGCACCCGGCCAAGTCGCCCGTCTCCTCCTCCCCGTCCCCTTCCCGCCCGCCGCTGCTCGCCCCGGGTCCGGGCGGTCTGACCCCGGTCTTCGAGCACGGTCCGCGCACCCTGGGCAAGACCGTCGCGCTGACCTTCGACGCCGACATGACCGCCGACGAGGGTCGCCGCGCGGCCTCCGGCGAGCACTTCGACAACCCGGGCCTCATCGCCGCCCTGCGTTCGCTGAAGGTGCCGGCGACCGTCTTCATGACGGGCCGCTGGGCCGACCAGTACCCGGCCCAGGCCCGCAGCCTCGGCCACGAGGCACAGTTCGAGGTCGCCAACCACTCCTACAGCCACTACGCGTTCACCGAGGACTGCTACGGCCTGCCGACCGTCGGCGCGGACCGGATGCGGTCGGACGTGGAGCGGGCCTACACCTCCCTCCGCAAGGCGGGCGTGCCGAAGCCGATGCCGTACTTCCGCTTCCCGGGCGGCTGCTACGACCGGCAGGCCCTGCGCGCGCTGAGCGGGCTCGGGGTGACCGCGGTGCAATGGGACGTGGTGAGCGGTGACGCGTTCGCCACGGACGCCGACGCGGTGGTCCGGCAGGTCCTGGACGGAGTGAAGCCGGGCTCGGTGGTCGTCATGCACTGCACCCGCAGCGCCGCCCCGACGACCGAGCGGGTCGTCCGGTCCGTGGTGCCGGAACTGCGCAAGCGCGGCTACCGCTTCGTCAAGGTCTCCGAGCTGGTCGGCGAGAGCGGCGGACACCGCTGAGCGTCCTACGCTGGGAGCATGAGCGACGAGGACTACTGCACGATCGCCGACGCCACGAAGCCGCCGAGGGCCGACGGGCCGCCGTACGCGCAGTGCGTGCTGTGCCAGGAGCCGACGGAGTACCCGGAGTCGTACAAGGGCGTCACGCTCTGCCCGGTGTGCGAGTGGCAGGAGGCGCAGCGCACCGCCTGCTCGGGGTGACCGGCCGCCGGGCGCGGCCGCGGCAGGTCAGCGGGGCATGCCCCGGCTCAGCTCCGCCGCCCGCGCCCGCAGGTCCGCAGCCCACGCTCCGCCCTCGGCCGGTCCGGACAGCCCGGTACGGGCCGAGACCTGGACGTCCGGCAGCGGGCCGTCCGGGACGGCTTCGAGCCGTGCCCAGTCCACGGGGACGCCGACGCGCCCGGCGAGGACCAGCACGGTGGCGACGAACCCCTCGGACAGGGCCAGCAGCACGGAGTGTCCGGTGCGGCGGTGCCGGGCGAGGAGGGCGTGCGTGAAGACGCCGAAGGCGACGGGGTCGACCTGGCACTCGTCGTTCTCCATCGGCCCGAGGCCCGACGGCAGCCCCAGTTCCGCCTCGAAGACCACCACCTGGCGCAGGAAGAGCCGCGCGGCCCCGTCGGAGGGGTTCCACAGCGTCTCGTCACCGATGTCGAAGTACTGACTCATCCCGGTCCCCCGCCCGTCGATCCGGAGTGGATCAAGAGTTGATCGAGAGAGCAGATTAGTCGGCCGGTCCGGTGCGGGGCGCCGGAATTCCCTCCGCGGGGAACGCGCGTTGATCGGCGGGTCGGCGGCTTCGTAGGGTGGGCTGTCGTGAGCCACGTTCCCACCTCCGGTGACAGTCCCTTCCAGGCCGAGCGCACTCCCCGCGACGAGGCACCGCAGTTCGTCCTGCCGCTCGTCGTGCGGATCGAGCGCGGCGCGCCGCCCGCCCGTACCGACGCGCTGGAGACGGCCGCCCGTGCCGTGCTCCTGCTGCTCGGCGACGCACGGGCGCACGGCGACGGCGAGTGGGCCGAGGCCGTCCGGAAGTGGGAGGACGCCCGGATCCGCAAGGTCGTCCGGCGGGCCCGTGGTGCCGAGTGGCGGCGCGCCGAGGCACTGCCGGGGATCACGGTGACCGGCAAGTCCGCGGAGGTCCGGGTCTTCCCGCCGGTCCCGCTGGACGGCTGGCCCAAGGAGCTGGCCAAGCTCCAGGTGTCGGGCACGGAGCTGGACGACCCGGAACCGCCCGCCGCGGCGGACCCGGGCCGGCCCGTGCTGTGGCTCAACCCGGAGCTCCGGATGTCGGCCGGCAAGACGATGGCCCAGGCCGGGCACGGCGCCCAGCTGGCCTGGTGGGCGCTGTCCGACGCCGAGCGCGCCGCCTGGCGGGACGCCGGCTTCCCGCTCTTCGTCCGCACCGCGGAACCCGCCGACTGGGCCCGGCTGACCGGCGGTGGGCTGCCCCTGGTCCGGGACGCCGGTTTCACGGAGATCGCACCGGGCTCCTGCACGGTCGTCGCCGACCACCCGGCGCTCGACGGCTGAGGCGAACCGGGCGGGGACCCTCCGCGCCGGAACCTCAAATGTTGCTCTGAACACGCCACCGGCGGGGTTCGGGGCCGCCCGCCGGGGCCATACCCCCGTCACTCGGCGCACGAGCACCGCGCCTGGAGGAGGGGGAGGCGCCATGCGGCGACTGGGCACGGGGATCGGCTGGCGGCCGGAGATCGCGGACGCCGTGGAACGCATGCCGGGCATCGACTGGGTGGAGGCGGTGGCGGAGAACCTCTGCCCGGGCCACCTCCCCGAGTCGCTGCTGCGGCTGCGCGAGCGGGGCGTGACGGTGATCCCGCACGGCGTCTCCCTCGGCCTCGGCGGCGCGGACCGCCCCGACGAGGGCCGGCTGACGGCGCTGGCCGAACGGGCGGAGGCGCTCGGCGCCCCCCTGGTCACCGAGCACATCGCGTTCGTCCGGGCGGGCGGTGCGCTCACCGCGTCCCCGCGTCTCGAAGCGGGCCATCTGCTGCCCGTGCCGCGTACCCGGGACGCCCTGGACGTGCTGTGCGAGAACGTGCGCATCGCGCAGGACGCGCTGCCGGTGCCGCTCGCCGTGGAGAACATCGCCGCGCTGTTCTCCTGGCCGGGCGAGGAACTGACCGAGGGGCAGTTCCTGTCCGAACTGGTCGAGCGGACCGGGGTACGGCTGCTCATCGACGTGGCCAATCTGCACACCAATCACGTCAACCGGGGCGAGGACCCGGCGCAGGCGCTGGCCGCGCTGCCGCTGGAGGCGATCGCCTACGTCCATGTCGCGGGCGGTTTCGAGCGGGACGGCGTCTGGCACGACAGCCACGCGCACCCGGTGCCGGCCCCGGTCCTCGACCTGCTGACCGACCTCGCCTCCCGGGTCGCCCCGCCGGGCGTCCTGCTGGAACGCGACGAGAACTTCCCGGAACCGGCGGAACTGGAGCGGGAGTTGACGTCGATCCGGGGCGCGGTCCGCGAGGGGCGCGCACGGGCGGCCGACGGCACGGCTCCCGCGGCCGGCCCCCCGGCCGGCTCTCCGGGCGATTCGGCGGGCGGCTCGGCGGGCGGGGGTGTCGCGGTCCTCACGCGGACGGCGGCGGGAGTGGGCACCCGGGAGGCGACCAGGGAACGGCTGGGGGTCGCGCAGGCCGCCGTACTGTCCGCGCTGGTCGCCGGGACGCCGGTGCCGGAGGGGTTCGACCGGGTGCGGATGGGGGTGCAGGCGCGGGCGCTCGCGGCCAAGCGGGCCGGCGTGGTGGCGAAGGTGGCCCCCGAGCTTCCGGAGATCCTGGGCGCGGGATACCGGCCGGCGTTCCTGGAGTACGCCCGGACGCGGCCGATGAGCGAGGGCTACCGGCGGGACGCGCTGGACTTCGCCGGTCACCTGCTGCGCACCGCGCCGCCCGCCGAGGCGGCGGCCCGACGGGACCTGCGGAACTGGTGGCTGGACCGGGCGGGCCCGGCCCCCCGCCCCCGCGGCCCGGTGGCACGGGCACGGGCAATGCTGCGCAGGGGCTGAGGCCGGGAGGTGCGGCCGGGCGGGGCCGGTTCCTCCGAGGGCGCGGGCGGGGTGCCGGGACGCCCCGGGGGCGCGGGCCGTGTCCGCGGCCCCAGTAATATGCCAAGCCGCACCCACCCACCCTCAAGCACCCCTGGTGTGCGGTGCCGTATCAGGAGGCGCCATGCGACCGCGACCCCCGCTCGAGGGCCGAGGCATATTCAGCGGTACCGGGCTCATCATCACGGGCCTGGCGGCGACGGTCGTGGCGCTGCTCTTCCCGCTCTGGTCGTACGCCGACCGGCCGGACGCGGCCTCCGCGGGCGTGCTGAGCGCACGGACCGTCACCACCCCGTTCGGCCCGCTGTCCGAGCAGGACCGGGACTTCATCACCAAGGTCCGGCTCGCCGGCCTGTGGGAGCTGCCCGCCGGGGAACTGGCGGAGCGCGAGGGGACCAGCCCGGCCGTCCGCACCGCCGGGGCGCACCTCGTCGACGGCCACAGCTCCCTCGACGCCCACGTGCGGACCGTCGCCACGCAGCTCGGCGTCCCGCTGCCCAACGAGCCGAACGAGCAGCAGAAGCAGTGGCTGGCCACCCTGGGCGCGGCGCGCGGGCAGGACTTCGACCGCCGGTTCGCGGGCATCCTGCGCCTGGCGCACGGCCGGGTGTTCTCGCTGGTCGCCCAGGTCCGGGCGGGCACCCAGAACTCCCTGGTGCGTGATCTCGCCGACGACGCGAACGACACCGTCCTCGACCACATCAAGATCCTGGAGGCGACGGGGTACGTCGACTTCGCCGCGCTGTCCCGGGACCTCGCGGCCTCCGCGACCCCGGTCCCCCCGCCCCCGGCCGTCGCGCCGGGCGCCGCCGTCCCGGTGACGCCCCCG
Source organism: Streptomyces sp. NPDC015139 (assembly GCF_043079785.1). Classification (NCBI taxonomy): domain Bacteria; kingdom Bacillati; phylum Actinomycetota; class Actinomycetes; order Kitasatosporales; family Streptomycetaceae; genus Streptomyces; species Streptomyces sp. NPDC015139. Next base: position 299,983 of record NZ_JBIBUW010000004.1, on the reverse strand, counting down.
CCCTCGGCCACCAGCGCGCCGCCGCCGACGAGCAGCCCCTGACCTGCACGGGAAACGGAACGTCACGTACCCGCAACGCTCGGAGTTCGAATGCTGAACAGGGCATGGCGTTCGCACGGGCCTCTGGCATACAAACACGTCATGTTCTGGGTCCTACTTCTCCTTCTGGCCTGGGCGTTCGCCGGCCTCGCGTGCACCCGTCTGTGCCTGGCGGCGGTCCGCGCGGCGGCCTCGGACGCGGGCGGCACCGCAGCGGACGGGGCGCACGCGCTGACGCTGTACGAGGCGGCCTTCCTGTCCGGCGGCCCGGCCCGGGTCGCCGACGTCACCCTGGTCTCCATGGCCCGGCAGCGGCGGCTGCTGCTCGCGCACACGGGCTGGGCGACGGTGGTCGACCCGCGGGGCCGTGACGAGATGGAGCGGTCCGTCATAGGGGCGATAGGCCCGGAGGGCCAGTCCCGGATCGCTCCGGTGCGGGCCCGCGCGGCCGGTGCCGAGTCCGTGCGCCGGCTCGCGGACGGCCTGGTCCGCGCGGGCCTCGCGGTGCCCGACGGCTCCGGTACGAGCGTGGGCGCGGCCGTGCGCCAGGTGCGGGCCGCCGCCCTGACCGTCGTCGTGCTGGGCGCGGCCGCGCTGGCGCTGCCCGTCCAGACGGGGACGCCCCGGCTCCTGGTCGCCCTGTGGTTCGCCCTGCCCCTCACGCTGTCCCTGAGCTGTCTCGCCATCGCCCGCTTCGAGGTGCACCCGTACTCGCGCTGGGCCTCCCCGGCCGGTCAGCGGCTGCTGGGCACGCTCACCCGCGGTCCGGCCGGCGACGAGCGGTCGTTCCTCACCTCGGTCGCCGTGCGCGGCGTCCGGGCGATCGGCGAGCCGGAACTGCGCGCGGCCTTCGCCCATCGCGACCAGCCCCGGCGGGAGTGAGGGCACCCTCGGGGGCGCACAGGGGTCATTGACGCCGACACCGGCCGGGTGGTGCTTGCCTTCACCGACGGCCGACCGAAATATCCCTTCTGGTGTCGCCGGGCCGTGGCAGCCGTGCCATCGCCGCCGCGCACCGGAGGGATACGCGATGAGAGCTGCCGCCCTGTACTCGGCCGCCGGGTCCTTGCTGCTGGCCGGGCTGGCCGCGGCCCCGGCGGGCGGCGCGCCCGCCGCTCCCGGGGCGCCCGACGGCCCTGGCGCGGCCGAACTGCGCGGCACCGCCGTGGCCGCGGCCCGAGCCCGGGCGGCCGGTGTCGACTTCGGCGCGTGCTCCGCCGCCGACGTGCCGGAGGCGCCCAGCGGCCTGCGCTGCGGCACGGTGTCCGTCCCGCTGGACTACGCCCACCCGGACGGCAAGCAGATCAGACTCACCGTCAGCCGGATGCGGGCCTCGCAGAAGGACCCCCACAACAGCAAGCGGAAGGTCCCCCGGCAGGGCGCCCTCGTGTACAACCCGGGCGGTCCCGGCGCCTCCAGCATGTACTTCCCGCTGATCGGCATGGTCCCGGAGTGGAAGCGGATCGCCGCCGCGTACGACCTGGTCGGCTACGCGCCGCGCGGCGTCGGCCGTTCCGCGCCGCTGTCCTGCGAGGATCCCCGGCGCTACTTCAAGGCACCCACCGCGTCGCCGACGCATCCGTCGGAGGCGTACAAGCGCGAACGCGTCGCGGCGGCGAAGGCGTACGCGCGCGGGTGCGCCCAGCGGTCGGGCAGCGGGCTGCGCCACTACACCTCCCTCAACAACGCCCGTGACCTGGACGTCCTGCGGGCCGCGCTGGGCGAGGACCGGCTGACGTTCATGGGCGCGTCGTACGGCACCTACTTCGGCGCGCTGTACGCGGCGATGTTCCCCTCGCACGTGCGGCGGATGGTGCTGGACTCGGCGGTCAACCCGGACCCGGCGAAGATCTGGTACCGCAGCAACCTGGACCAGTCGGCCGCGTTCGAGGAGCGCTGGACGGACTTCCGCGAGTGGATCGCCCGTCACGACGACGCCTACCGGCTCGGCAACACGCCCGCGAAGGTGCAGAGCAGCTACGACACCGCGCGGCAGCGGCTGGCCGGGAAGGCGGCGGGCGGCAAGGTCGGTCCGGGCCAGCTGCAGAACGTCTTCCTGGCGGCCGGGTACTACGACGATTTCTGGCCGAGCCGGGCCGCGGCCCTGTCGGCGTATCTGCACGGCGACCCGCAGCCTCTGGTCCGGCTGGCGGCCCCGATGGCGGAGACGGCCGCGGAGGCGGAGAACAGCAGCGCGGTGTACACGGCCGTGGAGTGCAACGACGCGCCCTGGCCGACGGACTTCACGGTGTGGGACCGCGACAACACCCGGCTCGCCCGGGTCGCGCCCTTCGAGACGTGGGACAACGCCTGGCTGAACCTGCCGTGCGCCTACTGGCAGACGCCCCGCCGGCAGCCGATGGACGTGCGCACCGGCCCGGGTGAGCTGCCGCCGGTGCTGATCCTGGCGGCCGAACGGGACGCGGCCGCGCCCTACTCGGGTTCCGTGGAGATGCAGCGGCGGCTGGCCGGCTCGGTGCTGGTGACCGAGCGGGACGCGGGCACGCACGGCGTCGCCGGCGGCCCGAACCGCTGCGTCAACGCCTACTTCGACGCCTACCTGCTGGAGGGGCGCCTCCCGGCGCGGCACGCGTCCTGCGCGCCGCGCCAGGAACCGAAGCCGGACGCCTCCGGCGGACGGACCGCCGCGGAGGTCCGGCGCGGCGGCGTCAAGGGCAGCAGCGGCCGGCGCTGACTCAGGCCAGGCCCGCGACCAGCTCCGCCACCGACTTGCGGCGGCCGGTGTAGAAGGGCACCTCCTCGCGGACGTGCCTGCGGGCCTCGGAGCCGCGGAGGTGGCGCATGAGGTCGACGATGCGGTACAGCTCGTCGGCCTCGAAGGCCAGCACCCACTCGTAGTCGCCGAGGGAGAACGAGGCGACCGTGTTGGCGCGCACGTCCGGGTAGCCGCGGGCCATCTTGCCGTGGTCGGCGAGCATGCGGCGGCGGTCCTCGTCGGGGAGCAGGTACCAGTCGTAGGAGCGCACGAAGGGGTAGACGCTCACGTAGTTGCGGGGCGTCTCGTCGGCGAGGAACGCCGGGATGTGCGAGCGGTTGAACTCGGCGGGGCGGTGCAGCGCCATGTTCGACCAGACCGGCTCCAGCGCGCGGCCCAGCCTGGTGCGCCGGAAGAGGTTGTACGCCTCCTGCAGCTGGTCGCTGGTCTCGGCGTGCCACCAGATCATGAGGTCGGCGTCGGCGCGCAGACCGGAGACGTCGTAGGTGCCGCGGATCGTCACGTCCTTGGCGGCGAGCTGGTCGAACAGCTCCTGGACCTCGTCGGCGTACCCCGCGCGGTCCTCGGGCAGCACGTCCTTCAGCTTGAAGACCGACCAGAGGGTGTAGCGGATGACCTCGTTGAGGTCCTTTGCCAGCTTGCCCTTGTTCGGGATCCTGCCGGACTCGGTGGTGGAGGCGTCGTCACTCATGGTCCCTATTGTCCCGCGCCGCCGTGCAGGCTCTGCACCGGGTTCGCCGTCAGCTCACGGACCGCGCGCAGGTCGCCGTCGAGCTGGTCCACCGCCGCGTTCGCGCTCGCGACGCACGCGGGGATGCCGACGCCGTCGTACTGCGCGCCGCACACCGCGAGGGCCGGCAGCGCGGCCACGTGCGCGCGGATGCGGGCCACGCGCGCGTGGTGCCCGACGGGGTACTGGGGCAGGCCGTCGGTCCAGCGGGTGACGCGCGCCGCCACGGGCACGGCGTCCAGGCCGGTGGCCTCGCGCAGGTCGTGCCGGGAGATCTCCACGAGGTCGGCGTCGTCCCGCCCGAGGACCGCCGTCTCGCCGTGGCGGCCGACGGAGGTGCGGACCACGACCACGTCGGGGTCCTCCTCGGCGATCCACCCCCACTTCTGGGAGGCGAAGGTCGACGCCTTGATGGTGCGGCCGTCGACCGGCGGCACCAGGAAGCCGCTGCCCTCGGGCAGGCGCAGGCCGGCCCGCCGGTAGGCGAGGGTGACCAGGGCCATCGAGGCGTACTCGACGGCGTCCAGTTCGGCGGCGGCCGCCGGGGACTCGGCGCGCAGCAGTCCGGCGGCCGCGGGGGCGGGGACGGCGAGGACGACGGCGTCCGCGTGCAGTTCCCGGTCGCCGGCCAGGACGCGCCAGCCGGCGTCCGGCCGGTCCACCGTGCCCGCGCGGCGCAGCTCCCGCACCTGCGTGCCGGTGCGGATCTCGCCCCCGCGGGCCCGCACGGAGGCGGCCACCGACAGCGGGAGGGTGCCCACGCCGCCCTCGATGCCCATGAACACCGGGCCGGTCTGCGCGGCGGCGGCCGCCTTCGCCTGGATCTCGCGGACCGCCTCCGTCAGGGAGGCGTGGGTGAGCGCCGCCTGGTAGAGCTGCGGGACGGCGGAGCGCAGCGAGATGCGGTAGGCGTCGCCCGCGTAGACCCCGCCGAGCAGGGGCTCGACGAGCCGGTCGACGACTTCGCGGCCGAGCCGGGCCGCCACGTACTCCCCCACGGCCACGTCGTCGCCGACCTCGGTGCGGGGCAGGTCCGCGTCCCGCTCGATGCGGGCCAGGCCCTCGTCGGACAGGACGCCGGTGAGGGCGGCGGCGGTGCCGGGCACGCCCATCACATGCCCCTTGGGCATGGGGCGCAGGGCGCCGCGGGTCCAGATCGAGGCGGTCGCGGTGGCCGGGGTCCGCAGCCGCTCGGCGAGACCCACCTCGCGGGCCAGGGCGACGGCCTCGGGCCGGCGGGCGAGCATCGACTCGGCGCCCAGGTCGACCCGGGCGCCCGCGATCTCGCCGGGCAGCAGCTTGCCGCCGACCCGGTCGGAGGCCTCCAGCACGGTCACGCGCGCGCCCCGCCCGAGCAGCCGGTGGGCGGCGGCCAGCCCGGCGATACCGGCCCCGATGACGACGACATGCCCTGCTCGCGTACCCGTTGCGCTCATGTCCCCCACTCTCTCAGACCCCGTCGGCACGCCCGCCGGGGCCGGGGGCCGCCCCACCGCACCGGTCCCGGTGTCCGGGCCGAGTCCGGACCGTGACCGCTTCGGGACCGGCGGGCCCCAACGTTCCGGCGGCCCCCGCCGTCGAAGAAGCGTCACCGGTCACCGGTCGCAGTCATGTGTCTCAGTCGTCGTTCTCAGTCATCGGGGGTTGCCGCCCATGCATACGCAACGATCCACCGGATCCGCACGGTCCGTGCGCTCCGTCCGGGCTCTCGCCGGGGTCCTGCTCGCCGCGTCCCTCGCGCTCGCCGGGTGCAGCGGCGCGAACGACTCGGGCGGTGACGCGAAGTCCGCCGCGGGCGCCGAGGCCCGGCAGGACAGCGGTTCCGGCGCCGCGGCGGACAAGGGGAAGTCGGCGCCCAGGACGCCCGACCTCGCCCCGAGCGCGATCATCCGCACCGCGTCCCTCACCGTCGAGGTGAAGGACGTGCCGAAGGCCCTGTCCGCGGCCCGGTCGGCCGCCGAGGGCGTGGGCGGCTTCGTCGGCGACGAGAGCACGACCCGGGACTCCGACGGCCACGAGAACACCCGGGTCGTGCTGCGCGTGCCCACCGAGAAGTACGACGAGGTCCTCACCTCGCTGCAGGGCACGGGCCGGCTGGTCGACCGCACGGCGAAGGCGGTGGACGTCACCGACCAGGTCGTGGACGTGGAGAGCCGGATCAGGTCCCAGCGGGCCAGTGTGAACCGGATCCGGGCGCTGATGGACCGGGCGACGAAGCTGAGCGACGTGGTCACGCTGGAGGGCGAACTGAGCAGTCGTCAGGCGGATCTGGAGGCCCTGCTGGCCCGGCAGGCGTCCCTGAAGGACCGTACAAGCCTGGCCACCATCACCCTGTCGCTGTCCGAGACGCCCGTGAAGAAGGCCGCCCACGACGACACGCCCGGGATCGTGGACGCGCTGGCGGGCGGCTGGCACGTGTTCGTCACCATCCTGCGCTGGATCGTCCTCGCGCTCGGCGCCGCGCTGCCGTTCGCGGCGTTCGCGGCGCTGCTGGCCGTGGTGTGGCTGCGGGTCGTACGTCCCCGGCTGCCGCGCCGTGCCGGGCCCGCGCCGGCGACGACCGCGGTGGGCCCGCTGCCCTCGGCGCGTCCGGCGCCGGACACCGCGCGGGAGGCGGACCGGGACTGAAATGCTCGCGCCCCGTAGCGTGTTCCCATGAGCATGAGCGCTGCGCGGGGCGGGACGGAACGGCTGGTCGTGATCGGCGGCGATGCCGCGGGAATGTCCGCGGCATCGCAGGCACGCCGGCTGAGGGGCCGGGACGAACTGGAGATCGTGGCCTTCGAGCGCGGCCACTTCACCTCCTACTCGGCGTGCGGCATCCCGTACTGGGTGGGCGGCGAGGTCGGCGAGCGCGACCGGTTGATCGCCCGTACGCCCGAGGAGCACCGGGCGCGCGGCATCGATCTGCGGCTGCGCACCGAGGTCGTCGGGATCGACGTGCCCGGGCAGCGGGTGCGGGCGCGTGACGTCGACTCCGGCGCCGAGTCCTGGACGCCGTACGACAAGCTCGTGATCGCCACCGGTGCCCGACCGGTCCGCCCGGACCTGCCCGGTGTGGACGCCCCCGGCGTGCACGGCGTGCAGACGCTGGACGACGGCCAGGCCCTGCTCGACACGCTGGCCCGCACGCGCGGCCGCCGGGCGGTGGTCGTGGGTGCCGGGTACATCGGCGTGGAGATGGCCGAGGCGATGATCAACCGCGGTTTCGAGGTGACGGTCGTCAACCGCGGCAAGGAGCCGATGTCGACGCTCGACCCGGACATGGGCCGCATGGTGCACCGGGCCATGGAGGGCCTCGGCATCACCATGGTGAACGACGCCGAGGTCACCAAGCTGCTCACCGGTGAGGACGGCCGGGTCCGCGCGGTGGCCACCGAGGACGCCGAGTACCCGGCGGACCTGGTGATCCTCGGCATCGGCGTCCGTCCGGAGACGGCCCTCGCCCGGTCGGCGGGTCTGCCCCTCGGCGCCCACGGCGGCCTGCTCACCGACCTCGCGATGCGGGTGCGCGGCCACGAGAACATCTGGGCGGGCGGCGACTGCGTGGAGGTGCTGAACCTGGTCTCCGGCCAGGAGCAGTACGTCCCGCTCGGCACCCACGCCAACAAGCACGGCCAGGTCGTCGGCACCAACGTGGGCGGCGGTTACGCCACCTTCCCGGGTGTGGTCGGCACGGCCGTCAGCAAGGTCTGCGACCTGGAGATCGCCCGCACCGGACTGCGCGAGAAGGACGCCCGCCGGGTGGGCCTGCGGTTCGAGACGGTCACCGTCGAGTCGACGAGCCGGGCGGGCTACTACCCGGGCGCCTCCCCCATGACGGTCAAGATGCTCGCCGAGCGCCGCACGGGGCGGCTGCTCGGCGTCCAGATCGTCGGCCGGGAGGGGGCCGCCAAGCGCGTGGACATCGCCGCGGTGGCGCTGACCGCGCAGCTGACGGTGGAACAGATGACGGCCCTGGACCTGGGCTACGCCCCCCCGTTCTCACCGGTGTGGGACCCGGTCCTGGTGGCGGCGAGGAAGGCGACCGCGAAGGTGCGCGCGGCCGTGGCCGCGCACCCCCCTACGCCGTCCCGCTGATCCGCGGCAGCGAGGTGACCCCCGCGTTCGACGTCACGGCCGGGGGCTGCTCCGCGGAGGGCTTGGCGTGGGACGCGGACGGGCGGGTGGAGCGCAGGCGATGACCCACCGCCTCGTCCAGCGTCACGGGCCGCTGCATCTGCACGGCGAGCCGCCCCGCCTCCTGGCCGAGCCGCGCCACGTCCTCCCAGGGGAGGCGCACCACCAAGGACAGCTCTGCCTCGCCGTCGGGCAGAGCGTGCATGGCCGAAACCTGCGGAGCGTTCGTCATCGCCTGATCCTCACGTCGGTTGAGGAGGGATACGCACGCGTGCCCGCCGGCGTTCACCGGTTCACGGGCCCCGTCGCGGGCAGTACTCCTGTGTGGTCATCCCCGTCCATGACGTGAACCCGGTGCGCCGCACCCCCTGGGTGACGTACGCGCTCATCGCGGCCAATGTGCTCGTGTTCCTCACCACGCCCGGTCTGGCCGGCTCCGTGGCCGGTGACGGCGAACTGGTGCGGCTGTGCCATCTCCAGGCCTTCATGGACCAGTACGCGGCGGTCCCGAAGCAGCTGATCCACCATCAGCTGCCGCGGCTGGTGCCCACGGGCGAGGTGGGCGTGGGCCCGCACGGCCCGGGCTGCGTCGTCGGCCCGCCCGGGTACCACAAGTCACCGGCGCTGTCGGTCCTCACGGCGATGTTCCTGCACGGGGGCTGGCTGCATCTGCTGGGGAACATGCTGTTCCTGCTGATCTTCGGCAACAACGTCGAGGACCGGATGGGCCACGTCCGGTACTTCCTCTTCTACGTCGTCTGCGGCTACGCGGCCGGCTACGGCTTCGCGCTCCTCAACGCCTCCTCGGGCGACCCGCTGATCGGCGCCTCCGGTGCCGTGGCCGGCGTGCTCGGGGCCTACCTGGTGCTGTATCCGAAGGCCCGGGTGTGGGTGCTCGTGCCGTTCCTGGTCTTCCTGCCGCTCCGGCTGCCCGCCTGGATGGTGCTGGGCTTCTGGTTCGTGCTGCAGGCGGTGTACTCCTCCGGGCACGGCGTCTCCGGCGCCGGGACGGTGGCGTACGCGGCCCACGTGGTCGGCTTCGTGGCGGGCGTGCTGCTGGCGTGGCCGCTCAAGCCGGGCACGCCCGCCCCGCCGGAACCGCCCGGCCTGCTGTTCGGCAGGCGGGCGCGGCCGTACTACACCTGGTGAGTCAGCGCGCGGTGCGCGTGTGGACGTACTCGACCAGCCGGGTCAGCGCGTCCGGGTCGGTGTTCGGCATGACACCGTGGCCGAGGTTGAAGACGTGGCCTTCCAGACCGGCGGCCGCCTGGAGCACCTCACCGGCCTTCGCCTCGACGGTGTCCTTGTCGGTGAACAGGACGGTGGGGTCGAGGTTGCCCTGGAGCGCCTTGCCGGGGCCGACGCGGCGCACCGCCTCGTCCATCGGGACGCGCCAGTCGACACCGACGACGTCCGCGCCGGCCTCGCCCATGAGCCGCAGCAGCTCACCGGTGCCGACACCGAAGTGGATGCGCGGGACGCCGTACCCGGCGACCGCGTCGAAGACCTTCGCGGAGGCGGGCATCACCGAGCGGCGGTAGTCCGCCGGCGCCAGCGAGCCGACCCAGGAGTCGAACAGCTGGACCGCGCTCGCGCCGGCCTCGATCTGCACCTTCAGGAAGGCGGCCGTGATGTCGGCGAGCCGGTCGAGCAGGTCGGCCCAGAGCTCCGGGTCGCCGTACATCATCGCCTTGGCGTTCTCGTACGTGCGGGAGGGGCCGCCCTCGACCAGGTAGCTCGCGAGGGTGAAGGGGGCGCCCGCGAAACCGATCAGCGGGGTGGCGCCGAGCTCGCGGGTGAGCTGGCCGATCGCCTCGGTGACGTAGGGGACGTCCTCGGGGGTGAGGTCGCGCAGCCGGGCCAGGTCGGCGCGGGTGCGGACCGGCTGCTCGACGACCGGGCCGACACCGGGCTTGATGTCGAGGTCGATGCCGATGGCCTTGAGCGGGACGACGATGTCGCTGAAGTAGATCGCCGCGTCCACGTCGTGCCGGCGCACCGGCTGGAGCGTGATCTCGGTGACCAGCTCGGGCATCATGCAGGACTGGAGCATCGGAACGCCCTCGCGCACCTTGCGGTACTCGGGCAGGGAGCGGCCGGCCTGGCGCATGAACCACACGGGGGTGTGCGGTACGGCTTCGCGCCTGCACGCCTTGAGGAAGGCGCTGTCGTACGTCGCTGTCGGCTGCTGGCCCGAAGGGCTTCCGTTGGCACTCACGACGGCAAGTCTCCCACGGCCCGGGAAGGAGAAGTGCGCCTGCCCTTCGGGGGTGTCCCTCCCTGCGCGCGGGCCCTGCTCCCCTTACTCTTCCCCGCATGGCTGCGGCTCAGGGACGACTGTCGGACGGCGCTGACGGAATGGACGACGCGAAGGACACCGCGCAGGGGCGGGCGGGCGGTGGACTGCCGCCCGCGTTCCGGGCCGCGGTGGACGCGCTGCGCGCCGCGCGGGTACGCCCGCAGGTCGAGGTGGAGCCGACACCCGCGCCGCAGCGGCTCGCCCCGCACGCGTACGCGCTGGAGGCGGTGGTGGTCGACGGCGAGCAGGAGCTCGCCGACGGGCGGCTGGTGCTGCTGCACGACCCGGCCGGGCACGACGCCTGGCAGGGGACGTTCCGGCTGGTGACGCTGGTGCGCGCGGAGCTGGAGCCGGAGATGGCGGCCGATCCGCTGCTGCCGGAGGTGTGCTGGTCGTGGCTGACCGGTGCGCTCCAGGGGCGGGGACTCGGCTACGGCGAGCCGAGCGGCACGATCACGCGTGCGAGTTCGCACTACTTCGGCGGCCTGGCCGAGCGGCCGGCCGCCTCGCAGATCGAGATCCGGGCGTCCTGGACGCCCCGCGAGGGCATGGGCGGGGTGCCGGACACGGCCGCGCACCTGGCCGCCTGGTGCGATCTGCTGGCGCAGGTCGGCGGTCTGCCGCCGGCCGGCCCCGGCGACACCTCGGTGGTGACCCTGCCGCAGCGCAGGGGTCCGCAGTCGCGGTGACCTGACCGCCCCGATCCGCCGACATCACTCCGACGGACGCCTTGTTGACCCTCTCTTTGTCGATACGGCCACTTTCCGCACTCGAATCGCATCCGCTCGAACCGATTCGATCTTCGGATGATCGATCGCGTGTCCGAATTGCACAGATTGTTACTCACTAGATCGTGATCATTCTCTAAAGGCGGACGAGTTTGCTGCCGAAGACGACTGTGACCTTGAAAGCACGGTTCGTCCCGGCTTCCTCCCCAAAGCCGGCCCCTTCCCCCCACCCAGGAGGCCTGGTGTCCGTTCTCCTCGAGCAGCCCGCAAGCCTGGTCGCCTACCGCCCGAACAAGCCGACCGCCATGGTGGTCGTGGCCGACCCGCGTGTCCGTTCCACCGTCACCCGCCATCTGTGGGCCCTCGGAGTACGCGACGTCATCGAAGCCTCGTCCGTCGCGGAGGCTCGTCCCCGCATCGGCAACCCGCGCGACATCTGCGTCGCCGACGTCCACCTGCCCGACGGCTCCGGCCTGACCCTGCTGTCCGAGACCCGCGCCGCGGGCTGGCCCAACGGCCTGGCCCTCTCCGCCGCCGACGACATCGGCGCGGTCCGCAACGCCCTGGCCGGAGGGGTCAAGGGCTACGTCGTCACCGGCACCCGCACCAACATCGGCCTCCCCAGCCGGCCCGGTGCCGCTCCCCTCGGCGGCGCCGCCCGCATGCACCGCCGTCCCCCGGGTGCCCCGAGCCACCCGGGTGGCTACCGGGAGCTGTCCGGGCGTGAGGTCGAGGTGCTGCGACTGGTCGCCGAAGGCCAGTCGAACAAGGCCATCGGCGTCTCCATGGGCCTGTCCGCCCTCACCGTCAAGAGCCACCTGGCCCGCATCGCCCGCAAGCTGGGCACCGGCGACCGTGCCGGCATGGTGGCGGTGGCTCTCCGTACCGGAATCATCCACTGACCCCACTCCATGCCCCGCTCGGCGGAATCACCGGTTCCCTCGTGTGAACCGGAAGTTTCACCGACCTGACTGGTTTACGACCCTCGGGCGCCCGTCGACGGAACGTTCCGGCGACGGGCGCCTTCCACACACCGATACCCTTGACAGGTGACCGACGCCCAAGACACCGCAGCAGACAGTTCCCTGCGCACCAGCGGAGGCACGCCTCCCGAAGACGCCGGATCTTCTGCGGCGGGGGCGCCGACACCGCTGCTCGAGCCCCGCGAGGGCATTCCGCCCGTGATCGCCGACGAGGCGGCCCTCGCCGAGGTGGTCGCCGCGTTCGCCGCCGGCACCGGCCCCGTGGCCGTGGACGCCGAGCGCGCCTCCGGCTACCGGTACGGCCAGCGGGCCTACCTGGTGCAGCTGCGCCGCGAGGGCGCCGGCACCGCACTGATCGACCCCGTCGCCTGCCCGGACCTGTCCGGCCTGGGCGCCGCGCTGTCCGGCGTCGAGTGGGTGCTGCACGCGGCCACCCAGGACCTGCCCTGCCTGCGCGAGATAGGCATGGTCCCGACCCGCATCTTCGACACCGAGCTGGCCGGCCGGCTCGCCGGCTTCCCCCGGGTCGGCCTCGGCGCCATGGTCGAGGGCGTCCTCGGCTACGTGCTGGAGAAGGGCCACTCGGCCGTCGACTGGTCGACCCGGCCGCTGCCGGAGCCCTGGCTGCGCTACGCCGCCCTGGACGTCGAGCTCCTCGTCGACCTGCGCGACGCCCTGGAGAAGGAGCTGGACCGGCAGGGCAAGCTGGAGTGGGCCCTGGAGGAGTTCGACGCGATCGCGGCCGCGCCGCCCGCCGAGCCCCGCAAGGACCCCTGGCGCCGGACGTCCGGGATGCACAAGGTGCGCCGGCGCAGGCAGCTGGGCGTCGTCCGGGAGCTGTGGCAGACCCGGGACCGCATCGCGCAGCGCAGGGACGTGTCACCGGGCAAGGTGCTGAGCGACGCCGCGATCGTGGAAGCCGCGCTCGCCCTCCCCTCCGGCGTGCACGCGCTGTCCGCGCTCAACGGATTCGGGCACCGGATGGGCCGCCGGCAGCTGGAGCAGTGGCAGGCCGCCGTCGACCGGGCCAGGGCCCTCCCCGACACCGCGCTGCCGCAGCCGGGCCAGCCGGTGACCGGCCCGCCGCCGCCGCGTGCGTGGGCCGACAAGGACCCGGCCGCCGCCGCGCGGCTGTCCGCCGCCCGGGCCGGGGTCTCGGCACTGGCCGAGGAGCTCGGCATGCCCCAGGAGAACCTGGTGTCCCCGGACACGGTCCGGCGGCTGTGCTGGGAGCCGCCCGCCGTCGTGGACGCCCCGGCCGTGCGGACGGCGCTGGCGGGTTACGGCGCGCGTCCGTGGCAGGTGGAGCAGGTGACTTTGGTACTGGTCGCCGCACTGGCGACGAACGACGCCTGATCCACCGCGGGACCGGCCGCACCGGCGGCCGCGGGAGCGTCATGGCTGGTCGCGGCGGTTCTCCGGGCCCCGACGGGCGGGCCGCCGGCGCCACCGGTGCATCGAGATCAAGCCATACCGACGTGCGCGGCCCTCGCGCACGGCCGCGCCCCGCCCTCGTTCGGCACCGGCTCCCCGGTGTGACCTTCGCCGCTCCCTCCGGCAGGACTGTGCAGCTACGTTACTCATAAGTAGCATGGGTCCTGAGCGCGCGCTCAGCGCAACGCAGCAGTGCCATCCCGCACCCTGGAGGAGAGCCATCGTGCCTCGTACCGTCAGGGACGTCGTCTTCGTCGACGGCGTCCGCACCCCGTTCGGCAAGGCGGGCCCGAAGGGCATCTACCACGAGACCCGTGCCGACGACCTCGTCGTGAAGGCGATCCGGGAGCTGCTGCGCCGCAACCCCGGCCTGGACCCCAAGAAGATCGACGAGGTCGCCATCGCCGCGACCACGCAGATCGGCGACCAGGGCCTGACCATCGGCCGCACCGCCGGTATCCTCGCCGGTCTGCCGCAGTCCGTACCCGGTTACTCCATCGACCGCATGTGCGCCGGCGCCCTGACCGCCGTCACCGCGGTCGCCGGTTCCGTCGCCTTCGGCGCGTACGACGTCGCCGTCGCCGGCGGTGTCGAGCACATGGGCCGCCACCCGATGGGCGAGGGCGTGGACCCCAACCCGCGGTTCGTCAGCGAGAAGCTGGTCGACGAGTCGGCCCTGTTCATGGGCATGACGGCGGAGAACCTGCACGACCGCTACCCGCACATCACCAAGCAGCGCGCCGACGAGTACGCGGTGCGCTCGCAGGAGAAGGCCGCCAAGGCGTACGCCAACGGCAAGATCCAGCAGGACCTCGTGCCGATCTCGGTGCGCCGGACCAGCCCCGAGGGCGGCGAGACCGGCTGGGGCCTCGTCACCGCCGACGAGCCGATGCGCCCGGGTACGACCCTGGAGAGCCTCTCGGGTCTCAAGACGCCGTTCCGCGTGCACGGCCGGGTCACCGCCGGCAACGCGGCCGGTCTGAACGACGGCGCCACCGCGTCGCTCATCGCGAGCGAGGACTTCGCCCGCGAGAACGGCCTGCCCGTCAAGATGCGCCTCGTCTCCTACTCCTTCGTGGGTGTGGAGCCCGAGGTCATGGGCTACGGCCCGATCCCGGCCACGGAGAAGGCCCTCGCCCAGGCGGGCCTGTCCATCTCCGACATCGGCCTGTTCGAGATCAACGAGGCCTTCGCCATCCAGGTCCTGGCCTTCCTCGACCACTACGGCATCGCGGACGACGACGAGCGCGTCAACCAGTACGGCGGCGCGATCGCCTTCGGTCACCCGCTCGCCTCCTCCGGCGTCCGTCTGATGACGCAGCTGGCCCGCCAGTTCGAGGAGCAGCCGCAGGTCCGCTACGGCCTCACCACCATGTGCGTCGGCTTCGGCATGGGCGCGACGGTCATCTGGGAGAACCCGCACTTCGACGGAGGCGACAAGTGAGCACCACCGCTGAACTCCTGAAGGGCGCGGCCGAGCTGTTCCCGGACGAGGTCGTCACGCAGGCGCACGTACGCCACTTCGACCTGCCCTTCGGTGCCGGCCGGTTCGCGCTGATCACGCTGGACAACGGCCTGGACCACACCAAGCCGACCACCTTCGGCCCGCAGTCGCTGGCGAACCTCAACGCCGCGATCGACCAGGTGGAGAAGGAGGCGGCCGACGGCACGATCGTCGGTGCCGGTGTCACCGGCAAGCCGTTCATCTTCGCCGTCGGCGCCGACCTCAAGGGCGTCGAGCTGCTGAAGCGGCACGAGGACGCGCTGGCCATCGGCAAGGGCGGCCACGAGGTCTTCAAGCGCCTCGCGTCCCTCGCGGTCCCGACCTTCGCCTACTACAACGGCGCGGCCATGGGCGGCGGCGTCGAGGTCGGCCTGCACTGCACCTACCGGACCGTCTCCAAGGCGATCCCGGCGTTCTCGCTGCCCGAGGTCTTCCTCGGTCTCGTCCCGGGCTGGGGCGGCTGCGCGCTGCTGCCGAACCTGATCGGCGCCGAGAAGGCCGTCTCGGTCATCATCGAGAACTCCCTGAACCAGAACAAGCAGCTCAAGGGCAAGCAGGTCTTCGACCTGGGCATCGCCGACGCCCTCTTCGAGGGTGCCGACTTCCTGGAGCAGTCGCTGATCTGGACCGCCCAGGTGCTCAAGGGCGACGTCAAGGTCGAGCGGCCCGCGATCGACCGCGGCGAGGGCTGGGACGAGGCCGTCGCCAAGGGCCGCTTCATCGCGGACTCCAAGGTGCACGGCGCGGCCCCGGCCGCCTACCGCGCCCTCGACATCATCGCGGCCGCCAAGGACGGCGACCTGCAGCAGGGCTTCGACGCCGAGGACCAGGCCCTCGCCGACCTGATCATGGGTGGCGAACTGCGCTCCGGCATCTACGCGTTCAACCTGGTGCAGAAGCGCGGCAAGCGTCCCGCGGGCGCCCCGGACAAGAACCTGGCCCGCCCGGTCACCAAGGTCGGCGTCGTCGGCGCCGGTCTGATGGCCTCGCAGCTCGCCCTGCTCTTCCTGCGCCGCCTCGAGGTGCCGGTCGTGCTGACCGACATCGACCAGGAGCGCGTCGACAAGGGTGTGGGCTACGTCCACGCCGAGATCGACAAGCTGCTCGGCAAGGGCCGGATCAACCAGGACAAGGCCAACCGCCTCAAGGCGCTGGTGACCGGTGTCCTGGACAAGGCCGAGGGCTTCTCGGACGCCGACTTCGTGATCGAGGCGGTCTTCGAGGAGATCGGCGTCAAGCAGCAGGTGTTCGCGGAGGTCGAGGCGGTCGCCCCGGCGCACGCGATCTTCGCCACCAACACCTCCTCGCTGTCGGTGACGGAGATGGCGTCGAAGCTGAAGAACCCCGAGCGGGTCGTCGGCTTCCACTTCTTCAACCCCGTCGCGATCCTGCCGCTGCTGGAGATCGTCCGCGGCGAGAAGACCGACGACGCGTCCCTCGCGACCGCGTTCGCCGTCGCCAAGAAGCTGAAGAAGACCGCGGTCCTCACCAAGGACGCCCCGGCGTTCGTCGTGAACCGCATCCTGACCCGCTTCATGGGCGAGATCCAGAACGTCATCGACGAGGGCACCCCGGTCGAGGTCGCCGAGAAGGCCATCGAGCCGCTCGGTCTGCCGATGTCCCCGCTGGTGCTGCTGGAGCTGGTCGGCCCGGCGATCGGTCTGCACGTCTCGGAGACCCTCAACCGGGCCTTCCCGGACCGCTTCACGGTCTCCCCGAACCTCGCGGCCGTCGTCAAGGCGGGCAAGCGCGGCTTCTACGTCTACGACAGCGGCAAGCCGGAGCTGGACCCGGAGGTCGCCGCGCTGCTGAAGCAGGGCGACGTCGTGCTGACCGAGGAGCAGGTGCGGGCGCGGGTGCTCGACGCGGTGGCGCAGGAGATCGGGCTCATGCTCGACGAGGGCGTCGTCGCCGAGGCCCAGGACATCGACCTGTGCCTCATCACGGGCGCCGGCTGGCCCTTCCACCTGGGCGGCATCACGCCGTACCTGGACCGCGAGGGTGTCTCGGAGCGCGTGAACGGCAAGAAGTTCCTGGCTCCGGGCGTGGCGAGCGTCCCGGCGTAACGCCGATCGGTGCGCGAAAGGGGGCCTCCGCCGTGGCGGAGGCCCCCTTTCGCGTCGCTCAGTAGGTGCCGCCGTAGTAGGGCACCGCGCCCGCTCCGGCCGGGACGTCCATGACGGTGAACGGCACCTGGGTCACGGCCGATTCGCCGCCCGCGGTGTCCACGGCGAAGACGTCGACGATGTGCACGCCGGGGCTCCACGGCCAGCCCGAGTCCCACGACCAGCTGCCGTTGGGAGCGACCGCGGCGCCGCCCAGCAGCACCCCGTTCTCCCGGAACCCGATCTGCGCGGCGCCCGGGGCGGCGCCGCTGAAGACCACGCGGGCGTCCATCACCTGCTCGTGGGCGACGGGTGCGAGCACCATGGGCGCCGCCTCGCTGTGCCCGACGGTGGACACCCTGGCGTCCGGCATCCCCTGACCGGAGGCGAAGGACGGGACGGCCGGTGCGTCCACCGTGGTGAACGGCACCTCGGACCGCTCGGAGTGGAAGCCCTCGCCGTTCACCGCGAAGAGCCTGACGAGGTGCTTGCCCTTGGTCCAGGACCGGTTCAGCTCCCAGGTCCACGTGCCGTCGGGGGCGACGGGCGGCGAGCCGAGGAACTTGCCGTGCTCCCACAGGCTCACCCGGACGGCGCCGGGCGCGACGCCGGTGAACACGGCTCCGGTCATGGGGACTTCGGCGTTGAAGGCGGGGGTCAGCACGGTCGGCGGCGGGAAGCTGTGCGAGTCCTTCACCATCGAGGTGCCGGACAGGTAGGCGTTGATCCCCGACTTGTCGCGGTCGGGCTCCTCGTAGCCGTTGCGCACGAAGCCCAGACGCGGCGGCATCCCGTCGGCCAGAAGGTTGACGATGCCCATGAGCGCGGGGACGTTGCGCCGGGTGACCTGGGTGTGGTCGGTGATGAACGGCGATTCGCTGTAGATGAAGTTGAAGTTCTCGTAGCCCTGGAAGAGGCCGAGGAAGGGTTCCACCTGGGCCGTGTACTGCTCGTCCTGCGGAGAGGAGAGCAGATAGATGTTGGCCTCCCTGTTGGTTCCCGAACGCACCAGCTCGGGCAGGATCGCGTCCACGGCGCGCACGTTCTCCTCCGGCACCCCCTCGCCCAGCATGAACGCGGCGACCTTGGGGTGGACGGTGGCGACGTACGTGCCGACGAGGAACTGCGGGACGATCGAGACGATGTTGCGGAAGCCGTACCGCAGCCCGAAGTAGAGGGCCGCGCTGCCGCCCTTGGAGCCGCCCCACATGGTGACGTCGTCGGGGGTGAGGGAGAGCGCCTTCATGACGTTGAAGATGAGCGTGGCGACGGACTGCTCCAGCGAGAAGTCCATGTCCTGGCACAGGTAGTAGCTGTTCATGCCCTGGAACCGGTCACGGATCCAGAGGATGTTCGCCCTGACGTTGTCGAAGACGCCGTTGGACCAGCCGTAGTCGTCGGGCGCCGAGAAGTTGGCGAAGACGACGACCAGGTGCCTGTTGCCGTTCTTGGCGTGGGCGAACCGGTATTCGACGGGGAACGTCCCGGAGGCTTCGATCCCGTTGAGCAGTTGCCGCCCTGTCGCGGGTGATTGGGACATGTACGGACTCCACTCTCGGTTGTGCTTCGAAGTCGGTCGGGTGCGGCGTACCGGATGATTGGCCAATGATCAGCCGATCGGACATGATGTCCTGATGTTTCGGACCAGTTCCGCGTCGGCGGCCGGCTCCGGCGGCTCCCGGTGGCGCGGCCCGGTGGCCGTCGCGGCGGCACTGCTGGGCCTCGTGACAGCGGTGGCGTCGACCCAGCTGTCCGGGCCGGATCGGTCCGCGGCGCCGCGGCGCACCCTCACCGTGGCCACCTGGAACATGTGCGGCGTCGAGCAGTGGAACTGCCGGAGCACCGGGAGCCCCACCGCCAAGAGGAACGCGCTGGAGGCGATGGTCTCCCGCTCCGGCGCGCGGGTGTTCCTCCTGCAGGAGGTCTGCGCCGGTGATCTGGACAGGGTGCGCGCTGACCTCGGCGCCTCCTGGCACACCGAGTTCCGGCCCTACACCTGGCGCGGCGTCACGGGGCGTACGACCACGGTGCGCTGCGCCGGAGCCGGGCAGGGTGCCGCCGGTGTCGCGCTGCTGTCGGCGTACCGGCTGTCGGCCGTCGAGCCGGTGGAATCGCGGCAGCCCGCCGTGGGGCTGCGGCGCGGCATCCTGTGCGCCACGGTCGCGGACCGGGGCGTCCGGGTGTGCACCGCTCATCTCAGCCGGCCCGGGGACGACCGCGCCCACCCGGACTGGGAGCTCCGCGACGACCAGTTGACGGCACTGGCGGCGGCGGTGCCGCGGCGCACGGTGTACGGCGGTGACCTCAACGCCGACCCACCGGGGCCGCGCGACCCCGACTCCTGGATCTGGCCGGCCGGGCCCTACCGCGCCCAGCGGGAGTGCGATCAGGCGTCCGCGTCGTCCCGCTCCGGCCGGCCCACGCATGTCTCGGGGCACAAGATCGACTACCTGTTCTCGGACCTGCCCCGCCTCGGCTGCTCGGTACGCGGTACCGGCGCGTCCGACCACTACGCCCTGCTCCTGCGGGTCCGGACGCGCTGACGGCTGGCCGGCCCGGCGGGCGCGGACGGGCGCCTGCGGCTGGTTCACCGGCGAGGTCATGGCTGCCGGCAGCCGTTCGCCGTGGCACGGACCGGCGTCACACGACCACGCCCTCGTACGCCCGGCCGTCCGGGGAGGCCGCGGCCGCCGGGAACTGCCCGGCCGGAGCGGACCAGGTGCCGGGGTGGGGCTGGCCGGGCACCGCGTCCACCAGGTGGGTGGCGTGGCCGGCGGGGGGCTGCTGGGCGGCCGTCTGCGGCGCGGCGAACCAGTTGTGGTTGTGCCACTGGTGGATCGGTGTGAGCGCCCGCATGGTGTGGCGGGTGTCGACGGTGCCGACCGCCGGGGCGTGCGCGTCCCCGGGCGCGAGGTCACCGCCCGCGACCAGCATCCGGTCGGCGAGCCGCGCGGACGCGTAGCCGTCGTCCAGGTCGCAGAACTCGCGCTGGAACCAGCGGTAGCGCTCCGCGTAGTGCTGCTGGATCCGGTCGATCTCGCGAATCGCGGTCACCAGGTCCTCGGAGCGGTACAGCAGCGGGCCGGGGGCGCTGTTCTCGAAGTCGAAGTAGAAGCCGCGCAGCGTGTCGCGGTAGTGGTCCAGGTCGTAGGTGAAGAAGAGGATGGGCCGCCCGGTGTTGACGTAGTCGAACATCAGGGACGAGTAGTCCGTGATCATCACGTCCGTGATGAGGGACAGGTCGGCCATGTCGGGGTAGTCGGAGACGTCGAAGACGAATCCGTCGCCGGCGCCCGGCACCGGGTCCACCACGTTCGGATGGCGGCGCACCAGGAGCACGTGGTCGGCGCCGAGTCGGGCGCGCGCGTCGGCGAGGTCGACCCGGAAGTCGAGCTTGTACTTGCCCGGAGCGTAGAACTGGTCGTCGCGCCAGGTCGGCGCGTACATCACCACGCGCTTGCCCTCGGGCAGACCGATGCGCCGCCGGATCTCCCGCTCCCGCTCCTCCATGCCCGGCCGGCGCAGGATGTCGTTGCGCGGGTAGCCCGACTCCACCATCTCCCCGGGGAAGCCGAACGCCCGCTTGAGGATCGGGGTGGAGAAGCTGTTGGGCGAGACCAGCATGTCCCAGTTCTGCACCTCCTTCTCGACCCGCTCCAGGTAGCGCTGGTCGGCGAAGTGGATGGCCTCGATGTCGTGGCCGATCTTCTTCAGCGGGGTGCCGTGCCAGGTCTGCACGACGACCTGGCCCTCGCGCTTCTGGAACCAGTCGGGGAGGTGGTTGTTGGCGACGACGTACCGGCTGCGGGCGAGGGCGTCGTACCACTCGGGCGACCACATGCGCACCGGCTTCGCCGTGGCCGGCACCTGCACCTGGTCGTCCCGTACCACGAAGAGGTGTTCGAGGTCCGTGCCGCGGCGGACGAGTTCCTCGTGCAGGGCCCGCGGGCTGTCGGAGTACTGGGTGCCCTTGAAGGCGTCGAAGAGGACCGCCTGACGCACCGGTGCGCGGCGCGCCGCCGGGTAGGCCCGCGTGCGCAGCTGCTTCTGGCGGTAGGGGCCGCGGGCGTGGTCGGGCATGGCCGAGTGCACCATCACGGAGAGCCGGTCGTACGCCTCGGCCTGGATCTCGTAACGGCGCTCGTCGCGCTCGTAGTCCTGGGGGAACGCGCCGACCACGTCCTGGTGGAGCTTGACCATCAGGTCCTCGAGCCGGTCCTCGCGGGCGACCGCCGAGAGGTCCTGGCGGCGCAGGAAGAAGTCCCAGCGGCCGGCGGCGAGCGGGATCTCCCCGGCGAGCGTACGCATGGCGGCGGGGCTGAGGACCGCGCCGAACCGGGAGCCGTCCCAGACCAGCGGGACGGTGCGTTCCGCGCCGTGCGCACGCGAGCGCACGACCAGGTGCGCGGCCCGGTACTGCTCGGGGGTCAGGCGGTCGGCGGTGTCGTACCGGCCCTGGATCTCCATCGCGCCGTCCTCCCGCCAGGCCACGTGCGTGGCCATGGGCAGGGCGGCGCGCTCGAAGAGCACCAGGTAGCCGGAGCCGTTGCGGTGGACGACGACCTCCCGGTCGCCCTCGCGGGTCTGGAGCGCGGCGGGCATGCGGTAGAAGCCGTCCTCGGTGTCCTCCGCGACCACCGGGTAGATGGGCGCCTTGCGCCCCTCGACGTGGAAGGTGGTCTTCCAGCCGTTGCTGCCCATGCTCCAGGACTGCGGGATGTCCGTGCCCGCCTGGGCGTCGGCACGGAACTTCGGGACCAGGTGGCGCAGCGGGATCCTGGCCGCGAAGGTGCACCAGCCGTCGCCGCCCGGGGTGAACCACACCCGGCCGTCGTGCCGTCCGGCACCGCTCATGCTGGTCACCCGGAGCTTGCCCCAGTCCGGGACCTTGGGACCGAGATAGACGCCGCGCAGCTCCAGCTGGTCGCCGACGAGGCGGTGGCTGGTGATCCGGCAGCGCACGACCTCCACGCGCAGCTTCAGCTTGTCCTGGAGGAACAGCGGCAGGATGCGGGTGTTCTTGTCGACGTACCGGTACGGCGGGTTGGCGGCGCTGCCGGCGCCGCCGCGGTTGATGCCCCGGTAGCGGAAGAGGCCGCGGCTGAGGACGCCGGCCGCGACGTCCCAGGTGCCCTCGACCCACTTGCCCTTCTGCTTCAGGCGCGTCGTGTCGATCCGCGTCTCGAAGCCGGCCCAGTCGTAGCAGTAACGATTCTGCGCCGAGTTCTCGGTGGCCTGCGGTGCGTACGTGGTCTTCGCCGGCGTGACGACCATCCGGCCCTGCTTCTTGTTGCGCAGGGCGATCGCCTTCACCGACATGTGCTTCTTGTGCACGTTGATGAAGCGGACGTACGCGGTCCCGCTGAGCGTGAGCAGGTCCGAGTTCTCGCTCCAGCGCGCGGCGCTCAGGGCGCCGTGCAGGGAGAACTCCTTGTCCAGCCGGTACGCCTTCTTGTCGAGGCCGACCTCCCGGTCCCCGAGGCCGGGGTAGTTCAGGTAGCGGTGGAAGCGGCGGTGCACGGGCAGCGGGCCGCCGCGGCGCTCGAACTCCAGGACCTCGAGGAGCTGCGGCAGCCGGTCCTCGCGCACCAGGAGCCACTTGACCCGGGCCTCGGCGGGCAGTTCGTCGATGACGGTGAGGTCCGCCTCGTCGAGGAACTCGTTCGCCCACCGCATGAACGACTCGCGGTACTCCTCGTCGGCGTCCGGGAGCACCTTCAGGTGCAGCAGCAGGTCGGACTTCAGGCACGCGAGGTCGTACTTGCGCTTGCTGTCCAGGTACGCGCGCGAGCCCTGCTCGGCGAGGAAGCGGCTGACGGTCTGCACGGCCGTGACACGGTCGCGTAGGTTCGACAGCTCGGTGTAGCGCTGGGTGATGGACGGGGCGGCTCCGCCCTCACGGCGGCGCCAGTAGTAGACGACGTCGGTGACGACGTCGACCTTCTCGGCACGGAAGTGGGCGTACATGTTGACCCAGGAGTCCTCGTACAGGACTCCCTCGGGGAACCGGATCCCGTTGCCGTCCCAGAAGGACCGCCGGAACACCTTGTTCCACACGGTGCGGTCGTAGATCAGGGCGTCGAACTTCGTGATGTGGGTGCCGCGCCGGTTCTTCTGCATCGGCCCCTTGTGCAGCGGTGACTGCCACTTCTTGGTGGAGTTCATCATCTGCACGTTGCCCGAGACGAAGTCCGCCGCGGATTCGTCGAGGGTGCGGATCAGCAGCTCGTAGGCGTATTCGGGAATGACGTCGTCGCCGTCCACGAACGCGAGGAACTCCGCGTGCGGGTGCAGGGAGCGCAGGCCCGCGTTCCGGGCGTGCCCGGGGCCGTGCGCGTGCTGGCGGATGAGCTTGAAGCGCGGGTCCGCGGCGCAGAAGTCGGCGGCGATGCGCACCGAACCGTCGCTGGAGCCGTCGTCGACGAGGATCACCTCGAAGTCGCGGAACGACTGACGGGCGATCGACTCCAGGCATTCGGCCAGGTAGTGCTCGACATCCTGAAAGGGAACGACAACACTCAGGCGCGGATGATCCGCCAACTCGCACTCCTACCCAGACATTTCGTCCACCGGGACATCGAACAGTCCCGTACCGGACGCCCCACCCTCAAAGCGGCCGTGCACCCGGGCCGACCCCCTTGCCGGCCGTGCACCACCCGCACCTGTGACCCCGGTAAAACCCCCTCCACCGTTGTTCACAGATGAACCACATCTTATTTCACTCTTACCAGTGGTCAAGACTTGTTCATGTGCCATCCATCTCAATCCCTGGGTATCGTCACCCGCCCCCCAAATCCCCTTGGCGAGATGCCTATAGTTCTCCCACTGCATCCACAGCATCAGTGGGCCGGCCTCCCCCCACCCGGGCCCCGATCCTCCGCATCGCGGAGCCCGTGAGGAGAGGAACCGAAGGCGATGACGCACAGCGCCACCACCGAGCCGCGGCGTGCCCGCCGGGGCGCGTCGAACGGCGGGCGGCGAAAGCCGCAGGGCGGCAAGAGGCGCTGGGGCCGCATCGTGCTGCTGTCCGTCCTGGTCCTGCTGCTGGCCGCGGGCGGCGTGGGCTACTGGCTCTACAGCGACCTCAACGACAACATCAAGGGCGTCGACATCGACAGGGCGATCGGTGACGACCGCCCGCAGAAGCTGCCGACGTCGGGTCAGAACATCCTGATCCTGGGGTCCGACTCACGGGCCGGCGCCAACGCGTCCCTGCACACGGGCAACGTCTCCGGCGCGCGCTCGGATACCGCGCTGGTGATGCACATACCCGAGGGCCGCACCAAGGCCGTCGCGATCAGCATCCCCCGCGACACCCTGGTGACCCGGCCCGACTGCACGAAGACGGACGGCACCGAGGTGGCCTCCGCGAAGCGTGTGATGTTCAACTCCATCTATTCCCAGGTGGGTCCGGCCTGCGTGGTCAAGACCGTCGAGCAGATCTCGGGGGTCCGCATGGACCACTACGTCGAGATCGACTTCGCCGGCTTCAAGGGGCTGGTGGACGCGATAGGCGGCGTGGACGTCACCGTGGACAAGGACATCCACGACTCCTCCAGCGGCCTGGACCTGTCCGCCGGATCGCACCGGCTGGACGGCACGCAGGCGTTGCAGTTCGTCCGCACCCGGCACGGGATAGGCGACGGCAGCGACCTCGGCCGGATCGGACTGCAGCAGCAGTTCATGATCGCGCTGCTCTCCGAGATCAAGAAGCAGGACCTGCTGGGCAGCCCCACCAAGACCTACAAGATCGCCGACGAGCTGACCGCCGCGCTCACCACCGACTCCGACCTCGCCTCGCTCTCCAAGCTGGCGGAGTTCGGCCGCAGTCTGAACGGCGTCGACCCGTCCACCATGGAAACGATCATGCTGCCGGTGGCGTACGACAAGGTCGACCCCAACCGTGTCGTGGCGGCGGAGCCGCAGGCCGCCCAGCTCTGGAAGGCGATCCGGTCGGACGCCGCGATCCCCGAGTCGGCGAAGAAGTCGCCCGCGACGGGCGGCTGACGACACGACGATGCCGGCCGGCCGCTGAGTCAGCGGCCGGCCGGCATCGTGCGTCCGTGCGCCGGAACTCCGGCGCGTCGGTCTATCAGAGCCTGTGCCAGTGGGTCAGGGAGAGTCCGGCGCCGTCCTCCTGACGGGCCACCTTGGGCGCGCCGTCGGGGCCGATGAGCGCCATGACCACACGGCCCCGGCCGTCCCGCGCCAGTGCCGGGCCGCCCTGGCAGGCCTCGGCCAGGGCGTACCACCAGAACCCGGCCTCCTCGTTCTCGGTGCCGCCCATCCCCAGCACGGGCGAGCCGTCCTGGTCCCGGTAGGCGAGGACGAGGCAGTCGTAACCGTCCAGGTCGGTGCGCAGCACCGCGTACGGCCGCTCGGCCGCGGACCCGCCGAGCATGGTCGGCCAGCCGCCGATCCGCCAGGCCGCGGCGACACCGCTGTCCGCCTCCGTCCAGAAGAACGTGGCCCGGTCGGGCGCGGTCTCGGCAGCGGCGAGGGTGCCGGGCGCCGCGCGCAGCGAGAAGCCGCGCGGGCTGCCGAAGTCCCCGCCGGGCGCGGACTGACGCCAGATCAGCACGCCGGTCCCGGCCGCGGCGCAGACCTCCATCCGGCCGCTCGCCAGGACGACCGAGGCGGGCGGCCCGTCGAGGCCGCTGCCGTGCAGGTCCTCCCACGCCCGCCACTTGCCGTTCGGGGCCTCGCGGCGCAGCATCAGGCCGCCGTGGCCGCCGCGCACGAAGACGTGCACCGTGCCGTCCTGCGCGACCGCGCCGGCCGGCCGGCCCACGTCACCGTCGGGGTGCGGGGTGCCGAGCGAACGCCAGTCGGTGAAGGCGAGGCCCGTCTGGTACTGGATGGCGTGCACGATGTCGACGTTCGGCGAGCCGTCGGCCTTGGTGCGCTCGCGGCGCCCGAGGAAGTGGACGTAGCCGTCGGCACCCTGGACCACGGTCAGCTCGGTGAGCCCCGGCACGGCCACGAAGTGCGGGCCGCTCCAGTCGGGGCCGCCGGCCGTGGTCTCCGTCCAGCGCAGGAGTCCGCCGTCCGTGGGCGCGTAGAGGGTGAGCCGGCCGTCCTTGCCCCGGGTGAGCCAGTTGCCGTGAGCGACCCCGGACGCGACCCGTCCCGGTCCCTCACCTGAGCGCCCCACCGGGCGGGCGGCCTCCACGGGGCCCGCCTGCCTTCTCCGCATGGCCTCGTGCACCTTCCTGAAGTCCGCCGCATCACGGCCACGGGAACCCTGAAACTCGAACCATCATATGCTCTTCGCGCAAGCGTTCCCCAGCCTCCACCGCCCGGCCGCCCAGGGGCCGTGCCGCGGCTCACCTCTACCCTTGGGCCATGACCGACGCTCCCCGCTCCCCGGACGCGGACGACCCGCTGCTCGTCATCGTGGACGGCGCCAACGTCGTCGGATCGCGGCCCGACGGCTGGTGGCGCGACCGCCGGGGTGCCGCCGAGCGCCTCCGCGACCGGCTGGCCGGTGCCGGACTGCCGGGCCGGCCCGCGCCCGTGGAGATCGTGCTGGTGGTCGAGGGTGCGGCGCGTGGCGTGGAGTCGGTGCCGGGTGTCCGGGTGGAGTCCGCCCCCGGCAGCGGCGACGACCGGATCGTGGAACTGGCCGCCGAGCACGCCGGCCGGCCCCGGTTGGTGATCACCGCCGACCGGGAGCTGCGCCGGCGGGTGACCGGCCTGGGCGCCGAGGTGGCCGGCCCGCGCGCGGTACTCGGCTGACCCGGGCCGGCGGCAGCGGCCGTCTCACCGGGCCGTCCCGGCACCCGGCCGCCCCGAGCCGGGCCGGCTACTCCCCCGGCAGCCGGGCGTACAGGACCGCGCCGTCCACCCTGGCGATCTCCTCGTAGCGTGACTCCAGCAGGCGGCGCAGGGTCGGCACGCGCGCGGGGGCGTACGGCCGGCCGCGGGAGTCGTCGACGACCAGGGCGGGGCTGTGGGCGCTCATCTCCCGCCGGAAGACCGGCCAGGTGCCCGCGACGGCGTACTTCTCGCCGACCTGCGGTCCGTCCCGGCCGCCGCTGTAGTTGGTGAGCAGGCCCGCGGTGAGGAAGCGGGTCGCCGGGGTGCGGCCGGCCAGCCAGTACGTCTCCGGGTGTATGCCCCAGACGAGGACGCGGTCGGCGGACTTCGTGCGGTGTTCCAGGGCGGTCGCGAGCCGCTGGGCGTGGGTGAGGTCGGCGCGCGCGGCGAAGAGGCCCCAGAGGAGGAAGCAGGCGCAGCAGCAGGCCGAGGTGAGCACGGCCCGCACGCGCCGTTCCCGGGGCAGGACGTGCAGCGCCCGGGTGGCCAGCAGGGCGAGCGGCGCGGTGAGTTGCAGGTAGTAGTGGCCGAAGAAGTGGAAGCCGAGGGCCACGGCGGCCGCCGAGGAGGCCAGCCACAGCCAGAGGTCCGCCGCTCCGGAGCGCGCGGTGCGCAGGGACCGCACGACGGGCGGGAGCAGGCCCGCCGAGGCGCCGGCCAGGATCGCGGTGTTCGTCAGCGCCCGGACCAGGACGTGGAGTTCGGAGCCGGTGAAGGAGGCGTACGCGGCGGAACCGGTCACCGTCCAGAACACGAACCCGGCCGGGTCGGTCAGGAGGGCCGCGCCGAGCACCGGCACGGTCAGCCCGGCCGCGAGCCGCAGCGGGCCCGCGCGCGAGGCGCCCTGCCGGTGCAGCAGCAGGGCCACCGGCAGCAGCACCGCTCCGCCGGTCTGCTTGGTGAGGAACGCGGCGGCGACGGCGGCACCGGCCGCGCCCCAGCGCCCCCGGTCGGCGCACCACACGGCCGCGGCCGTGCAGGGCAGTATGAACACCTCGAACGTGGCGGCCTGCGCGTCCTCGGGGTTGAGCCCGACGGAGACCAGCAGGTACAGCACCCCGGCGGTCCGGCCCGCGCCGTCGCCCCAGCGGCGGCGGGCGATCGAGACGAGCAGGACCGCGGTGAGCAGCTGGGCGAGGACCGCGAGCACCCGCAGCGGGGTGAGGGAGCCCGAGCCGCACAGCGCGAACGCGGCCTCGTACAGCCAGGGCAGCAGCGGCGGTTTGCGGTCCACGACGGTGTCGTAGAGGTGCCCGCCCTGGGTGAGCAGGCGGGCCTGCACGGCGAGGTAGCCCTCGTCCGGGTTCCACAGCGGGCGGACGAAGGACGGCACCCGGGTGACGCAGGCCAGGAGCGCCAGGAGGGGCAGCAGCCGCGTCCAGAACGCCGTCCGGGTGGGTGCGGTCCGGGCGGGGGCGAGCGCGGCGGCGAGCATGGGCAGCACGCTATCCGGCCCCGACGTCTGCGCCGAAGCGGGACATACGGGGCCGGGGTGACGAGGTGGTGGTTACGGGGTGTTTCCGGCGGGCGGCGGGGGCACCTTCTCCGCCGTCTGCCCGCTCGTGGCGAGGCGGCTGTGCTTACGGCCGTAGAGGAAGTAGACGAAGAAGCCGATCGCCATCCAGATGGCGAACCGCAGCCAGGTCTCGGCCGGCAGGTTGAGCATCAGCCACAGCGTGGCGCAGACGGACACGATCGGCACGAAGGGCACCCACGGGGTCCGGAAGGCACGCGGCAGGTCCGGGCGGGACTTGCGCAGGATGATCACGCTGATCGCGACGACCACGAAGGCGAACAGCGTGCCGATGTTCACCAGTTCGGCCAGCTCGCTCAGGCTGGTGAAGCCGGCGACGATCGCGATGATCACACCGAGCAGGATGGTGGGCCGGTGCGGGGTCTTGAACTTCGGGTGGACGCGCGAGAAGAAGCGCGGCAGCAGTCCGTCGCGGCTCATCGCGAAGAACACCCGGGTCTGGCCCAGCAGCAGGATCAGGCAGACGGTGGTCAGGCCGATGGCGGCGCCGAAGCTGATCACGCCCGCGTACCAGGGGTGCCCGATGGCCTTGAAGGCGTCGGCGAGGGGGGCCTCCACCGACAGCCGGGTGTACTTCTGCATGCCGGTGACGACGATGGACACGGCGACGTACAGCACGGTGCAGATGAGCAGCGAGCCCAGGATGCCGCGCGGCATGTCCCGCTGCGGGTTGCGGGTCTCCTCCGCGGCGGTGGCGACGATGTCGAAGCCGATGAAGGCGAAGAACACCACCGAGGCCGCGGTGAAGATGCCCATCACACCGAAGTTGGCCGGTGCCCAGCCGAACATCAGCTGCACGAGCGGGGCGCCCAGGTTGCCGCCCGCCTTCACCGGCTCCGCGGGCGGGACGAACGGCTTGTAGTTCTCGCCGCGGATGAAGAACGCGCCGGCGATGATCACGATCAGTACGACGGCCACCTTGATGGCGACGACGACCGAGGTGATCCGTGCGGACAGCTTCATGCCGAGGACGAGGATGCCGGTGAGCACCAGCACCAGGGCGGCGGCGAGGATGTCGAAGCCGAATCCGTGGGCGCCGTCCCGCCCGGCGAGGTACGCCGGCAGGTGCCAGCCGGCGTTGTCCAGCAGCGAGCGGATGTAGCCGGCCCAGCCGACCGCCACCACCGCCGTGCCCAGCGCGAACTCCAGCACCAGGTCCCAGCCGATGATCCAGGCGGGCAGCTCGCCGAGGGAGGCGTAGCTGAACGTGTACGCCGAGCCCGCCACGGGGACCGTGGACGCGAACTCCGCGTAGCACAGGGCGGCGAGGGCGCAGACGACACCGGCCGCGACGAAGGACAGGGCCACCGCCGGACCGGCGTTGTTCTTGGCGACCTGTCCGGTGAGGACGAAGATGCCGGTGCCGATGATGACACCGACACCGAACACCGTCAGATCGAGCGCGGAGAGGGACTTCTTGAGCGAATGCTCCGGTTCCTCGGTGTCCCGGATGGACTGCTCGACGTTTTTCGTCCGGAAGAGCGCGCTGCTCACGTTCCTGCCTCCCACGCTTGTGAGGCCTCGATATGGCTCAACATGATCGAGAGGGTCGGGACTCGTATGCCCCGGCACAGGCAGGTTCACGCAGACGGGCCGGTTCCGCCACCGCAGAAGGCGGCGGAACCGGCCCGGAGGAGCGCTGTCCCTAGTCGCGCGCGGTTTCCACGGAATCCACCGCGTCCGCCGTTCGGTCGAACCGGCCGTCCAGCTTGGAGACCAGGCCGGTGACCTGACGGGCGATGTCCGGCGCGGTCAGCCCGATCTCGGCGAGCACCTCGGCGCGGGAGGCGTGGTCGAGGAAGCGCGGCGGGATGCCGAAGTCACGCAGCGGGACGTCCACGCCCGCGTCGCGCAGGGCCTGGGCGACGGCCGAGCCGACGCCGCCGACGCGGCTGTTGTCCTCGACGGTGACGACGACCCGGTGCCGCTCGGCGAGCGGGGCCATGGCCTCGTCGACGGGCTTGACCCAGCGCGGGTCGACCACGGTGGTGGAGATGCCCTGCTTGTCGAGCAGGCCGGCGACCTCCAGGCACATCGGGGCGAGCGCGCCCACGGAGACGAGCAGCACGTCCGGCCTGTCGGTGCCGGGCTCGCGCAGCACGTCCATGCCGCCGACGCGGCCGACCGCCGGTACGGCGGGGCCGACGGCGCCCTTGGAGAAGCGCACGACGGTCGGCGCGTCCTCGACGGCGACGGCCTCGCGCAGCTGGGCCCGCACCTGGTCGGCGTCGCGCGGCGCGGCGAGCCGCAACCCGGGCACGACCTGGAGCAGCGACATGTCCCACATGCCGTTGTGCGAGGCGCCGTCGGTGCCGGTGACACCGGCCCGGTCCAGCACGAAGGTGACCCCGCACTTGTGCAGGGCGACGTCCATGAGGACCTGGTCGAAGGCGCGGTTGAGGAAGGTGGCGTAGACGGCGAAGACGGGGTGCACGCCCGCGTGCGCGAGGCCCGCGGCGGAGACGGCGCCGTGCTGCTCGGCGATCCCGACGTCGTACACCCGGTCGGGGAAGCGCTTGGCGAACTTGTCCAGGCCGACCGGCTGGAGCATGGCCGCGGTGATGGCGACGATGTCGTCGCGCTCCTCGCCGAGCCGGACCATCTCCTCGCCGAACACGGAGGTCCAGTCGGCGCCGGAGGACGCGATCGGCAGACCGGTGTCGGGGTGGATCTTGCCGACGGCGTGGAAGCGGTCGGCCTCGTCCTGCAGGGCGGGCTGGTAGCCGCGGCCCTTCTCGGTGAGGCAGTGCACGATGACCGGGCCGCCGAACCGCTTGGCCCGCGCCAGCGCCGACTCCAGCGCCTCGATGTCGTGGCCGTCGATGGGGCCGACGTACTTCAGGCCCAGGTCCTCGAACATGCCCTGCGGGGCGATGAAGTCCTTCAGCCCCTTCTTGGCGCCGTGCAGGGTCTCGTACAGCGGCCTGCCGACGACCGGGGTGCGGTCGAGGATGTCCTTGGTGCGGGCGAGGAAACGCTCGTACCCGTCGGTGGTGCGCAGGGTCGCCAGGTGGTTCGCCAGGCCGCCGATGGTCGGCGCGTACGACCGCTCGTTGTCGTTGACGACGATGACCAGCGGGCGGTCCTTGGCCTCGGCGATGTTGTTCAGCGCCTCCCAGGCCATGCCGCCGGTCAGCGCGCCGTCACCGATGACCGCGACGACGTGGCTGTCCCGCCTGCGCAGCTCGTTGGCCTTGGCGATGCCGTCGGCCCAGCCGAGCACGGTCGAGGCGTGGCTGTTCTCGATGACGTCGTGCTCGGACTCGGCCTGCGAGGGGTAGCCGGACAGGCCGCCCTTCATCTTCAGCCGGGAGAAGTCCTGCCGGCCCGTGAGCAGCTTGTGCACGTACGACTGGTGGCCGGTGTCCCAGAGGACCTTGTCCTTCGGGGAGTGGAAGACGCGGTGCA
The DNA here is from genome assembly GCF_043079785.1 of Streptomyces sp. NPDC015139. Taxonomy (NCBI): domain Bacteria; kingdom Bacillati; phylum Actinomycetota; class Actinomycetes; order Kitasatosporales; family Streptomycetaceae; genus Streptomyces; species Streptomyces sp. NPDC015139. The sequence continues at coordinate 268,544 of NZ_JBIBUW010000004.1, read as the reverse complement.
GGGCGATGGTGAGCTCGACCACGCCGAGGTTGGGGCCGAGGTGGCCGCCGGTCTTGGAGACGGCGTCGACGAGGAAGGTCCGGATCTCCCCGGCCAGCTGGTCCAGCTCCTCCAGGCTGAGCCGGTCCAGATCGCGCGGTCCCCTGATGCGGGTCAGCATCGGCACCCGTGCCTCCTTGCAGTAGAGCTGATCGAGCTGTTGCCGGGCTTGTCGAGTCTAATGTTCGCGCTGTGCACGACACGACAGCGCCCGGCACCTTATGAGTGCCGGGCGCTCGAGCAGGGACGGGATCGCTTACGCGCGACCCGCCGTCTTCTGCGTCTTGCGGGTGACCGAGTCGATGACGACCGTGGTCAGCAGCACAGCCGCGGTGATCATGTACTTCACCGGCTCGGCGATGGACTCCAGCTGGAGACCGTACTGGATGGACACGATCACCAGCACACCGAGGAGCGCGTTCCACGTGCGGCCGCGGCCGCCGAAGAGCGAGGTGCCACCGATGACGGCCGCGGCGATCGCGTTCATCAGCAGGTCACCGGTACCGGCGCTCTGGTTGGCGGAGGCGATCTTCGAGGCCAGGAAGAGACCGCCGATGGCGGCGAAGCCGCCGGAGATCGCGAAGACCGAGATGCGCACCGCGGTGACGTTGATGCCCGCACGCCGGGACGCCTCCACGCTGCCGCCGAGCGCGAAGATCTTGCGGCCGTACGGGGTGCGCCGGAGCACGAAGTCCGTGCCGACCAGGAAGGCGAGGAAGATCACCGTGGCCAGCGGCAGGCCCTTGTACTGGTTGTACAGGTAGGCCGCGGCGAAGGAGACGACGGCCAGCAGCACCGTGCGCAGGACCGTGTCGCTGAGCGGCCGGGACGGGACGCCCGCGGCCTCCCGGCGCCGGTTGCCGAGGAAGGAGCTGACGAAGAACAGCGCCACCACGACGACCGCCAGACCGTAGGCGGCGCCGACGTCCGTGAAGGTGTACGTGGTCAGCTTGCCGATCAGGCCGTCGCTGTCGAGGTTGATCGTGCCGTCCTCGCCCAGCACCTTCAGCATGAAGCCGAGCCAGAACAGCAGGCCGGCCAGGGTGACGGCGAAGGCGGGGGCGCCGAGCACCGCGAAGAAGAAGCCGTGCAGCGAGCCGATGGCGGCACCGGCGGCGATGGCGACCAGTACGGCCACCCACTCGGGCCAGCCCTGGTTGACCGTGAGGACGGCGGCGAGGGCGCTGGCCGCGCCGCTGATCGAGCCGACGGACAGGTCGATCTCGCCGAGCAGCAGCACGAAGACGATGCCGACGGAGATCATGCCCGTGCCGACCATCGTGACCGTGATGTTGCTGATGTTCTGCGCGGAGAGGAACTCGGAGTTCAGGACCTGGAAGATGACGCAGATGATCGCGAGACCCAGGATGACCGGGAGGGAACCCAGCTCACCGGCCTTCATCTTCCGCTTGAACTCGCTCCAGTAGCCGAGCAGGCCCTGCTCGCGCACCAGGAGGCGCGGGTCGACCGCGGTGACGGCGGCGGCCGCTGCCTCGGGGTTCTCGACGACGTGCTCGCCCTCGCCGGGCGTCTTGTCGAGATTCGCGGAGGTGTTGTCGAGGCTCACTTGGAAACCTCCCCGTTCGTGCTGGACGTGCGCGCGGCACGGCGGGTCACGGCGTTGTCGGTGGCGCCGGTGATGGCGGAGATGATCTCCTCCTGCGAGGTCGTCTTGACCTCGAAGACGCCGTTGTTGCGGCCGAGGCGCAGGACGGCGACCTTGTCGGCCACCGCCTTCACGTCCGCCATGTTGTGGCTGATGAGGATCACGGCGTGACCGCGCTCGCGCAGGCGCTCCACCAGGTCGAGGACCTGGGCGGTCTGCTCGACGCCGAGGGCCGCGGTGGGCTCGTCGAGGATGACCAGCTTCGGGTCGCCGAGCATGGAGCGGGCGATGGCCACGGTCTGGCGCTGACCGCCGGAGAGCGAGGCGATCGGGATGCGGACGCTCGGGATGCGGATCGAGAGCGTGGTGAGGAGCTCGCGGGCGCGGCGCTCCATCTCCACCTCGTCGAGGACGCCCCACTTCCTCAGCTCACGGCCGAGGAACAGGTTGCCGACGACGTCGATGTTGTCGCACAGCGCGAGGTCCTGGTAGACCGTCGCGATGCCCAGGGACTGGGCGTCGTGCGGGCGGCTGATGGAGACGGCCTCGCCGTTCCACTCGATAGCGCCCTCGTCGATGGGGTGCACGCCGGCGATCGTCTTGACCAGCGTGGACTTTCCGGCACCGTTGTCGCCCACCAGGGCGACCACCTCACCGGCGTGGACCTCAAGCTCTACGTCGGTGAGCGCCTGAACGGCACCGAACCGCTTGGAGACCCCGCGCAACGCCAGCACGGGCGTAGCGGACACGTGAACCATCTCCTTCGCCGCCTGACCCGGCGGGAGGTTGTGCAGAAGTTTGGGGGAGTTTTCCGTCCGGCGCCCCGCGCCGAGCTTGCGGGGCTGTGTGATGCGCGGGGCACCGGAGGAGCCTTGGGCGGTCCGTCGCTCTTCCCGCGGGTGTTCACGGACGAACACCCGGGGCGGGAAGAGACCCGGGACCGCTTACTTCAGACCGAGCTTGGCGCAGGCGGACTTGTACTTGCCGGTGCAGATCTCGTCGATCGTGTAGACGCCGTCCTTGACGACGGTGTCCTTGATGTTCTCCTTGGTCAGCGAGGTGACCGGGACGAGCACCGACGGGACGTCCTGCGCGGAGCCCGAGGAGACCTTGTCCTTGGCGACGGAGTCCAGGCTCTCGCCCTTGGCGAGCGCCACGGCCATCTCGGCGGCGGCGTCGGCCTCGGGGGCGTAGGGCTTGTAGACGCTCATGTACTGCTCACCGGCGACGATGCGCTGCACACCCGCGAGCTCGGCGTCCTGGCCGGTGACCGGGACCTTGACGCCCGCGGCGTTGAGGGCGGTGATGATACCGCCGGCCATGCCGTCGTTGGCGGAGTAGACGCCCGCGATCTTGCCCTTGCCGACCGAGGAGATCGCCGCCTCCATCTCGGAGTTGGCGTTGTCCGGCGACCACTCCTTGGTGTCGTACTCCTTGGCGATGGTGACCTTGCCGTCGAGGACGGAGTGCGCGCCCTTCTTGAACTGGGCGGCGTTCGGGTCGGTCACCGAGCCGTTGACCATGACGATCTTGGAGGACTTGGTGGCCTTGCTGCCCAGCGCCTTCAGCAGGGCCTCGCCCTGGGTCTTGCCGACCTGCTCGTTGTCGAACGAGGTGTAGGCGCTGATCGGGCCCTCGGCGAGACGGTCGTAGGCGACGACCTTGATGCCGGCGTCCTTGGCCTTCTGGACCGAGTTCTGGATGGCCTTGGCGTCGACCGCGTCCAGGATCAGGACGTCCACCTTGTTGGTGATCATGGTGTCGACCTGCTGGGCCTGCAGGTTCGCGTCCTGACGGGCGTTGTTGTACTGGACCTTCGCCTTGCCGTTCGTCAGCTCCTTGATCTTCTTCTCGATCAGCGGGCGGTCGAACTTCTCGTAACGAGCGGTCTTGTTCTCCGGCAGGAGCAGACCGACCGTGATGTCGTCGCCCTTCTTGGCCGACGCGGAGGAAGAGTCGTCGTTGCCCTTCGACTCCTTGGCGCTGCCACAAGCCGCGAGCGAGACGGCCATCGCACCGGCGGCAATGGCAACGGCGGCACGACGCATACGTGCGTTCACTTCACAAACCTCCCTGACGAGGCCGCGTCGTTGCGGCCGAGGTGGCTGGAAGTCAACTCGGCCACACGTGCGACGTCAAGAAGTAAATCCTTAACGAGATGGCAACGGTGCCATCCGTTCTCTAAGTGAAGGCAGGCGTGGCCATCGACAGGGATCCGTCCAAAAGGGTCGAATCGCCCATCTCGCTGAGGGCGAGGGCAAGCGCCCCGAGCACCTCGGCACGGCCCCCAAGAGCCCCCGGGAGAACGGACAGTTGACGCGCCGCGCTGGGGATGGCGTAGCGGCCGACGGACTCCCTGATCGGCCCGAGCACCAGCTCACCGGCCTCGGCGAGATCACCGCCGAGGACCACCCTGCTCGGGTTCAGCAGATTGCAGAGATTGGCCACTCCACTGCCGATGTGGCGGCCGACGTCGGCGATCACCCGACGACAGCCCGGGTCTCCGTCCCTGGCCAGCCGTACGACACCCTCCATGGTCAGGTCGGGTCCGTGGCTGGGCTGGAGCAGCGGGAGCACATAGCGTGCGGCCGCGAACGTCTCCAGGCAGCCGCGGTTGCCGCAACGGCAGACCGGGCCGGATTCGTCGAGTGTAATATGTCCGATTTCGCCAGCGGTGCCGCCGGGCCCGCGGTAGATCTTCCCGTCGATCACCAGACCGGCGCCGACACCGCTCGCGACCTTGATGTAAGCAAGATCACGCACGCCCTTGCCGCTGCCCCAGACGAGCTCGCCGAGGGCACCGAGGTTGGCGTCGTTGTCGACGTGAACGGGCACGCCGAGCCGTTCCCGCAGCTCCTCCGCGGGCTTGGTGCCGCCCCAGCCGGGCAGGATCGCGGTGGACCCCAGCGTCCCCGACTCCACGTCGATCGGACCCGGCACGCCGAGCCCCACGCCGGCCACCTTGGACCGGTCCACCCCCGTTGCTGCGATCAGGCGACCGACCAGCTCCTCGGCCCGGTCGAAGCCCTGCGCGGAGGACGCGTCGACGTCCAGCGGCTCGGACTCCTCGGCCAGCACCTGGTGGGCGAGGTTCCCGATCGCGACGCGCAGATGGGTGTGCCCGAAGTCGACGCCGATGACGATGCCGGCGTCGCCGCTCAGGCTGACGCTGCGGGCCCGTCGGCCACCCGCCGATGTGGGCGTGACCTCGACGGTTCCGCCGTCCTTGAGCTCCCGCACGATGTTGGAGACGGTCGCGGCGGACAGACCGGTCGTCCGCGCGATCTCCGCCTGCGTGAGGGACCCTGCCAGGCGTACGGCCCGGACGACCCGCTCCAGGTTGGCTCGGTGCAGCGATGACTGCGACCCTGGAGTCTCCACGACTGACCTCCTGAGCGCGGGGCCGCTTCGGCGAGGCCCCGTGTATGTCCAACTAGTGAACTCTAAGCTGAGCCGTTCGGGGTCACTTCCGTCAAGAGGTTGAACCGTTTCCGGGTACGGGACACACCCGTGCACGCCGCCCCGGAGACCGGGACGGCGTGCGTGCGAGGGGTCGCGGAGCGCTTCCCGGGCGCCGCCGCTACTTGAGCGTCGCCGAGGTCAGACCCGCCTGCACCTGGCGCTGGAAGGACAGGTAGACGACCAGCATCGGGATCATCGCGATGGTCACGCCGGCGAAGAGAACGGGCAGGTCGGAGGCGTATCCCTGCTGCTGTTGCAGCTGGATCAGCCCCTGGGTGAGGACGTAGCGCTCGGGGTCGGAACCGCTCTGCGGCTGCATCAGCACCGTGGGCAGGATGAACTGGTTCCACTGCCCCAGCGTGTTGAAGATGCCCACGCTGATCAGACCGGGCTTCGCCATCGGCAGCATCACCTGGAAGAAGGTCCGGGTGTGCGAGGCACCGTCCAGGACCGCCGCCTCGAAGACCGCCGTGGGCAGCGTCCGGAAGAAGGAGTGCATGAAGAACACCGTGAACGGCATCGAGTAGGCGATGTAGACCAGGATCAGCCCCTGGTAGGTGTTCAGCATGTCCAGCCGTTTGACCATGAAGAACAGCGGGACGAGGGCCAGGAACACCGGGAACATGGCGCCGGCCACGAAGAAGTAGTAGAGCAGCCGGTTGCCCCAGAACCGGTACCTGGCCAGCACGTACGCGGCCATGGAGCCGAACAGCATGGTCAGCGGCACGGAGAACACCAGGACGATCACGGTGTTCAGGAAGTAGTCGCCGATGCCCTTGTCCCAGGCCCGGCTGAAGACGTCGAAGGACCAGCTGTGCGGCCAGCCGAAGGCCGAGCCGCCGATCTGGACGTCGGTCTTGAAGGAGCTGAGCACCAGCCACAGCAGGGGCAGCACGATCAGCAGGCCCCACAGGGCGAGGAAGCCGTGCGAGAAGACGTTCAGGACCACGCCCTCGCCGCGCCGGTCGCCGGGGCGGACGGGGACCTTGTCCACGGGCCGCTCGGCGGGGACGGGGGCGGTCTCCTTGATGGGTGCGCTCATCCTCGGCACTCCGCTCAGAACTCGATGCGCTCGCGGCGGGTGGCGCGCAGCGTGACGACGGACAGGACCAGGGTGAGCAGCAGCATGATCACGCCCATGGCGCAGGCGTAGCCGCTCTTGCCGTAGTAGAGGAAGTTGCGCATCATCACCGTCGACATCACGTCGCTGTGGTGATCGGGGCCGCCGCCGTACGCGCCCATGTTCTGGGTCATGGAGGAGACCAGTACGAACATGTCCATGGCGACGATGCCGAGGTAGACCCAGGCGGTCTGCACGGTGTCCCACAGCAGCGGCAGGGTGATGCGGAAGAAGGACTGGTTGCGGTTGGCCCCGTCGATCAGGGCGGCCTCGTAGATGTCCCTCGGGATGGACTGCATGGCGGCGGAGAACAGCACCAGGTAGAAGCCGACGCCCTGCCAGACCACGGCCACCATGAGAGCCCACAGCACCAGGTTCGGCTCGTTCAGCCATTCCACCGGATTGTCGGCGTCCACCAGGCCGACCTTGATCAGCGCGCCGTTGAGCAGACCGCCGCCGTCACTGCGGTACACCGCGTTGAACAGCACCGCGAGAATCGCCAGCGACAGCACCTGCGGAAAGAAGTAGACGACTTTGTAGACCTTCGACCCGGCCACGCCCTGCACTCCGCCGGCCCGGCTGCGCCCGCCCGCGTTCAGCATGAAGGCGAAGAACAGGGCGAGCAGAATGGTGATCACCGGGATGAAGACCAGGAACAGGATGTTGTGCCAGATGGCACCCAGGAAGACGTCGTCCTGGAACAGCGCCTGGTAATTGTCCAGACCCACGAAACTGAAGGTCTGCGACTGCCCCTTCCAGTCCGTCAGCGAATAGCCGAACGTCTGGATGTACGGCCAGATCACGAAGACCACATAGAGCGCCACGGGGACGAGGAGAAACCCCGCGACGAACCGGTACTGCCCTTTGCGCATCGGCGTCCCTGCCCTTGATGTGTCCGGTCGCCACCGACACCCCGGGGGTGCGGGGGACCGCCCGCGCGGGTCCGGTCGGACCCGCGCGGGCGGTCGCACCCGCACCCCGGAGGCGGCCGGTGGACCTAGTCCCGGTGGTTCTTCTTCGACGCAGGGTCCTTCGCCTGCTTGTCCACCGCGGCCTGACAGCGCTTCAGCCATTCCTTCGGCTGGATGCGCTTGGCCATGAGCTCGTTGGACGCGGCCTCGATGGCGGTCCCCATCTCGCTGTACCACTCGGTGTACAGGAAGCGGAAGGTGTTGTCGCCGGCCGCCTTGGACGCCTCGACCGTGGACTGCGTGCCCGGCCGCAGCTTGACGCTCGGGTCCACGCCGTCCTTGAGGATGGTGAGCGAGTTCGCCTCCTTGGCGAAGAGCGTCGACCACTCCTTGGAGAGCATGCGCCGCATGAACTCCTTCGCCCCCGGCAGGTTGTGCGCCTTCGAGGGGATGATGAAGGGTTCGCCCGAACCGGCCCGGATCGCCTCGAACGGCAGCTTGCTGCCCGACAGCAGCGGCATCGGCAGGAACTTCATGTCGAAGTCCGACGGGGTCTGCTTCAGCTGCTCGTTCTCCAGCCAGGAGCCGCAGGTGATGAACGCGGCCTTGTACTGGTTCCAGCGGGTCTGCGACTCGGTGTGCGTCAGGCCGTTCGTTCCGGGCATCAGATAGCCCTTCTCGACGACCTCGTAGATGGCCTCGACGCCGGCCTGCGCCGCCTCCGAACCCACGAACGCCTTGGGGTCCAGGTTGTCGATGGCCTTCATCGCGTCCAGACCGCCCTTCTTGGCGATCAGGTCCATGATGGCGACGTTGATGTAGTACGGGTACTTGCCCTGGTGGGCGAGACCGCCGATGCCCTGGGACTTGGCGTCCTTGCAGATGGCGAGGAAGTCCTCCCAGGTCTTGGGCGCCTCCCAGCCCTTCTCCTTGAAGAGCTTGCCGGAGTACCACAGGCCCCACACCGTGTAGATGTAGTTCAGCGCGACGACCTTGCCCTCCTGCATGCCCGGGTCGAGCGTGCCGGGGATCAGGGTGTCGCGGACCTTCTTGGAGGGGTCGTCGACCGAGGGGGAGTCCAGGACCTCGGCGAGGTCCAGCAGCTGCCCGTTCTTGTACAGGACGTCGACCTTGATCTGCTGGGCGCCGGAGTCGTCCACGATGTCCGGCGGGTTGCCGCCGTTGAAGCGCGGCTGGAGCTTGCCGGTGATCTCCTGCGTGCCGGTGTGGGTGGAGGTGATGCCGAGCTTCTTGCCGAAGTCGGCCTCCCACGCCTTGGCGTAGTCGTCGCCGTAGCCGCCCTTGAAGACGACGACGTCGAGCTTGCTGCCCTTCTTGGCGCCGAAGGGGTTGTCCTTGGACTTCTCCCCCTTGGTGTCGCCGCCCCCGTCCGAGTCGCCGTCGCCGCCGCCGCTGGCGCAGGCGGACAGGAGGCTCATCGTCGGAACGCTGATCAGGCCGAGCGCGGCGGACCGCTTGATCAGATCGCGGCGGCCGACACCCGAGGAACCGGTGTTCCCGTCGGAAGTGGATCCCATGCTCAAGTCCTCGCCTTCTCCAGGACTCAGGCGGTGAACCGGATCCTCCCCGGCACCGCTGTCGGGTCAAGCTGGGTGGTGCAGGAAGTACTTCATGCGTCTGGTACCGAGCGTGCATCTTGTACCGGGCGCCGACAGGTATAGTCCACTTCCGGCCGACGGAGCAAGATCGAATACAGGGTTCGCGGCCGGTCTTTTCCGAGTTGAGACCTCTTGGAAATATGAACGCCCTGTGGGCGACCTGGCGGAAAAAGTCGCGACATAAGTCCCTGAATGCCACGCCCAACACCCTTGACATCACCGGTCACTTGGCCACCTACTGGTTCCTGCGAACCGAATTGACAACGTTGTCCACCGCGGTCGCAGGAGGGGAAATCCGTAGATGCAGCGGAGAACTCGGCACAGATGGGGTCCGGCGGTCGTCCTCACGGCCGCCTTTGTCATGGCCGTCGGCGCACAGGGCGCGGCGGTCGCCCTGCCCGCCAAGGCTCCGGTCGCCGACCGGGAGTTCGCATCCTCGTTCGAGGCGGGCGACCCGGCACCGGACTGGCTGAACACCGTCGACACCTCGGCGGACGGCGGCAAGCGCGCCTCCGGCGTCGACGGCGGCTACAGCACGGGCATCCCGGGCAATGTGAGCGACCATGTCACCGAGGTCCGGGCGAGCGGCGAGAACACCGGCGCGGGTGAGGTGGCGGAGAACCTCGTCGACGGCGAACCCGGCACCAAGTGGCTGGCCTTCGAGCCGACCGGCTGGGTGGAGTTCGACCTCGACAAGCCCGTCAAGCTGGTGACGTACGCGCTCACCTCGGCCAACGACTTCGACGGGCGCGACCCGAAGGACTGGACCCTGCTGGGCTCCACCGACGGCAAGGACTGGAAGACCGTCGACACCCGCTCGGGCGAGAACTTCTCCGAGCGGTTCCAGACGAAGTCGTACGACCTGGCCGAGCCGGTCGAGTACCAGCACTTCCGGCTGGAGGTGACGAAGAACAACGGCGCGTCGGACATCCTGCAACTCGCCGACGTGCAGTTCTCCACCGGCGGTACGGGCGGGCCGGTGCCGCAGGACATGCTGACGCTCGTCGACAAGGGCCCGAACGGCTCCCCGACGGCCAAGGCGCGGGCCGGATTCACCGGGAAGCGCGCCCTGCGCTATGCCGGCCGGCACACGGCGGGCGGCCGGGCGTACTCGTACAACAAGATCTTCGACGTGAACGTGCGGGTCGGGCGGGACACCCGGCTGTCGTACCGCGTCTTCCCGTCGATGGCCGACGGCGACCGCGACTACGACGCCACGAACGTCTCCGTCGACCTGGTCTTCACCGACGGCACCTCGCTCAGCGGTCTGGGCGCGCAGGACGAGCACGGCTTCCCGCTGACACCGCGCGGGCAGGGCGGGTCCAGGACGCTGTACGTCAACCAGTGGAACGACGTGGCCTCCCGGATCGGCTCGGTCGCGGCCGGCAGGACGGTCGACCGGATCCTGGTGGCGTACGACTCCCCGGACGGCCCGGCGAAGTTCCGCGGCTGGGTGGACGACATCTCCCTGAAGGAGGCCGCCCCCGAGAAGCCGAAGGCGCACCTGGCGGACTACGCGCTGACCACCCGGGGCACCAACTCCAGCGGCAGCTTCTCACGCGGCAACAACTTCCCCGCGACGGCGCTCCCGCACGGCTTCAACTTCTGGACCCCGGTGACCAACGCGTCGTCGCTGAGCTGGCTGTACGAGTACGCGCGGGCGAACAACGACGACAACCTGCCCACCGTGCAGGCGTTCAGCGCGAGCCACGAGCCGAGCCCGTGGATGGGTGACCGGCAGACCTTCCAGCTGATGCCTTCGGTGGCGTCCGGCACCCCGGACACCGGCCGCGAGGCGCGAGAGCTGCCCTTCCGGCACGAGAACGAGACCGCACGCCCGTACTACTACGGGGTCCGGTTCGAGAACGGCCTCAAGGCGGAGATGACGCCGACCGACCACGCGGCGGTGCTGCGCTTCACGTATCCGGGCGACGACGCGAGCCTGGTGTTCGACAACGTCACCGAGCAGGCGGGCCTCACGCTCGACAAGGAGAGCGGGACCGTCACCGGCTACTCGGACGTGAAGTCGGGCCTGTCGACGGGCGCGACCCGGCTGTTCGTGTTCGGCCGGTTCGACAAGCCGGTCACGGACGGCACGTCGAGCGGGGTGAAGGGCTGGATGCGCTTCGACGCGGGCGCCGACCGCACGGTCACCCTGCGCCTCGCGACCTCGCTCATCAGCGTCGACCAGGCGAAGGACAACCTGCGCCAGGAGGTCGGCGGTGCCTCGTTCGACACCGTGAAGGGCCGTGCCCTGCGCGCCTGGGACAAGCTGCTCGGCAAGGTCGAGGTGGAGGGCGCCACCACCGACCAGCTGACCACGCTGTACTCCGGCCTCTACCGGCTCTACCTGTACCCGAACTCCGGCTTCGAGAAGGTCGACGGCGAGAACCGGTACGCCTCCCCGTTCTCGGCGATGCCGAACCCGGACACCCCGACGCACACCGGCGCGAAGATCGTCGACGGCAAGGTGTACGTCAACAACGGTTTCTGGGACACCTACCGGACCACGTGGCCGGCCTACTCGTTCCTGACGCCGTCCCAGGCCGGTGAGATGGTCGACGGGTTCGTGCAGCAGTACAAGGACGGCGGCTGGACCTCCCGGTGGTCCTCCCCCGGCTACGCCGACCTGATGACCGGCACCTCCTCGGACGTGGCGTTCGCCGACGCCTACGTCAAGGGCGTGAAGTTCGACGCGAAGGCGGCGTACGACGCGGCCGTGAAGAACGCGACCGTGGTCCCGCCGATGTCGGGCGTGGGCCGCAAGGGCATGACCACCTCGCCCTTCCTCGGCTACACCAGCACCGACACCCACGAGGGCCTGTCGTGGGCGATGGAGGGCTACGTCAACGACTACGGCATCGCCCGGATGGGCCAGGAGCTCTACCGCAGGACGGGCGAGAAGCGCTACCGGGAGGAGTCGGAGTACTTCCTCAACCGGGCCCGGGACTACGTGAAGCTGTACGACTCCAAGGCCGGCTTCTTCCAGGGGCGCGACGCCAAGGGCGGCTGGCGCGTGGACTCCGCGAAGTACGACCCGCGCGTGTGGGGCTACGACTACACGGAGACCAACGGCTGGGGCTACGCCTTCACCGCCCCGCAGGACAGCCGGGGCCTGGCCAACCTGTACGGCGGCCGGCAGGCTCTCGGGGACAAGCTCGACGAGTACTTCTCGACACCGGAGACGGCGTCCCCGGACTACGTCGGCTCCTACGGCGGTGTCATCCACGAGATGACCGAGGCGCGGGACGTCCGGATGGGCATGTACGGCCACTCCAACCAGGTCGCCCACCACGTCATCTACATGTACGACGCGGCCGGCGAGCCCTGGAAGACGCAGGCGAACGTGCGCGAGGCGCTGTCCCGGCTCTACACCGGCAGCGAGATCGGGCAGGGCTACCACGGCGACGAGGACAACGGCGAGCAGTCGGGCTGGTACCTCTTCTCCGCGCTCGGCTTCTACCCGCTGGTCATGGGCAGTGGTGAGTACTCCATCGGCTCCCCGCTGTTCAAGAAGGTCACCGTGCACCTGGAGAACGGCCGGGACCTGGTGGTCAAGGCGCCGAAGAACAGCGCGAAGAACGTGTACGTCCAGGGCGTGACGTTCGACGGCCGTCCCTGGAAATCCACCTCGCTCCCCCACTCCATGCTGTCCAAGGGCGGCGTGCTGGAGTTCCGCATGGGGGCCGAGCCGTCGACCTGGGGCACCGGCAAGGACGCGGCGCCGGTCTCCGTCACCCGGGACGACAAGGTGCCGGCCCCGCGCGCGGACGTCCTCAAGGGTGACGGTGCCCTGTTCGACGACACCTCGGCGACGAACGCGACGGTCACCTCGGTGGACCTGCCGGCCGGCGGTGCGGTGAAGCCGGTGCAGTACACGCTGACCTCGGCGGACCACGCCAAGGCGCCGACCGGCTGGACCCTTCAGGGCTCCACGGACGGCACGGACTGGAAGACCCTGGACCACCGCTCCGGCGAGACGTTCACGTGGGACCGCCAGACACGTGCCTTCACCGTCGCGGCGCCCGGCACCTACACGAAGTACCGGCTGGTCCTGGACGGCGAGTCGGCGCTGGCGGAGGTGGAGCTGCTGGCCTGACGCGGACGCGCGCGAACGGAAGAGGGGGGCGGACCCGGTCGGGTCCGCCCCCCTTGTTGTGCCCGCCGCCGTGCGGGTGATCAGCCGGTGGCGAGGGTGAACACGTGCAGGTCCGTGTTCTGCGGGAGCCGGACGCTCCTGATGGTCCGGCCGTCCGGTGCGGTGAAGGGCCTGGTGGCGAAGACGTACGTCGCCACCGGGTCCTTGTCGGCGCCGGCGACGTTGCGGTACGCCGCCTTGGCGACGACCTCGTTGCCGTACTGGACGGTGCCGCCCCCGCCGCCGACGGTCCAGTCGGTGAAGGACAGGTCGACGGTGCCGGTCGTGCCGTCGTCGTAGGTGACGGTCGCCTCGCCCCGCTGGTTGCCGTTGACCGCGCTGCCGATGAAGGACAACGACGTCGCCGCCCCGGTCGGTTCGAGGGTCTGGCCGGCCGCCGAGGCGTTGTCGGGGCGGCCGGCGGGCGAGTCGGGCCAGGTGAAGCCGAGACCGCCGGCCGTGCCCTTGCCGCCGGGGGTCAGGCCGGCCGCTTCGAGGGCCTGGCGGGAGTAGCTCCAGCCGCCGCCGTCGTAGTCGGCCTCGTCGTGGTCGCCCCGGTCGTCGGAGACGCCGGTGTTGTCGTAGGCGGCCAGGAGGGTGCCGGGGGCGGCCACGGTGAGCGAGACGGGCTGCCGGTACGAGGTGTCGCCCGAGGTCACCGTGACCTTGACGTCGGCGAAGCCCTGCTCGGCGTCCTTCGCCGCGGTGAGGGTGATCTCCTGGGCGCCGTCGGTCACCGTGCCCTCGGCGGGCGCGGCCGTGACGCCGGCCGGGGTCTCGACGCGGAAGCGCACGTCGGGACCGGTGCCGCCGGTCAGCGACAGGGCACGGATGCCGATCTTCGTGCTGTCGCCGGGGGCGAGGGTGGCGGCGGTGGGCCCGACGCCGATCTGGTACGGCTGCTCGCCCTCACGGAAGGACGGCGGCGGGCTGCCCGCGCCCCAGGCGTGGTTCGGGGAGGCGGAGAGGGTGTAGTCGAGGCGGCCGCCGTCCCGGACGAAGGACGCGGGCAGCCAGGGCCGGTCGCTGCTCCGGCCGTCGACCTTCAGGGACTGGACGTAGGGGGTGCCGGCCGCCGCGCCCGCGGCCCTGACGGAGATGTCGTTGCCCTCGGGCCGCTGGATCTCCACCCGCTCGAACAGGGGCGAGGCCAGGACCAGTTCGGCCCGGGAGGGGACCTGCGGGTACATGCCGAGCGCGGAGAAGACGTACCAGGCGGACATGGCGCCGAGGTCGTCGTTGCCGGGGATGCCGCCGGGCTGGGTGGACCACAGCTGCCGCATCGCCGCGCGGACGGTCTCCTGCGTCTTGTACGGTGCGCCCGCGTAGTCGTACAGGTAGGGCACGTTGATCGACGGCTCGTTGTCCAGCTCGGACTTGCTGCCGCCGTTGCCGGTGAAGGCCCAGCCGCCCTTGTCGTCGTGGAAGAAGTCGTCCAGCCGCGCGAGCGCCCTGTCCCTGCCGCCGAGCGCGGCGAACAGACCGGCCGGGTCGTGCGGGACCATCCAGGTGTACTGGGCGGCCGAGCCCTCGACGAAGCCGTTGCCGGTGTCGGGGGTGAATCCGGTGACCCAGCTGCCGTCGGCCTTGCGGTTGGCCACGTAACCGCCGCTCGGAGCGGCCGCGATGTTGACGTTGTTCTGCCACCACTGGGCGCGGCGGGCGAAGACGGCCCGGGTGTCCTTCTCCCCCGCGGCCGCGGCGAGCCGGGAGAGCGAGAAGTCCGCGGTCGACATCTCGAGGGTCTCGGCGGCGCCGCCCCAGGCGTTGGACACGCTCGGCATGTAGTGCAGGTCGAGGTACTTGTCGAGCGAGGGGCGCTGCCCCACGGAGAGCACCGGCTTGCCGGCCGCCGACAGGTCCTGCTCCGTCGGTACGGTCGCGGCCCGCACCAGGGAGTGCAGGGCACCCTCGAGATCGAAGTCGGTGCCGCCGAAGGCGTGGATGCCGGCCAGGGCGGTCGCCGAGGGGTCGCCGTTCATGACGTGGGCGCCGCTCGCGCCGTGCAGCCAGCGGTCCCAGACCCCGCCGTTCTGCCGGGCGAGTTCGTACAGCGACTGGGCGATGTCGGAGCCGGTGCGCGGGTCGAGCAGGGTGAGGAGCTGCACCTGGTCGCGGTAGACGTCCCAGCCGGAGAAGGTGCCGTACTGGGCGCGGTGGCCGCGGCCCACCCGGTGCTCATCGCCGTCGCTGCCCCGGTAGCGGCCGTCGGCGTCGCTGATGACGTTCGGGTGCAGCAGCGCGTGGTACAGCGCGGTGTAGAAGGTGGTGCGCTCGGCGTCCGTGCCGCCGCCGACCCGGACGGCGCCGAGTCGCTCGCGCCAGGCGCGGCGGGCCGCCTCCCGGACGGCGTCGAAGGAGCGGTGCGGCGGGTTCTCGGCGGCGAGGTTCGCCTCGGCGGCCGCCCGGCTGACGTAGGAGATGCCGACCTTGACGTTCACCGGTTTGTCGCCGGGTGCGAATTCGACGTAGCCGCCGGCTCCCTTGCCCGCGACGGGCCGCCCGCCCTGGGAGAAGCCGCCCGTGCCGCCGGACGCCCGGGTGCCGCCGGGGTCGAGCCGTCCGTCCTGCCAGGTGCCGGTGGTCTTGAAGGCGCGGTCGAAGCGGGCGGTGAAGTGCAGCGTGTAGTAGGAGCGGCGGCCCTCGGGGTCGAGGTAGCCGCAGAAGTTCCCGGAGGTGACGGAGCCGGAGATGGTCCGGGTGCCGGGGTCGATGGTGACCGTCGAGTCCTCGGAGCCGACCTCGGAGTTCGCGGTGCGCACCAGCAGCGAGGCGGGTCTGCCCGACGGGTAGGTGAAGCGGGCCGAGCCGGTGCGCGCGGTGGCGGTGAGGTCGGCGGTGACGCCGGAGGCGAGGCCCACCTTGTAGTGGCCGGGTTCGGCGGTCTCGTCGGCGTGGGTGAAGTCGGAGGCGTAGACGGCGTCCTTGGTGTCGCTCGCCGGGGAGGTGGTGACCTCACCGGCGTACGGGAAGAAGGGGATGTCGCCGCTGCCGCCCGCGCACCCGGTGCCGGACATGTGGGTGAGGCTGAAGCCGCGGACGCGGGTGGCGTCGTACTGGTAGCCGCCGGGCGCCGCGGTTCTGGTGGCGTCCCCGCGGGTGTTCTCCGGGCTCCAGGAGAGCATGCCGAACGGCACGACGGCGCCCGGGAAGACGTTCCCGCCGTTCCTGGTGCCGATCAGCGGATCGACGTACGGGGTGGGGTCCTTGACGAGGCCGGGGGGCGCGGCGGTGGCCGCCAGGGCGGGCGTTGCGGCGCCGCCGGTCGCGAGCAGCGCGGCCAGCAGCAGGGACATGGGTCTGAAACGCATGACGCGGCCCTCTCCTTACGGACGGGTCGCGCACCACAGGTCGCACAAGCCGCAGGGACAGTAACGTGCGCCACCGGTACCACGGAAGACCGCGTGCCCTTGCGCGGGCGCACGCCGGCGTCACCCGGTCGGGCTACCCAAGTGGGTTGACATCGTTGTCGGTTGAGGGGGTAAAGTCATGTACAGACCATGAGACAACGTTGTCGCGCACGACGTCGACACAAGCCACGCAGTACCCGCTCAGGTACCACCCCCCTCCGGGCAGGCGTTCACCCCCCTCACCTGCCCGGCTCGCGGACCCGGTGCGCCAAGCCACCGGGTCCGCCCGGAGCACCTCGTCGTGGACACCCGCGTTCGCGCGAACGCGCATGACATCGCGGCCTCCGGGTGACTCCCCGGAGTCGCGCGCTCCACGCACCGCGAGAATCGGGGTCGAAAGTGGTCCAGGTCATGGACCGGCCATAGCCATCCGGGAATCACCGGTGCTACAAATGCCGCATGTTGGATGCATGCGCCCGAATCAGGCGTCTTGCATGGCGCACCGTGATCGGCAGGAGCCCTCGAAGCGTCGCCGGACAGGTGTTCCTGCTACAGGTGGCGCTCGTCGTGCTGCTCGTGCTCTGCGCCGTCGTGGCTCTGGTACTGCAGTCGAGGCGGGACTCCACGACCGAGGCCAAACGCCGTTCGATCGCCGTCGCGGAGACCTTCGCCCACTCGCCCGGCGTCGTCCAGGCGCTCAACGCCCCCGACCCCTCCAAGGTCCTCCAGCCGCTCACCGAGGCGGGGCGCAAGAGCGCCGGCGTCGACTTCATCGTCGTCATGGACAAGAAGGGCATCCGCTACACCCACCCGATCCCGAGCAAGATCGGCCAACGGTTCGTCGGCCGGATCGGACCGTCGCTGAACGGGAAGATCTACACGGAGAGCGTGCACGGTCCGCTGGGCCACGAGGTGCAGGCCACCGTCCCCATCGACGACGCCCACGGCAAGGTGGTCGCCCTCGTCTCGGCCGGCCTGAAGGTCAAGAACGTCACCAGCGAGCTGGACAAGCAGCTGCCCATCATCCTGGCCGCGGGCGCGGGCGCGCTCGTGGTCTCGACGGGCGGCACGGCCCTGGTGGGCAGGAGGCTGCGGCGGCAGACGCACAGCCTGGCCCCGGACGAGATGACCCGCATGTACGAGCACCACGACACGGTGCTGCACTCGGTGCGGGAGGGCGTGCTCATCGTCGGCGACGACGGACGGCTGCTGCTCGCCAACGACGAGGCCCGGCGCCTGCTGGAGCTGCCGCCCGAGGCCGAGGGGCACGATGTGCGGGACCTGTCCGGCCTCGACCCCGCGACGGTCGAGCTGCTGGTCTCCGGGCGCGAGGCGACCGACGAGGTGCACTTCACCGGCGGCCGGCTGCTGGCGGTCAACCAGCGCCCCACGGGCGCCTCGGGAGGCCCCAGCGGCACCGTGGTGACCCTCCGCGACTCCACCGAGCTCCAGGCGGTGTCCGGCCGGGCGGAGGTCACCCGGGAACGGCTGGAGCTGCTGTACGACGCCGGTCTCGGCATAGGCACCACCCTCGACGTGGTGCGCACGGCCGACGAGCTGGCGCAGGTCGCCGTCCCCCGGTTCGCGGACTTCGTCACCGTGGACGTGGCCGACGCGGTGCTGCACGGCGAGGAGCCGGCCCCCACGGCCACGGACATGCGGCGCGTCGCCGTCGGCGGCATCCGGGACGACCACCCGCTGTACGAGAAGGGCCGGCTGATCGACTTCCTGCCCTCCACCCCGCAGGCGCGCGGCTACGACGCCGGGCACTCCGAGCTGGTCATCGACCTGTCGACCGCCGAGGGCTGGCACGCGCAGGACCCCGAGCGCACCCGGCAGATCCTGGACTACGGCATCCACTCGCTGATCGCCGCACCGATCCAGGCCCGGGGCGTGGTGCTCGGCATGGCCAACTTCTGGCGGGCCAAGCGGGAGCCCTTCGACGAGGAGGAGCTGTCACTGGCGGAGGAGCTGGTGGCCCGGGCCGCGGTCAGCATCGACAACGCCCGCCGGTACGCCCGTGAGCACGCCCTGGCGGTCACCCTCCAGCGCAGCCTGCTGCCGCGGGCCCTGCCCGAGCAGAGTGCCCTCGACGTCGGCTACCGCTACCTCCCCGCCCAGTCGGGCGTGAGCGGCGACTGGTTCGACGTGATCCCCCTCCCGGGCAGCCGGGTGGCGCTGGTCGTGGGCGACGTGGTCGGACACGGTCTGCACGCCGCCGCCACCATGGGCCGGCTGCGGACCGCGGTGCACAACTTCTCCACGCTGGACCTGCCGCCCGACGAGCTGCTCGGTCATCTCGACGACCTGGTAGGCCGCATCGACCAGGACGAGTCGTGCCCGGAGAACCCCGGCGAGATCGTCGGCGCCACCTGCCTGTACGCGATCTACGACCCGGTGACGCGCCGTTGCACCATGGCCCGGGCCGGCCACCTGGCGCCCGCGCTGGTCTCGCCGGACGGCAGCGTCGAGTTCCCCGACCTGCCGGCCGGCCCGCCGCTGGGCCTGGGCGGGCTGCCCTTCCTGACGGCCGAGCTGGAGCTGGCCGAGGGCAGCCAGCTGGTCCTGTACACCGACGGCCTGATCGAGGACCGCAGACGCGACCTGGACGAGGGCATGGAGCGGCTGCGCCGTGCCCTGGCGGGTCACCCCGGCCGCTCGCCGGAGGACAGCTGCGGGGCGGTGCTGGAGGAGCTGCTCCCCGAGCGCCCCGCGGACGACGTCGCCCTGCTCATCGCGCGGACCAGGGCGCTGCCGGCCGACCAGGTCGCCGACTGGGACGTGCCGCGCGATCCGGCCGCCGTGTCGGGGATGCGGCTCGCCGTCTCCGAGAAGCTCGCGGAGTGGGGCCTCGCCGAGCTGGGCTTCGGCATGGAGCTCGTGCTGAGCGAGCTGATCACGAACGCCATCCGCTACGGCTCCGATCCGGTCCGGGTACGGCTGATCCGCGACCGCACGCTGATCTGCGAGGTGGCCGACGGCAGCAGCACCTCCCCGCATCTGCGGTACGCGGCGACGACCGACGAGGGCGGCCGTGGCCTGTTCCTGGTCTCGCAGCTCACCGAGCGCTGGGGCACCCGGTACACCCCGCACGGCAAGGTGATCTGGGCCGAGCTGGCGCTCCCCGGCGCCTCCGGCCCGCCCCCTGATCCGCTGTCCATGTTCCCGGACCTCGAGGACTGACGCCGCGGCCGCACGGGGGGCGCCACGGCGCCCTGAGCCGCGTCCAGGGAGCTGCGGGCCGCCCGGGGATCAAGGGGGGCGGTACCCGTCGGCCGAGGCCGTACCGGCGCGCTGGGAGCCGGGAGCGCGCACGGCGGAGGGCCGCACCCCCGGGGTGGGGGTGCGGCCCTCCGGCGCGCTGTGTGCCTTGATCGACTACTTGCGGATCAGGCTGCGGAGCACGTACTGCATGATGCCGCCGTTGCGGTAGTAGTCGGCCTCACCGGGGGTGTCGATGCGGACGACCGCGTCGAACTCGACACCGGTGTCGGTGGTGACCTTGACCGTGCGCGGCGTGGTGCCGTTGTTGAGCTCCTCGACGCCGGTGAAGGAGAAGGTCTCCTCGCCGGTCAGACCGAGGGAGGCGGCGGACCGGCCCTCCGGGAACTGCAGCGGCAGGACGCCCATGCCGATGAGGTTCGAGCGGTGGATGCGCTCGTACGACTCGGCGATGACGGCCTTCACGCCGAGCAGCGCGGTGCCCTTGGCCGCCCAGTCGCGGGACGAGCCGGAGCCGTACTCCTTGCCGGCCAGGACGACCAGCGGGATGCCCTGCTCGATGTAGTTGCGCGAGGCGTCGTAGATGAACGACACCGGCGCGTCGGCCTGGGTGAAGTCGCGGGTGTAGCCGCCCTCGGTGCCCGGCGCGATCTGGTTGCGCAGGCGGATGTTGGCGAACGTGCCGCGG
This sequence comes from Streptomyces sp. NPDC015139, assembly GCF_043079785.1. NCBI lineage: Bacteria > Bacillati > Actinomycetota > Actinomycetes > Kitasatosporales > Streptomycetaceae > Streptomyces > Streptomyces sp. NPDC015139. The sequence goes on along the minus strand of NZ_JBIBUW010000004.1, from coordinate 248,389 downwards.
ATCATGACCTCGTGGTTGCCGCGGCGCGAGCCGTAGCTGTTGAAGTCACGACGCTCCACACCGTGCTCGGTGAGGTACTTGCCGGCGGGGGTGTCGGCCTTGATGGCACCGGCCGGGGAGATGTGGTCGGTGGTGACCGAGTCGCCCAGCTTGGCGAGCACGCGGGCACCGGCGATGTCGCTGACCGGGGCCGGCTCCATCTCCATGCCCTCGAAGTACGGGGGCTTGCGGACGTAGGTCGACTCGGCGTCCCACTCGAAGGTGTTGCCGGTCGGGACCGGGAGCGCCTGCCACTGGGCGTCGCCCGCGAAGACGTCGCTGTAGGACTTCGAGAACATGTCCTCGCCGATGGCGTTGGCGACGACGTCGTTGACCTCGGCCTCGGAGGGCCAGATGTCCTTCAGGAAGACCGGGTTGCCGTCCTGGTCGGTGCCCAGGGCGTCACGGGTGACGTCGACCTTCATGGAGCCCGCGAGGGCGTAGGCGACGACCAGCGGCGGGGACGCCAGGTAGTTCATCTTGACGTCGGGGTTGATACGGCCCTCGAAGTTCCGGTTGCCGGAGAGGACCGAGGTGACCGCGAGGTCGTGGTCGTTGACGGCCTTGGAGACCTCGTCCGGCAGCGGGCCGGAGTTGCCGATGCAGGTGGTGCAGCCGTAGCCGACGAGGTTGAAGCCGACCTTGTCGAGGTAGGGGGTCAGGCCCGCCTTCTCGAAGTAGTCGGTGACGACCTTCGAACCCGGGGCGAGGGTGGTCTTGACCCACGGCTTGCGGGTCAGGCCCTTCTCGACCGCCTTCTTGGCGACCAGGGCGGCGGCGACCATGACGTACGGGTTGGAGGTGTTGGTGCAGGAGGTGATGGCCGCGACCGTCACCGCACCGTGGTCCAGCTCGTAGGTGGTGCCGTCGGGGGCGGTGACCTGCACCGGGTTGCTCGGCGCGCCGTTCGGGGCGACCGCCGGGGCGTCGGAGGCCGGGAAGGACTCCTGGCCCGCCTCGTCCACGACGTCGACGTAGTTGCGGACGTCGCTCTTGAACTGCTCGGCGGCGTTCGCGAGGACGATGCGGTCCTGCGGGCGCTTCGGGCCGGCGATGGAGGGGACGACCGTGGACAGGTCCAGCTCGAGCTTCTCGGAGAAGTCCGGCTCGGCCTTCGGGTCCAGCCAGAGGCCCTGCTCCTTGGCGTAGGCCTCGACGAGCGCGACCTGCTGCTGCGAACGACCGGTCAGGCGCAGGTAGTTCAGGGTCTCGTCGTCGATCGGGAAGATCGCGGCGGTGGAGCCGAACTCCGGCGACATGTTGCCGATGGTGGCGCGGTTGGCGAGCGATGTGGCGGCGACGCCCTCGCCGTAGAACTCGACGAACTTGCCGACCACACCGTGCTTGCGGAGCATCTCGGTGATGGTGAGCACGAGGTCGGTGGCGGTGGTGCCGGGCCGCAGCTCACCGGTGAGCTTGAAGCCGACGACGCGCGGGATCAGCATGGAGACCGGCTGGCCGAGCATGGCGGCCTCGGCCTCGATGCCGCCGACGCCCCAGCCGAGCACGCCGAGGCCGTTGACCATGGTGGTGTGCGAGTCGGTGCCGACCAGCGTGTCGGGGTAGGCCTGGCCACCCCGGACCATGACCGTGCGCGCCAGGTGCTCGATGTTCACCTGGTGGACGATGCCGGTGCCGGGCGGGACGACCTTGAACTCGTCGAAGGCGGTCTGGCCCCAGCGCAGGAACTGGTAGCGCTCCTTGTTGCGGCCGTACTCCAGCTCGACGTTCTGCTTGAAGGCGTCGTTGGTGCCGAACTTGTCGGCGATGACGGAGTGGTCGATGACCAGCTCGGCCGGCGCCAGCGGGTTGATCTTGGCGGGGTCGCCGCCGAGCTCCTTCACGGCCTCACGCATGGTCGCGAGGTCCACGACGCAGGGCACGCCGGTGAAGTCCTGCATGATCACGCGGGCCGGCGTGAACTGGATCTCCTGGCTGGGCTGGGCCTGCGAGTCCCAGCCGCCGAGGGCACGGATGTGGTCGGCGGTGATGTTCGCGCCGTCCTCCGTGCGGAGCAGGTTCTCGAGCAGGACCTTGAGGCTGTACGGCAGGCGGGCCGAGCCCTCCACCTTGTCCAGCCGGAAGATCTCGTACGACTCGTCGCCCACCTGCAGCGTGCTGCGGGCGTCGAAGCTGTTCGCCGACACGACAGTCTCCTTCATTGATGTGCGCGTACCACCGTCAATCCTGCCGCCACGCCGGCTTGGCCGGTCCGCTAAGGTAAGGCTAAGTTAGGTAACCCTTACTGCGGTGGCGGCTGCGGTGCGCCTCGGCAGATATCTCGATGTCGAGATAACTCTAGTACATGGCCGCTGGATGGTCATGCCCGGACCGGCCCCGGCATGCCGACATCCGGTGGCGTAGGCCACACACGGGGACCGACGACCGGCACATGGGTGACAAACCCCCTCGGCACGCCGCGCCCCTCGCCGATCCGCCTCCCCGCGCGGCGCCCGCCGGACCGTCCACGCGGCGCCCATCAGTGCGCGCGCACGGGGTATCCGATCCGAGCGGCACCCAGATCCGACAACCAGAGGAGGCGGTCATGCCGCTCACCTTCCGCAAGAGCTTCCGGATCCTCCCCGGGGTCCGGCTGAACATCAACCGGCACTCCTGGTCCATCACGACCGGCGGCGGGAACGGCCCGCGCCACACCCGCAGCAGCACCGGACGACGTACGACATCGGTGGATTTGCCCGGACCTTTCGGATGGCGTCGAACCCGTACGACCAGGGGACGTTGACATGCCGTCACCCGAATGGACCCCCCAACGGGTGCCATCTCATATCTGAGATAACCTCAAGCCCATGGCAGACGACTACCTCGTACGCATCGGCAAGCTCATCCGTGACGCCCGGCAACACCGTGGCTGGACGCAGGCCCAGCTCGCGGAGGCGCTCGGTACCAGCCAGAGCGCGGTCAACCGCATCGAGCGCGGGAACCAGAACATCAGCCTTGAGATGATCGCCCGAATCGGTGAGGCCCTGGACAGCGAGATCGTGTCGCTGGGCTACGCGGGTCCGATGCATCTGCGAGTCGTCGGCGGCCGCCGCCTGTCCGGCGCCATCGACGTGAAGACCAGCAAGAACGCCTGCGTCGCCCTGCTGTGCGGCTCGCTGCTGAACAAGGGCCGCACGGTGCTGCGCCGGGTCGCGCGGATCGAGGAGGTGTACCGCCTTCTGGAGGTACTGAACTCCATCGGCGTGCGCACCCGCTGGATCAACGACGGCGTCGACCTGGAACTGGTGCCGCCCGCCGAGCTGGACATGACCGCGATCGACGCGGACGCGGCGGTGCGGACCCGGTCCATCATCATGTTCCTCGGCCCGCTGCTGCACCGCATGGACCACTTCAAGCTGCCCTACGCCGGCGGCTGCGACCTGGGCACGCGGACCATCGAGCCGCACATGATCGCGCTGCGCCGGTTCGGCCTCGACATCGCGGCCACCGAGGGCCAGTACCACGCCCAGGTGGACCGCAAGGTCCGCCCCGACCGGCCGATCGTGCTGACCGAGCGCGGCGACACGGTGACCGAGAACGCGCTGCTGGCCGCCGCCCGGCACGACGGCGTGACCGTCATCCGCAACGCCTCCTCCAACTACATGGTCCAGGACCTCTGCTTCTTCCTGGAGGCGCTCGGCGTCAGGGTCGAGGGCATCGGCACCACGACGCTCACCGTGCACGGCGTGCCGAACATCGACGTCGACGTCGACTACTCCCCCTCCGAGGACCCGGTCGAGGCGATGAGCCTGCTGGCCGCCGCCGTGGTGACCGAGTCGGAGCTGACGGTGCGGCGGGTGCCGATCGAGTTCCTGGAGATCGAGCTCGCGGTCCTGGAGGAGATGGGCCTCGACCACGACCGCAGCGCCGAGTACTTCGCGGACAACGGCCGTACGCGGCTGATCGACCTCACGGTCCGGCCCTCCAAGCTGGAGGCACCGATCGACAAGATCCACCCGATGCCGTTCCCGGGCCTGAACATCGACAACGTCCCGTTCTTCGCGGCCATCGCGGCGGTCGCCTCGGGCCAGACCCTCATCCACGACTGGGTCTACGACAACCGCGCGATCTACCTGACCGATCTCAACCGCCTCGGCGGCCGGCTCCAGCTCCTGGACCCGCACCGGGTGCTGGTCGAGGGCCCGACCCGCTGGCGCGCCGCCGAGATGATGTGCCCGCCGGCCCTGCGTCCCGCGGTGGTCGTCCTGCTGGCGATGATGGCGGCCGAGGGCACGTCGGTGCTGCGCAACGTCTATGTCATCAACCGCGGCTACGAGGACCTCGCCGAGCGCCTGAACTCGGTCGGCGCGCAGATCGAGATCTTCCGGGACATCTGACCCGCCTCCGAACCCGGTACACACCCCCGCACCCCCTCTCCCCCGCACCAGCGGGGCGTCAGGGGGTGCTTCGGTGTGTGCGGAAATTTTTCGGGCGCGGCGAATTGCGGCAGCGCCGAAACGCCCCCTCGGCCGACGGACCCACCGCCCACTCGCCGACCACCGGCCTGACCCGCACGAATGGCCGCCGTTCGAGTGAAACGAAGGGCGTCCTCATCCTGTGCGGGGCCTATGAATACGGACTCGTAGGGGATTTTCCGCGGGTACGGCGCGCTGCCCTAAGTGGCAACCTCCTGTCTGCCTGGCCAGACTGAACGTGGCGGTACGTGATCGGAGCAAACCGTCCACTCGGGGCCATTGGCGATCCACATGTCAGGAGATCGAATGGTGGAGCAGTCCTCCGAGGTCCCCATATCCGGAACGGGTAAACCTGCTGTCGCCATGAGCGACCGGGCACCGGCCGGAACGGACACCGAGAAGGAACTCGCGGCGGCGCTGGCCGAGCTGACAGGCGCCGACCGGGTAGCGCTCGACAGCGACTTCTTCACCGACCTCGGCGCGAATTCCCTGGTCATGGCCCAGTTCTGCGCACGGGTGCGCAAGCGGGCGGACCTGCCCTCCCCCTCCATGCGGGACATCTACCGGCATCCCACGATCCGCCGGCTGGCCGCGGCACTCGTCGAGGCCGCGCCTGCCGACACCGGGCCCGCCGCCCCCGCGGCGCCCGTCCTGGTGCCGGTGGCGGCGGCGGTGGCGGTCACCCCGGTGGGCCGGTTCGGCCATTTCCTCTGCGGGACTTTCCAGCTCGCGGTTTTCCTCGTGTACTCCCTGGTCTCCGGATTTGTCACGGCGTACGGATACGAGTGGATCGCGGCGGGATCGGGTGCGGGCGGCATCTATCTGCGGGCGCTTCTGTTCGGAAGCGTCGGGTTCGTCGCTCTGTGTGCATTCCCGGTCGCAGCGAAATGGATTCTGGTCGGCCGGTGGAAAGAACGTGAATTTCCCGTCTGGGGCCCGGCTTATGCGCGCTTGTGGCTGGTCAGGGTGCTGCTGCACGCGAATCCGATGGTGCTTCTCGTCGGGACGCCGCTGTATGTGCTGTATCTGCGGGCCCTCGGCGCACGGATCGGCAAGGGGGTCACGATCCTCTCCCGCTCCGTCCCGGTCTGCACCGACCTGCTGACCATCGGCGCCGGCACGCTGATCCGCAAGGACTCCTTCCTCCTCGGCTACCGGGCGGAGGCGGGGCGCATCCAGACCGGCCCGATCACGCTCGGCCGCGACGTGTTCGTCGGCGAGAAGACCGTCCTGGACATCGGCACCACGATGGGCGACGGCGCGCAGCTCGGCCACTCCTCGTCGCTGCACCGCGGACAGGTGATCCCCGACGGCGAGCGCTGGCACGGCTCCCCGGCGGAGCCGACGCCGATCGACCACGTGCGGGTGGCGCCGGCCGACTGCAGCACCGCGCGCCGGTTCCGGTACGGCCTGGGCACGCTGGTGCAGCTGCTCTTCGTGTACGTACCGCTGACCCTCGGCGGGGTGTACATGCTCTTCACCGAGGTGCCGGCGATCGGCAAGCGGCTCGACCCGCAGACGGCGGCCCTCTCGCGCCCGGAGCTGATCTCCGACGCGCTGGTCCTCTCCCTCGCCGGCTTCTGCGGATTCCTGGTGCTGGGCGTGGTCGTCCTGTGCACGGTCCCGCGTCTGCTGGGGCTGATCGTCAAGCCCGACCGGGTCTATCCGCTCTACGGCCTGCACTACGCGCTGCACCGGGCCACGGCCCGCATGACGAACATCAAGTTCTTCGGCTGGCTCTTCGGTGACAGCTCGTACATCGTGAACTATCTGCGCGGCCTCGGATACGACCTGTCCCACGTCGAGCAGACCGGGTCGAACTTCGGCACCGAGGTGCAGCACGAGACCCCGCTGCTGGTGTCCGTCGGCACCGGCACGATGGTGGCCGACGGGCTCTCGGTGGTGAACGCGGAGTACTCCGCCACGTCCTTCCGGCTGTCCCGGGTGTCCATCGGGGCACGGAACTTCCTGGGCAACAACATCGCCTATCCCGTGGGCGGCAGGACGGGCGAGAACTGCCTCCTGGCGACCAAGGTGCTGATCCCCCTCGACGGTGAGGTCCGCGAGGGCGTGGGGCTGCTCGGTTCGCCGTGCTTCGAGATCCCGCGCTCGGTGGAGCGCGACGCCCGGTTCGACCACCTGCGCACGGGCGACGAACTGCGCAGCCGTCTGCGCGCGAAGAACCGCTACAACCTCCGCTCGATGGCCCTGATGCTCACCGTGCGCTGGCTGCACGTCTTCCTGCTCACCCTGCTGGCCCTCGCCTCCGTGGACCTGTACGGCGTGGTCGGGCACGTGGTGATCGGCAGCTACCTGGCGCTGACGCTGGCCCTGTCCACCGCGTACTACGTGCTGGTGGAGCGCTGCCTGACGTCGTTCCGCGCCCTGCGGCCCCAGCTGTGCTCCATCTACGACCGGGTCTTCTGGCAGCACGAGCGGGTGTGGAAGGTCCCGAACCAGTTCCTCAACCTGTTCAACGGAACCCCTTACAAGAGCCTCGTGTGGCGGCTGATGGGCGTGCGCATGGGCCGGAGGGTGTTCGACGACGGCTGCTACATCACCGAGCGCACGCTGACCACCATCGGCGACGAGTGCACCCTCAACATGGGGTGCAAGATCCAGTGCCACTCGCAGGAGGACGGCACCTTCAAGTCGGCCACCTCCGCGCTCGGCGCCCGCACCACGCTCGGCGTCTCCGCCCATGTGCACTACGGCGTGACCCTGGGCGAGGGCTCGGTGCTGGTGGCCGACTCCTTCCTGATGAAGGGCGAGGAAGTGCCCCCGGACGCGCGGTGGGGTGGCAATCCGGCCGTGGAGCTGCCCGGGACCGCCGTCCGGTCCGGCAGCCCGGACCGGACCCTGGCGACGACCAACGCCTCTGCTACGACCACCAGGTGAGGAAGGCCATTCGATGGACACGCGCGTGGAAGCGGACCGTGGGTTCTGGAGCCGGGTGCTGACCGCCGGCGGCACCACCGCGGTGCCCCGGTGGGTGGGGTGCCCGGAGCCGGGAGCGGCCGAGCAGGAGGCGGCGGTCCCGGACGACGTGGCCGACGCGGTACGCGCTCTGGTACGGCGGTCGGGCGTGCCGATCAGCGCGCTCCTGCTGGCGGCGCACGCCAAGGTGCTGGCCGCCCTGTCCGGTGAGCAGGACGTGGTGACCGGGTACGGCGCCGGAGTGCGGGGCGAGCCGCTGCCGTGCCGTCTGTCCGTCACCCCGGGGTCCTGGTTCGCGCTGGTGTCGGCGGCGGAGCGGGCCGAGGCGGAACTGCTGGCACACCGGGAGTTCCCGATCGCCCCGCTGCGGGCGGAGCTGGGGGTGACCGAGCCGTCGTACGAGGTGGTGTTCGGTCCCCTGGGAGCCGAGGAGCCGCACGTCGGCGAGGGTGTGCTGCACGTGCGCTGGTCGGACCTGGGCGGGCGGCTGAAGCTGCGCCTGCGGTACCGCACGGACGTGCTGGACGCCGAGAGCGCGGCCCGGATCGGGGGCTACCACCTCAAGGCGCTGCGGCTGATGGTGTCCGGCCCGGACGCGTCCCACGACCGGCAGAGCCTGCTCTCGGACGACGAGGTGCGCGAGCAGCTGGACGGACTGGCCGGTCCGCACAGGCCCCTGCCGGACGCCCGGGCCCACGAACTGTTCGAACGGCGTGCGCGGGCGCATCCGCAGGCCGTCGCGGCGGTGCAGGGCGAGCGCGAGTGGACGTACGGGGAGCTCGACGCGCGGGCCAACCGGCTGGCGCGGGCGCTGCTGGCGCGCGGCCTGGGCCGGGAGGACGTGGTGGCCGTCGTCACCGAACGCAACCTGGACTGGCTGGCGGCGACGCTGGCCGTGTTCAAGGCGGGCGGCGCGTACCTGCCGATCGAGCCGCACTTCCCGGCCGGCCGTATCGCGGCGACGCTCGAACGGGCAGGGTGCCGGCTGGTGCTGACCGAGTCCGGCAGCACCGGAACGCTCGACCAGGCACTGGCCGGCCTGCCCGCGACCGAGAAGCTGCTGGTCGAGACGGCGTACGCGGAACCGCACGACGACAGTGCCCCCGGCGTGCGGGTCGACGCCGACCAGCTGGCGTACATCTACTTCACCTCCGGCTCCACCGGCGAGCCGAAGGGCGCGATGTGCGAGCACGCGGGCCTGCTCAACCACCTGCACGCCAAGATCGACGACCTGGGCATCGGCGAGGGTTCCGTGGTGGCGCAGACGGCGCCGCAGTGCTTCGACATCTCGCTCTGGCAGCTGGTCTCCGCGCTGCTGGTCGGCGGGCGGACCCTGCTGGTCGGCCAGGACGTCGTCGTGGACGTGGAGCGGTTCGTCGACACGCTGGAGCACGGGCGGGTCGGGGTGGCGCAGGTCGTGCCCTCCTACCTGGAGGTCGTGGTCTCGTACCTGGAGCAGCACCCGCGGGCCCTGCCGGACCTGCGGTGCGTGTCGGTGACCGGTGAGGCGCTGAAACGGGAGCTGGTCCAGCGCTGGTTCGCGATCCAGCCGGGGATCCGGCTGCTCAACGCCTACGGGCTCACGGAGACCTCGGACGACACCAACCACGAGGTCCTGGACGGCGTGCCCGAGCGGGTGCTCCTCGGGCGGGCGGTCAACAACGTGCGGGTGTACGTGGTGGACGAGCGGCTGTCCCTGGTGCCGCTGGGTGCTCCCGGACTGATCGCGTTCTCCGGTGTCTGCGTGGGCCGCGGGTACGTCAACGACCCCGAACGCACCCGTGAGGCCTACCGCACGGACCCGTTCCGGCCCGGGGAGCGGCTCTACCTGGGCGGTGACTGGGGCCGCTGGCACCCGGGCGGGAAGCTGGAGTTCCTGGGCCGCCGGGACAACCAGGTCAAGATCCGCGGCTTCCGGATCGAGATCGGCGAGATCGAGAACACCCTGCTGCGGGTGGACGGGGTGCGCGACGGCGCGGTCGTCGTCGCCGAGCGGGCCGGCGGGAGCAAGCATCTGATCGCCTTCTACAGCGGCACGCGTCAGCGGCCGGACGCCCTGAGCGCGGAACTCGCCGCGGTGCTGCCCGCCTACATGGTCCCGTCGGCCTTCCACTGGCAGGACGGCCTCCCGCTGACCGCCAACGGCAAGATCGACCGCAAGGCGCTGACCGCGCTGGCCGAGCAGGCGGCACCGGACGCCGAGGACGCGGCGGGAGCGGACGAGCTGAGCCCGGCCGAGCGGAGGCTGGCGGCCGCCTGGGCGGAGCTGCTGGGCGTGCCCGAGCACCGGATCCGCCGGACGGACCACTTCTTCGACTCCGGCGGCACCTCCCTGACGGCCGTCAAGCTCACCCTCGCGCTGGACCGGGCGGTGTCCCTGAAGGACATCACCCGGCACCCGGTCCTCGCCGACCTGGCCGCTCTCCTCGACGCCTCCGACACGGGCCGGCGCCGGGAGTTGCTCCAGCCCGTGTCGGAGGCGGACGGCACCCCCGAGAGCGCGCTGGTGTGCTTCCCCTACGCGGGCGGCAACGCGGTCAACTACCAGCCGATGGCCCGGGAGCTGGCGGGCCGCGGCCCGGCGGTGTTCGCGGTGGACCTGCCCGGTCACGACCTGGCCGGCTCGCCCGAGCCGTTCGCGTCGATCGCGCAGGTGGCCGAGCGGGTCGCCGAGGAGATCGCGGCACGCGGCCTGACCCGGGTCATGCTGTGGGGCCACTCCTCGGGCACCGCGCCGGCCCTGGAGACGGCCCGGCTGCTGCGGGAGCGGGGCGTGCGGGTGACACGGGTGTTCCTGGCCGCGCAGCTGCTCGGCACCGCGGCCGAACGCGACACCGCCGTCGCCGCGCTGAGCGGCCGGAGCGACGCGGAGATCGCGGCCGGGCTGGCCGCGGACGGCGGCCACCCGGAACTCGCCGAGCTCAACGAGCGGCACGCCGCGCACATCGGCGCCGCCTACCGGCACGACTGCCTGCAGGCGCACCGCTACTTCCGGGCGGTCCTCGACACCCCGCCGCCGGTGAAGCTGTCCGCTCCGGTCTCGGTGGTCGTCGCCGCCGACGACCCGTACACCGCCGGCCACGTCCACCGGTACCGGGACTGGCTGCTCGTGGCCGAGCACGTCGAACTGCACGAGCTGCCCGACGGAGGACACCACTTCCTGCGCACCCGTCCGGCCGAGGCGGCACAGGCCGTCGTGAGCACCGCTCTGCCGCTGGCCTCCACCTGATCCCCGTCCGATCCCCCTGGACCGACCGGGCGGGCGACCGAAAGGAAAACCGAGATGACGTCCTCATCCCTGGCAGCACCGCTAGAGGTGGAGCTGCGGCCGGACAAACCCCCGATCCTGCACGTCGATCCGCCGGGTGACGCGCCGGGCTGGGCGGCCGCGCACCGGGAGGCGCTGCGGGCGCAGGTCACCGAGCACGGGGCGCTCCTCGTCCGCGGCCTCGGACTGCGGGACACGGACCGGATCGGCGCCGTCCTCACCCGTCTGTCCGGCGGGCTCATGACGGAGCGGGAGGCGTTCGCGCCCCGCGAGGCCCACGGCCCCGGGCTGTACTCCTCCACCACCTGGCCGGCGAACCAGCCGATGTGCATGCACCACGAGCTGAGCTACACCCTGGAGGTGCCCGGCCTGATGCTGTTCGCCTGTCCGACCGCGCCCGAGCAGGGCGGGGCGACGGCGGTGGCGGACGCGGAGCAGGTCCTCAAGGCGCTGCCCGCCGGTCTGACGGACCGGTTCGAGCGTGAGGGCTGGATGCTGACCCGCAGCTACAACGACGAGATCGGGGCCTCCCTGGAGGAGTCGTTCGGCACCGCCGACCGCACCGAGATCGAGCACTACTGCCGGGCCAACGCCATCGACTTCAGCTGGCAGGCCGACGGTTCGCTGCGCACGCGGCAGCGCCGCAGCGCCGTCGTGCAGCACCCGCTCACGGGCCGCCGCTGCTGGTTCAACCAGATCGCCTTCCTCAACGAGTGGACGCTGGCTCCCGAGGTGCGCGAGTACCTGGTCGACGAGTACGGCGAGGACGGTCTGCCGTTCAACACCCGCTACGGGGACGGCAGCCCGATCGGCGAGGACGTGGTGGAGCAGCTCAACAGCACCTACGAGGCGCACACCCGGCGCGAGCCCTGGACTTCCGGTGACCTGCTGCTCGTGGACAACATCCGCACCGCGCACAGCCGGGAGCCCTTCACCGGGGACCGGCAGGTGCTGGTCGGCATGGGTGAGCCGCGGCGGCTGGCCGACGGCTGCCCGACCCCGGAGGCGAGCGAGCGATGACCGATCTGCTGTCGACCGCCGCCCACCGGGCCGTGCCCGGGGGCCCCTCGGTGCCGACGTTCGCCGTGATCTCCGGTGAGCAGGTGCAGCAGGCCCTCGGCGGGCGCGAGAAGGAGCTCGTGGAGCTGGTCGAGGCCACCTACCGGCTGCACGGCGCGGGGGACTCGGTCAACCCGCCGTCGTACTTCCTGCGGTTCCCCGACCGGCCCAGCTCGCGGATCATCGCGCTGCCCGCCTCCATCGGCGGGTCGGTCCGGGTGGACGGCATGAAGTGGATCTCCAGCTTCCCGGAGAACGTGGACAGCGGACTGCCACGGGCCTCCGCGGTGCTGATCCTCAACGACCACGACACGGGCTATCCGTTCGCCTGCCTGGAGAGCTCCATCATCAGCGCGACCAGGACGGCGGCGTCGGCGGCCCTGGCGGCCGACGTGCTCAGCCGCAACCGGACCCGGCCCCGCCGGGTGGGCTTCTTCGGCACGGGTCTGATCGCCCGGTACATCCACACCTTCCTGGCCGGCACGGGCTGGTCCTTCGACGCGATCGGCGTGCACGACGTGTCCGCCGACAGCGCCGCCGGCTTCCGCGGCTATCTGGAGCAGGCGGGTGTGACCGGCGAGGTCACCGTGCACGAGAGCGCCGAGGACCTCGTACGCGGCAGCGACCTGGTGGTCTTCGCCACCGTCGCCGGCCGGCCGCACGTCACCACGCCGGCCTGGTTCGCCCACAACCCCGTGGTCCTGCACGTGTCCCTGCGCGACCTCGCCCCGGAGGTCCTGCTCGGCGCCGCCAACTTCGTCGACGACGTCGAGCACTGCCTGAAGGCGGACACGTCCCCCCACCTCGTGGAACAGCGCACCGGGAACCGCGACTTCCTGAACGGGACCCTGTGCGACGTGATGCTGGGGCGCGCCGCGCCTCCGGCCGACCGGCCGGTGATCTTCTCGCCCTTCGGGCTCGGCGTCCTCGACCTCGCCGTGGGCAAGTTCGTCTACGACGAAGTGGGACGGGCGGGAAACCTCCGCGTCATCGACGACTTCTTCCACGACCTGCGCCGGTACGGCTGAGGCCGTCCACGTCCTTCGTCCGGCACCAGGAGGCCCGCAGTGCCTGTCATTTCCGCTCCCTACGCCTTCAACGAGGGGCATCTCTTCGTCGACCTCGAGTCGACCTGCGGATACCCGCTCTACCTGAAGTGCGAGGGCTTCAACTTCGCCGGCTCCATCAAGCTGAAGGCCGCGAACGAGATGGTGGAGAGCGCCGAGCGTGACGGAATCCTGACGTCGGACTCCATCCTCGTCGAGTCCTCGTCCGGAAACCTGGGCGTCGCGCTCAGCATGATCGCCGCGAGCAAGGGTTACCGGTTCCTCTGTGTGACCGACTCCCGCTGCAACCTGTCGACCCGGCTGCTGATGGAGGCGCTCGGCAGCGAGGTGCACGTCGTGGCCGACCAGGACTCCAACGGCGGGTTCCTCGGGATGCGCATCGAGTACGTCCGTGCGCTGTGCGCCTCCGACTCCCGCTACGTCTGGCTGAGCCAGTACACCAACGCGGGCAACTGGCGGGCGCACTACCGCACCACGGCCCCGGAGATCGCCGCCGAGTTCCCGGAGCTGGACGTCGTGTTCGTCGGGGCGGGCACCACCGGGACCCTGATGGGCTGCGCCCGGTGGTTCCGGGAGTGGCACCGTCCGGTGCACGTCGTCGCCGTGGACGCGGTGGGCTCGGTGGCCTTCGGTGGCGAGCCGGGGCCCCGGATGATCCCCGGTCTGGGGATGAGCATGCGCCCGCCGCTGCTGGACGAGTCCTTCGTGGACGAGGTGGTCCGGGTCGAGGAGGCGGACACCATCCGGATGTGCCACCGGATGGCCCGGCGGGGCTTCCTGTTCGGCGGCTCCACGGGGACGGTGGTCAGCGGCGCGGCGGACTGGCTGGCGCGGCACGACACCCGCGGGCTCACCGCGGTGGCCATCGCGCCGGACCTCGGCGAGCGCTATCTGGACACCGTCTACCAGACCAACTGGCTGCAGGATCTGTACGGCGCCCACGTGCTGGACTCCATCGAGATGGGCGCCCACGCCCGGGAGCCGAAGCCCGCGTCCCGGGCCCCGGGGCGGCGGCGCAGACGGTAGCCGCGCGTGCCGGGTGCGGGCCCGGGCCGGCGGGCGGGGGTGCCGGAGGGGCCGAGGGGGGCCAGGGCCGGCGAGGGCCGGCCGGGGCGGGGCACGGACCCGGGCGGGGCGGTGGGGGCGCCGGG